>CALVBD010000013.1 GCA_944325635.1 Candidatus Gastranaerophilales bacterium | reverse complement strand
TGGCAACCGATATTTGCGCCGTATTTTGTAACAGCCTCTTGAACATCCTGCTGGCAACCGATATTTGCGCCGTATTTGGTAACTGCTTCTTGAACATCTTGCTGACAGCCAATGTTTGCTCCGTATTTGGTATTAACTTGCGGAGTACTGTCGTGTTCTAAATGAAATCCCTGGACTACAATTTTGTTTGGATCATTATTCTGAGGCTTCCACTTATCTATAAGATAATGCAATATATCCTGTGTCGAAGGCTTTGAATTTCCATCCTTAATCAATTGAGCTTTAGCTTCTTTCCATGCGGCATCAAATTTATTCCCGGATCCGATCTTATCAACCATATAAATCTCCTTATATTTATATATATTATAACGTATGATTATACCACTTTTTTCAAAATCAGATAACCTTGTTTTATTTCTTAACAGATTAGACATTACCATAAGATTTAAACTATTATTAACAAAAAAGGAGAAATAAATATCATGAGATATACACTAAAAAAGGTTGTGTGGGAGATAACCTGGAAATGCAATGCAAAATGTATTCATTGCGGTTCTGACTGTATTTCTGTTGAGAAAGATAATCAACTGACGACAGCCGAATGTCTTGATATAGTAGCGGATTTAAAGCAGCTTGGGACGGAAGTTATCTTTTTATCCGGCGGAGATCCGCTGTTAAGGGAAGATTTCGGAGCAATCGCAGCAGCTATAAAATCACACGGAATGAAGGTTGCGTTTATATCAAATGCTTTAGCAATTAATGATGATACAATAAAAGTTTTAAAAGCAATTAATCCTGTTGTATTCGGGATAAGTATCGACGCAGCCGATGCTTATATGCACGACTACATTAGAGGGCACAAGGGCTGTTTTGAACATGTAATTGAATCAATCAAGAAACTTCAGGAAGCAGGGATTGCTCCATCTATTGTGACAACTGTGCACAAATTGAATTATTCACAGCTTCCGAAGATAAGGGACTTGCTGCTTGATTTGGGTGTATATTACTGGCAGATACAGTATGCTGATTTTATCGGAAGAATGCCAAGAGAATCAATGATTACGGAAGGACAGTTCTGGGAAATTGCGAAATTTATACTTGATTTAAAAACGAATTATGCAGGAAAAATTGACGTAACCGGGTCTGATGTTACAGGTTATATGAGTGATTTTGCGAGAAGTATTCAGGGACCATGGTATGGCTGTCAGGCGGGAATGCAGGTTCTCGGTATCGGCTCGGACGGAACGGTCAGAGGATGTTTATCTCAGCAGCTGGACAGATATATTGAAGGGAATGTAAGAGAGCGTTCACTGATTGATATATGGAACGATCCGAACGCATTTCAATATAACAGGCATTTTGACTGCTCTATGCTCACCGGATATTGTAAAGACTGTATATACGGTTCAATTTGCAAAGGAGGCTGCGTAATCGCTGCAACTAATACCGGATGCAGATGTAATCCTTATTGTTTATATAAAATAGAAAAAGAAGGGTTTTCTGACTTACTGCAAGCTCGGACTAAATTTGAGAAAGAAGAAATTGCAGAATTGTATAATCCGATAAGGGAATTACCGCCGGAATTTTACGAAAAATACGAGCCGTAATACAGAACTGTAATTCCGAAAGCTTAGAAAAACTGATTGAGACAGAAGGATTGTTGTTGGGCAGGTATGACCAACCGGCCTTCCACATCTCTTAAAAAGGCTGGATTGCTTCGTCGCTTTGCTCAATGACTCAATACTTTCCTCTCCCGCAGAGGGCTGGGCTGTGGAGAGAGCGATAAATTAAAAACGCCACTACTTCAACTCTTTTTTATATGCTTTACACAGAAAATTCATGCTATAATTAATTCAAGAGGTTTAGATGTTTATTGAATTTATCAGAAGTATAAATACGTTCAATTCTTTTATTTTAGGGTGGTCCAATCCGCTTATTGAAAAACTTCCTGTTGCGGATTTTATAAAAGATGCATTAATTGACAGCATTAATCTGGTACCTTTCCTATTTATAATATTTTTCTTTATAGAACTTTTTGAAATTTATTTTTCTAAAAAGATAAAAAATTTATCAAAACACACAAAAGTAAGCGGTCCACTTCTCGGCGCACTTACGGCGATTGTGCCGCAGTGCGGATTTTCCGTAATTGCAAGTACGCTTTATGTAAGAAGATTAATCACAAGAGGAACTCTTATTGCTGTTTATATATCGACTTCTGATGAAGCAATTCCTGTATTACTGGCACATCCTGAGATGATAAAAACAATTCTGCCAATATTAGGGACAAAATTTTTAATGGCAGTGGCTGCAGGTTATGCAGTAGATGCAATCTTGAAGCCTGTGACTGAAGAAAATAATGATGAGATAGAAATTGATGAACACGGCTGCTGCAAGCACGAAATCTCAAACGATAGATTTAAAAAACGAATTCTGATACTTCATCCGCTGAAACACACGGTTAATATATTTTTCTTTATACTCATAGTGACATTGATATTAAACTTCATTTTATTAAAAACAGAAGGACACATAGAACAGGTATTTTTATATCAATCACCTATCCAGCCGGCACTTGCTGCCATAATCGGCTTAATCCCTAATTGTGCAATTTCTGTACTTATCACAATGCTCTATATACAGCATGCAATCAGTTTCGGCTCTGTGATTGCAGGACTTTCCTCTAGCGCAGGTCTTGGCTTAATCATTCTTTTGAAAAAGAATGACAATATTAAAGACACCTCGTTTATTATTGGAATATTACTTTTTATAAGCATTATTGCAGGTATAGCTCTTCAAACTTTTTTGGGGTGAAATATACAACACCTCCGTAAAGAATTAAAGACCTTTACGGAGGGAATAGACAAAACTGATAAATTATTTTAAATTGATATACTTTTTCGCACAGTCAAACATTGCATTTACTAACGCCGCATTTGCGTAAATATTCATGCCGTTAGTCTCAAGAACACTTTTCATACGGCGTTCCCACATGTTATAAACATCTTCCTTATTCAAATCAAGCACCTGTGCTATCATTGTGAGTTCTTTATAATCAATCGGAATAGGAAGGTTACCGCGAAGAATATCTACAATTTCAAGCCTCTTTTTACGAGGGAAAGCTTTTAGAAAATTCACAACCGACATTTTTTTATGTTTCATTTCCGAGTGTAAATACTCAACGAAATCGTCAATCACTCTAGGTTCCTGCGGAATTTTATATTCTTCAAATTCTTCTGGCTCAATCTCCATAACCGTCGCAATCCGTTCTAACGTCGTTCCTCTTGTTGAAAACGGAATTGTATCATCAATAAGGTTATATACATAAGAAAGGGTTACCCCTATCATTTCTGCAAAATCTTTTTTGTGAAGCCCGTTTTTCTCTAAAAATTTTGCAACCTTCTCGGAACTCTTTTCCTGTATTATGGGTTTGTCTTTTGATTTCATTTTTATTATCCTCACAATCTATGTCTGCGTCCCTGCTCATATAGCGCGGCGGTTTGCAGCTTTAGTTAAGTTCATTATCAAATTAATCCTTTCTTATCAATTTGTTAAGCGAAAACATGGTAAACAAAGGCGGTAATCTTTATTTAGGTTAAAATAATAAATATAAAAGGTAGAAATATGAAATTAATAGTAGGATTAGGAAATATCGGGGATAAATATTGCATGACGCGTCATAACGCAGGTTTTATGGTACTGGATAGATGGGCGCTCACGGAAAGCTTTTCGTTTAAAAGTGAAAGCAAATTAAAAGCTTATTTATCGAAAATAAGATACAACGGAGAAGATATTTTATTTGTAAAACCTACTACCTTTATGAATTTGTCAGGCGAAGCTGTACGAGCAATAATGGATTATTACAAAATTGATTTAAAAGATATTTTGATAATTTATGATGACATTTCGCTTGATTTAGGGCGTATAAGATACCGTGCTAACGGTTCTGACGGCGGGCATAACGGAATTAAATCAATAATAAAACATACAGGGTCCAAAGATTTTGCAAGATTAAAAATAGGAATAGGCCCACAGCCAAATATTCCGTCGGAAAACTACGTGCTGCAAAATTTTCCAAAAGAACAGCTTGACGAATTAAAAGAGGTTCTGGATAGAGCAATAGAATCAGTTAAGTTCTACCTTGATAACGGCATTGAAAAAACTCAGAACAAATATAATTAAGTCTACCGGACAAGACAGAAAAAAATTTTAAGATATAATTAAATAAAAAGGAGTAATAAGTTAAATGAGCATAGCACTCGCAGAACAATACGAAGAAAACGAAGAGTACGAAAAAGCGTACGAGGAATATAAAAAATCATATCAGTCAAATCCGAAAGATTTAGGTCTGCTTGAACGCCTCGGACATATTGCAATGATGTTGGATAAAAAAGACGAGGCAGCGGATTATTATAATGCTATTTTGCAAATGGATGCCACAAATATTATGGCTTATGAACAGTTGATGGATATTTATGTAACAACTGATAAATATAAATACTATGTTTACCGCGGCAATATGCACAACATCAGCCACCAGTATGAACATGCCGTGAATGACTTTAAAAAAGCTCTAAACCTTGTTGCTGATAACCACGAAGCACAAACCGCTACAAGATTTGTGCTGGGTACGCTCTATGAACAACTCGGCAATAATACAAAAGCTATTGATGAATATTTAAAAATCCTTGATTTTGAACATAATAATGAAGATATCTACTTAAGACTCGCAAACCTTTATATTGCAGAAGATGCGACGCCTAGTGCTATAGAAACTCTTGAACGCGCGATAAAAAACGGCTTTAAAAGCGACAATATAAAAGAAAGTCTTGCAAAATTATATCTAAAAAATAATCAGCCTGAAAAAGCAAGAGAAATAACAGGCGATCCTTTGATGAAAATAAAATGCCTGCTCGCAGAAGGCGATAAGGATGAAGCCTTAAAAGAAATTCAAAAAGCAGAGGCTGAATACAAAGGAAAACCTGATTTTTACGTAATTAAAGCCCAGTATTATTATGAAGAAAAAGAATACGATAAGGCGCTTCAAAATGTTCTGGAATATGACAAATTCCAGCCAAACAGCGCACTCGGATTCCAGATGAAAGCTTTAATCTACGAAGGCAAAAAGGATGATTTTAATGCTTACGTCAACTGGGGCAAATACAATCTTGTGCGCGGTAATAAAGATATCGCGGTTAACGATTTTCTAAACGCCTACCAGATAAAAGATGATGATGCAAGCCTTGTTAACAATCTGGCAGTATTGCTGGAAAGCACGGGCGAAAAAAATCATGCCGTTGAATTCTATGAAAAATTACACAAACTTGAACCAACAAATAGAACAGCACTTCAAAAACTTGCTGATTTCAGAGAAAGTATCGGCGATTACGCAATGCAGGCGGAATACCTCGAAAAACTTCTTGAAACCGACAAACGGAATGCCTCTTTGATAAAACAATTAGCAGAAATTTATGAAAGACTCAAAAGCAAGCCGGAAGCCGTAAAATATTACCAAAAATACTTATCCGTTACAGGTGAATCACCTGAGACAGAAAAAGTCAGAAAAAAGCTTGCAAAACTTGAAAATACCCAAATGGAACAGGAGGAAGGTTTGATTGATAAGATAATGAGATTTTTTAATAAGGGGTAAAGTAGCGAATGGTGAGTTGTGAGTAGTTCAACAAAAGTAATTTGTCCCTTCACACCTCAGCTGATCTCCTTTCCTTATCCCAAAATTGGATTATCTCGTCTTTCTCTTTTATTTGTGGTGCCACAAAAAGTGTTTTTCGGATACCATACAGCCTCCGAGGTTTCTCTTTAGCATTCAGTGCAGAAGCTTTAACGTCATCCCGGGCTATGACCCGGGATCGCATAATCGTCAGAATTTGCGGGACTGCGATTACTCATAGCTTGAAAAACAAATTTTCAGCATTCGCTTCAATCTGTTTTCTAAGCTTCCGGAATGACGCGGTTATGTTTTTTGTTATTGTACTATCAGCACAAAAATAATAGCTCCGATAGCCTAAAACATTGTTCCTACTGCCGTTGTATATAACTGGAAAAATGCAATTGTAATATAACCTACAACAATACCGATTATGACCGTAAGTGTCGGTTCAAATGCCCTTGCAAGAGCATCTGTCACCATATCCAGCTTTTTATCTATAGCTATTGCGATATCCCTGAACATCTGCCCAAGCCTGCCGCTTTTTTCTCCCGTCACGATAAGAGTATTAAAGACCGGAGGCAGCAAATCAGTCTTAACAAAAGCTTGAGAAAGCATCTCTCCGGTCGTTACAAGCCTTTTAGAATTCTGAGCCTCTCTTTTTATATGAGAATTTGTAATTGTACTTATTGCCAAATCCAGAGATGACAAAATTGTTAACCCTGCTTCATAAGCAACATTTAACACAGTAAAAAATGATGACAGATTTATATATCGCACAAAATCTTTTACTAAAGGAATTTTTAAAACCTGCTCATCAAAAAATTTTTTAATAAAACTCTGCTCCCAAATTCTTGAAAGCGCATACCCCCCGGCACCTAATGCTAATATTAATATCATCCAGTATTGAAACAAAATATCACATGTACCTGTGACTACATTAACCATAAATGGAATATCCTTAGCAGATATATTTGAACTGTTAATAAATGCCGGAAATATGAGTTTGCCGCAAAGTATAAACACGGCGATTAAAATTGCAACAGTAATTGCTGGATAAATCGACATGCTGATAATTCTTGATTTTATATTATCTTGTTTTTTTAAAACAGCCAGCATATATTCAAAAGTTTTATCAAGCTGGCCTGAAGATTCTCCGGCTTCACATAGTCCGATATAAATCCCTCCAAAAACATTTTCATAACTTCTTAGTGCATCCGAAAAAGTTGAACCGTTCAGGACTTTATCCTTCAAGTCTTTTGCCAGTGTAACCAATTTGGTTTTATGGGCATGTTCTTCCACCGTTGCCAGAGCTTCCAGAACAGGAATTCCGGAAGATGTCATTACCTGCATTTCAGATGTAAAAAATATTTTTTCAGAAAGACTCAGATGTTTTATTTTTGAAACACTTGTTTCAGTTTCAGTTTTTTCTGCACCTTCTTCATAAATATTTGTAGGCAAAAAACCGAGTTTATGCACTTTATCACGGGCTTCTCTGGGAGATTGTGCTTCCACATAGCCCTTTACTTCTGTTTTATTATTTTTTAAGGCTTTATAAAAATACTGTGCCATTCCAACCCTTATTTTATTATCTTAAAAGAGCCGATTATGAAAATCGGCTCTTTATATTTATTCTGCTGCAACTTCTTCTTTTGTTTTCGATTTCTTCTTAGGAGCTTTTTCAAAAGCAATCTTGTCATCAACAAGAGTTATTCGGATTGTATCACCCGGTGCGTATTTTCCTGAGAGAATTTCTTCAGCGAGGTTATCTTCAATCTTACGCTGGATAAGACGTCTCAGAGGTCTTGCACCGTAAGCTTCCGAATATCCGTTCTTCGCAAGATGATCTTTGACCTCATCCGTAACTTCAACAGACAAATCTCGTTCTGCAAGACGTTTGAATAAATCTTTAAGCATTAAATCTACAATCTGTCTGATTTCATCCTGGGTCAGGTGTGCAAATACAATAGTTTCATCAATACGGTTCAAGAATTCCGGTCTGAAGGCCTTTTTCATTTCTTCCGTAACAGTTTCTTTAAGTTTTTCGTATTTGTCTTTAGATTCATCATCAGATGTAGAGAAGCCTAATTTTGATGTATTTGTAATCATGCTTGCGCCGACATTTGATGTCATAATGATAATTGTATTTTTAAAGTTAATATGACGACCTTTAGCGTCGGTCAAACGCCCGTCGTCGAGAATTTGAAGCATGATATTGAATACATCAGGGTGAGCCTTTTCAATTTCATCAAAAAGTACCACTGAATAAGGTTTCTTTCTGATAAGTTCTGTCAAATGCCCGCCGTCATCGTAACCTACATAACCCGGAGGAGAACCGATAAGTTTTGCGGTTGAATGTTTCTCCATAAATTCTGACATATCAACTCTTATCATATTGTCTTCGGAGCCAAATACAGCCTCAGCAAGAGCTTTGGCAAGTTCTGTTTTACCGACACCGGTAGGCCCGCAAAAGATAAAGCTTCCGATAGGTCTGTTAGGGCTTTTTAAACCGACTCTGGCACGTCTTATTGCTTTAGAAATAGCCACGACTGCATCATGTTGACCTATGACACGCTTATGAAGAGTTTCTTCAAGTTTCAACAATCTTTCGCTTTCACCTTCCGTAAGCTTAGTAACAGGAACACCTGTCATTGTCGCAATAACTTCCGCAACATTTTCAGCTGTAACTGTAGGCTTGTTCGCTTCATGCTCTTCTCTGTATTTTTGAGCCATTTCACGAATTCGGTCTTTCAGGTCAGCCTCATCATCACGGAGCTGTGAAGCTTTTTCGAATTCCTGGTTACGAATTGCGTCTTCTTTTTCCTTAATTAAATCACGCAATTCTTTTTCAAGTTCTTTACCTTCCGGAGAAAGCGAAGAAACTTTCAAACGAACTTTTGAAGAAGCTTCATCTATAACGTCGATAGCTTTATCAGGCAAGAACCTGTCAGTAATATATTTACTTGATAATTTAACCGCAGCAACAATTGCTTCATCAGAAATTAGAAGCTTGTGGTGATCTTCGTATTTTGGTTTCAAACCTTTGATAATCTCAATTGATTCATCAATAGTTGGTTCTTCAATCATGACAGGTTGAAAACGTCTTTCAAGTGCAGAGTCTTTTTCAACATATTTTCTGTACTCATCAAGAGTAGTTGCACCGATAACCTGAATTTCACCTCTTGATAGAGCAGGTTTTAAGATGTTTGCGGCATCAATAGCACCTTCAGCAGCACCCGCACCTATAAGAGTATGCATTTCATCAATAACAAGAATAATATTTCCTGCCTGACGAATTTCGTCCATAATTTTTTTCAAACGTTCTTCAAATTCGCCGCGATATTTTGTACCTGCAACAAGCAGCCCCATATCAAGCTGAATAACTTTTTTACCGTCTAAAATATCCGGAACTTCTGCATTAACAATTCGTGTAGCAAGCCCTTCGGCAACAGCAGTTTTACCTACGCCCGGTTCGCCGATTAAAACTGGATTATTTTTTGTACGTCTTGCAAGAATTTGTATAACACGTTCAATTTCTTTTTCTCTTCCGACTACAGGATCAAGTCTCATTTCCTGAGCGGCAAGCGTCAAATCTCTTCCGAATTCGTCAAGACTAGGAGTCTTAGTTTTACCACCGCTTGAAGACGACGATGAGCCTGAAGAGCTTCCTGCGGAAGCTTGTGGCTTAGATTCTCCAAGCATTTTTACAACATTGCTTCTTATTTTATTCAAATCAACGCCGAGATTTTCAAGAACTCTGGCCGCAACACCTTCGCCTTCACGAATTAAGCCTAAAAGCAAATGCTCAGTTCCGATATAATTATGACCGAGCTGCCTTGCTTCATCCCAGGATAATTCAAGAACACGTTTTGCTCTTGGAGTGAAAGGAATTTCAACAGCAACAAAACCTGAACCTCTGCCTATAATTTTTTCAACTTCGGCTCTGGCATCTTTCAGAGTAACGCCCATAGATTTAAGGGTTTTAGCCGCAACTCCTGTACCTTCCCCGATAAGCCCCAGCAAAACCTGTTCAGTTCCGACAAAATTATGTCCGAGTCTGCGGGCTTCTTCCTGAGCAAGCATTATAACCTTTATGGCTTTTTCCGTAAAACGTTCAAACATTAAATTCGCTCCTATTCTCTCTTATCTGATATATATTTTACATAAAAAACAAAAATCTTTCAAGGGGGCAGCTGTATATTAAAAAGTATTGAAAAATACTACAAAATATTGTAAAATAAGTATGATATACTTAATAAATGAAAGGATTAAAGCAGATGAAAACCATTGATATGACTAACTTACAGACGGGGGGGGGGGGGCTGCCTGAGGCAGAGCATTACTCAGGAAAGGTTTTCTAAAAATCACTTTGCACGGTTATTTAATAAGCGCACGACTTTTTTCAAGTCGTTTTTCATTGGAAACGCTTTTCGGATTAAGGATAGAGTAAACGGTTTTACACTGGCGGAAGTCTTAATCACCCTCGGTATTATCGGTATTGTGGCAGCATTGACACTGCCCGGACTTGTTGCAAAACACAGAAAAGAAGTTTTAAAAGCTGAATTTAAAAAGACCTATAGCGAATTACAGCAGATAAACCTGATGTTTATTAAGGATGAAGGGCTAAATATGTGTGAATATAACTGGATGCTTGTTGATGGCGGGTCAGCTGTAATGGAAGCTTCAAAAGAATTTTCAAAAAAATTCATAGAATACTTTGCAGGAAAAAACGAGTATATTGATAATGAAGGTATTAATAAGGTAAAAACTCTAACAGGAAGTACGGCAGCTGTAACTATGTTTGATGACGGATCAGTCTGGAATATGCAGAAAAGGACATTTTATTTTGAATATGGAAATCCGGCTGGCACCGGGAAATGTCCAGTTATAACAGTTGATATAAACGGATATTACAAGAAACCAAACCAGCTTGGCGTTGACATGTTTTCATTCCGTCCGACAAAAGACGGGCGGGTAATTCCGCTTGGTAATCCGGATACAAAGAAGGATGCCGCGAACGGAAGTAATGGATTTACAGAATGCTCTATGACATCATCTGATAGCACAAACGGTATGGGATGTGCTTACTGGGCAAGCATAGATAAAAATCCTATGGATAACACTAAGGATTACTGGAATGATTTTATAAAATAAAAAAACAGTTGACAAAAAATTTTGTTTTGGTACTATAGAAAACGTGGAAAGGGAAACCCCACGGGTTGAGAAAACAAGAGGCAAAAGCTGAAGTTAAAAAGACCCGAAAGAAGTAAGACAGGCTCCCATCGTCTAGAGGCCTAGGACAACACCCTTTCACGGTGTAGACGGGGATTCGAATTCCCCTGGGAGTACCATTTATAAAGCGGCTTATAAGCCGCTTTTTTAGTGCTTTTATTCAGATTTTACAAACTAAGCTGACTCTGCTGCTTTTATTTTTTATAATTTTGTTACAAAAACTTGAAATAATATTACAAAAGTAGTATAATTAATTCGGATGTGTAGTGAGGTTTGCTATGATTAGAAATGTCAGGTTTGGAAATTTATATTCTGATTTTGCAGGACAGCAGGCTAAGCAAAATAATCAGCAGAAACAGGATTTAATTAACAGAAATTATAACGAAATCTACGCGCATGAACAGGCTCATAAATCTGCAGGCGGCGCTTTAGCCGGAAATATTGTCATTGAAAAGAATGCTGATGGTATTCCGGTTGGCGGGCATGTTCCTATAAAAATGCCGGCGCTTGATCCTAATAATCCTCAAAAAACAATTGATGAAGCAAATATCGTTATCCGTTCAGCAATGGCACCGGGAGATCCTTCACCTCAGGATTACAAGGTTGCAGCCCAGGCCAGAGCAATAAAAGCTCAGGCTCAGAGTATGCTTACAACCGCAGGACGTAAACTTAATGTAATGGGTTAATTACAGGATTATTTTTATTTTCGTAAAATCTGTATGTCATTACTGTTGTTTTTCCGTTTTCTGTATAATCAACCGCAAATTCATTGTAATATTTAAATCCGTGTTTTTTATAGAAATAGTCAGTAAATCGGCATATTGATTTATACGGATAATTTTTTGAAACCGATTTTATAGGCATATCATTCAAATCAATATAAGAACAAACTATACCGTCAGTGATATATTCATTATCGGAATTTCGCTCCTGATATTTCAATACATTTGTGGAGATTTGAAGATCATCAATGGTCATTATAAGATTATATTTATTTAAATCAATATTTTCTATATTTTCAGCCACATCAAAATCTATATCATATCCGCTGAATTCAAGCATTTTTATTATTAAAAGAGTATCTGAAGCATTTGAAAAATACAAAATTTTATTGCGCTTATCAAGCATCTTAATCTTATCCCTAATGCCGCAAGCAATATTAAAAACCGGATAATTATACATTAACGATGGATTCTTTTCTATATTTTTAAAGAATCCCGAACAGGTTGCAATTTCTCTGACCTGCGATACTGTTGCCCCATGCCTGAAATATGAAAAAATTCTGGTTGCAGCACGTGCCCATAGATTTGTAGACACAAACAGCAGGTAAAATATAGCAAAAAATACTATAATAAATTTAATAAAGTTGTTCTTTCTGCAATATGAATACGCCAATACAGGAGCCGATACAACACAAAACGAGGTTAAAAATCTTATACTGTATGTCATATACTGAAGCTGAAATGCCATTACAAAAATTGTTATAACAAGAATCATTGCAAATAAAAAAAGAATCCAATCCTTTCTGCGGCGGGAAAATAACGGTTTTACCAGAGAATATAAAAGGCATGGCAAATAGACAATAAACCCGAGAATTCCCATCCCCATAAGAGGTTCAAGAAGGGTATTATTTGAAACCGAAGAATCCGAAGAATTAAGCCCGTCAAAAGAGACAAACAATCCTAGGTTAGAAATTAACTCATCCCTAAAATGAATAAGTTTTACACCTAATGTCTGATTCCAGGTAAAACCGGTAAAATCAAAAAACATAAATAAATATTTGATATAATCCGCAGCAACAGACTTAAATCCATAATGATTTCTGTGTGCCGACAAAAATGACGCAGAACCTGCTATATTTCCGTAATCTACAAAATTAAGTATATAATTATATGCCGCAAACAGAATAAAATTTATTACACCGAACCCGAGAAACAATAAAAAAGGTTTGTAAAATTCTTTTTTTCTGTAATAAAAACTCATTGCAATCATCCAGACTCCGACACCGGGAATAAGCATAATTGAAGGTGTTTTAGTCCCTATTGCCAGAGCATACGCAAGAGAAGACATAAAAAGCGGAAACTTTTTGCCGTTTTTTAAAGAATTCCAGTACAGAAGAATGCTGGAAAGTACCAGTCCAGAAATAATTATATCGGTTTCAGTACCGGAAATTTGCACTATTACGGAAGCAAAAGACGATGTAATTAAAATAACCCATAATCTTCTCCTAATAGAAAACCCGATATTCGATAAAATGCCCCATAGCGACGCTACAACAAGAACAAACCCGAGAAATGAAAACATCCCAAACCAGACACATTTTTGAATGAATAAAAGAACCCAAGCATACAATATCTCTGAATTTATAGGCAAATCAAGGCATCTTGCCTCTGAGATGCTAAAATGGTTTAAATTATGATTTGAAATCCAGAAAAGACTTCTTAAAACATGATATCCTTCCGCATCAGGATTTACAACCGGCATAAAACTTATTAACCATAAGGAAACTACACACATAAATAAGCTGCATAAAGTGAGAAACAACAGGTATTTATCTTTTGTTAAGGTGTTCAAAAATCTTTTTACAGAAGATTTTAAAGAAATCTTGAGATGCGGTTTGCCGAATTTATACCAGCATATAACCGAGATAATAAAAAATAAGATATTTAAAAGAAGAACGCCAATTCTTGATATGGCAGAGAATATCGACAAAACTTCAAACGTTAAAACAATATTTGTAAAAGCAATAAGTAAAAAATAAATAATCGAAAGATAAAATTTCTTGCTGTTTATAACAGAAACGAAGAAAAATGATGTAAAAAACACAAACATTAAAGATATAAAAAATAACAGCATATCCCTCTCCTTAATAAAAAAATGGTATCAAAATAAGTATATTATTGCAAATTTATTTTATAACAGGTTTGTTAAGATTTTCATAGATATAATATTTGAAAGAATGTTCATACCCGTCAAATTTCTCAGAAAAAACAAGGACATCCAAAAGTCTGAAGTTTCTTTTTTGCCAGAAATTGTCTGTCACAGTACATATTGAAAGATATGGAATTGAAGATGCCGTATTAAAAAACATATTACCGTTAATCTGATTATACACACAAGAAAAGCCTTCGCCTCTGTAGATACCGTCAGTAATCTTGTTAAGGTTATGAAACACTGTTGAAAATTGTATATTGTCCAAAAGAATTACTATATTATATTTATTTAAATCAATATTTGCGAGATTTTCTATCAAATCAACATCAATATGGGAACCCGAAAATTGTAAAAGCTTCAATGTAAGTATTCCATCTTGCTCCTGTGGGAAATATAGAATTCTGTTATTTTTGTCAAATGTTCCTATATAATCCCTTAACTTGCAATACGTATTAACATGCTCGTCATTTGAAAATCCGGAAACACTTGAACATCTTGCAGTTTCACGTATCTTTGAAACAGAATACCCATGACGAAAATAGTTTATCAAATTAAAAACATTTTTATTGGTAATGTGCGTTGATATATATATAAATGAAAATACGGCAACAGCACAGACCAGTATTTTATAAAAGGTAATGTGCTTGTTATACGAATAAAACATAACAGGTGCACTTATCAGCGCAAATGTAACGATAAATCTGATGTTAAAAGACATATACACAACAGAATATGTCATTATGAGAAAAGATATAAAAAACAGAACAGAAAAAGAGGATATTAAAAATTTACGGGAATTCTTTGCTGAAAATAATCCACCAAAGGCATAGAAAAGACATGGTAAAAACACTAAGACGCCATTCAATCCCAAACCGCTTCTGTCAGCTCCGATATAACGAAAAGTTCCGTCATTTGTATAATGCCCCACTAAATACGGCTGATTAAAAACTTTAAGAAGGTTCCTCAATAAATCAAAACAAAAATCCGAAAAATTATACAGTCCGTCCAATTCGGAAAATTTAAACATCATAAGACAATAATTCAAAAAATTAAATATAAAGCCTTTTATTCCAAACAAATTTTTATGCGACACCATAAGCGACGGAATAGAAACGAAATCTCCATAATTTATAAAATTCAAAATATAATTGTAAGAAGAAAAAATTAAAAAATTTATAAAGAAGTAAATTCCCCACACAAAAAACTTTTTGTTTAAATGTTCAAATTTATTACACAGTCCAATAAACAGTCCCCAAAGAATAACCGCCGGAAAAATAAATAACGCCGAGGTTTTAACCCCAATAGAAAGAGCAAAGGCAAGTGCAGACATAAAAACTAGAGTTTTTCCTGAATATTTAAGATATTGAATCAACAAATACAACCCTGACATACAGAGCGCCGCAACGATAATATTCGTTTCAGTAGATGAGAGATA
Organism: Candidatus Gastranaerophilales bacterium; assembly: GCA_944325635.1. Lineage (GTDB taxonomy): Bacteria > Cyanobacteriota > Vampirovibrionia > Gastranaerophilales > Gastranaerophilaceae > Scatousia. The sequence goes on along the minus strand of CALVBD010000013.1, from coordinate 6,073 downwards.
GGTTATAACAGCCGTAAATGAAGAAACAATAAGCAATACCCAGAGTTTTCTTCTCAATGAAACAGTTATTTCAGACATAATCCCATAAAGAGATACAGCATATAATCCAAATGACAATAAAGAAAAACCGCTCAAAAAACTATCTTTCTTTATAAAAAGCATAATCCATGCATACAAGATTTCAGAGTTGACGGGAAACGCAAGCGCCCTTGCATCCGCAATATTAAAATGGTTAAGATTTCCGTGTTCAATCCAGAATAAGGATCTCGCAACATGATAAGTAACAGACGATGCATCACTTGCCGGAAGAATAATAACAAGGAATCCTGAAATAACTATCATTAAAAGAAATCCCGCCGACAAAACCTGAAGAATTCTATCCTTTTTTAATACAGACATTACTTTCCGGAATATATCGCCGTAATGAATTTTAACTACAGGTCTGCCTCTTATTATCCAAATGAGTAAATTTATAAAGAAAAGAACAAAATTTATAAAAAGGACATTTCTAACTGAAATGCAGGAAAACAGCGACAGTATTTCAAAAGTAAGCACAACTTCGGCAAAAGCGGCAAGAACGCAGTAAATCAGATTATTAATTATATTTTTAGAGTCAAGAATATTGGCTGCAAAAAAAGCAAACCCGAACACCAAAATTAATGACAATAAAAATAACACAATCTCTCCAATCTTTTAATGATTAGCATTTTATCAAAATTAACAGAAAAAAACAAGGCAAGGGCTTTACAAGAAAAATATTTGAGATTATAATAGATGAGCAATGACAAAAATTTTTCAATACCGACGCATAGTAAGTAAAATAAAAGGACTTGTTTAAACAAATAAGACACTTACTTTTGTCGGAAATATAAAAATCATAAACAAGGCCTTTTGAATAAAAAGGTCTTCTTTTTTGTTAAAAAAGGTAAAAAATATCAGCAGAAAAAGCAATTAAAAATTTCAGGAACGTTAGAAAATAAGTGAAAGGTTAGTAAAATGTCAAAAGAACTTCGACGAAACTCAATCATAAAGGCGAATGCCCCGCTCGTCAGACTTATGAATTTAATCTGGGGCTTGTAGTACACGGATTGAGGAACTGCTGTTTTTCGGCAGTTCAAAGGAGAAAAACACAAAAATGATATCAGGAATAACAAGCTATATATATTCAGAACTCGGAAGCAGTTCATCTTTATTACCCCTTGCAATTAAAGACGTAGCAAACAGCACCGGCTTAACTGCAGGTTCTTATATCACAGGTAAAAACGTAGAGAGTCAGGACAGATTTATAGATGAATTCGGAACAGAAGCAATCTGGATTGGCGGAATTCCGTTTTTAAAAGGTCTAACCAACTTCACATTATATAAAGCACTAGGGATTGACCCGAAATTTGACGTAAGAAACTTTAAAAATAAAGAAATTCTTGCGCTAGCAATAGAGAAAGCTCCGACAAAAGAGATTGCAGAGAGCATTAAAAAAGCCGCAGCAAAAGAAAAACTTGTTAAAAACCTTGCAATGGGCAAGTTTGTCTTTGCAACGGCAGGTGCAATTGCTTTGTATACAGGGCTTACAAAATACAGACAAAATTACAGACTTAAAAAAGCAAAAGAAGAACTTGCTGAAAAAAATAAAAATGCAAAACCTGTAAATAAAGCGTCTGTACAGATGAAACATGAAGTTCCGCAAGCATTTAAAGGCGTTGCACATCAGAAAGGCAAGGATATCACCTTCAGCGGCGGACTGCAGGAATTCATGTTCAACCCTGCAAAAAATATGATGCTCTTAGATGGTGCCATTACCGAAGAAAGACTCAGAAATTCCCAGAGCACTCAGGAATTTATTAATTATTCAATTAAAGAAGCAGGAACCTGGCTATTTATGTATTTTGCAGGCGATATGATAAAAAATCATCTTGAGAAAAAATCGCTTGCGAAAAAACAACCGCTCCCGATTTCTCTTGATTCAAGAATAATAGAATGTAAAGAATTGAGAGAAGCGTTCAGACTCGGGACAATAAAACAAAGTCTTGATGACTTTGCCCAAAAATGTCCAGAAACCGCATCCGATGTGGATATTTATAAATTTATCCATGAAAATCAGGACAATTTTATTGTAAAAATGGGCAAAAAATCAAAACTCATTGCAACTGTAAAAGGCTCAAAGGATGTTACATCCTCCAAAATCGACACAAGAGCATATCTTGATATAAAAGAATTTAAAAACCTTAAAGACGAACTGAATCTTTTATACGAAAAAGCGCCGAAAGAGGATTTAGACGGCTACTTGAAAAAAGTAATCAAAGCAAAGAGAATTTCCGTAATCAAAAACATTGGAACCTGTGTAGGCGCCTTAGGGGTTGCGGTGCCTTTGTTAATGATAGCGATGAGATATATTCTGCCGAACAACAAAGAATATAAAGTAATGGAACAGGCAAGAAAAGAAAACACTATTGCGACAGCATAATTCCCTGAGCGGCAATGAATGCTGTTGACCAGCAGTTCTGCAGATTAAACCCTCCGCAAAAGCCGTCTATATCAAGGACTTCTCCGCAGAAATACACTCCGGGAATAATATTTGATTCCATAGTTTTAGGATTAATTTCCTTCAAATCAACACCGCCTGAAGTTACGACTTCTCCGTCAGGGCGGGTTCCGACGGCTTCTATTTCAAAGTTTCTGAGTTGTTTCAAAATTTTATCACGCATAACTCCGTTGATTTTATGGCATTTTTCGTCCGCATTAACTCCGTTGTGTAAGAGTATGAATTCCGCAAAAGATTTCGGGACATAATCTGATAAAAGATTTTTTATGTTTTTGTGCGGATTTTCGTTTAATACACTTTGAAAATCAAAATCACCCGTAAAATTTACATATATATAATATGGAAATTTTTCACGCGCCATAATTGATGAAATATAATATATAACAGGACCTGTGACACCGGTATGCGTAAACATAAAATCGCCTGAATATTTTTTACCGTTCACCTCTGCCGTGATATTTTTAAAACTGACGCCGCTTAAATCAACAAAGTTTTCTTTGGTTTTAAGTCCGCAAAGAGAAGGTCGCGGCGGGATTATCTTATGCCCGAGGTTTTCGGCAAGAGAAAACCCTGAATGACCGCCTGTTGCAATAACAACTTTATTGAATTTATGAATGGATTTTCCGCACACAAGAGAAAACCCGCTTCCCTCTTCAATAATACTATCAACTCGCTGCTCAATTATTTTGACACGGTTCAGACTGTTCAGCAATTTGTCGCGAACATCTACAGCACTGTTTGATAGCGGGAAAATCCTTAAATCGTCCTGAACGTAAGTATCTACCCCGATTGAACGAAAAAAATCCACAGTTTCTGCAGTGCCGAACTTAGAAAAAACAGAAAATAAAAACTTTTCACCACGAGGGTAGTTTGCAGCGAGTGCTCGAAAATCATATTCTGCGTGGGCAATATTACATCTGCCCCCGCCAGTTGGCAGAAGTGTCGCAAGAGGAGATCTTGCCTCAAATATTGTTACATCAAAATCTTTTTGGAGAAAATAGGCACAAACACACCCTGCAGGTCCGCCTCCCACAATTGCGACTTTAGATTTCGACTCTTGTACCATACAAAAACACCATTTCCGGATTTTCAAGATCACTATGTAAGTCCGAAATTGTCTTATGCAATACCGGATGTTCAAAATCAGGATTCAATTCCAGCATAGGAACAAGAATAAAGGCTCTTAAATGTAAATATTTATGAGGGATTGTAAGATTTTCATCATTAATAATTTCTTTATTATAAAAAAGAATATCAATATCTATTGTTCTATCCTCATAATTGTTACCGCTTCGTTCTTTACGTCCCAGCTGCATTTCAATTCTTTTACACTCTGCAAGAAGTTCCTGAGGAGATAGGGATGTCTTAATTTCGACAATAGCATTAACAAACCAGTTTTTAGAACTCATATCCCAGGGTTCTGTTTCATAAAAGGCGGAAGTTCTGATAACGCTTATATTTTCACAGGCTCCAAGCAAACGGGTAGCCTGTTGAATATAACCGATCCTGTCACCTTTATTTGACCCTAAACTTAAATATACTATTGCCATACATTCATTTTATAGATTTTTTCCTATAAAGTCAACATGGTGCGACGGAAGTGAATAGTGAGTCGGGAATGGTTTAAGAAAGAAGATACTAAGTATATCCCCACTCTTTTGCTAGATACAAAGGGCGCAGATGAGCCGGTAACAGGTCTTGCTACCCTGTATGCCTTGTGCCGGGGGATTTCTATTGCCCTCTCTCACTGTGAGAGGGCAGAATTTGTTAATGAACGAATGTGAATTTACAAATTCGGGAGAGGGTAAAAACAGGAAGCGTTGTATTTATTTTCTCAACACGCTCCCGCCCTACTACCGCTATCGTTTCGAAAGCAAATACAACGCTTCAAAAGATTAAATGTATCGAGAGAGAAGGTATACACAAAAATTTCCACTCCTCCCCACTTTTTGCAGGGGGGGGGAATACACTTTCCCCTCTCACTACGGGAGAGGAAAGAATTTACGAATTCGGGTGATGGGTGTTTATGCGTTTTATGAGAGGGCGGAGCGAACTGAGTTTTTTACTTTAAATTATTTTTGTTTAACTATTCTATATTAACCATTCGCTGCTATAGTATTGAAAATTTTTTTGTAGTAATATTATCGTATGGGAATTTATGGTATTTTAAGCACAATATTATTTTATTTAGCCCTACCGTTCTTTTATACGGAAAGGGTAATTCACAAAAAATCAGCCGGCTGGAAACAAAAATTCGGAAATTCAACACTTCCGTTTGATGATAATAAGGTTATCATGATGCATGGTGTCTCTGTCGGAGAAGTAATTGCGCTTGAGAACCTTGCAAAAAAAATTAAAGAAACATTTCCGGATTATAAACTCGTTGTGACAACCGGTACAAAAACAGGACAGGAAATCGCACATAAAAAATACGAAAATATAGCGGATTTCATAACATATTTTCCTTTTGATATACCGCACTGCGTGAACAAATTCCTTGATAACATTCATCCTTCAGTTGTTCTGATTGCTGAAACAGAACTCTGGCCGACATTTGCGTACTGCTGTAAAAAAAGAAATATCCCAATCGCAGTTATTAACGGAAGAATATCGGATTCAACCTACAATTCATATAAACTCATAACCCCGTTTTTTAAAGAAGTATTTAAAAATTTTACTGCTGTATATGCACAAAGCAAAGAGGATATGGATAAGTATGTCTCAATCGGTATGCCAAAAGAAAAAACCGAAGTTATGGGCAATCTGAAATTCGATGTGAAGAAAAAAGATGCAGATATAGAAATCGGACAGGAGGGTTTCCGCGTAATAATTGCAGGAAGTACCCATAAAGGGGAAGATGAAATTGTCTTAAAAACTTTCAGAAAATTAAAAGTTGAATTTCCAGACATAAAGCTTCTTCTTGCACCGCGCCACCCCAACAGGGTGCCTTCGATACTTCCTTTGCTGGAAGATTACGGGTTTAGTTACGGAAAACGCTCTGAGAATGCTAAATTTACAGAAAAAGACATTATAATATTAGATACACTCGGCGAACTGGGTAAAATGTATTCAATATGTTATTTTGCATTCATCGGCGGAAGCTTTAACCACACCGGAGGACACAATCCGCTTGAAGCAGTCGTATACAATAAACCGGCAATTTCAGGCCCCGATGTCCATAATTTTAAAGATATCTACTCAATTCTAGGCCGAACAGATGCAGGAAAAGTTGTTAAAACGCCGGAAGAATTTTATATTACAGCTCAACAGCTTCTTTTTGATAAAGAATTCTATAAATCAGCATGCTCGGACTGCGAAATGGTCTTTGAAGCCCAAAAAGGCGCTCTCAATTTTGTAATAAATAAATTGCAGAATATCCTCCATTAAAAGGTTGTTATTACTTGATTTTCGATTTTTATTAAGAAATATTACAAAAAAGGAATAAAAAATTAAAGAATTTAACTCAGTGTGCCGATATATATTACAAGGAAATAAAAATCGGAAAGGGTAATTGTCATGGGTATGGCAGCTTCG
>CALVBD010000012.1 GCA_944325635.1 Candidatus Gastranaerophilales bacterium | reverse complement strand
TCTCTACCGAAATGGACGCTGTTCAGAAAGTTATCGAAAAGAACGTCGAATCTACTTTCAAAACCTTCGGTTAATCTTTCAACTAACCTCGCTCCTTTTATACATATTTTCAAGGTGCTCGTTAGAAAAAAATTTTATTTTCCCCTTTACAATTTTATTTCCTTTATTTTTTTGTCGGCAAATGCCGGCTTTTTTATTGCGCAAGAAACGTCGCACACTCGCAATTCCTCTTTTTAAGGAGTTTCGTTGGGCAGCCTATTGGAAAGTGAATAGTGAAGGGTGAGTAGTGAGTGGTTCAATAATGATAAGGCTATTCTTTATTCACTCATTATTCTTCATATTCGAAAAACTGGATTAAGCAATTTTTTTGTGTAAAAACACTTTATTATTATATAGGGGAAAATAAAAATGGGAATATCAATAAGCAGCATAGGCAAAGTATTATCAAGCCTTAAAAAATCCGACTCAAAAGTTGTCTCAACTGTATCAAAGAACATTCGGCAATCAGGCACACAAAAGCTTTATTGCCAGGAATACTGGCGTGACGCACTGACAGAAGGACTTGTAAAACGTAACGGCACTAAAGAATCCGTTTCTTTACATGGATATCTTAACAGTATAAACCACCACTTCATCAACAGCCCGAATCCGAAAGCCATGGACGAAATATCTCCTTTTACCAAAATGACGCCTCGCGATATGATTTGGAAAACAGATTTTGAATTCAAAGGCTTAAAACCGATTGACAACCCCATGAAAGCATACAGGTGCGTAGGTGAAAAACCGGATTTTTTCTCGGAATATCCGCTATATTTAAAACGTTTGAGCACAAAAAAGGGCGATATCATTGATATGAAAGAATACGCCTATGCAACCTCCGACATAAATTATGCAAAAGGTTATTTAACTAATGATAAGGGTATTATTTACGAAATTGATATCCCGGAAAAAGCCCGTGTTTCTGTAAAAGGATATGGCGTAAACAATGAAATAGTATTTCCGCGTAGTTCTAAATTTGAATGCATTGGAACAGAACAACAGGGAGATACAAAAATCATTAAATTAAAATATATCTTGCCTGACGAAAGTTTCCGTGCAATGGGATAGTTTTTCCTGCCATTTTCAGCACCACAAAATATAAAGATGTTGTAAAGATTCGCCAAACGTGTGGTAAACTGATATTATAGGAAAAAAGGAGAGAAACACATGATTCCAATTTTAGATTCAAAACGTCAGTACGCCACAATCGGCACGGAAGTTGAAAAAGCGGTTTGTGAAGTTTTACGCTCGGGCTCTTACATTCTCGGTCCGAACACAAAAGCTTTAGAAAAAGAATTGGCAGAGTTTATCGGCTGCAAATACACAGTAGGACTCAACTCAGGTACAGATGCACTTCATCTTGCATTGAGAGCCCTTGATATCGGTGCAGGCGATGAAGTTATAACAGTTGCGTTTACATTTGTGGCAACAACTGAAGCAATTGGCATTGTAGGCGCCAAACCGGTATTTGTTGATATTGATAAAGATACATTCAATATGGACGCTTCAAAACTGGAAGCTGCGATTACTCCTAAAACAAAAGCGATTATTCCGGTTCACCTTTACGGTCAGCCTTGCGATATGGATACAATTATGGCAGTTGCTAAAAAACATAACCTTCATGTTATTGAGGACTGCTGTCAGGCAATCGGCGCTTTATACAAAGGCAAAATGGTCGGTACATTCGGCGACTTTGGCTGCTTAAGCTTCTATCCGACTAAAAACCTCGGAGGAATGGGTGACGGCGGTTTGATTATGACAAGCGATGAAAAACTTCGCGACAGAGTAGTTGCATTAAGAAACCACGGCGGAGCTGTCCGTTACCACCACGATGAAATCGGGGTCAACAGCAGATTGGACGAAATTCAGGCGGCTATTCTGCGCGTAAAACTTCCTCACATTAAAGAATGGAATGAAAAAAGACGCGAACACGCTTACTACTACAACAAATTGTTTGCAAATTGCCCAGATATTCAAACCCCTAAAGAACTTCCGGATACCTACTGTGTTTACCACCAGTACACGGTTAAAATTCCTAACCGCGATGAAGTTCACAAAATGCTTCAAGAACGCGGCATAGGAGCTATGCTGTATTACCCTATACCTCTGCACCTGCAGAAAGTTCACGAATATCTCGGTGTAGGTAAAGGTTCTCTACCTGTATCTGAAAAGAATACGGAAATGGTAATCTCGCTTCCTATGTTCCCTGAATTAACTAAAGAAGAACAGGAAACAGTAGCAAGCACACTTATTGATTGTATTGAAAAATCGAAATCGCTTGCTAATGCATAAAACTAATTATGCTACAATATATAAAAAGCCTCTCCAGACAATCGGAGGGGCTTTTTAGCAAGCAATATTTAAATTCATACCCTGTTGAATCATTTGAGTAAAGGTCATTCCGTCCTGCTGAATTTCCTGATAAGGTTTTCCTATCTGGTGGGTACCGTTGAACATATCCAATCCGCTTCCATAAGTTGTATGAGCAACCGTCTGGGCTGAAAAAACATCTTTCATGGTAAGCCCAAGGAACTTACCCATACTGTTAATGCCTTCATAACCGGTCTGGTATTTCTGGGTATTATCATTTTTCCTTACAGTTCCGACATTATTAATCTCGGTGGGGCGTGTACCGCCTTCCGCCTGAACGGCAGAATCCTTGACTGCAGCTGCGGCTTCATAGCTTGGAATACTATCTGCAACGTCAGTCTTTGGCATTCCGACTTTATTAATAGCCATGTTATCATTTGGAGCCATGATAAAATTTCCTTTTTCTCTATACTCTCATATATATAAAGTATATACAAGTTTAAGAATTGCCTTTTGGGAGTAAACTGATTTTACATTTCTTTACATATATCCCTTATATATCCCTTGCCCAAATCGTAAGCAGATTTAACACTTTATTAAGTTTTGTAAAGTGTAAAATCTACACTATATAGCCGTTTTTCACCTTTTAAATAATTTTATGAAAACATTTTGTTGACATTTAAGTTATTTTGGTGCATAATAATTACATAAGATTTAAGTGTAGTCGAAACACTAAATATAAATAGATTCATTAACCCCAAAAACATATAAACTCCTAAATAATAAACACTAAAAGAGACCATTAGGATGCAGAAAACGACCCACTCAGCAATGAGTGGTTTTTTTTATGCTTTTTATACCTTGAAATTTATCCCGTGCTTCTCAAAAAGATTATTATAAAAATCGGCATTTGAATTGATTTTCTCTTTTGTTAAAACCATATTTATTTTCCGGTTGAAAATGGGAGTATTATCCAGCAAACAGCGGTCTATGTATTCTGTAAGCAATTCATTCACTCCTTTTAAATTATCTTCGTTTATAAATTCGGCAGAAATTCTGTCAGATAAGGCTGAAGCCCGCTCCGATAAATCTTTATATATGCGGTTTTCTTTTATTCCTTTTAAAATTAGAGGAACCGGCGCCACATAACCGATATCCGGAGTAAAACCGAATTTTGCATGAAATTTTATGGCCTCCGGCACTGAATAGAGCGTCATTTTATCCAGATTATTCTTTTTCATCTCTATAAGACTTGCAAGTTTTAAGACTTCTCCTATGCCTTTGTTTCTCATACGCTTATCAACTTCGATGTATTCTCCTTCCAGAAATTTATTATACAAATGAATTTTGTAGTCGTGATAACCAAGCTGTTTATTGCGGGGAGATTTAAACACTGTACGGCAGGAGCGCTCCGAATCTGTGACATAGGCAGTCAGTACTCCTGTTCCATTTTCAAATCGAGCAGGAAGCCGGTCTATATAGTACCTGCCGTTATATTTTTGAAATTGCACGGGTTTGAATAGCTGCGGGGTTTTCGGAGTAAATATATTAAATAAATTTAATTTAATCATACCTTTTTTATAACACTACCGCATAAAAATTTTTGCTAGCTTTTCTTAAGAATAATAAGGTTTCTTGTAAAATTTTCGTCCAGCGGCAGGTCATATTCTATAATATCCGTAATTTTCAGGTGTAAATTTTTCACAATTTCTGCGGCGTCGTTGATTTCTTCATCGCTTTTTCGCGATTTGTAGGCGATAAAATACCCGTCCTTTTTCAAAAGCGGGGCTGCGTATCTCGCAATAACCTTAAGCGGTGCGACAGCACGGGAGGTTATTATATCAAACTTTTCTTTAATATTTTCCGCTCTGTCGCATATTGTGTGAAGATTTTTTATATCCAATTCCGATTTTATATTTTCTATAGCATTAATTTTTTTTCTTATGCTATCAAGAGCATAGACATCTAATTCCGGATAAGCCAGAGCAACTGGTACAGCCGGAAACCCGCCGCCTGTACCGATATCGAGCATGGTTTTAAAATTCTGCCCGTACTTTTCAAAGAAATTTTCTATTGAAAGACTGTCAAAGATATGCTTTTCCCACAAAACCTTTTCATCGTTTTTAGAAATAAGATTTACTTTTGAATTTTGTGCCAAAAATGTTTTTATATAATCTGCAAAAAAATTTCTATCTTTCATTTTCAATCTCTTGTTTCATACTGTCAAAATTCTGTCCGAGCCGAATTTTCAAATCATTCAATCTGCGTAAAACTTTGTTTTTTAAATCTTTATCCGCTTCAGGAATATTATCAGCAAGAAGATAATATTTCAAGGCAGATTTAATATCCTTATGATTCATAAAAAAGTCGCCGTATTCAATATAGGCTGAAAATTTATATAAAGAATCATTCAAGGCTTCTGCACAATGAATGGCCTTTGCATAGTATTTTGAAGCCTTTTCTGGATCTTTTCTTGATATAAACCCTGCAATTTTCAGTGCTGACGAATAAATTCCGCTGTTATTTTTATTCTGCTCATCAACTTCAAGACTTTTCAAATAATATTTAAACGAAAGTTCCGCCATGCCAGTTTCTTCAAAAATCAATGCCAGATTTGACAATGCAGAAGCTAGATGCGGATTATTCTTTTCAATTTCAGAACATTTTCTGTAATAAATTACAGCCTCTTCGGTTTCATCCAGATCATCGCAGCAGAGCGCATATTTGAAATACAAATCGGCAAGCAATCCTTTATCAATAAGCGGCTGTACATTTTCAACAGCTTTTTTATAAAAAGAATAAGATTTTAATAAATCCTCGCTATATACAGTTGCCGAAAGCATATAAGCTTTTATTTTCAATTCGGCAGAAAGTGTTTTCTCATTTAATATATCGTTCAATAAAGCTTTGGCCTTATCATGCTTAAATGTAATATAGAAAATATTTGCGATAGAAAGCTTCATTTCTGAGGTTTTATCGCTATCACCTGCAGAAGCAAAAAATTCAAGCGCCATATCATAGTATTTTAATGCATTAAACCAGTCCGAAAGTTTTTCAAAGCAAATAGCGAGCCTTGTGTACACTGTCGGCAAAAATGTATAGAAGTCATCATCATCCTTTTGAAGCAAGGCTCTCTGATAATAAGCAATCGCTTTTTTATAGTTATACAGATTTTCCTCATTTTTAGCATTGTTAATAAGCTCTGCAAGCGACAGTTTATTATCAGATTCAGTAAGAGTTTTATTTGAATAATCAATAAATTTATTTATGGAATCTGCAATTTCGGACATTATCTTCTGCTCATTTTCTTCCGACTCAAAAATAAATGAAATATTTTTAAGTTTTTCTTCGTTTGACTGAGGCTCCTCTTTCTTTTCAGGAAGCGCACTAATGCCTTCCGCAGAGTATTCAACTGAACTTATAGTCGCATTATTAACCGGATTTATCATCGGTTTTTGCGGGATAAACATACTGTGATATTCTATTTCCGAACGCATAGTTTGCCGAGAAATCAACAGATCTCTCTCAAACGGTTTCAACGGAAGCTGGGTATTATATAAGTCCACACAGGCTCTGTGCAATTTTACCGAAACTGATTCAGGAATGGAATTTTCAGAAATAGCCTTATAATAGTCTTGAAGATAAATCATATTTTTATCACGATTTAAAATCATGTTATCCAAAAACATCTTAATCTTTTCTTCATTGTACAGATTAAGAGTTTTTAAAAGGTTAACGCTTACAGGATGACGCATAGTGGTCAAAAACCTGAACAAATGACCGCTCACAGGATCAACAAAGGCTAAAGCTTCTCTCAGGATAAAATCGTTATAAGAAAGGAAACTCTTTGTATAGCCTTTAAGAAAATCCACGATATTAAGTTTGTTTGCCTTTAAAACACTCAAAGAAAGTACAGTATAAAAAAAATAGCCCCTTGAATATTTATAAAATTCATCAGAAACAGGTCCGATAAGCCTTACACCTTCCGAACGAAGCATCTTTTCAAAAATACCTTTTTCCAAAGCGAGAATTGACAACTTATCATAATGAACAGAAGAAAAATCCTCATAGTTAAATTTTCGTGCAATCATTATAACTTTTACGTTTGGACGGGTCATTAGATGGAAAAGAAAATCCAAAATTTCAGGTTTATTATCCTTCAGCACCATCTCAAATGAATTAATAACAATAACAACAGGATTTTCAATAACAGAGAAATAGGCATCTATTTTTTGCGTAAAGTTATCGAATTTAGCCTTTGGCTGTTTAATCTTATTTTGAAGAGCCAGAGTCTTAAAATCTTCAAAAAACGAAAGCAGTATATCATCCAGAATAGTCGTCTCATAACAATTATAAGTTAAGACCGCAGCGGCTTCAGACAGAAAAGACAGAGCGTAATTGACAACCCTGGTTTTTCCAGTACCGAGAAATCCGTTTACAAGAAGAAGCTGATGAGTAGAACACAAAAAAGCGTGAATTGCCTCAATTTGATTAATATTGTTTTCAAGAAGAAACTGATTAATAATCGAATTTTCATTCTTTAAAATAACTTTTCTATCTGCAATTCCTTCAATAAATACGTCACCCATACAGTTAATATATACGATTTTACAATATTTTGCAAATTTTATTTTAAATATTTGCACTTTCTTTTTTTTAATAGTAATATTGTAAGTAGTATTATTGAGGGGAAAGGTATGGAATTTTTTAGAAAACACCAGAGATTAATCGTCGGTATTATAGCATTAACATTCATTGCTTGGACTGTCGGCTTAATGATGATTCCTCTCGTTATGAAATAGCTTATGAAAAAGTTTCTGAAAAAATTATCCGTATATATTTTATCAGCTTTATTTTTGACGGTGGGACTGTCAAACGCTGCTTACTGCTCTAATTTAAAAGCTATAAATCAGAGGATGAAAAATACTCAGGAAAAAATTAAAACCCTCAAATTAAAAGAAAATCAAGAAAAAAGCAAGCTTGTAAGAAATCAGCGTAAAAAAGAACAAAACCAGGCTAATCTTGAAGCATCCAAAAGACAATACTCTGATATAGATTCACGCCTGCAATCAATGGAAGCTGAATATAATCAATCCGTTGCGGAATTCAATAAAGTCGATACCCAGATGAAAAACCGAATTCGTCAGGTATTCAAAAATCAACGCCGCGGAATGTTTGAACTTATTTTATCTGCAAAAGATTTAAATGGTCTGCTTGATGTAATTTACTTTGAAAGAATCGTTATAAAAAATGACTACAAACGTATGATTGCATTAAAAACAAAATCTGCTAAAATAGCTAAGATGAAAAAAGACATAGAAGCCCAAAAGGTTTATCTTGCACAGGCAATTAAAGATATTAATTCCCAGCAGGAATCAATACAAAGAGCCATAGCTGAAAATCAAAACATGATTAACAAGCTGAAAACAGACAGAAGAGCTTACGAACGTTCAGAACGAGAACTAGCAAGACAATCCGCAAATCTGCAAAGCATGATAAGCAAAAGCTACGGGCATTCAACGGTCAAAGTTTCATCAAGCGGGTTTATGAAACCGATAGCGGGAAGAATTACATCCCCGTTCGGCTGGAGAACCCACCCGATATTTAAAAGCAGAACATTCCACTCCGGAGTTGATATCGGAGGACCTAATATGGGCAGCATCCATGCCTCAAATTCCGGAAAAGTAATCTACTCAGGCTGGTATGGAGGTTACGGAAAAGTAGTTATAATAGACCACGGAACCGTAAACGGGCACCCTACAACAACACTGTACGCCCACATGTCAGTAACAAAAGTAAGCCCGGGGCAATCAGTCACCAAAGGTCAGGTGATAGGACTTGAGGGAACAACAGGTTACAGCACAGGACCACACTGTCACTTTGAAGTAAGAATTAACGGAAAACCAAACAACCCGTTAAATTACATCTAACATAAGGACAAGATTTTTGAAAAAATACGCAGTTATATCTTTAATAACGTTAATGCTTGGTTTACCTGCCTATACGCAGACGAACTCTCAGGAGGAAAACCGCAAAATCATGTCCCAAATGCAAAGTATGCAGGATGCGCTTTTTATGGCGCCGGTAATTCCTCTTCCGGAAGTCAATTACGATGTTGAAGTTGTTGATGAACGTAGTGGTATGGAAAGATATACTTCTACGACAAACGGGACTCCGCTTTTCAAAAAACTGCGAATAAAAGTCCAGAATTATTACAGAACTAAAGCCCATGAGCAGGACTTGAAAGATCGTCAAAGAGAACAGGAAGAACTAAAACGACTTCAGGAAGAAGAAGAAAAAGAACTATCCAAAGAACTGAGCATTGAAGAGTTAACCGAACGTAATCTCAAAAAGATATATGCCGGCGCAGACGATGAAAAAGAAGTATCAACTGCTGAAAAAGAAGAAATCCAGCCTGAAAAAGAGAAAAAGCCATTCTTCTCCTTCTTCAAGAAAAAAAATAAAAATGATGAAAAAGCTACGGAACAACAAGCCTCCACAGATGGAGATAAAACTCAGCAGGAAAAAAGCAAAGATACCATTGAATTAACAGGAAATGTCCAGACACTTCAAACCCCTAAGGACGCACAGCTTGACTGTGAAAACGTAAGATATTACGAAGAAAAAAATGAAGTAGAAGCTACAGGCAATCCTGTATTATATTTTCCGCCGCAGGAAGTAACTCTAAAAGCTGACAGAATGGTTTACAATACCGCATCTAATATTATAAAAGCATACGGCAATGTAGAACTTATAAAACAGGGTGAGTCCATATTCGGAGACTACATTCAAATTAATATGAATGAAGAAACAACACTTCTGACAAACATGAATGCACAGCGAATGAATATGAAAATCAAAGCCAAAAATGCCCAATCAGTTGATAATAAGATCATACTTGAAGACGGTGATATGAGAGCTGCACATTCTTATGTTGCAAGGTTTAAGACAAGAATACTCGGGACAAACCTGAACGCCATGATAATAGACGACGAGGATCGGTCTAAACTTGACCCTTCAGGTAATGCAAAAGTCGAACTTGATGCAAAAGAAATAGATGTAGATGCTCAAAAAGATCATAATATTATTACGATAAAACAGGGCGATTTAAGTTATAATGACAGACACCTTCTGGATTTTAAATCATTAAAAATCTATGCAGATAAAAAAGGGGAATATTTTGAAGCAAATTATCCTGAATTTGGTACTAGATCAAGAATAGGAGCCTTCTTAGGTCCGGGCTTTGTATTTAAAACACCGTTTGCCTCTACAATAAAAGTAATACCGTTTCTGAACTACAAAAGCGGCATTGGAGTCGGCGGTGCAATCAAATATAAAAGCGCAACAAACTACACTGAATTAATGTATGGTTCTGCCGAAGATATATTTGTTGCACGAGGCAAACAGCAACTGGATGATAAACTTTATATTCAATATGGTGTAAATTCATACATTGATGATTGGTTTTTAGGAAACCGTATGGCAAACTACGGCGTAGAACTCGTTTACAATGATGGGAAACGTATAAAAAACTTCCTTGCACCTAAAAAAGACTTAACATACAAAAACAGATTTACTGCAGGTTATATGGAAGATAACGATGAAGCCCGCTATGATTCTAAAAATATGACATCTTCAGGCTTAGGCACTACAAGATTCAGATACATGACCGAAATCAACCAGAATTTATGGAAATACGGAAATGAAGAAGAACTGAAATTTGTGTCATTAGATTTGTCAATGCAGGGCAGCGTTGCATTATACGGAACAGGAGACACTCAGGTTATTGGTAGAATAGGACCGCGAATACATACTCAATACAAATACTGGATGCAGGATATTGGATATTTTGCCTCAGCATATCAGGATAATTCTCCTATGCAGATGTTTGATGCATACAGATACGGTCATTCTAACCTTTACCTAAGAGAAGCATTAAGGGTTTGTAAATATTTAACAGTAGCCTATGCAACCTCTATAAACCTCACGGATGATGCGCCAAACGGCAAACAGTGGCAGGAAAATGCATTTATTATTGCAGTAGGTCCTGATGACTTTAAAGTAAGTTTGGGTTATGATTTTATGCGTCAGAACACTTACTTTGGTATCAACGTGGCAATTGATACTAAAAACAGCCAGTTAAACTTTGATAAAATGGTAATAAAAAATCCTGACAGACTTGCAAGTAACGAAAAAGAAGTAAAAGAAATTACTTTCGAGGAACAAAAACCTAAAGAAAAAGTAAAACGCACTTACGCGGAAGTAATAGAGATAGAAGATCCTGACAGAGAACAATTATAATGAAATTAAAAGAAATAAAAAATGAATTAATTGAATACGGGAAATTATGCGGAGTAAAAAACTTTACCCCGGGAGTTTCCGGTAATCTGTCTGCAAGATATGGAGATAAGATTGTTATAACCTCATCAGGCTCAGCAAATGGTTATTTGAGCGAGGAGGACTTTTCGGTTATAGATTTTGACGGAAATGTTGTAGAAGGAAATCCAAAAGCTTCTAGTGAAAAACTTTTGCACTGCGAATTTTATAAAATAAGAGAGGATGTAGATTATATAATACATGTCCATTCTCCATACTTAAGCACATTTGCGGCCTGCAACAGGGCATTAGATGATGCTATTATGGCAGAAAATGTCTTTTATTTCGGACAAATTCCGCTTGCAGAATATGGACTGCCGTCATCAAGAGATTTGGTTGAAAAGACCTCTAAATATTTTAAAGACTACAATGCAGTACTCATGGCAAACCACGGTTTCATAGTCGGCGATAAGACTTTAAAAGAGGCGTATCTAAAACTTGAACTTGCCGAATCATACGCACAAGTTGTCATTAACAGCAAGCTCTTGGGCGGAGCTGTTTCGTTGAATAAAAAACAAATTCAGGATATAATTGCCCTAAAAGGATAAATTACACAGAAAAGAGGAATATAAAAGTGTCATTAATGTTGGAAAATAAACAGGGATTAATAGCAGGAGACGGAACTTTACCGGTAAAAATGGCTCAATATGCCAAAGAAAACGGATTTGAAGTAGTTTGTATATCTTTTTCAAAAGATAATCTTTCACAGTTAAAAAAATATTGCGCAAAAGTATATTCCTGCCATCCGGGTGAAATTAACAAAATTGAAGGAATTTTAAAAGAAGAACAGATAAAACAGCTTACTTTTTTAGGGAAAGTAAATAAGAGTGTTCTTTTACAGCTTTACAAATTTGATTCAAGAGCAATTGAAATATTAAAAACAGTTCAGAGATTAAACGATGATGAAGTAATGCTTCTAATTGTAAAAGAAATGGAAAAAGCCGGGATTACCGTACTTGACCAGACGATTTTTATCAAAAACCTTATGATACCGGCAGGGGTCTTAGGCAAGCATAAACCAACAAAAGAACAGATGGAAGATGTAAATTACGGTTTCTGGCTTGCGAAAGAAATGGGTAAAGTAGATGTCGGCCAATCTGTTGTAATAAAAGACAAAATGATTATGGCAGTTGAAGCTATTGAAGGAACCGACAAATGTATTAAACGCGGTGCTAAACTTGCAAAGAAAAATGCATGTGTAGTAAAGGTTTCAAAGCCAAAACAGGACAAACGTTTTGACATTCCAACCGTAGGTTTGAGAACCCTTCACACAATGAAACGATATAAAGCAAACCTTCTGGCGGTTGAAGCGAACGAAACAATTATAGTGGATCAAGAAAAAGTAATAAAATACGCGGATGATAATCATATAGTATTAATGGCAGTAAGTTTATGACGAAAGTATTCATAGTAACCGGCGACTATTCAGGTGACATCCATGCCGGAAAAGTTGCTGAGGAATTGAAAAGATTAAACCCTGATATTGAAATCGAAGGTGTTGGCGGCGAAAACCTGAAAAATGCAGGAGTTAAATTGTTTGCGACCCAGCAGAAGATGGGCGCAGTCGGGATTTCGCCGAAAATAATTATAGATCACCTGACACTCGGGAAAAAAGTTGTTGATTACATAACAAAAGAATATAAACCTGATTTGGTTTTACTTATTGACTATGGTGCATTTAATCTCAACATTTCAAAATTCCTCAAAAAAGCAGGCATAAAGATTTTATATTATATACCTCCGCAGGTATGGGCAAGCAGACCCTGGAGAATTAATGTAATCAAAAAAAATATAGATGAAGTCTTATGTATATTCCCGTTTGAGAAAAAATTATATGAAGATAACGGAATAAAAACGCACTACTGCGGTCATCCTCTTGTATCGCAGTTGCCGGAAAAAGCTGACAAAAAACAGTTTTTTGAAAAACACGGTCTTGATATAAATAAAAAACTTGTTTCGGTCTTTCCGGGTTCAAGAGTTTTTGAACTCCAGCAACTGATGAATGTGTTTATCAGATCTGCAAAACTTTTACAGAAAAAACACCCTGAACTTCAATTCTGCATATCGCATGCCCCGAATTTGCCGGATGATGTTTATAATAAGTATTTAAAAGATACGGATTTTAAAGTTATAAAAGGTGAAAATCAGGCGCTTTTAAGTGTTTCGGATGCGCTTATACTGGCGTCGGGAACAGTTGCACTGGAGGCAGCGCTTTATACGACTCCTATGATTATAGCCTATAGAGGGCCTTGGCTTTTCTATCTTATATACTTAGTTGTAAGATGTATAAAAATGATATCTCTGCCCAATATAATCAGCGGCAAAATGATTGTTCCGGAACTCATTATGCAAAACGTTAACCCTGATTGTATCACTCACAATATAGAAAGAATTCTGTATGACAACGAATATCGTACACAATACATAAACGAGCTGAGTGGTATAAAATTTCTTCTTTCGGATAAAATATCATCTAAAGAAGCTGCAAAAGAAATATTAAGAGCCGCTAATTCTTAATAAATCTTTATAAATTAAGCAAAAAATCTTGTATATTTGCGTTTATATAGATGTAGCAGGTTTTTATCTATGGTTAATCAGGTAGGCAGTATAACACAACAGCAATCTCCGTTTAATAACTTTACGCAATATCGTAAAGATAAAAACTTTTTTGTTCCACAAAAATATTTAGCAAAAGTAGAAGAGGAAAAGAGCCACAAAGTGGTTATAACCCTAGGTGCAAGTGCGCTTGTTTTAGGGTTTGGAATTCTGCTATTGATGAGAGGGCCGAAAGGGACAAATAAATTCCTGTCTAAAATAAAAGATCTGTTAGAGAAAAAGATTGCACAGACAAAAAGTTCGAAAACCGGTACTGCTGTTAATCAGTTTTATCTTTCTTCTCTGAATAAAGTTAATTCATTTATTGAAAAATGCGAAAGTATCAATAATTTTACTTCAATAAAGGATGCCGTATGTAAAAAAATTATGTTCAAAAAGAACTGGTCGAAAAATATGTACCAAAAAATAACGAATTTATTTGAAAGAACGAGCCGGGAAACGGTTGTTACTTCGTGGGCAAACACAAAGCACAGACTGGATAAAACTTTCAAATCGCTTGATAAACTTGATGATAAAATTTTGCTTGAAAACGGCGCAAAAGATATCACAATAAACGGGGTTACGAAAAAAGGCAGCGAGTGGGTAAAAATTCTTAAATCAAACAAAAAAGAGATCGCCAAAATCCTTGAAGATAATACAAGTAAGTCAAAATCAAACGTGCGTTATAAAAGAATAAAAACCTCTACACAGCATCTTGATGACGTAACAATAGAAATTTTTAAGGACGTAAGAAATAAAGATTTATACCAGACCTTTGCGGCGGACAGGGTAATTCTGAAAGATAAAGCTGATCTTTATGATGAAATGAATCTTTTCCGACAGGCAATAAGCTTCAATAGAGAAGATAAGCTTGATATGGCACGAAATATTTTGAAAAAAATAGAAGGGTTTACAGTTACAAACGACTATGACCTGCTTAAAAAATTCAATACACTGAAAACAAATCTTAAAAATGGTGTGCCGGATAAAGAACTTATGCAGAATATTGATAATTTGCGGGAAGCTCTGAAAAAAGGTAATGCAAAAATTGACGCGCAGAATTATGTCTTTGAAAGACTCGATAAGGTGAAAGAACTTATAGCAACGAATAAAACCGGCAAAATGGAAGAGTTGCTTGCCATTTATAAACAATTGATACCTGAAAATTATGCAAAAATCGAAAAACAGACAGCAAATGCCGTAAAAGCAATAGACAAATCAATAAACATAGAAGCCGAACAGTTCTACGACAAAGTAAGGGATTTACAGATAGGTTCAGCCCCGACAGATGCTTTGTCAATCCTAGGTTCTGCGGCAATGATAGGCGTTGGGCTTGCAAAAGCAAAAGATAATGACGAAAGGATTTCCGTAACCCTGAAGGCAGGTATCCCTGTAATCGGTGCTGTTGCAACCTCTCTATACTGTACAGCAAGACTTGTATCTGGCGGAAAAGCAATGGGCGTTGGTCTTGTATCCGGCTGGATTTTAAACAGAATTGGCGAAGCCGCTGATAAATTCCGTAAAAAATTAACCCAAAAACCTGCTGAATCTGGTACAAATGCACTATAGGAACGATTTCTTTTTCTGTTATAATCAGTCTGAAAGGATTACACCATGACCGGACTTGAAGCAATTGATGAAATCAGACATAAACTTGAAGAAAAAGAAATAAATACGCTCAGTGAATTTGCCACTAAAAGCCGCTATTCAAAAGGCAGAAAAGAACCTGAAGAAGAATGCAATATAAGAACGTGTTTTCAGCGCGACCGTGACAGAATTGTACATTCAAAAGCGTTTCGCCGTCTGAAACATAAAACACAGGTTTTTCTTTCACCGTTTGACGATCATTTCAGAACGCGGCTGACGCATACGCTTGAAGTTTCGCAAATTGCGCGTACAATTGCCCGCGCACTCGATTTAAACGAAGACTTAACCGAAGCCATTGCGCTCGGGCATGATTTAGGGCATACACCTTTCGGACATTGCGGGGAAGGAGTCTTAAACGAACTTGTAAAGGGCGGATTTCATCATAATATACAAAGTGTAAGGGTTGTGGAAGTTCTGGAACACCTGAACCTTTGCCGCGAAACAATTGACGGAATTTTAACCCACACATGGGGCTACACTCCGCACACTCCGGAAGCCCAGACTGTTCAATTAGCAGATAAAATTGCCTATATTAACCACGACATAGAAGATTCAATAAGAGCCGGAATTATTGTGGAAAACGATCTGCCTAAAGACTGTATAGAATACTTTTCTTCACACCAAAGCGAGCGCTTAAATAAAATGATTATGGAGATAATCAAAAATTCCTATGGGAAGCCGACTGTTTCAATGAGTGAAGAAGGCTGGCACTATACAACAAAATTGCGTGAGTGGATGTTTGATAACGTATATATAGATTCACCTGCAAAACTTGAAGAGAAAAAAGCCCGCCGAGTAATAAAAGAACTTTTCCTTCTTTATACAGAAATGCTGAAACCAATCTGCGAAGAAAGCAGGATTGAGCGGATTGTCACGGATTACATCTCAGGCATGACAGACCGTTACGCAATCGAAAAATTCAAAGAGCACTTTATCCCGATAGGAATTCAGCGAGGCGCCAAAGACGAATATCTCTTTAAGCTTGCCAATGCCTATAAGGGGTAAGAGACGCAATCCAGTCTTTAAAAAGTAAATAGTAAGTAGTGAGTGGTCCAATATAAAGTAGTTTAAAAGATGAAAGGATGAACAGTTGAAAAGTTCACTTATTTCCTCTCCCCTTGAGGGAGAGGGTGGCACGAAGTGCCGGGTGAGGGGTGACAAAAAATGGATGATGGAGAACGTGTCATTGCGAGGCGTTAGCCGAAGCAATCCAGCCTTTTTTAAGTGAATAGTGAATGGTGAGTAGTGAATGGTTCAACAATAATTAGTCCCTTCACACTTCACTCATTACTCTTCATATTCCAAAAGCCGGATTCTTTTGGGCTTCGCCCTCAGAATGCTTAGAAATTCGGGTGCGGGAAAAAGGGTGAAATGTGAGATGTTTTGTCCTTAACTTCTTGCGCTACCGCAAAAAATGATTTATAATTAACGTATGGAACGAAATACTGTAAAATTACAAGGTTTTAATGTAGATACTTTCACATTTGACCAGGCATTAAACTTTATTGAAAAGGGACAGGTTGTCACAATTAACCCCGAAATGATTCAGACAGCCTCTAAAAATCCTGAATTTGCAGGGATTATCAATAACGCTGAACTCGTTATCCCTGACGGAATAGGCGTTGAAATAGGTTTAAAAATTCTGGGCAATAATGTTCACCGTATTGCGGGCATTGAATTCGGCAGAAAACTTATTGATAAATTCGCAGGACAGCCGACAGCCTTTATCGGTGCAAAACCTGAGATTATCGAAAAAGCAGTGGAAAACTTAAAAAAAGAGGTGCCTGACCTCAATGCCGTTTACATACAGGACGGCTACTTCAAAGACGATGAAAAAATTCTATCAGAATTACAAAAATCAAACCCGAAACTTGCCCTCATCGCGCTTGGTTCTCCTAAACAGGAAATATTTATTGCAAAAGCTAAAAAACTTTTACCGGAAACAGTTTTTATAGGACTCGGCGGAAGTTTTGACGTATGGTCTGGGGTTGTTGAAAGAGCACCGGAAATTTATCAAAAAATGGGGCTTGAATGGCTATATAGAACGATTAAAGAGCCTAAAAGATTTAAAAGAATCTTCCCAACACTGCCATTATTTGTGTTAAAAGTTTTAAAAGAAAGAGTAAGCGGAGTTTAATAAATGCTAGATAAAACAGAAATAAAAAAAATTGAAGAACTTTGTAAAGAAAACCGTCGTAATATCATAAAAATGGTTCATAATGCGCAATCCGGGCACCCGGGCGGCTCACTTTCCGCAACGGAAATTATGACTGTTCTGTTCCACAAATGCATGCAGACAGCGCCAAAGTGGAAAAATGATCCGAAATACGAAAAACGCGACCGATTTGTATTATCAAAAGGGCATGCTTCGCCGATTTACTATTCTGTTTTATCACAGCTTGGATATTTCCCGAAAAAAGATTTGATGACGTTCAGAATGTTTGGAACTCTTTTACAGGGACATCCTGCGCCTTTCTGTCCGGGGGTTGAAGTTGCAACAGGTTCTCTCGGGCAAGGGTTATCAATCGCCTGCGGAATTGCACTTGCTCTCAAATTAGATAAAAATCCTGCACATGTTTTTGTGCTTATGGGTGATGGCGAATTGCAGGAAGGAAACGTCTGGGAAGGTTTTATGAATGCACCTTGCCGCAAACTTGACAACTTAATCGCAATCATTGACCGTAACAGACTTCAAATTGACGGCTGCACGGAAAATATTAAAGCACTCGACCCGCTGGATGAAAAATTAAAAGCATTTAACTGGAACGTTATAGAAATTGACGGACACGACATAAATGCAATTTATGACGCAATAGAAACCGCCAAAAAAGCCGATAAACCGACTGCCATTATTGCCGATACCATAAAAGGCAAAGGCGTAAGCTTTATGGAAAATAATGCAGGCTGGCACGGCAAAGCAACAAATCAGGAAGAATTTGAAAAAGCAATGAAAGAGTTGGAATAATGATATTTGATAAACTTGAAAATTTAAGACGATATGATGTCGTTTCGGATAGAATATTAAACTTTTTATTTAATCTTGATGAAAATAAGCCGCTCGGGAAATATCCGCTGGATGACGGGGCTTACGCAAATATAGAAGAATACGAGACTAAATGTCCTGAAAATTGCTATTTTGAGGCACACAAAAAATATATAGATATCCAGCTTCTTATAAAAGGAGAAGAAAGACTTGATTTTACAAACATAGAAGGTTTGACAGAACGTGAGGACTATGACGACGAGCGGGATATTGTTTTTTATACTGATAAAAAAGAATCAGGAAGCGTAAAACTTGGAAAAGATTATTTTGCCATGCTTTTTCCGCAGGATGCCCACAGACCTCAAATGAATTCAGGTTCTGAACCTCAAAAAGTAAAAAAAGTTGTCGTTAAAATTCCTGTGGAGTAACTATGATTGATACAATAATATTCGACCTTGACGGCACTCTTTTAAACACGCTTGAAGATTTAAAAGACAGTACAAATTATGCTTTGAAAAAATTCGGCTACCCTGAAAGAACGCTAGATGAGGTTAGACGATTTGTCGGAAACGGAGTCAGAAAACTAATAGAAAGAGCAATCCCGAACGGAAAAGAAAATCCGGATTGCGAAGCATGTCTTGAAACTTTCAAAAAGCATTACGAACAAAACATGTACAATAAAACCGCACCCTATGACGGGATTCTTGATATATTGAAAGAATTACGGACTAGAGGAATAAAAACAGCGGTTGTATCAAATAAATTTGACTTAGCAGTAAAGGAACTCTGCAGAAAATACTTTGGAGATTTGATAGAAATTGCAATAGGGGAATCTGAAAATGTCCGTAAAAAACCGGCTCCGGATAGTGTTTTGAGAGCAATAAGGGAACTTGGTTCCAACAAAGAAAATTGTATTTATTCAGGGGATTCCGATGTGGATGTTCATACAGCGAAAAATACCGGAATAGATTGTATTGGTGTCACCTGGGGCTTCCGCGACCGCGGGTTATTGGAAAAAGAGGGCGCAAAATATATTATAGATAAGCCATCTGAATACATAGAGATAATTAATAAAATAAAATAAAATAAGGGATTTATATCGCAGTTTACACCAGATGCACAAAAGTGTCATGCTGAATTTATTTCAGCATCTCTAAGCTGTTAGACCCTGAAACAAGTTCAAAGCCTGCCCTGAATTTATTTCAGGGGTGACATCTCTACGTTTTTTAGTATAGTTCCTAAAATAAACTCTTGTAATTAAACTATTTTAGATTTAGAATAGAAATATCGGGACGCCCGAGAGGGCAGAGCGAAACAAACAACAAATGGAACATTTGAAAAATCAAATAAACTTTTTTTATCGGAATGTAGCACTCTGCCGAGAGAAACAATCCGGTGAATTGTTTCTCGAGAGGTGGTAGCGCACCTTTTTCAAATGAAACATTTGAAAAATTAAATAAACTTTTTTTATCGGAATGTAGCAAGGACTCCAAATTTGATTGAGTATCAAATTTGGATGGGCTCAGGTAGCGTCGCTACCAAGCAAGCTACATTAACAATTAAATATTTTCTTTTTTATCGGAATGTAGCGCAGCTTGGTAGCGCACCGTGTTCGGGTCGCGGGGGTCGCAGGTTCAAATCCTGTCATTCCGATTTCTTAATATACAGGGTAAAAGGTGCTCTTTTTGAAACGGAACAACCTACAAAATTATTGCAGACCTCGGGTTGGTTCCCGACTAGAAAGGGGGGCTGATATGGATAAATTCAATATTAGTTTATTGCTAATCTTCATGATTTTATTTGTATTAAAAAACGGCTCTTACCTGAACAGATAAGAACCGCTTGACCTTCTAAGGGCATCCGGCAGTCTGGTAAACTGCCACCCTGTATTTATATTATTTACGATGTTCCCCTGTTTGTCAAGTGTAGTAAGTAGAAAACTTAACCGGAATTAGCGAGAACAAAGATTTAATTAGCTTTTATAATTAAGCATAAAGCTTTCTTTTAATTCTTCAATATTTTCTAAACTGCTGCTTTCAAAATAAATTCTGAGAAGAGGTTCTGTCCCGCTCGGACGGACAAGTATCCAGATTGAATTATCGTCCAGATATAACTTTACACCGTCTTTTGTATCTATATTTTTTATAGAATATGAGCCGACCGATTTCAGTGTTTTTGTTTTTTCCAGAACAGTTTTCACCATATCCTGAGAATCAAGCTTCAAATCAATCCTGTCATTATAAAAATGCTCGCCGACAATTGTATAGAGCTTTTCCTGAAGCCCTGAGAGGGTGGAATTGTAATACGCCATAGCTTCCAGTATTAAAAGATTTGCCAGAAGTCCGTCTTTTTCCGGAATATGACCTTTTATGCTTAACCCGCCGCTTTCTTCGCCTGCTATAATCGGATTAAATTTGCGCATAGCTTCTCCGACATGTTTGAAGCCGACAGGGGTTTCTATAACGTCAATTCCTTCTTTTACGGCAATTCTATCCAATAAAAGGCTTGCTCCGACAGTTTTTACAAGCGGCCCTTCATAACCTTTATTTTCTTTCAAATGCATTAGAAGAATTGCAATAATTTCATTCGGTGAAACATATTCACCCTTCTCGTTAATTACACCGAACCTGTCACCGTCACCGTCGTTTGCCATCCCTATTGCATTTTGTGAATTCTTTATTTGTTCTATCAATTCAGATAAATATTTCGGTTTCGGTTCCGGCATTCCGCCGCCAAAGTTCACGTCGTATACCATGTGCAAAGATTTAAAAGGAATTTTTACATAATTTGTCAAAAGTTCCGAAAAATATCCGATAGAGGCGGAATAAAGACCGTCAAAAATGACAGTTTCTCCGCTTTTTAAAACATATTCACGGATTTTGTCAAAATTAATTAATGATGCAAGATGTTCATAATAAATTTTTCTAAAATCTTTTTTTTCAATTTTACCTTCAGCAAACTTTGCAACAGATTCACCTATGCTGCCGACTATTTTATCCGTAATATCAGACGTTGCAGGTCCTGCGTAATCAGGAATAAATTTTATCCCGAGGTATTCCGGCGGGTTGTGTGATGCCGTGAACATCAGAGCACACGCATTTAAATCTTTTGCGCTATACGCTAAAATCGGTGTCGGAATTATCTTTTCGCTGTATAAAACATCAAACCCTAGACTCGATAAAATTTCCGCAGCCTGATAAGAAAATACATCCGCCATATTCCGTGGGTCATAACCTATTAAAATCTTTTTATCGCCGCCAAATGTTTCAAATACGTATTTCCCGATAGCATTCACAACAAGCGAAACATTCTCCGCGTTAAAGTCTTTACCAACCACAGCTCTCCAGCCGTCTGTTCCGAATTTAATATTTGACATGTTTAATTCCTTCCAGGGTCAAGTATAATAAAAAATCTTTTACGAATAAAGAAGCACACTTTTAAAATGAACATCTCTTACTACGTTTAAAATCTTATTTATAAAAGATTTATAAGCCTCTCTATCAGCCTCTCCCGAAAGAATTATATCGGCGTTTGCAACTGTCGGATGAATATGGATTTTCGCTTTATCAGACGCGTTTTTATAAACTTCATCAACAGAAGCACCTAAATTTCTTTCGCTGGCGCGTTTATAAAACCTTTCTTTTTGAACATTATGAGAGACATCAACATAAATTTTAAAATCAAATGCATCAACGACTTTTTCAGTTAGAGTAAACAAACCTTCCGAGATAATTATCTTTGACGGAACCGCAAGCGTCACGTTATCGGTTCTTTTGGCAGTTCCGGACATATCGTACTTCGGAAGATAAACATTTTTTCCTGCCAGAAGTTCATTAATATGCTCTTTCATAAGAGAGAGTTCCAGCGCTTCCGGCACATCAAGGTCGTAATGCTTGGCGAATTCCGCGAAACTTCCCGCAGCTTTCACCATATCTGAGCGGTCGTAGTAATAATCGTCAGTATTAATCCTTGTAATCAAGTCCTTAATACAATACTCCTGAGCAAACGCCTCAAGAGTATTAATAATATCATAAGCAATAGTTGATTTTCCGCTGGCAGTTTCTCCCGCAATACCAATAGAACAAGATCTAGTGGTGCATCCTGAAATAAATAATGCCATACGGTGAATTACTCTTTTAGACACCTTACAAAAAATAGAATTTGGAGAATCAATTTCTTCCCGGAAAATATTATCTAATCTTTTTTCAATGAATTGAAGTAAATTCTTCTCGTCATTTCCCAAACATTTGAAAGACGGTCTCTGTCTTGATGTAAAGGTATTTGTTATAGTATTTTGCAATTGATAAATCCTTATTGATTGCTCAGCTTTACTCCAATAAACCACAAACAAAATGAAAATTGTCAAAAATTTTACAAAATGTTCAAAAATTTTAACAAATATATTTGCGTGAGGAGTTGTCGGGCAAGTACGCCAAACTTACATTCTCGTAGGTTCAACTCCGCACTAAAAAACTCCCCGCAGGGAGTTTAAAATGCCGAAGGCCACTCTGCCGAGCAAATCGATTGAGTATCGATTTGCGAGAGG
>CALVBD010000011.1 GCA_944325635.1 Candidatus Gastranaerophilales bacterium | reverse complement strand
ACTTTGCTCGATATTCTTAAAACGCCACGACATTTGTTGAAGCGTTTAGCACGGAAATTGCTTTGGAACGTAACTGTGACTCTGCTCGGCTTCATAAGCGCCTGAGGCACGACAACATACTGGAACGATTGCCGTTGTACCCCTTTGCTCGGTATTCATACAGCACCATAGTTTTAATTTATATTTTTTTATGATATTATTTACCACGAAGTATGATTAGGGAGAGTAAAAATGAATGCGATTACACGCACGTTGGATTTCGTAAAAAAACACCCCGAATGGTTTACCGTTCTCGGGTTATGTATACTGTTTTATTTTATATTTTTTCATAACATAGGAAATTATCCGCTTATGGATGTGGATGAAACCAGATATGTCTCCATGGCAAGAGATATGTTCCATACCAAAGATTTTATGACACTCATTTTGGATGATAATTATTTCTTTGAAAAACCGCCCCTGTTTTTCTGGGGTGAATGCCTTTCGTTTGCTATCTTTGGAAAAATTAACGAATTTACGGCAAGATTTCCCGTGGCACTCTACGGAACTTTAACCTGCTTTTTGACATATTTTATCGGAAGAAAAGTTGTCTCAAGAAGTTATGGCGTGGTCTCTTCACTGATACTTGCAACTTGTTTTGAATTCGTAATCCTTGCAAAATTTGCAATTCTTGATATTGTTGTTTCTACCTGTGTTGCATTTTCTGTTATGTTTGGATTTCTGACCTTCTTTTGTAAGGAAGAAAATAAAAAATTTTTTGTATGGTTATTCTATATCTTTTCGGGGCTTGCTGTTATGGCAAAGGGTATCCCGGGATTTGTACTGCCTTTTGGCATAATGTTCTTTGCACTGTTAGTCGCAGACAAACTAAAAAGTGCGGCTAAACCCAAGTATCTTATTGCTGGGCTTTGTTTCTTTCTATTAATTGTGCTCCCGTGGCATTTGTTAATGCTGAAAATTCATAACCCCGAATTTTATGAAGAATATATTATAAAACACCATCTGGCAAGGTTTTTAACCTCAAACGATATCGACCGTTCGGAGCCTTTCTGGTTCTATTTTGTCAACCTTATATGGGGGATGGTACCATGGATTTTCTCGGCAATCGCGCTCATTATTGTTAAGGTAAAAAACTTCCGTACTCAATTATTAAAAGGCTTTAAGTTTAATTTTAATGAACTGAGCGACAGAGAGAAATATTTAGTTCTTAACTGGATTGCTGCGATATTCACAATATTATTCTTCTCAGCTTCCAGCACAAAACTTATTACCTATATTCTTCCAATATATGTTCATCTTGCATGTATTCTCGGCTTTGCGTGGCTCGGATATATAGAGGAAGCTAGATACAAAAAACCGATTAATCTTTCCGTATATATATGGGGCGGATTTTGTTTAATCTTAGCCTTTATTGCACTATTTACACCATTATTCCTCCCGCAGTGGCTTTATCAGGATATTTACCCTGCAAAATGGATGTGTATAGGGTTTGTAGCTTTTTGCGGAATTTCAAGTATTATTTGTGCAGTCAAAAATAAACCTTGGGGCGTATTTTTTACCTATGTAATCTTTACGCTTCTGGTATCTGCCTTTTGTACAAAACAGTTCTTTCTGATTGACTACAAGTTTGGACAGAACGATTTAATGGAATTTGCAAAATATGCTCATGATATAAAAGATCAACTGATATCATTTGGTGATAACAGACGTTATTCGCTTTTGTACTACTACGGAGCACATATAAAATACGTCGAAGATGATGAAATGACACGCGACAATCTTGAAGAAGAACTTGAACAAAATGATGCTTTAATATCTATAAAGAAGAAAAACCTTGCAAAATATGCAGAAGGTTTAAAATACAAAACGGTTCTTGAAGGACGCAAATATGTACTTATAAGAGGAAAATAATGCTCAAAAGGTATAAAAAATTCCTCGAAGAACTCGACAGGGAACTTCGGGGATATTTTTTAGAACAAAACGAATTTATAAAATGTAAAAAGGGATGTACTGACTGTTGTGACAGTGGAGAATATCCGTTTTCACGGCTTGAAGCGGAATATTTGATGTACGGCTTTGTAAAACTTCCGCACGATGTTAAAGAAAGAATAAGAAAAAATATAGCGGATTTAAAAGAACAAAAAAACCGCTTCACAGGCGAAAGATTTTTATACAAATGCCCGTTTTTAATTGACAAAGAATGCGCACTGTACGATCGCCGCGGAATTGTATGCAGAACATTCGGGCTTGCGTATTTAATGGAAGATAATACGGTAAAACTACCTAATTGCGCTAATTTAGGTTTAAATTACTCCGAAGTTTACGATGCTGCAAAAGGGGTAATTTTACTCAAGAATCCTATAAAAAAGGATCTTAGAACAGACGTTATTCTGCGCAGCAAAACTGCCGAAAAATATGAACTTGAATGCGGAGAAATAAGACCGCTTATTGATTGGTTTTAAGCCTTTGTACGTCAAAATTTTCATATAACAAAAAAAACGGGATTTTAATAAATCCAGTTTTTTCTTTATTAATGTAAATATCTTACATAAAGATATAAAGAACTTAACGTCAGTGAAATAAACGTGGTTAGTGCCCCGTATTTTAAAAACCGCATAAATGTAATCGGAAAACCTTTTGTTGCGGCTGTTTCCGATACAAGAACGTTTGCAGCAGCCCCGATAATAGTAAGGTTTCCGCCAAGGCATGCTCCAAGGGAAAGCGCCCACCATAGAGGATTATGTCCTTCTCCTGTATAAGGAATTGTATGCTGAACCTGAGCAATTAATGGTGCCATTGTTGCCGTGTACGGAATATTATCAATTACACCGGACAACAAACCTGAACCCCAAAGGATTAACATTGTTGCAGCATCAAGGCTCCCGTGAGTGAGTTTTATTAAACCGTCTGCCAAAAATGCAATTCCTCCGTTTGCCTCAAAGCCCCCGATGATTATAAATAAACCGATAAAGAAAAATATCGTAAGCCATTCAACATCTTTATAAATTTCTTTTGGCTTTTCAAATAATAGAAGAAAACTTGCACCTGCAACAGCAAATACATAAGCATCTATGTGCGTTTTATCATGTGTCACAAAACCTAAAATTACAAGAAACAGTGTAATTAGCGAACGAATCATCAAGCCTTTATCAGTAATTGTTTTAGAATTATCAAGGTTTGCAACATGCGCCATTTTCTCAGGAGTTGCCCTGAGTCCTTTTCGAAACAACAAAATAAGTACACCAACAACAGCCAGAAATATAAGAAATACAATCCCGGTTAATTCATTTACAAAATCCATAAAGCTCAATCCGGCCTTAGCGCCAATAATAATGTTAGGAGGGTCTCCGATAAGTGTTGCCGTTCCGCCTATATTCGAGGCAAGAACTTCAGTAATCAGAAATGGTACAGGATCTGTGTCGAATTCTTTTGCGATAACAAAAGTCACAGGCATCATAAGAACAACAGTTGTAACATTATCCAAAAAGGCTGATGCAACAGCAGTAAAGGCAGCGAGAGTGAATAACACAAGTTTCGGATGCCCTTTTGTAAGCTTTAAAAGTTGAATTGCCATCCACTTAAATACTCCGCTCTTACTTGCGATTTCAACGAGAATCATCATCCCGACAAGAAGAAAAATTACATCAAATGAGATATATTCAAAAACAGACCTCACATAACTTCCGGCCTGAACATCATAATATCCCTTAAACGGTAAAAGCCCGAGAAGCAAAGTCAATGAAGCACCGACCAGTGCCACAACCGACTTTTGAATTTTTTCGGTTGCAATAAAAATATATGCAATAAGAAGAATTGCACCCGAAATTAACATTCCATGAGTTGATACAAAAGTTTCCATAATCTCTCCTAACCTAAGAGTTTCACGCTGACATCAATCGTACCATAAAAATGAATGATTTACTGTTGTTATAGAATATGCTACAATAACGCATTATGTATGAGATTAAAAAACAGGTTTATCTTGATTTTACAAAGAACCAGAAGGCTGCGTTATTGAGTTTTTTACGTGCTCTTGTCAAAAAGACGCCTGATAAGTCTGTTGATGAAATATTAGAAAATTTCATTGAGGATGAGAGATATTATCTTGAAATAAATGCATCACGGTTTGAATTTTTGAAAGATTATCTTGATGATGAAAATTTTCTGAAAGACACTAGGCTTTATTTAACTGAATGCCGTAAATATTATGATTACAAAAAAAAGCAGGAACCGATAATTCAGGCAAATAGAGAGTTCGAAAAAAAGAAGCGGAAATTTTTGCAGGAAGTAAAAATGGGAAAAGAACCCCCGACAAAAAAACAGCTTTATTACTACGAAAAATTATGCAAAAGATACAATTTAGAGAAAAAAGAATTATCATCAAAACTTGAAGCACGCGATGAAATTGACAAAATTCTGACAGAATACTCCAATCCTTCTGTCGTAACTTATGAGGAGGAATAATGGAATTCAACAATATCAAAGATTTCAAATCAAATTTTTCAAAGATATATCATAGTGAAGTTGTACCGCAGCTTGAACTTTTTGATAAAGAAAGGCAATCAACCAGAAAAAAAGCCGTAACATTTGCAGCAATTGGCTTGCTTGCCGGTGCTGCTATATTCCTTTTCTTTAACAATACTCCGAATGATATTTTTATGTTTGCCGGTGGTGTTTTAATGTTTTTTGGATTGATTGTATACCCGTTGATGCAAAAAGGATTTGAGCATAAATTAAAAGAACGGATTTTGCCTGTTTTAATGAAAGCGTTCGGAAACTTTCAGTGGTCAACCATGGATACTATTGATACTTCTGAAATTGTAACATCACGCTTATTTTCAAGTTTTGCACATAGAGATTCTGACGACAACTTTATCGGGACTTATAACAACATGCCTATTGCAATTTCTGAAACTGAATTGTATTACTACACATCCGGCTCCAGAGGCAATCGTCAGAAACATACAACATTCAAAGGCGTAATAATCACAATCGGCGTCGGCAAAAACTTTACGGGGCATACAATAATAAGGGTAAAAGGTTTATTTGGTGCAAGAAGAACCTATGAAGAAGTAAAACTTGAGGATCCGGAATTTGATAAAAAGTTTTTTGTTGATTCAAATGATCAGGTAGAAGCTAGATTTCTTATTACACCTGCTTTTATGGAAAGATTTAAGCGGATTTCCAACGCATTCGGGGCAAAACATGCCGAATGCTCATTCAAAGACGGCAAAGTTATGATTGCGCTTGCAACAATGAAAGACCTCTTTAAACTTGGAAGCCTCAACACTCCTCTAACAGACACAAAGCCTTACGAAGTCTTTTTGAACGAAATCCTCTCAATTTTAGAGATGATTGATCACTTGAAAGTTACACAGAAAATCGGGTTATAAAATGACAACAATTCAGGATATAGTAAAAATTCTCACCACCAGCGGCATAGAACCGAACGAAGCAAATATTGAAGTAAAAATGCTTATAGAACACTTTGCGGATTACGGAGTGAAAGATATTATAATGGGTAAAAAACTTGATGAGAAAAAACTTGCCATCGTAAAAGAAAAAGCCGAACTCCGCGCAAGAACCCATCAGCCAATACAGCATATTATAGGTTATGCGGATTTTATGGGAGAAAAATTTATAGTAAACCCGTCAGTTTTAATCCCGCGCGATGAAACGGAACTTCTGGTGAGGAAAGCTGTTGAAATTATTAATGCCAATAACTTTAAAACAGCGCTTGATGTCGGAACGGGAAGCGGCTGTATTGCCTGTATGATTGCAAAACACACTGATTGTCAGATAATAGGGCTTGATATTTCTAAAGACGCACTGAATACGGCACTTGATAACGCATCACGCTTAAATCTTTTCAATAAAGCGATTTTCAGAAAATCAGATGTTTTCTCAAACGTCAAACCCGGAGAAAGCTTTGACATAATTATCTCAAATCCGCCTTATATCCCTTCGCAGGAAAAAGAAAATATTCAAAAAGAAGTAACCTTTGACCCTGAAATTGCATTGTTTACAAAAGATTCAGAAGGTCTGGAACTCTACGAAAAAATAACTGCGGAAGCCCCAAAAATTCTCAACCAGAACGGTTTCTTGCTTTTTGAACTCGGTGCAGGACAGGCGGAAGCTGTTAAAACCTTTATGAGTAAAAACTTTACACAAATCGAAATTATCAAAGATCTTGCAGGAATAGAGAGGGTAATCTCAGGAAAATTAATCTGATATTCTTCTCCGTAAGTAAATTTAGCTGTTGTACGCAGTAAGCTAAATTCCTAAAACAAGATGCTCTGATTCTTTTGCCGCTTTTATGTGTAGTTCGTAGATATTTGTCAGAACAGGATAAATTATACTCAAATCTTCAGACACTTCCAATTTATTTTCGCAATAGCCTTTCAAAATCTCAATATAATTTTGTTCTTCAAAATAAATATTCTGAATTACAAAAAACTTTTCTAAAAAAATATGTTTGTTATTATCCATTTCTTTTACCATGCTTCAATCCAACATAAATATTATATAACAAAATTTAAAAAACGGAAGTATTATTAATAAATATTACTCAAAAACGTTACCTTCTTTTGAGATAACACTTGATGTTATAGGATGTTTGGGTATAATAAAAGTTATGAAATATAAAGAAAATGTGAGAAATTTTTGTATAATTGCACACATTGATCATGGAAAATCAACACTTGCCGACAGATTGCTGGAGTTCACAGGAACTGTTGCACAGCGTGATATGCAGAACCAGATAATGGACTCAATGGATATTGAGCGCGAGCGCGGAATTACGATTAAGCTTAACGCCGCAAGAATGAATTACAAATCAAAAAACGGCAAGGATTATGTACTTAACCTTATTGATACCCCGGGACATGTGGATTTTTCTTATGAGGTTTCGCGCTCTCTTGCTGCGTGCGAGGGTGCGCTTTTGATAGTGGATGCAACTCAAGGGGTTGAGGCGCAGACACTTGCGAATGTCTATCTTGCGGCAGAACAGAACCTTGAAATCATTCCTGTTATTAATAAAATTGACCTTCCGTCAGCCGATGTTGAAAGAGTACGGGCTGAAATTGAAGAAGTTTTAGGAATTGATGCATCTCTTGCAATTCCTGTAAGCGCTAAGGCGGGAATAGGAATTGAAGAAGTTTTAGAAGCTGTTGTTGATTTAATTCCGCCGCCTGAAGATACGACAGAAAAACCTCTCCGTGCACTTGTTTTTGATAGCGCTTACGACCAGTATCTCGGCACTCTCTGTTTTTTCAGAATTGTTGACGGGAAAATGAAACTCGGCGATAAAGTTAAATTTATGGCTTCGGGCAAGGAGTATGAAGTTGTCGAATTAGGTTATCAGACACCTATGCGCGTCCCTGTGGAGGAACTTGTATGCGGGGACGTCGGATATTTCGCAGGTTCAATAAAAGAATTAACACGCTTTGTGGGCGATACGATTACAACAGTTGAAAATCCCGCCAAAGAACCGCTTCCGGGATATAAGGAAGCTTTGCCTATGGTATTTTCGGGTATGTACCCTGTTGATAACGATGATTACCACGATTTAAAAGAAGCGCTCGAAAAATTGAAACTCA
This sequence comes from Candidatus Gastranaerophilales bacterium, assembly GCA_944325635.1. Classification (GTDB taxonomy): domain Bacteria; phylum Cyanobacteriota; class Vampirovibrionia; order Gastranaerophilales; family Gastranaerophilaceae; genus Scatousia. The sequence goes on along the minus strand of CALVBD010000011.1, from coordinate 27,876 downwards.
ACGACAGCAGTATTACGTTTGAACCGGAAACATCGAGTGCACTCGGCTTTGGTTTCCGCTGCGGTTTTTTGGGAATGCTTCACATGGAAATTGCGCAGGAACGTCTGGAGCGCGAATATAATCTTGATTTAGTAACAACCGCTCCATCCGTTGTATATAAGGTTTACAAAACAAACGGCGAAATGGTGGAAATCGACAACCCAGCAAATCTTCCGCCTGCACAGTACAGGGATTATATAGAAGAACCGTATGTAAAAGTCCAGATTATCACTCCGAACGAATATGTCGGAACATTGATGGACTTGGCGCAAACAAAACGCGGTATCTTCAAAAACATGACCTACCTTGATAAAATCCGTGCAAGCCTTGAATACGAAATTCCGTTGAGTGAAGTCATCACTGATTTTTACGACCAGTTGAAATCCCGTTCAAAGGGTTATGCAAGTATGGATTACGAATTCTGTGACTATAAGCGTTCCAAACTTGTCAAGCTGGATATTATGCTTGCAGGTGAAATAGTAGACGCGCTTTCAGTCATCTGTCATGAGGACAGCGCATTTTATATCGGGCAAAAATTAACGACTAAATTAAAAGACATTATCCCGCGCCAGTTATTTGAAGTTCCGATACAGGCGGCAATCGGCGGCAGAGTAATTGCCAGAACAAACATAAAAGCAATGCGCAAAAACGTTCTTGATAAATGTTACGGCGGAGACATCAGCCGTAAACGCAAACTTCTCGAAAAACAGAAAAAAGGTAAAAAACGTATGAAATCCGTCGGTCGTGTAGAAGTTCCGCAGGAAGCTTTCATGGCTGTGTTGAGCCTTGACGAAGAATAGTGCTAAGTGGAGAAGCTTTAGGGCATTAAGTAAAATTAAATAAGGGGTTGGGTACTCTTTATCTCCTCTCCCTATTGGAGAGGGGTCTGAAGGACGGGTGAGTGGTGAAAAAGTAGGTTGGGCATACCTGCCCAACCAAAATACTACGGAATACAAAGGGGGCAGACGAGGTATCGAGTTGACTCTGTATGCCTTGTGCTGAGGGTTATTTTTTCTCCCCTCTCCCGTAGGGAGAGGGTTAGGGTGAGGGGGCTGCAGAGAATAAGACTAATAATAAATTCAGTACAGTTGAATTTATTTTCTCAACACGCTCCCGCTCTGCTCCCGCTATGGTTTCGAAACAAATCAAACTATACTTGAAAAGATGTTAAGGCAGATAGTATGATAAAAGATTACGTGCAATAGAGTCCATCTTCCCTTGAGAGGGCTAGGGTGAGGGCACGACAACAGAAGAATAATAAATCTACAATCCCCCCTGCCCCCCTTTGCAAGGGGGGTAAACACAAGTCCCCTCGCCTCTTGAGGCGGATTTACACTCTGCCGAACAAAACAATCCGGTGAATTGTTTTGTGAGAGGGGACGGAACGAAGTGAGTCCGGATAGCGAACGGATGAAGCCGGCAGAGCGTAGCTCGTAGGCGATACTCCGTGAGCGTGGAGTAAATCCAAGACAGGAGATGGTGCCCAAAGGGCGGTGAGGGGTAAAAGATAAAACCATCCGGCACTTACGTGCCACCTCCCTTACGAAGGGAGACAAACAATCCCCCATTTATCCCCCGCCCTTTATAAAGGGGGTAACACTCATCCCCTCTCCCTTTGGGAGATGGTGCCCACAAGGCGGGTGAGGGTTTTTATTTAATTAATTTCAATGCAGGCAATTTTTTATAGCCTTGTGTTTTAATAAAAATATAAATGCCCCATCGTTCTGTGTGTATTCCGGGAAAAAGGAAGGTTATTTGTGTCTATAACAAATTTAACAAGAAAAGTTCTGCCGAAGCTGTCAAAGCTTTCAGCCGAAAACAAAAACTCGGTCAATAACATGCCGGAAATGGTTCTGGCAAAAAAGATACGCGAAGGTGACAAGAATATTGTTCAGGTCGGAATGAATGAGTGCAAGGCCGTAAGAATTTTGCCTGATAAGATAAATACCATTTACACGGACGGACTTGCAAGCTGTAATGCTGTCGGAGTTGTTATGAAAGGTAAAGACGGCTGTCCGATTGCAGTGCTTTCGCACTACACACCGCTTCCCGTCTCAAAAGATTTGCAGGCGTCCTCTCTTGAAAAACAACTGCAAACTTATGATTACTTTATAGACAAAACTCAAAGACCGAAGCTTTTCTTCAATGTGCCGGGCTATATGGACGAAGGCAAACTTAAACCTTGCGTGAATAATATTTTCGAAAAAATCCGCCCCGTAATGGAAAAATTTTTTAATAAAAACTATGATGAATACATTATACACTATCAAGGCAAAAATCGTCCGCCGTTCTTTTCATCCGCCAATATATACCAGTTTGACACAAAAAATCTAAACAAACTAAAACTCACAACTGTCGGCGAAAAGGAACATTTTATTGATTTAACGACATAGATATAGGGTACTTTTTCTAAAAATATGTTATAATTAGAAAAAAGGAGGAACTATGCAAAAGATTGAAATAGCTTTAAAACATTCTGGGGGGGGGGGGCTTAACCCGCTATAGCAAACGATTTTCAGGCTTCACACTCGCTGAAGTGTTGATTACACTGGGAATTATCGGGGTTGTGGCGGCGATGACCCTCCCGACTCTTATACAACGACAACAGGAAAAAGTCATTGTAACAAAATTAAAGAAAAATTATTCTGTTATGCAGCAGGCATATTTAATGGCGGTAAAAGACAAAGGCACGCCTGATTTATGGGGGCTTGTCGATAATCTTAATACCGAAAATAGTAAAGTTAGTGACACAAACAATTTTCTCTATCATATGAGAGAATACCTGAAAATAACAAAATACTGTGGAGGGGAAGCTGAAGGCTGCTGGACTAATAGCAATGCACTGAACGGCTCAGGCTTCAATAAGCACGAAGACCAGAGACGTTATTCAAAAGCTATTCTTGCAGATGGTGCAAATATTTTAACTTTTGTCGAAAGTACGGACTGCTCGGAAAGTAGAGGTAAAATAAAAGATGTATGCGGTTTTTACAGAATTGATGTCAATGGAACGAAACCTCCAAATGCCATGGGCCGTGATGTTTTTACATTTCATATAACAAAAACACGTCTGATACCGGCAGGCACAGAACAGGAAGGTAATTTCAATACAAGCTGCAGGGATTCAAAAAACCACGAGGGGAGAGGCTGTACAGCCTGGGTAATTTATAACGAAAATATGGATTACCTTCACTGCAATGACTTAAGCTGGAACGGTAAAACCAAATGTAAATAAAAGAGGGTTTTAAAAAAACCCTCTTTTTGTGAATAATTTATACTCCATACTATTTATTACAGCACGGATCTTACTCTTCTTCTTGATATTTTGCCAGCCCCGCAGTAACTGCATACATTGCAGCAGAAATATCTCTTGTTGATTCAAACGGTCCGTATGATTTAATAAATGTTGCCGCATCAAAATCGTTCAGATATGTCTGCAATGCTGCTCTTGCTTCTTCAGTAAGACGCGGATTTGCAAGGAAGTTTTGAATATAGTTGTTTACTTTTTCTTCGACGGTTGCTTCGTCATAAGTATTGTCCTGAGTCAGTGTTACTCTGTCAGGCTCTGTTTCTTGAACGGCATTTTCTTCTTCTGCCGTTTCCTTTGTTTTTTGCTCTTCTGTTTCTTCTTCGTCAAGGCCTTTTACATAATTTGCCTTGCCTGCTGTTGTTGCGCTTGTAATCTCCATAAAGCTGTCCTTTCTAAAACAAATTGTGTAACATCTTATTCCGTTACATGCTACGGAAATTTTTTTGCAAAACTTTAGATTTTATTAAGAAATATTATCGGGTAATGTGTTCGGTTTCAGAATACATTACCATATAAAAATCAGGCGCAGTAAGGTTTGGGTTACGCTTCATGAATTTTTTTATATCAAATTTAGAAAGAAATTTATCGGCTTTTTCGATTACTTTAGGCTCGCCTTCGTGTTCCTGTTTAATCTTTTGAATATAATCGTTCACCATATACCGAACGTCATCCTCAGTTAAAATAGGACGACCGCCAATTTTTACTTCATCAGGTTCTTCCTGATCAAGAAATTTCTTTTCTTTTTTCTCTTGCTGTTGTTCTTTTTGTTTTTTACCGCTGTCTGAAGATGTAGAAGATTCTATTGCCCTGTTAAAAGGGTTGTTGACAGAATTAAACATATAAACCGCCTTTTACTAATCCGGTTGCACAGATTTCCCCATGCTAATGCAGGCTAAACTCTGTGCACCTTTTAAAAAGTAACCATTTCTTATATTGACGGCATTTTTCTAATTTTCTTTAATCTTCCGGTTTAAATTTATAACGCCACATTAAATAATCTTCTAAAGTGAATTGTAATAATCTCTCAAAAGTAGTGCATCTTCTTCGATATTCGGGCTTTCACAGACAAGCGCACCTTTTATATTGAATTCCTTAAATGCTTTAAGAAGGTCTTTATAATTCATATCGGATTCTTCAAGAATAAGGTGCTTTTTCTCGCCTTTTGCTCCGTAATCTATCCCTGCAAGGTGCGCGTGAAAATTATCGAGCGCTCTTTGCCCAAGTTCTTTTCCAACAGTTTCAAGAATTTTTGAAAACTCATCATAGGTATTGTACTTTCCTACGCTTCTTGCATGCAGGTGCGAAAAATCTATACAAGGCAATACGTTATCAAATTCTTTTGACAGTCGAATAATTTCTTCCAAATCACCCCACTGTGTGCCTTTTCCCGTTGTTTCCGGACGAATCCATACATTTATCTTTTCTTTTTTAAAAACATCGGAAATCTCACCAACACGCTTTTTAACAACCTGATAAACAAATTCCTTATCCTGCTGCATATAATACGCAGCGTGAAACGTTATACTAAACGCACCGGTTGCCTGTGCAGCAAGACCTGTTTCAATAATCCTCTGAACACTTGCTTCTGCCTTTTCTTCTTCTTTTGAATTAAGATTTACATAAAACGGCGCATGCGCGGTTAAAACAAGGCTGCGGCTTTCGCGTTCTTTTTGTACAAGTTCACGTGTCTCATCAGACATTCTGACACCATGCACAAATTCAAGCTCCATTCCGTCAAGCCCCAATTCGCTCAAAATCTCAAATGCCCGCCCGTAACTCGCCTTTCCCGTACTCAACGGCATGCCGGCTGTCAAAAAATTCAATTTATCAAATACATAGTTTTGCAAAATATGCTCCTATCATTACTGCGATCAGACCTGCAATTACACTCAACGCTGTATATAAAACAGCCTGAATATATTGTGCGGTTCTGACCATTTCAAATAATTCCACCGAAAAAGTACTGAATGTAGTCAATCCGCCGCAAAAACCCGCAGTTAATGCAAGTTTTACAGCCGAATTCCAATCAGTTTTATTTATAAATAAAATGTACAAAAACCCGATAATAAAACAACCTGTTATATTGACAGTAAATGTAGCTAAAGGCAGATTAACATGCAGGTATTTTAAAAACCATACTCCTATTAAATATCTTATTACAGCACCCAACCCGCCGCCTGCAAATACCGCAATTGTGTTAAACATTAGTTGTAACCTTTACAAGCTGTTCCAAAATTTCCGAGGCATCAGCTACAAGTTTTGAACAATGCAGTTTCCTATCCATGCCCTCAAGCCCTGCACTTAAAGCTTTACAACAGGTTACCTTGTTACGGGACTTGAATTCGTCAACAAAAGCCTTCGCCTTTAATCTTGCCTCAACAGGATTTCCCTTAGCATTCCCGCGTCCGTAATTATATCCTATTACAAGCTGTGCTCCGGCAACAGCACCGCACAGACATCCCGACGACATTCCGCCAGAAAAAGAAGTCGCGCATGCAAGAACCGATTCATCACACAAACCTTCGTCAATTGCAGCTCTTACAACACTTTCCGAACAAGAATATCCGTGATTTATATAATATTCTACTGCTTTTTCTTTCATTCTAAATTTCCCTCACTTCTTCATTTTACCACGCAAAAAACCGCCTGCAGGCACAGCTATGTAAAATTATGTAACAACTCCGCTCATTTTTCTAAAGTTTTTACCATGCCAATCCGATAAAAATTTTGTTATCAGTCACAATAAGGAGTGTGTAATGAAAAACAAAAAAGTTTTGGATATGGATGAATTAATGGTAGATTATGCCGAAATGACAAGCTTTGACTTCAATTCGCTCGATTACAGACAAATTCAGGATTTGCAAAAAATTACAGGCAGTGAATATGATAATATACCAATGCCTGCAAAATACGGAAAATTCGATCTCATTGATCTGTTCCATTCATTTATTTCACAAAAAGACTAAAAACCTCACAAAATGGAGGATATGTGTTATGGATATGAAAGAATTATTCGAGAATAATTGTTTTCCTATGGGCTGGTCCGACGAAAAAGCACCAGAAGTCTATGTCCCGCAACGAAAAGAATTATCGGTACTACTTGCTGAACTTGAAGAAATCAAAAACCACATTGAAAATATTAAAGCAAAGCAATGGCATCTGGAAAAGCTTGCAATGTTCCATAGAGGCGGTTTAGCCGCAGATTAAAAATTTTCTGAACATATAAAAGCCGCAAATTTCCCCCCAAAAACTTGCGGCAAACACAAGCCGGGATTCTGGATAGTTGGAAAACCGCTCTCAATTTTTTGAGGGCGGTTTGTGGTGTTTAATTACATGCAGCAAAATAAAAAGCAGACTTTCTCTGTCTGCTTTCGAAAAAAAAGGAGTTCTATGTTTGGTAAACAAATTCGTATAATCAGGTCTGAATTTTTGTTAATTTGCCGGACGAAGTGAATTATACTGACGAAGCTCAACAGAAGGCCTTCCCACTGCATTAATCAAAATGTCAATAACCTTCGGCATCTGACAGACAAATGAATAATTTCCGTTTTTAAGCGAACACTTCTTACAGTCACAGCCGATTGCATAGCATTCCAGAGCCTGCTCCGTCCAGCTTTTTGTAATAGAGTTTGAAATCTCCCCGTTAGTTTCCGGGTAAAAGTCTGTATTTAAAGAAACCCTTTCCATACTAACTACTCCCGTTTAAGTTTGTTCCACACCCATTTTTATTTTACCGCGGAAAAGGATCGGTTTAATCCTCTGTTTGAAGTATTTTTTCAAAAACTGCACTGTTATAACGGTTATCTATGGCACTGAAAGGCAACACAACCCCGCCGAATTCTTTTTCAACCTTTTTTATAACATTCAATTGCTTGCCGCGCGGAACATAGTCCATTTTTGTCACAATCGTAAAGATAGGTAAGTCATACGCCATAACCCATTCCCGCATTTGATAATCGTTTTTCTGAATATCATGGCGGCCGTCTATTAATTGTATTAAAGATTTTATTTGTTCGCGTTTGAGAAGATATTCTTCCAGATACTTCTGCCATTTGTTCTGTGCTTCTTTTGAAACTTTCGCATAACCGTACCCGGGCAAATCCGCCAACATAAATTTATCCGAAAAATTGAAAAAATTTATCAGTCTTGTTTTACCGGGAGTGTTTGAAGTTTTTGCAAGTTTTTTATTATTTGCCAGACCGTTTATAAAGGATGATTTTCCGACATTAGACCGCCCGAGAAGCGGAAATTCCGGCAAATCTGTATCCGGACATTGCGAAAGCTTCTCCGCACTGATTATAAATGTTCCGTTCATAATTTTGGCATTTGATTTCATTTTGAAGATAATGCTTTCTTTTGCTGTTCTTTCAAACGTTGTTTAAACAAAACAGTCTGAAATAAATTATACATCTTGTCGCTGTCAACAACCGTAATCTGAGTTTTATCTTTCAAAAAGTCCACATTTACGGCAGGTTTCTGGCTAAAAATGTTCGATTGAATATTTACAATCTGGAAAAGCCCTTCCGTTAAAATACTTAAGGGCTCTTTCCAAAATATTTCAAACGTTTTACGTATATCAAATTTTTTCATTGTCTTTTTATCTGGTTATTTATATAGTTAATTCCGGCTAAAATAAATATTATATTTTATTCTGGAATTTTTGGATTTTCTTCAATACTGTTTCTCTGTCAGGAGCGCTAGGGTTAAGTGACAGGTATTGATTATAGTATTTTATTGCTCCCTGATAGTTCTTTTCTTCTTCATAAGATTGAGCTTTCAGTTTTGCAATAGCAGGGCTGTTGTGATAGAAGTCAATTGCGCGGTTACAGTATTCAATTGCAGAGGCGTAATTTTCTTCTTTAAATTGTCTTTGAGCAACATCAAAGAACTCGTTTGATTTTGTTTCACAAAGTTCAATATAAGCAAGACCGTTTTTAGCGATTATATTATCAGGTTCCTGCATAAGAACTTTTTTCAGGGCAACTTTAGCTGTTCTGAACTGTTTATTATGAACAAGAATTTCCGCAAGATACAGTTCATCATCAACATTATTTGCAAAGTTAATTGCGTTTTCAAACGTATAGACAGCATCTTTTTCTCTGCCGAGCGCAAGATAAGCTTCACCTTTGATTACGTTATCCATAAGGTTGTTGGAAGCTGCCTGAACTATATAATTCAAACTGTCTTTTGATAAAGGAAGCTGGTGAGTAAGTCTCGCAAGTTTAATTTTTGCAAGATGAAGATCCAGTCTGTCAGGAACTCTTTCAATAGCTTCGTTTATGTAGTCATAAGCAAGATATAATTCTTTATTTGTTGTCATATCACCGCTATCTCCGCGGTCTTTTGACATTTCATAATATGTATTTGCTAAACCGATGATAGCATCATTGCCGTATTGCTCATCGTCTACAAGTTTTGAGTAGTAATCGAGCGCTTGATAATACTTTCTTGTCTCTAAAGACAAATCGGCAACTCTCATTATTGCATCTTTATATTTAGGATTGATGGCAAGAACGGTTTTCAACTGTTCCATTGCAAATTCAGCATCAGAACGTTTCTGGTAGATATTGGCAAGGTTAATATAAGCGCGGGAGTTTTCAGGTTTTGCGGTAATTGCTTTTTTGAATGAATTTATAGCCGCAGCCTGGTTTCCCTGCACAAGATAACATTCACCCTGCAATGTCAAAGCAGGAGCTGAGTTCGGGTTAATATGCAAAGAGTGGTTCAGCCATGTAAGCGCTTTATTATAATCTTTTTGTCTAACTGCAACCTGACCGAGGTGATACATCGTAGTCGGGTTGTGGGTATTATATTTTAAAGACTTCATAAAGTTTTCTTCAGCTGCTGCAAGATCACCGTTAATGAGTGCTATATTTCCAAGGTTATCGTATGCTGTTGCAAACTGAGGATTAATCTTTAATGCGGTTTCAAACAATTCTTTTGCATCAGAATTGTTGCCAAGCTGCAGGGTTGCGACACCCATGGCATTATATGCTTGATAATAATTGCTGTCCAGATTAACAGCTTTTACAAATTCTTTAATAGCTTCATCAAGTAAGTTTTTTGAATCTCTGATATATGTAACATCAGAAGATGTTCTGCGTTTCATATACACAAGCCCTTGTGCGTAATGCAAAGCTGCATTGTTAGGGTATTCTTTCAGCATTTTATCAAGTTCTGTCTGTGCAGGTGCAAGTTTTTGCTGTTTAGCCATCCATATAATTCTCAAAATCTTTGCATCTACATCATTCGGAGCATTATTCAATACGTCTCTCAAAGCTGCGTCAGCTTCTCCGTATTTGTTGTATTCAATCATTTTATCTATTTCGGCATGTTTTTTGCTGATATTTGAGCCTATAGCAACTTTTGCCTGAAGTTCTTGCGCAAAAACGTCAGAAACACATAGGATATTTGCAAAAATCAATGATGCTGTTAACAATTTTTTATAATTCATGTTTTCTCCAGATTTGCTATTATTTTTTAAAACTTACTATTTTAAATCTACCAAAAATATTGTATAATAATTTTTGTAAAAAATCAATAAGGTAAATGATGGGTTTAAATGCAAGTTCAAAACATGATTTGGAGGATTTCAGAAGTTACATTTTAGTTGAAAAAAACTTCTCCAAACACACTGCAAAAGCTTACTATTCCGACATTTTAGACTTTTTGCTCTGGCTTGGCGATACTCCTTTGGAGAATGTAAACTTCTCTAAAGTTCGTGAATACCTGCATTTTATACAAAAATTCAATTATAAAAAAAACACCGTCGCAAGAAAAATTGCTTCTCTCAGAACTTTTTATAAATATCTTTACCGTGAAAAAAAGGTCGATGCAAATCCTGCAATGAATTTGAACCCGCCAAAACGCCCGAAACAGCTCCCAAAATTTCTGACACCATATGAGGTTGAACAAATTTTAAACAACATAAAAATTGATACACCAGCAGGATACAGAAATAAAGCAATACTTGAGCTGCTCTGGGCAACCGGAATGCGTGTATCCGAACTCAGCGGGTTGAATTTTGAGGATTTAAACCTTGATAATAACGAAATTAGGGTTTTTGGAAAAGGTTCAAAGGAGCGAATTATTCTCGTAACGGATCGTGCAAAAACCTATCTCCAAAGGTATATAGAGACAGCACGCCCTCTTGTGGCAAAAGGTTACAGGGTCGATACGGACGAAGATTCCCCTGTTTTTATCAATAATACCGGTTTCCGCCTCCAAACCCGCACAATAAGCAATGTTATTAACGATGTGGTTGAAAAAATCCAGCTTCCGAAACATGTAACCCCGCACGTTTTCCGCCACAGTTTTGCAACCCACTTAATAGAAAACGGAGCGGATTTGAGAGTTGTACAGGAACTTCTGGGTCATGCCAGCATCTCTAACACGCAGATTTACACCCATGTATCTGGCAAACATTTAAAAGAAGTCTACAACGAAACACACCCCCGGGCCTAATTTTGCGTGTCTTGTTGAATATACTCGTCAAACAGGCTTTCTGTTCTGCGTAATTGTTCAAAAATAACAGGACAAAGAGTTGCGATATGATGCATTGGCCTTTGTTCTTCCATACATACCTGAACCGTATCACACAATACCCTGATTAAATCCTTTGTTTTAAAGAATTCATCTTCTATTTTTTTGAAGTCTGACACTCATAATTATCTCCTTTAATTGATAAAATGTATAATATTTCTTATATATTATATAAGATATAATATAGTAAATTTTCTGTCAAGACTATATAATAAAAAAATGGACAATCAGAATAACTTACGAAGCAAACTGGCAGCTAAACTAAGAACAGAGCGGGCGAAGAGAAATATTTCACAAGAAAAACTCGCAGCTTTATCTGACGTAAGCTTATTAACAGTTGGAACCATCGAAAGAGAATCAAACTCTCCTTCTCTTGAAACTCTTGCAAAAATAGCTGATGGTCTTGGTGTTAAGCTTTGTGATTTATTAAATTTTGATTAATAAAATTTCTGCAATCTATTTTTTAAAAAGGTCTTTTACGGTAAATTTAGACGCCTTTTCCAAATGAAACGCCGCAAGTTTTTTCATTATAGGATTTGTATGATGAGATTTAACAATTTTATCGGACTGCTGTACAGCTTCTTCTGTCTGCTCTATTACTGTTAACTTTCTCTCTTTTTTATCGTCCATAAAAATACCTCTATTTTTATAAAAAACTTTTCCTCGTAAAAATTGACTTTTTATATATATAACTTTTATATACTTTTACATTCGTTTACATTCTAAGTTTAGCTATTTTTACATCAAAAACGCTTTCTATATCTACGCCTGTCAGAATTGCCGTAATCAAATCCTCGGGCTTAAATTTCCTCATATCGTGAATATGAGGGATAATCCCGAGTACGCGCGTGTTTGAATATTCTTCTATCATCCTCGGCAGGTTCTTTATATTTATATCGCCTGTTTTAAAAGGACAGTCGTTTAATATAACTCCGCGCAGATTTATATTTTTTGAAAGAGCATTATTAATGGTTAATAAAATCTCGTTAAAAGAGGACTCCAGCGGGGAAGCAACAATCAAAAGCGGGATATCAAGAATTTTTATCAAATCCTCTTCTAAAAAATTTTTGCCTAGAGGCGTTGAAAGTCCGCTCACACCGTTTACGATAAAGCATTCGTATCTTTCGGATATGCTCAAATAATCCTCGAAAATTATGTCTTTTTCAATCAAAACTTCCTCGGCAGCTGCTGCAAACAGAGGTAAATCCGTACTTTTCAAAAGATAACTGCAATATGTTTTGATATTTTCATCAGTATTTTTAATATAAACCAGATCAGGAGCCTGAATATATCCGTTTCGCTCGACAGCACCTGTTTGAACGGGAAGATAGACGGCCGAGGTATAACCGAGACTTTGCATTGTCGCAGCAAGCCCGGCTGTTACAAAAGTTTTTCCCGAATTTGGTTTTACGCCTGTGACAAACAGTTGAAGCATTTATGCGGCGCCTCCGCTTCCATTTATGGCAAAGTAAACCTCTTTCAGGCGTTTTTTACTTACATGTGTATATAACTGGGTTGTCGAAACATCGCTGTGACCGAGAAGTTCTTGTACAACCCTCAAATCTGCACCGTTTTCAAGAAGATGCGTTGCAAAACTGTGTCTTAAAGTATGCGGGGAAATGTGCTTGTGAATTTTATCTCCCTGAGCATGTATGAATGTATATATATCCTGTCGTGTTAAAATCCTGCCGTGTTCGTTTACAAGAAGTTTTTTGGTTACTATATTATTTTTTTTCAAATTGTAATCCCTGACAGGAATGTATTTTTTCAATGCCGCAACGGCTTTTTTCCCTATGGGTACAATTCTTTCCTTTGACCCTTTGCCCATACATTGAAGATATTTTGACTTAATATCGATATCATTAATTTCTATATTCGATAATTCTGAGACCCTTAAACCGCAGCCGTAGAGGAGTTCCAGAACAACCGTATGAAGTTCATCAAGATTTTGAGCAAGAATTTCTTCAATTTCTTTAATTGTCATAACTTTCGGAAGTCTTTTCGGAAGTTTAGGCTGTTCAAGAGTAAGAGTGGGATCGGACTTACAGTATTCGTTTGCGCATAGCCATTTAAAATATCCGCGAAGCGATGCTATTTTTCTCACAACTGTTGTCGGAGTAAGTTTTTCATCATGAAGCTTAAGGACGTATGTATTAATATCTGTTCTTTTAACGGAGTTTACATCTTCAATTCCGCGGTATTCACAAAAAGCCAGAAACCCGCCCAAATCACGGCGGTAAGCCTCTATTGTGTTTTTGGAGAGTCCTTTTTCAATTTCCAAAAACTCTAAGTATTCAGATAGATTCTGTACGTCCATAGTGCGATTATATAATGATTTTTAATATTTTTAATGCATTATTTGAATTATTTTATTACTTTGGTAATGTAAATATAAAACGTACATATTTAGGATCTTTTACATCAACTTTAATCGTGCCGTTGTGAGACAGGATAATCCTTTTGGCAATATAAAGTCCGAGTCCTGAACTGATTTTCTTATTTTCTTTTGCCCGTGAGATAAATTTGTCAAACAATTCGTCAGGATTTTTGATAAGAATTCCTCTGTTTTCATTTTTTATTGAAAAAACAATGTAGTTCTTATTCTCCGACAAGTCGATTTCTATGAGGGAATTTTTCGGTGCATATTCCATAGCATTTGTCAAAAGATTATGCACAACACGTTTTATTTCAAGAAAATCAACCGCTATCTTTTTTGTCTTTAGTCTGTTTGTAAGATGTATTCTCTGGTTTTTCATCATCATAATGTATTTTGTTTCTTCAATACTCTCCTCGATGAGCGACTTTATAGAGGCTAATTCTTTTGATAAAAAATACTTGTTGTTATCATACTTATATTTATTAAGAATATTCTCCAGCAAATTTTTCATATACTTTGTGGCACCGAGGATATCGGTTATAATACTTTCTTTATATTCATCTTTTGCAAGATTAAAATTCTTCAACAAAAGTTCAAGCGCCATAATTTCGGAATTCACGGGAGACTTCAAATCATGCGCAACCATAGTGAGAAAAGATTCTTTTGTATCATTCATAGCATCATTTAGCTGTTTAGTTTTCAGAGCATTTATTATTTGCGAACGAACAACATCCACATCAAACGGTTTTTCAATATATGCAACAGAACCAAGATTGTATCCGGTAATTTTATTCTCCGAATCAGAAAGCGCAGATATAAACATCATCAGAGATTTAGAATTAAGTGTAGAATTTTTAATAATTTCACCAAGTTCAAATCCTGACATATCGGGCATCATAACATCAAGCAGAAACAAATCGAATTTTTCTCTCATAACGGCATGCTCAGCATCAAACGGGTTTGTAAAAGAAGTAATATCAAGTCCTGTACCGGAAAGAGTTTCTTCAAGAAGCTCCACGTTCATTTTATTGTCATCAACAACCATAACCTTCATTCCCTTTATCCACGAAGGAATTTCTTCAGTAACAGCAATGGCAGAATTTTTATATTTTCGTTTAAAAAAGTCGTCTATGGGTTTATTATCAAAAGGATAAGGCAGAACATTTTTTATTTCGTATTTATTTGCAAGAATAACTTTTTCCCTCGTAATATTTTCGCCTGTCAGCCAGATTTCCATATCAGGATATGTTGCTGTAATCTTTTTAAGCGGAGAAAGGTTTTTAAAATCTGTTTTTATAATACATAACTCTTTTGATGTAATATCTTTTTGTTTCTCAAAATCCTCAACCCTATCCAAAAACAAAACATTTTTATACATATACTTTTCCCATTGGTTAGCACAATAAAATAATCATATTCAATAATTTTCGATATACAATTGCCCTATCGGGTATATTTTTCGGATATGCATTTTGATTATAAATTTATTGATGATAATATATAATTATCGGTGGAACTATGGCTAAAACATTAGAAGAATTAGTAGCTGAAATAAAAAACAGACTTGATATTGTAGAAGTTGTATCCGAGCAGGTTATACTGAAGAAAAACGGAACGCATTACTGGGGTTTATGCCCTTTTCATAAAGAAAAAACTCCGTCGTTTTCAGTGAACCCTCAGCTTGGAATTTACAAATGCTTCGGCTGCGGTGCCGGCGGAGATGCTTTGAGATTTATTATGCAGACCAAAGGCATTGAATTTGTGGATCTTATTAAAGATCTCGCAAAAAGATTCAACCTTGAAATGCCAGAAAGTTTTCAACGAAACAACGGTTCAAAAGACTTGAAGGATCAGATGATGACGGCATGTCAAAAAGCTGCCGAATTCTATCATGATCTTCTGGTCAATAAAACATCCCGCGAAGCTGATGCTGCTCTTGAATATTTGAAATCAAGAAGCATTTCTCAGGAAATAATGAAAAAATTTACACTCGGTATTGCACCGAAAGCATACACTACATTATATGATGTATTAAAAAAAGACTTTTCAGATGAAGTTCTCGAAAAAGCAGGACTCGTTATAATGGGACGTGAAGGCTACATCGACCGTTTCAGAAACCGTGTGATTATCCCTATTCAAAACGAAATCGGAGATTACGTTGCATTCGGTGCGCGTGCACTGGAAAAAGAACAAAGCCCTAAATATCTGAACTCTTCTGATTCAATAATATATAATAAAAGTAAGCTTCTCTACGGACTTTATACAGCAAAAGACGCAATAAAAGAAGAGGACGGCGTAATCTTGATGGAAGGATATTTTGATGTAATTTCCGCACAGGCACACGGAATAGGAAATGCAGTGGCCTCCTGCGGAACAGCTTTAACATCAGACCACGTCAAACTTTTATCGCGCTACACAAAATCAAGAAGAATATATCTTTCCTTTGATACTGACTCAGCAGGTCAAAAAGCCACAGAAAGAGGCGCCACTATAATTAAAGAAGCCTTCGAAGGACTTGGAAACATAAAACAGTTTGACGAAAGCTACATCTCTGCCGCAGACGACAAGTACTCCTGCGAAATCCGCGTAATTGCTCCTCCGGAAGGCAAAGACCCTGATGAATTTATCAGAACAGTCGGCGCAGAAAGTTACAAGGATTTTGTCAAAAAAGCTCCGCTTTTAATTGATTTTCAGATAAATAACCTCCTGAAAGAACGCCACAACTACAAAACACCACAGGAAAAAACAAAGTTTATAAAACTTGTGCTTCCTGTATTAATGGAAATAAATAACGCAATTATTCGTGCAGAATACACCAAAATGGTGGCAGATGCCGTAGGAATAGATGAAAATGCACTCGCTGCTGAAATTCGAAAGATACAAAATAGTCAGGTTTTCTCACAGAATGAAGACCGCGAAATAAAAAAAATTGTTACGAAAACGTTAACAATTTCTCAAAAAGCGCAAAAAAATTTATTGAGTGTTTTTTTTGTACCCGACAATCACTTAACATTTGCCCAAATCAATGAAATGATTGACAATTCGTACATTACAGATGAAACATTAATAAATGTAAAATCTACAATTGACAAATTAATTTGTACCGTAAATAATGTAAAGGAATTAATTGAGCAATTGTATACGGAATACGTTGAAAAGCCTGAAATACAGAATGTTTTGACAGACTTAATAAGTATTTCCGAAACATTTACAAATCTGAAACCCGATGACTTTAAATGTGTGATAGAAGAAAATATTGCAAGAATAAAACGTTGTCAGTGGGAAGACGAAAAAGAAAAAATGCGAAAATTATATAAAAATGCAGATGAAGACGATACAGAAGCCCTAAAACTTCAAATGCAGCTTAGAGATAAGATAAATAATAAACTTAAATTGGAGAAAATGAATGACTAAAAAAAGACAACCAGGCTCCTCAGTTATAAGTGTTCTCGATGAAGAGAATTTGGATTTACAAGATATAGACGAGGATGGCTCATTAGACGGCGATGCTGACAGTGTAAATTACATGAATATGGACATCAGCACCGACAATATCGAAGATATTGTTACCGAAAAAATGGGCGGAAAAATAAATCTTGATGACATCTATATGATGAATTCAACAGAAGAAGATTCTTCAAACGATATGGAACTCCCTAAAGGAATAGCTGTTGATGACCCTGTCAGATTGTATTTACGCGAAATCGGAAGAATTAAACTTCTCTCCGCAAACGAAGAAATCGAACTTGCAAGAAAAATTCTTGAAGGCGGAACTCCGGGCGCAATTGCAAAAAGGAAGTTAGTTCAGGCAAACCTGCGTTTAGTAGTAAGTATTGCTAAAAAATACGTAGGACGCGGAATGCTGTTTTTAGACTTAATTCAGGAAGGCAATCTCGGTCTTATCCGTGCAGCGGAAAAGTTTGACCACGAAAGAGGCTTCAAATTCTCCACTTATGCAACATGGTGGATAAGACAGGCAATAACAAGAGCTATTGCGGATCAGGCTCGTACAATTCGTATACCTGTCCACATGGTAGAAACAATTAATAAGTTGAAAAAAGTTACAAGACGTCTTGCACAGGAACTTTCAAGAAAACCTACCGAGGACGAACTTGCAATAGAGATGAATGTTTCTATCCCGAAACTCCGCGAAATCATTAAAATCGCACAGGAACCGTTATCATTGGAAACACCGATAGGTAAAGAAGAAGATTCACGTTTAGGCGATTTTATTGAAGATAAAGAAGCTGATGCTCCTATCAAAACAGTTGCTTCAGAACTTTTGAGAGAAGACCTTGCAGAAGTACTCTGCACACTTTCTCCGAGAGAACGCGACGTATTGAGATTACGTTTCGGAATGGACGACGGACGTCAGAGAACTTTAGAAGAAGTAGGCCAGTTGTTCGGTGTAACTCGTGAACGTATCAGACAAATCGAAGCAAAAGCTCTGAGAAAACTTCGCCACCCGAACAGAAGCAAACGCTTAAGAGAATACGTAGAATCATAAGTGCCTGAGGCACATTACCCTGATAATAAATACAGGTAAAAATAATTAAAAATAAAAAAGCTCCCGATTGGGGGCTTTTTTTATTCATCAAATTCGTATAGTTTTTCAAACTTTAGATTTAAGGCTTTCAGGATAGGTACGAGAGTCGCAGAAACCCTCATATCAATAATACCGCGTTCAATTTTACTGATATGCTCTCTTTGTAAGCCGGTTTTTTCAGCAAGTTCATCTTGAGACAAGCCCAACCGATTCCGCTCTGCTCTCAAATTATTACCAATCTTTTTTATAATATCTTTATCTCGCATAATATTTATTATACAATCTTGACAAAAACTCATCTATGAATAATAATATCCAATATAGATATTAAAATATCCAAAAGGAGTAAAAATGGATACAGATTTTAACTCGCGCATCAGCAAGTTCCTCGACGAAGTAGAAATTATCCATAACTTACACAGAGTAATGATGGATTGCATTTCTTACCACCTATCAACCGGAAAAACTTCCAGCAACCTCTATTACCTCGCAGAGATTATTCAGGAAAAATTTAAAAATCTCCAACAAGTCTCCGACAAAATTTATCTCGAGATTTATAAATAATCGCACACAGCACAAACCATGCTCCCGCAACACGCCTTAACTTAAATTATCTTACCCCTCTCCCGAAAAAGAAAGTCTCGTCGTATGACAAGACTTATAAATATACATTTACCCCACCTACTTTATATCATACAAATATATTTTTGTCAACCCTTATTTATAATGTAAAAAATTTGACAAGCCTTTTGTAGAAAACTTTGTAGAATATTGTAGAAAAAGTTTTAGTTTTCTACACCGTTTGGAGGATTTTTTATTTTTATTTATTTTCTGTAGAAAACTCTCAATACTTTTCTACAAAATTATAAACATCTAAAAACCAATAATAACAATATTTACAGTTAGTTTTCTACAAATAATTAGTCCTTATTATTACTATTATATTTATATATATATTTATTAATATAATAATTAATATAGAATTCGTTGTTCAAAACTCAAAAGAGTCTAAAGTTACATTTTGTTTATATATTGTTCAGTTACGACTTTATTTATTATATCATTTATTCATAAAAACAAAGGAGTATGGGATGAAATTTGTAATTAAGAAAGAGGATTTGTATAACGGTATTAAAATAGTAGAACGTGCTACAAGCGTTAGAGCTTTGCAGCCGGTTTTGCTGAATATATTAATTGAAACTATTGATAACAGTACAATCAAGCTTGTTGCAACAGATCTTGATTTGACAGTAATTGCAGAGGTCAGCGCGCAGGTTGAAGAAGAAGGAAAAATAACTCTTCCTTCAAAAACGCTCAACGAGATAGTTTCCAAGCTTGGAGATAAACTTATTACTTTTGAAATGGCAGAAGGTTCAACAACCGTTAATATCACATGCCAAAATTCAAAATTTGACATAATCGGTATTTCCGCAAACGAATTCCCACCGGAAGTTTCTAATTTTACAGCAAATGAAGAGGACGCTTTTGAAATAGAAGTAAAACCTTTGACAAAAGCTGTAAGACAGGCAGGGTTTGCTGCTGCAAGCTATGAGGCAAGCAACCTTTTATCAGGTATTGTATGTGATATCCAGGGGCAGGTTCTGGAAATTGCCTCAACCGACGGTAACAGACTTGCAAGAGTCAGAGAAAATATTAAAAACCCTGAAAATAAATCCCAGCAGCTTATAATTCCTTCAAAAACCCTGAATGAATTTATTAAGATGAGTTCTCTGATTGAAGATGAGTCTGTTAAAATCTATACCGAAAAATCAAAAATTATTATCAAATCAGAAAAAACTATTACGATATCCAGACTTCTGGAAGGTCAATTCCCTAAATACAATCAGTTAATTCCGTCAGAAAGCCCGAAAACAGCAACTGTGAACGTAGCACAGTTAATTTCTGCACTTGAACGTGTTGCTATTATGGTTAACGAGAAAACAAGTATTGTAAAATTTGATTTCTCTCAAAATTGCCTTAAATTAACCGGTGACACTCCTGATTCAGGTAAGTCGGAAGAAGAATTAACAATAAATTATGACGGTGAAGAATTGCAGATAGCATTTAATTATAAATTTGTACTGGAAGCTTTGAAAAATATTGACTGCGAAGAAGTTAATATCGGTTTAAACACACCATTGTCAGCGACAGTCTTAAGACCGAACTGCGAAGAAGACTTTGTCTGCTTGATAATGCCGGTTCAGATTAGATAATTAAGTAATGTAAATAAATTTATAAAACCTGAATATTATTTTTGAGAAAAAACTTCATGTATATACGTGAAGTTTTTTCATGTGCAAAATAAATAAGAATGAGAGGTCTTATGGGCGGAATTGACGGTGTCAGTTCAATAAATAAAGCAAGCAATAGTACGAAAATAGTAAAAAATTCTGATAAAGAAACTACTAAAGGTTCTATATTTGGAGACAAAAACAATAATGGAATCATTGATAAGAGTGATTTTTCTGATGTCAGTATGGCAGCGCTTGCAGAAGAGAAGGGGCTTATCGGTAAATCCTGGGACAGTTTGAAAGGGTCTATAGAGTCTATTCTTAATAAAAACCAGACAAAACCAATAAGTGAGGAAGCTCAAAAAGCAAAAAATTCAAACATAGAATATTTTAAACAGAACAATATATCATACAAAGAGAATCCTGATGGTTCAATAGAAGCAGAATATGAGGGAACAAAAGAAAAGTATTCTTATAGCGGTGATACCGAATTGATAGAACTAACAGGCCTGAACGGAAATAATATAGAGGAAACATATAACTATTCCGGAGAAAATGTAAAATTTGAATCTGCTGTTGTTACGAATGAAGAAAGCGGCGTAAAGCAGGTTGTAAAATATGATGAAGCCGGAGTTCCTGTAGCACAAAATTATAAAAAAGACGAAAACGGCGAATTTATAGAAACAGATGATTTTATGTTTACCACCTATGACGAGAATGGCGGTAATATATATACCGGTGCTGATTTAGCAAAAATGTTTAATTCAGAAGGCTTTAATGAAGCATCTGTCAATGAATTTTTTGGACATTCTTACGGAGTAAATGTTGTTGATGTTAATTTACTGCGTGATGGCGGATCTTTTGAGGTAACACTGCAGGACGGGACTGTTATATATCAGGATAAGGCGTTTATGACCGGTGACGGCAGTGTTTCTATAACAAAGCCGGACGGCACAGTTGAGAAATATTCCCGTGACGGCGAAAGAGTTGAGTAGATGTCATTTCGTATCTGACCAGCATCTTACAGAGATAGTTGTGCCGGTTATTGTTGGGCAGGTATGCCCAACCGAACCTTTGAATAAGAGAATGGTGAAGAATGAGGAGTGAAGGGTTCAATATATAAAGTAGTTTTTAGTTGCCTCTCCTGCTGGGAGAGGGTGTCCGAAGGACAGGAGAGGGTGGAAAGTAGTGAGGAGTGAAGCGAATGCTTATTTTATCGAACTACTCGCCACTTACTCTTCAATTTCCACACATATTTACCCCTCACCGGAAATTGTAAAATATCTAAAGTTTTTCTCTTGAGTTATTTCTTAGCCGATTTATCTGCCAGTTCAGAGTCTACACGGAGGAATACTGGGGTTATATCTTCTTTTGATATAAGTTTACCCTCTTTTATGTTATCGGTTGTTAAATCGTCTAATTTTACGCTCAGATTAAACGATAATTGTCTTGCCATGTTTTTAGCAATGTTCGGGCAGTATGGATAAATCAGTGCTGACACAATGCACATAACTTCCAGAACGGTTGTGAGAACTTGAGCGCATTCATCCATTTTTCCTTCTTTTGCTAAAGTCCACGGAGCGTTATCTGTGACGAATTTGTTTGCAATGTCGACAAGCCCTGTGATTTCCTGCGCGGCTTCTGCCACTTCAAAGTGGTTGAAGTGGTTTTCTACAATTTTCACTGTTCCGAGTGCTTTTTTCAAAAGTTCATTTGCGCCGTCAACAAGTGATAAGTTTTTCGGCTGAACGACACCGTCAAAGTATTTCACAAGCATTGAAAGGGTTCTGTTGAGAAGATTGCCCATACTGTTTGCAAGGTGAGCGTTAACTTTTTCTTTAAAATCTTCGTCGGAATAATTTCCGTCGCGTCCGCAAGGGGCGGAGGTTGCCATATAGTATCTGAACGCGTCAGGCTCTTTGAGTTCGTAATTTTCAATAACGGAAGTCGGTGAAATTACGTTGCCGAGGGATTTAGACATTTTTGTTTCATCAATCGTAATCCAGCCGTGCGCAAGGATATGTTTCGGAAGCGGTAAATCCAGCGCCATCAAAAATGCCGGCCAATAGATGCTGTGGAATTTCAGGATATCTTTTCCGATAACCTGAACATCAGCAGGCCAGT
Source organism: Candidatus Gastranaerophilales bacterium (assembly GCA_944325635.1). Lineage (GTDB taxonomy): Bacteria > Cyanobacteriota > Vampirovibrionia > Gastranaerophilales > Gastranaerophilaceae > Scatousia. Next base: position 5,710 of record CALVBD010000011.1, on the reverse strand, counting down.
ATTTTTTGAAATCAGGAGCGTCAGCTTCCGTGTCATAACCGAGCGCCGTAATGTAGTTAGAAAGCGCGTCAATCCATACGTAAATGGATTGTTCGTCGTCGCCGAGAACATCAATTCCCCATTGAACATTTGATTTTGCGCGGGATACAGAGATGTCTTGAATATCTTCTAATTGATTTAAAACTTCATTTGCTCGGAACGCTGGAACTATAAAATCAGGATGTTCTTTAATGTGTTTAATTATTGCGTCTTTATAGTTAGTTAATTTAAAGAAGTAATTTTCTTCTTTAACTACTTCCGGTTTTTTTAAATGGTCTGGGCAAAGACCATCTTCAGTTAAATCTTTCGGGTTGAGGAAGCATTCACAGCCGGTGCAGTAAAGCCCTTCGTAAGAATGTTTATAAATATCACCTTTGTCCACTAATTTTTTAAAGATTTTTTGAACGGCTTTTTCGTGATAATCGTCGGTTGTTCTTATGAATTTGTTGTAATTAATATCGAGCGCTTTCCAGGCGTCTTTAAATTTTTGGGCATTTTCATCGCAGAGTTCTTTAGGGGTAATACCTTTTGAGGCAGCGGTTTTTTGGATTTTAATCCCGTGTTCGTCAGTACCTGTTAAAAAGAACATATCATCGGTTCTTTGAGAAAAGTGCCTTGCGATGATGTCTGTCAGAATTTTTTCATAAGCGTGGCCTATGTGCGGGGCGCCGTTTACGTAATCTATTGCGGTAGTAATATAAAATTTATCCATTCTTATTTCCTCTTATTCCTATTTGTATAATTGAATTTTATCATAAAAAATTATTCTCTTTCGTAAATCAGAAATCTTCTGCCGTAATCTATTCCTTCTACAGGATTGTAGCCTGTTACAAGGAATTTGCAGAAAGGTATTGCATAATTTACGCAGATGAGTTCATAGTAGTAATCTTTTGTATTAAGGTTGCTCAGGACAAAGTTTTCAGGTCTTTTTTGTGCGAAATAATCAATATATCTTTCATCCCCGAAAACTTCTTCGTATAACGGAATCATTGAATTGTACCAGTCGTCGGATTTAGTTTCGGACAGAAAATTTAAAAGCAAGCCTTCAGGATAGATGACAACATTTTTAATCTTTTTATATTTGAAATATCCGAGGAGTTCAAGCGCTGCATTTCCGTCCTGCGGGTTTGTATAAATTGTTCCGCGCGGAACAGATATTTTAGTATTATTCTGGAAAATTCTGCTATAAGAAAACATTCCAAAGAAACATATAGCCGTTGCTGATATAAAAATCAGCGCGGCTTTTTGATATTTTTTATCAAAATACGAAAGCAAAAGCGCGAATGCCCCAATCAGCGAGACTGCAAAACAGTAGTTGCCGTAATTCATTGGTGTTAAGCTTAGGAAAGATTTTACGCTAACAGAAAGAACTGCAAGAATAAGAATTAACAGCGAAGAGTTTTCCTTGAATTTTTTAATACTGAATAAACTTGCGATTAAAAGTGCGGGAAGGACAAATACAAAGTTTGCCGGCGTTGTAAATATAACTGTAAGTATTGCAAATAGCGAGGTTACGACCCAGCCTGCGATTTTATTTTTATCAAATAATTTTATCCCAAGAAAAGTTCCGCCTGCAAGGAGTAAAGTTTTTGCTGCAGCAATCGGATATAATGTAAGCATTTGTTTATTAAAAAATATTCCCTGAATTGAGTAGAAATATTTGAGTGTGTTTGATTTTGCCATAGCGGACAAAATTTGAGATGTTTCAAGGAGATGAACAAAGGTCAGCCCCTGCAAAAATAAAATCCCGAAAGATATCAACGGAACTAACATGAAGCAGGTGATAGAATTCAGAATATATTTGATATTTTTTGTAAAGCATGCAACACCGAAAAGAAATACACCGTAGAGTAAAAAATCATACTTGTTAGCCGCAGCAAATCCTGCAAGAAGGGCTGAAATGTACAAAAACTTTGACTCTTTTGTTTCGTTGAATTTTAGAAGGAACAAAAGAGAATACAAAAATCCGACAGTACCGAAAAGCATTGCCTGAGAGTATGGAAATGTAAAGTTAAATAAGTGCGGAGCACAAATTCCCGTTGCTATAGTAAGACACCCGAAGGCAAAACTAAGGCTTTGAGTAAAGAATTTTTTAGCAATGAGAAAAATTGCACTCACAATGGCGATAGAGCAAATCCCCCCTGACAAATAAAATGTTGAAAGTTTTTTACCGAAAATTGCGAGCAGTAACGCATTCCACTGATAAGAGAAAGGCCCGTATATATTGAAAAGTTCTTTATATAAAACTTTTCCTTCAAGAATTCTCTCGGGATAATATACCTCACGCCCGACGTCCAGCAGAATGTTTGAATAATGCCCCGTGAAAATTACAAGTGCAATCAAACATAAAATCCATAAAATAACTAAAAATTTATTTTCACTGCACCAATTAAAAATTTTGTGCCAAATCCCTTTAAAATCAAAATATTCTCTCATATTAATAAAATGTAACAAATACAAAGCGAAAAAGCAATTTATAACAAAAATGAAACTTTATATAAATGTGTAGTAATAAAAGGCGTGTGCGCTTTTAACGGTTGGAGAAAATATGTTATCACCGAATCTTGTAAATGCATTAGATATGGCAGCGGCAAACGGAATTTTGGATTACGACGGCGCAGCATTTATAACCGGAACAACTCCCCGATATATGGGCAGTCCTCAGTTTCCTGTCTCAGGAGCAAATCTTAATCAACCGATGACAGACCAGATGGTTTACACAAACCCGCAGCAAAAACAGTCAAAAAATCCTTTCTGGAAAAAACTTCTTTTCGGAGCATTGATGGTAGGGGTCGGAATTTTCGGGCTGAAAAAATTAAAACTTCTCCCTTCTTTGAAAAATACGTTTACAAATTTGCCGAATAAATTAAAAAATATAAATACTACAACACTCAAAGACGGCTGGACAAAAGTTTGCGATTTTTTCAAAAAAGGGTTTAATAAGATTTTTAAGAAAAAGCCGCCAACCCCGTAAGATTTGACTTGATAGCGATTTTGGCGTAAGATTTTTCCCGAACGGGGAGAATTTTTATGGCAGCCGGAATAAAATTATCAAAAGAAGAATTACTGAAATTATATAATATGGATTTGGAAGAGCTTTTGGAGCTTTCATCAAAGTATGTGAAAGACACAGTGGAATTTTGTTCCATAGTGAACGCCAGAAACGGCAAATGTTCTCAGAATTGCAAATACTGTGCGCAGAGTTCATACTACAGAACGGATATCGAATCATATCCGCTTATATCTGTTGAGGATGTCATAAAAGCTGCGGAAGAATCCAGAGAAAACAAGGCGGACAGATTTGCCATTGTTACATCAGGTAAAACTCCGGATGAGGAAGATTTTGACAAAATTCTTGAGATGATAAAAGCCCTGAATAAAGTCGAAGGAATAAAAAGCTGTGCCTCCATCGGGATTTTAAACGAAGAGCAGGCAAAAGCGTTAGCTGATGCTGGACTTAAAAGGTTTCACCATAACATAAATACCGCGGAATCTTACTATCCGTCGGTTTGCACAACCCACACATGGCAGGATAGACTTAATACCTGTAAATTGGTCAAAAAATACGGAATGGAACTTTGCTGCGGTGTAATTCTCGGGATGGGAGAAAGCGTTGAACAGCGGGTTGAAATGGCAATTGAGCTTGCGGAAATTGAACCCGACAGCATTCCGATAAATATTCTTATGCCGATACCTGAAACTCCGTTTGAGAATTATTACGATAAAATAGACGAAGAAAATATCCTAAGAACCCTTGCAGTATTTAAAATAGCAAACCCGAATTCGATTTTGCGTTTTTGCGGCGGGAGAATGCGTTTGTCGGAAGAAAATCAGGAAAAAGCTTTAAAAACTTGTGTTGAGGGCATTTTAATCGGAAATTACCTGACAACTCTTGGCAAAGAGCCGCACGAAGATATTGAGACCATTGCAAAACTTGGCAAAACGATAAAATAAATTCGTATTGTGAGCTGCTACCCATAATCGCATAGTCGTAAAGTCGTATGGTAATTTAATATTTTATGTCATCCCGTGTTCCGACCCGGGATCGCAAAGTCGTTGCATCCGATGGGAATGCGATTCCGCATAGCTTGAAAAACGAAAGTTCATACTTTGCTTCAATCAATTTTTCCACGTGTCCGGAATGAAGAATTGTAAAAAAATGTAAAAAAGAGCGTAAAAAATATTAAAGAAATCCGCAAAAACAGTCGATAGCTTTTTTAGGTGGAAAATTAATTGAAAGGACTGTTTACTAAATGAGTGAACTAAAGCTTGACCGCGGCGGCAAAATGGGTAGTGTGAATACCGAGCAGTTAAAAGGCGGTATTAAAAAGGAAAATATCAAAGATAAAAGTATGCAGAATATTTTTGACTCCGTTGATGTCAACAAAGACGGAGTTCTTGACGCAGATGAAGTAAAACAGTTTCAGGAAAAAATACTTGATGCCGCAGGTAATGACACTCTTTCCGCCAGAGAAGCAAAAAAATTCCTTAAAAAGAATAATATTAAAGATGTTGATAAAAAAGATTTGTTGAACTTTATCAACGAGCTATCCCAGTCAAGCGAAAATATTGCAGACTCAAAAGTTATAGATAATAACGGTCAAAAGACAGTATTAATCAAGTATAAAGACGGTTCAACCGAAACAATTCATCCGGATAGATCGTCAGAAGTTGCCATTCAGGGTGAAAACGGTGAAACAATTACGTCATACTATGACAAAGATAAGAAACTGAAAAGCAAGCAGACAGTATATCAAAACGGGCAAAAAGAAGTTACAAACTACGATGCAAACGGCGAATTAAAGCAGATAGAACTGACCGGAGAAGGCGGTTTCCCTGTTCAGACAATACAAATGGAAAACGGCAAGCCGGCTTCTGCAACGATTAAAAACGGCGCAACTACAGAATCTTATCTTTATGATGAAAACGGCAATCCTGTTTTAATGTCAAAACTCGAAAATGAAGGCATTCCGGCAAAAGAAAAACGAACAGAATATACCTATAATGAAGACGGTACTGTGACCGAAAATATTACTGAATATAGCAAAGAAACAACAAGAACTGTAAAAGACGGCAAAGTTGTTTCTGAAACAATAAAAGAACAGGGCAAAACAACAGAAAAAGCATATGACGAAAACGGTCATACAGAAACTGTTAATGATGGTAAAACTACATCAACAACAACATTTAATAACGAAAATAAAAAATTATCCCAGACAAAAGTAGTTGACGGACAGGAATATAATGTAGAATACGATGGTAAAGGCAATACAAAAGTTGTTCTCCAGAACGGTGAAAGTATAGAAGCACTTGCTCAAAAATTCGGCTGTACAAAAGAGGAACTTCTTGAAGCCAATGGTGGCAAAATCCGCGGCTGGGCAGGCGATGATGTTGTTGTGCCCGGAGAACTTGAGGCAGATGACAAAAGACTGCAGGGCAGACAAACTAAAGAAGAAGCAATAGAAGGATATAAAAAAGTTGCAGCAGAAATTGAAGCCGTAAAAAATGAAGCTGCTGCAAGAAAACCAATCACTTTCACAAACAAGGACTACACGACATACGAGGAACTGGCGGGTGCTTTGTTCCGCCGGGAGGGGATAGAGAACCCGTCAAAACGCCAGATGGAAGCGCGTATAGAAGATTTGAAAAAAACAAACCCAGACTTAAAAGA
>CALVBD010000010.1 GCA_944325635.1 Candidatus Gastranaerophilales bacterium | reverse complement strand
TGGAAGACTCGACCTCAGGGACTCTGCCGAGGAAAATGATTAAGTATCATTTTCCGAGAGGTAGCCGTGCGCTCTCTCGCTATAAAAATATACAAAAACCAAATAAAAATAGCATGGGAGAGATTGGAAGACTCGACCTCAGGGACTCTGCCGAGGAAAATGATTAAGTATCATTTTCCGAGAGGTAGCCGTGCGCTCTCTTGCTATAAAAATATACAAAAACCAAATAAAAATAGCTGGGGAGAGATTCGAACTCTCGACCTCACGGGTATGAGCCGTGCGCTCTCACCAACTGAGCTACCCAGCCAAGGTTTTTCAAGTTTATTTAATTATCAACCGGCTCAGTTGCTTCGAGCGCTGCTCTCACAATTTATTAATCTTGTTCGCTTCGCTCACGGGAGCTACCCAGCCAAGGTTTATTCTTTATTCAGTTGTCATATGCCCCAGTTGCTTCAGCACCTGTCCGAGCTGACGGCTTTTATTCTCGCACAAAAGTTTTTTAATTTCAAGCACTTTTTATTTAACAAATTTTTGCTATATAATTAAGTTATATGATTAAAGATTTGACTAAGGGAGAGCCGTTAAAATTAATACTGATGTTTTCAGTGCCGCTTTTGATCGGTAACATTTTTCAGCAGTTATATAATATTGCTGATCTTGTTATTGTGGGGAGGCTTCTTGGTGTTGAACCTTTTGCCGCGGTAGGAGCGGTGGCTCCGTTGTTTTTTCTTATTATGTTTGTGATTGTAGGATTTACAAACGGATTTGCGGTCGTAACGGGGCAGAGATACGGCGCTAAAGATTATGACGGAGTAAGGGATTCTGCGGTTGTTTCTACTATTTTAAGTACGATTATTACTTTAATTTTTTCAGTCTTATGTACTATTTTTATGAATCCCATGCTGCACTGGCTGAATGTACCTCAAAATATTTATCATGATGCTTACTGGTATATTGAGATTGTAATTATAGGTTTGATAACTGCTACATTTTATAATTTGTTGGCAAGTATTATAAGGGCGCTTGGCGACAGCAAGACTCCTTTGTATTTTTTAATTCTTGCTTCTGTTGCAAATATTATTCTGGCGCTTTTATTTATTGAAGTTTTTCACATGGGGGTTCCGGGGTCTGCTGTTGCGGTTAATCTTTCGCAGGCAATTTCCGTAATTTTGTGTTTATTTTTTGTGAAATATAAATTTCCTATTTTGCATTTAAAGAAAAGCGACTGGCTTATAAAATTTGATAAAAAGTTTTACGATTCTGTTTATGAGCATCTGCGTATAGGTTTTCCTATGGCGGTGCAGTTTTCTATTATCGGGATAAGCATAATTATTATTCAGAGTGTTTGTAATACTTTTGGCTCAAATGTAATTGCTGCATTAACAGCGGCACTCAGAATTGAACAGATTGCGACGCTTCCGATGATGTCTTTTGGCGTAGCTCTTGCGGCTTATGTTGCTCAAAATTTTGGTGCAAGAAAATTTAAAAGGATAAGACTAGGCGTAATAAAGACTTCTACTATAAATATTGCATTAAGTTTATTAATGGCATTTGTAATGCGGATTTGGGGTACAGATATTATTGGTGCATTTATAGGAACAGCTACGGAAGAAATAATCGATATTGCTCATCATTATCTTTTGATAAGTACGGTTTTTTATTTCTTTTTAGGACAGATTTTTATATACAGAAATGCATTGCAGGGTATGGGTGAGACGATATTTCCACTGTTTGCCTGTATCGCTGAACTTGTCATGAGATCTTTTGCAGCGGTTTATCTTGCAATGAAATTCGGCTATATCGGAATGTTTTATGCCGGCCCGATTGCCTGGGTAAGCGCTTCTGCCGTATTGTTCTTCGGCTATATGGGGAGTATAAAACGTATTATATTTAAGGTTAAAGAAAAATTACATGGTTAGCGGCTTGCATAAAAAAATATTTTATGACAGAATGGCGACAAATACGGTGTACTAATGGTAAAGGAGAAGTGGTTATGTCAACATTTATAGAAGATATTTATGCACGTCAAATACTGGATTCCCGTGGTAATCCGACTGTTGAAGTCGATGTAAAACTTACAGACGGTAAAATAGGAAGGGCCGCTGTACCATCTGGTGCTTCTACAGGAATTTTTGAAGCATTGGAACTCCGTGACGGGGATGAACACTGTTATCTTGGAAAAAGTGTTATGAAAGCCGTAAATAATGTAAATAATATCATTGCACCGGAACTTATTGGTGAAAAGGCGAGCCACCAGCGTGAAATTGATACATTTATGATAGATATGGATGGCACTGAAAATAAATCCAAACTCGGGGCAAATGCAATCTTGGGCGTGTCGCTGGCATGTGCCAAGGCTGCAGCTAACGGTTATGATATGGCTTTATATAGATATCTCGGCGGAATTAACGCGCTTACTCTCCCTGTTCCGATGATGAATATTATAAACGGCGGTGCACACGCTGACAATAATATTGATTTTCAAGAATTTATGATTGCGCCGGTTGGTGCTAAAAACTTCCAGCAGGCAATCCAGATGGGTTCTGAAGTTTTCCATACCCTGAAAAAGGTTCTCCACGAACGCGGACTTGCAACCTCTGTCGGGGATGAGGGAGGTTTTGCGCCGAACCTTCAATCCAACGCGGAAGGTATTGAAGTAATCTTAGAAGCTATAAAACGTGCCGGATACAATACAGACCAGATTAAAATCTGCCTTGATGTTGCATCGTCTGAATTCTATGAGGATGGAATTTACAGGCTTAAAGGAGAAGGAAAAGACCTGACACCTGATGAAATGGTAGATTTTCTTGAAGATTGGGTTAATAGATATCCGATAATTTCAATAGAGGACGGTATGGCTGAACAGGATTGGGACGGATGGAAAAAACTGACCGATAGACTCGGAAAACGCTGTCAACTTGTCGGGGATGATTTGTTTGTAACAAATACGCGTCGTCTTGCGGAAGGTATCCGCCGCGGGGTTGCAAATTCAATTCTGATTAAGGTAAACCAGATAGGTACACTCACAGAAACGCTGAATGCAATTTCGATGGCAAATGCTGCAGGCTATACGGCAATTGTCTCTCATCGTTCCGGAGAAACAGAGGATACATTTATTGCAGACCTTGCTGTTGCTACAAATTGCGGTCAAATTAAAACGGGTTCTGCTTCTCGAACAGACAGGATGGCTAAGTATAATCAGCTTATAAGGATTGAGCAGAAGCTGGGTTCTGCTGCAAAATACTTAGGTTTACAGGCATTTAACGGGCAAAACAGATAGTTAAAAAGGAGGACGAAATCCTCCTTTTTAAAATGTAAACAAATGTAAAGTTGAGTTTTAAATAAGCTGAAATCCGGTTATAATGCCTCATAGGATAGGATAGGATAGGATAGGTGGGGAAATAGTACCATGCGTTAAAGTTAAGTAGCAAATGTGCCAAGAGTGCACATGTAAGGAAATAAAAGGTAAAGGGAATTAAAAATTTTTAGGGAGCGAAAGCTCCCTTTTTTATTTGTTAACGAGATGGGTGAAGTGGCAAGTGTAGAACAAAATTTTTAATATTAGAAAATCAGTAATTGATGTATTTATTTTCTTAACACGCTCCCACTCTGTTTCCGCTATCATTTCGAAAACAAATACATCAGTTTTTCCTCATAACATTCCACAGCGTATGCGTTAAAGTGAGAGGGTAAAATATTTCAACCAGCTTCCACTCAATAAAAAAAGCTCCCGATTTCGGGAGCTTTTTCAATTTTAATATATTGCAAGTTCCTGACCGCTTGTTATTTTTTGCATAACTTCAATTGCTTTTTTCAATTGAACATCGTCTTTGTTTTTAACATTTTCTTCGGTAAGTTTTACTTCAATATCAGGAGTTATGCCTTTTTTGTTGATATCTGTTCCGTTTGGAGTCAGATATTTTTGGATGGTAATGTTTATACCTGATTCGTAAGGCAGTTTATTGATTTCCTGAACCAGACCTTTTCCGAAAGATTTTTCACCGATAATAATTGCTCTGCCGTTATCTTTCATTGCACCTGAGAAGATTTCGCTTGCCGACGCAGATCCGCCGTTAATCAATACTACTACAGGTTTTCTTGTTACAACTCCGCGGGTTGCTCTTTGAGTTTCTTTATAACCGTCTCTGTCAACCGTGCTTACGATTGTACCATCGTCAAGAAACATATCAGAGATGTATATTGCATTGCTTAACAATCCGCCCGGATTTGCACGAAGGTCGATAATAAATCCTTTTTTCCCTGCACCCTGTTCAAGAATACTCTTGAATTCCGATGCCGCATTTCTGCTGATGAAAGAACTTAGTCTGATATAACCGATATCATCAGGCATTTTGATATTTTCAGGTATTTTTTGAGAAATAGATTTTACTTCAATTTCTGCACGAGTAATGGTATAAAGCTTGGGCTCTGTGTCTTTGCGTTTGATTAACAGTTTAACGCTTGTACCTTCTTTACCTCTTATTAAATCTGCAGCCTGATCAACAGTAATTCCTTTTGTACTTTTGCCGTCAATTTCAAGGATTTCATCATCAGCTTTCAGACCTGCTTTTTCTGCAGGAGTATCTTCAAGAGGTGCGATTACTGTTAACTTACCGTCTTTTACCGCAATCTGAACCCCGATACCTTTCAGAGAACCCTTAATAGAGCTTGTTTCTTCTGCAAATTCTTTCGGGTCTAAAAATTTAGTGTAAGGATCATTCAAGCTGGCAACCATTGTGTTGATTGCAACATACGCATCCTCATTTGTCAGGATTTTGTTATCATATTTATGCCGCCATTTTAACCAATCCTGTGAGTTGTTTGTCTGGTCTACGTATTTAATATTAATCAGTCTCCAGACTTGATCATACAGGTCAACAGGGCTGTATGCCATTACATTGTTACGGATTATGCATCCAAACAATAAGATAAATGCACCTAAGAAAATAAAACTTCTTCTCATAAACTTTCTCATTCTCTTAAATTTTCCTCCAAATTATCCCTAAATCCGATTTGAGCTCAAGTGTTTCTTTATTAGATGTTTTTTCTGAAAAAAAGTTTCCTGTTTCTCAAAAAATTTTTGCGAATTACGGGACTGTTATTAATTATATAATAACACAATCAAGAAAAATTTACAGTTTATAAATCACTGTTATATTTAGAATCCATTAATCCGTGGCATTTGAACTTTCCGTTCCACTCGAGATCCGAGCAGTGGCGGTAGTCAAGATTTCCTCTAAAAACTACCCATGCTGCGCAGCCATAACCGTCGCTTCCAAGCTGACAACTGTCTTCAAACGGATATGTCGTATCAGACTGACTTCCGTAAGGCTGGAGCCCGTATTTTGTTATATAAAATTGAAAAATATCAAAGCCGAACTGGTTAGGATGTTTGCTTCCGTTTACATCAACAATAAATGTGGCACAGACGTTCTGAAGAGCTCTTGAATCGCCGAATACGGCTTTACAATCTTTATCCTCAACTCTGAAAGCAAGCGACATTCCGTCGACTACAGCAAAAGTAGAATATGTGCTTCCCTCACTTGCACCGATATTCGGACCTGCACTATTATCAAGCTGTCTTGTGTTAGCGTTTCTCCATACTTCGCCTTCTATGCCTGAAGGTTTCACGTTAAAATACGGGGAAAGTATTTTTTTTAGATTTTCAGCACCGGTAGGGTCATCTTTACCCATTAAATCCCAAAAGTCCGGAGTTCCTCGTTCTGCTACCGCACGTGTGTAAGCCTGCGTCATTGTGCTGTATATTTTTTTTAATTTTGCGGTATTCTCTCTTTCTCTGTTTTGTACAAGAACAGATGGTAATACCATTGCTGCAACAATTCCTATAACGCCAAGTGTTATAAGAACTTCCGCCAAAGTGAAACCTCTTTTAATCATCATTCCCCCATATTTGACATTCACGTTGATAATAATATTTATTATTATAGCATATTTTTGGAACGTGTTCAATATAGGGTTATAATTTTTGTGTCAATAGTGCATAAATATCGTTGAATACAACCAGAACCATGAGGGCGATAAGAAGCATAAAGCCTGCGGTTCCGATTTTATCAATAGTTTCTTCATCAAGAGGTTTACCTCTTAACTTTTCTATAAGAAGGAACAGTACATGTCCTCCGTCGAGTGCCGGAATCGGTAAAAAGTTTACAATAGCAAGATCCAGCGAGATTATTGCAGTTAACAGAAGTCCTGAAAAGAATCCGTTTTGTTCTATTATATCTCCGCCGACTTTGGTTATTGCGACAACTCCATGCAAATCTTTTAGAGGAATTTTGCCTGTAAATATCTGGTATAAACCGTAAAGAAGCATTGATGTCTGTTCCCAGAGATAATTGACGCTTGTTTTAACGATAGCTTTCGGCCCTTTGGTCGGAATTACGATTTCCCTTACTTCCATTTGTATACCCATTACCCCGTCTTTGTTTGGATAAATAGGTTTTAGTTCAAGTGTTTTACCGTTTCTGAGAACTTCCATATTGATAGGGTGTACATTATCCGAAATCGCGTAGGCTATGTCATTCAATGTAATTTCGCCATCAGAGATCAGATAATTTTTTGTATCAAGTTTGTCTCTGAGTTTTATTTGTTTTTCGGAAAGTTTTACTTCGGGGTCGTTGTATTTTTCAAGTCCTTTTAAGACATTATCACTTAGTGTAATTGCACTTTCGTATTCTTTTGACGGAAGTTTGATTAAAACATCTTTTGGAATAATTTCATCTTGGGTGAATGTTTGATTAAGCGAGTGCAGTTTTTTGAAATTTTTCTCAACCAGGATTTTATTTACCTTACCGTCATTTTCTTTGCTAAGCTGTGCTATCAAAACAGGAGCCGCTGTTGTTGTGACGTTAATCCCGTTGATTTTAAGAATTTTGTCACCTTTTTCAAGTCCTGATTGCCATATTGATGCTTCTTTTGCAGCGACTATATCTTTAACAAAAATGTCATATTTGCCTGAAGGCATGTGTCCCCAAAGAGCTGCAGTTAAAAAGACAAGAACAAATGCACAAACAACGTTTGCAAAAACGCCTGCAGAAACAACAACTAGACGTTGATAAACAGGTCTGTTCATAAACCTGTCAGGAGAATCCGCAGGGAGGTTTAACTCCTTATCATCATCGGGGAATGCCACATAACCGCCAAGCAAAAATGCATGGACAAGTACTTTTACATCACCTACCTGTTTTTCCCACAGAGTAGGCCCTATTGGAAGTCCGAAGCCAAATCTTGCAACTTTCATTTTAAACATTTTTGCAGCAAGAAAGTGACCTGCTTCGTGGACAAGTATGAGCACGCTCAGTAAAAGTATCATTATGATAATAGACATAAGTTCTCCCCGATTGATATTTCTTCTTGAAAAATTATATCATAAAAAAGGTTTTCTTCAATGTGATAATATTCGGAAAGATTTACTTACACTTGGTATTACCATCCCATGAAAGATTGTTGCAATGCAAATAGTCCATGTTTCCATTAAAAATTACCCATGCTGTACAGCCGCGTCCCTGATGATCCGCAGCGACAGAAGTATCTGTCATGCTACATTTCTTGGGGAAAGGATATCCTGTATCATTTTGCATTCCTTTCGGTACAAAACCTTTGGTGGTAAAGTTGAAATTAAAAACATCAACGCCAATTTTCATATTTCTGGAAGGGAAAACCACCCAGAAGTCGCCGCACTGGCCTTTTGCACATGAATCTGTCGAGCTTATCCAGCCTTGAGCAAGGACTGTACCATCCGCAATATATATATATTTATCGGATTCTGCTTTCCATGGCCACCATGCTTCACGACCGTCAAGCGATCTTACATAACCTATAATTTCATTTTCGGCAAATGATTTTTGCTTTATATATTTTTTCAAAATGCCCATTGCTTTGACAGAACCACTGTTGTCAAGAATCTGCTCGCCTTCTTCATCAACTTCTCCGGTAACTGTTTGGACAAGTCCCCAGTTGTCGGGAGTTCCATAATCTTTTACTGCCATTAGAAATGCCTGATTTAGAATGGAGTAGGCCTTTTTTAGTTGGGTTACCCTCTGTTTTTCTTTGTATTTTCCAACAAGGGACGGCAGAGTCATTGCAGCGACAATCCCAATAATTCCTAGTGTTATTAAAACTTCTGCGAGAGTAAAACCGCCGATTGAATATTTATTCTTTGTCATGTTTATGTACCCTAAATGTAACATACAAATTATTATATTGTTCCTTTATATATTTGTCAATAGGCGACAAAAACATGACAATTAGGAGATTGTGAATGCAGAGAAAATTGGTGCCGAGCGGTACCGGATGGGAACTTTATATGCCAAAAGATGTCTTAAAGCTTCTCGGTGTTAATCCTTCCGAGACAAAGGTGCTCTTTAAGATGGATAAAAATGTGCTTAAAATTATAAAAACAGGCTTTGATATTAATAATCAAAACCTGTTGATAAAAAAGTTTAATAAAAGCGGTAATGGTTACGGGCTTTATATATCAAACTCAATAATTCAATTTCTTGAAATTAATCCTGAAGTGGATGAGGTCAAGTATGTTATTGAGGATGATGTTTTAAGTATTTCAAAAGCCCTACAGTAACTCTTTCAAATAATTAGGCAGTGCAAAGCGTGCCATGTGATAATCTTTGTTATAAATTTTGCAGGTCTTTGTAATCTCTGCGCAGCGTTCTTCATCTATGTATGATAAAGGTTGAACGGTTTCCGAGCAGAATGCCCATGCCCAGTATCCGCCAGGGTAGGTCGGAATGTTTGAGGTATATGTTGAACAAATCGGAAATACTTTTTTCAATAAGTTATACATTTTTTTGATTTCTTCTTTGTTTACAAATGGGCTTTCTGATTGAGCCGCAACAATGCCGCCTTCTTTCAGGGAATTTTTAACGTTGGTGTAAAATTCTTCTGTAAACAAACCTTCACCGGGGCCCATCGGATCTGTACTGTCGATTAATACAATATCAAATTCATTTTTCTTATCTTTGATATATTCGATTGCATCTTGTACGAGAATTTCAACTCTCGGGTCGGAAAGTCCGCAGGAAATTGTCGGAAGGTACTTTTTGCAAGCATCGATAACCATTCCGTCGATTTCGCAAAGAACTACACGTTCTACTGTTTTGTGTTTCAAAACTTCTCTTACTGTTCCGCCGTCGCCGCCGCCTATTACAAGGACGGATTTCGGGCATTTATGGTTCATCATTGGGATGTGCGCTATCATTTCGTGGTAATGATATTCATCACCTTCGGTTGTCATCATCAAATCGTCAAGGGTCAGAACTCTGCCAAGTTTGCTTTCCGTTTCAAATACTTCTACTTTTTGAAATTCTGATTGTTCGGAAAATAAAACTTTTCCTGCCTTTATTGCAAGCCCGAAACCTGACGGGGTAATTTCATGGTAATATCCGTTTTCTATTCCGTTTTTCATTTATAAAATTCTCCTTATTAAATTTCTAACAGTATCCGCGAAAATTTTGCGATAAGTAGGAGCCAAATGCGACACTTAGATTAAATGTTCTGCCGGCACGCGGTTTTATTAATTCTTTCCTAATACATGAATGTGGAGGTGGAATACTTCCTGACCTGCTTCTTTGCCAGTATTAATCTGAGTTCTGTAAGATTTTAACCCTGCTTTTTTTGCGGCTTCTTTTACACCCATCAAAAGTTCACCCATAAGGTTTTTGTCCTCAAGTTCGTTCAATGATGCGACATGAACTCGCGGAACCACAAGCAGGTGAACAGGAGCTTTCGGGTTAATATCTTTGAATACTACAAGGTGTTCGTTTTCGTAAATAAATTCTGTCCCGAAATCACCGTTAATTATCTTACAAAAAATACAATCTTCGCTCATAATAGTCCCTCTCTTGTATTGATATGCAATTTTATAATGCTGAGCAAAAAAAATCAAGAATTCCAAAATAAAATTACCAAATATTCCTATATTAACTTAGACCTACAGGGGATTATTTGGAGCCAAAAAAGAATTACAATTGCAGTATAATAATTTTTTGGAGTATTTGGTATGTTGACCGGAAATAATTATCACGATTGCAACAGGTACAATCGCTTGGAAATGAAAAATGTAAATAAAGATATTGTAGCGTGGTTAGAAGATATTGTAGAAGAAAATAACAGCCACGTTGAAAGAAAAGAATGGAAAAGTAAATACAACAGTTATGTTGTTTATGATTACGAACCGTTTTGCACTGACGGCTTTGAGATAAATCTTGTTATCACTTCATACGATCAGGCTTATCTTAATTTTATAAAATACTTGTATGAAGAAAAAGTCAGTACGATAGAGTACTTGAACAGTTGTATCGGACAATGATTGAGGCGGGGATTTACCCCCGCTTTTTTCGTATCTGTGTGTTAATAAGCCGCAGTTAGGCATTTGATTGAGCCCAATTATCTTATGCAAATGAAATATTTATACATATTCTGTGTAAGTATCTCATTTTCACTCATAGCCAGTGTCATTTCTTTTATAAGTTCCTCTTTGGGTCTGTAGTATTCAAACATATAAAGTTCATACGGCTCTACGGAAAGCGCATCGGAAATTTTTTCCAGTGTGTCATTATTAGGATAATTTTTACCGTTTTCAATATTACTGAGGCTCGGAATTTCTATTCCTGCTAATTCTGCAAGTTTCTCCTGTGTAAGACCTCTTCTTTTGCGGATTTCTTTAATCCTTTTTCCTAACAGATGTTTTATATTTCCCATTAATTTTCCTTTTTAAATTAATGGTAACTAAATTTTTTATAAATTTAATAATCCGTTAGCTAAAAAATAATTGATTTTTTATTAAGTATAATATATAATATTATTACATGCACTAAATATTCTGAAATTTTTTAGTTGTAACCTGAAGCGATTGGAGGAAGAATGGGACAGAAAGCATTTACATTGGCTGAAGTTTTGATAACTCTGGGGATAATCGGAGTTGTTGCTGCAATGACACTGCCATCTTTGACTGAAAAAACAAAGTATAAGGAGTTTGAAACCAGGTATAAAGTTGCAGCTAATCTTCTCCATAATGCGGTAAGTTATTTTCACTCTCAGCAGTTGATGATGACCGAGAGCACTTATTGTACCGCAAACTCGAGTGATTACTGCAAGGATGGTCAATATCGTGTATTTTCGGAAGTGCTTGCGGAAGCATTTACAGGTATTCATGCCCTGAATAAAAATGGCAATGGTAGTTATGCTGCAAAGAAATATTATATATTTACCGGAGGTTCAAAATTTGACGAGGGGCTTTTAAATGATGGTTACATGGAGCTGAAGAACGGAATGAGTGTAATTGTGGAAACAGGGGGTTCTACATCAAATCCTATAATATTTTTTGACGTAAACGGAACTTCCAACAAACCAAATCGTATTGGGCATGATACATTTGCATTTGTTATAGATAAAGGGGACAGGGTCTGCCCGCTGGGTTCACCATCCTGTAAAGGGAGAACACAATATATTGAGGACACTGACGATTTTACAAAGAGTAAGTACTGTAATCCAACCTCCACCGATTCTCAAAACGGTGCTACCTGCGGGTATTTTGCAAGTATTGATAACGACTATTTCCAAAAGATAAAGTAACGTGTCTTTATATACTTGAAAAAGTATTTAAGGTACGTTATAATAAAAATATAGGGGGAAGCCCCAACCAAGTACCTTTTGATTGAGGCTTCGCTTAGTACCCTATAGCCAATAGATAATAATTTGTAAAACCGTTATAATTACCGTTATAACGGTTTTCATTATTATATTGGTCATATTACCACCTCCTTCCACCGACTTCCTAGTTAAATACGTGTGTGGGTGAGGTTGTGGTACTACCCTGCAAAAATTATACCATAAAATTAATAATACTTCCGATTATTAAACTTCATTATATGTTTTGAAATGAGTCTTGCATACTTCTTTGAGGCGGTCTTTGCCGTATTTGGAGATAAATTCCGCAGCACAGTCTTTCACCTGGGAGGCACAGCCTTTTGGAAAATTAATCCCATATTGGCACTGCATGTCGGCAATTTTATGTACAAATGCAGCGCGGGCAAGAATTGACGCGGCGGCGACCGCTATATCGCTTTCTCCGCGTACCATTTGGTCAAGTTTTATCTGACGACCTTTTTTCATCAATGCATCCTGTATAAAATGGTCATTGCCGAATTTGTCGGAAATCGCATAAGTGCATTCGTGTTTTTCCAAAATGTTTTCTATTGTTCTGGCATGACCCCAGGCAAGTAGTTTGTTCAGGTTTTTCATATTCCCGTAAAGCTCATTGTATTTTCCGTTTGAAATTGCAATGACCGAATATGGCGCGTGTTCTTTAATAATCGGCTCGAGTGTCAGGATTTTTTTATCGGTAATTTTTTTGCTGTCTTTAATCCCGAGGTTTGCAAAAAGTTCTGCAGATTTTTCATCAACGAGAACTCCTGCAATTACAAGCGGACCAAAAAAGTCGCCTTTGCCTGATTCATCTACTCCTATGTGCGGTATAAAATTTTCCATTAATTTAAACTCTCCGGTACTGCCATTGGTATTGGTGTAGGTGCTTTCGGTGCAGGCGGTTCAGGTTGTTGAACCACAGGCTGCATTGCCGGCTGCGGTGTCTGATTTTGTTCTTTGAAATTCTGAAGAACTTCTTTTGGTGTAGTCGCCTCATTCATCATAGGTATCGGGGCAAATCTTTCAGGGTGTTCGAGTGTATTCTGTTGTGTTTCAGAAGATGTTTCTTCTTGGTTTTTAGTTTCTGTTTCGTTTTGGGAGTCTTCCTGATAAACTCTTATACTGCCAGGTTTTAACTTAAACGGCATAAGTTCAATTTCCGGATAATTGAAATCTACTTTTCCGTAAGGTTGTGTCGCCACTTTCATAACATCGCGCCAGATAAGCGCAGGAACTGTACCACCCTGAATTGAACGCATAACAGAGTTGTCATCGTTACCGACCCACACACCCGTTACTACGTTCGGTGTGTAACCGACAAAGCTTGCGTCTTTATAATCATCGGTTGTACCTGTTTTACCTGCTGCTGGTTTTCCTATATTTGCGGCAGCACCTGTTCCGTGTGCAATTACGGTTTTCAGCATTGCAGTCATTTCTGCGGCAGTTTTAAGGCTCAACTGTCTTGAAACTTTTGTTTTCGGTGCTCTATATACAACTTTACCGCGTGAGGTTTCAATTCTTTCGATAGCATAAGGCTGAACAACATATCCGCCGTTTGCGAATGCGCCGTATGCCCTTGCAAGTTCAAACAGTTTAACTCCGTTTGAGCCGAGCGCGATTGTGTAGTCGTATTCAAGCGGAGTTGTAATTCCGAGAACTCTTGCAACCTGAATTACCGCACGAATTCCGACTTCCTGAATTAATCTGACAGCACAGACGTTTGAAGATACCATAAGTGCTGAATATACAGGAATGTCCCCTCTGTATTTTGAGGCGTAATTTCTCGGTGCCCAGTCGCCAATTTTTATCGGAGCATCTTCAATCATATCATTTGGTGAAATCCCTTTTTCCATAGCTGCTGCATAGACGAACGGTTTGAATGCGGATCCTGACGGTCTTATTGCCTGAACACGGTCGTATTGTGTCTGGGTATAATCTTTTCCGCCTGCGTAGGCAAGAATTCTTCCGTCAATAGGCGAGAAACTAAATACGGCAGCCTGATGGTTAGGTTTGGTCAGTCCGTAATTTCTCATATTTTTTAAGATTGCTTCGTTTACTGCTACTTGGGTTTTGTAATCAATTGTCGTAACTACTTTGTAGCCGCCTTGAGAAATGTCGGTTTCATCAAATCCTAATTTTTCAAGTTCTTTCATTACGTAATCGCAGAAGTACGGCGCTTTGTTGGTTGTATAAAATCTTGGCACAGACGTAAGTTTTACTTTTGCTTCTTTTGCTTCTTCATACTGTTCTTTTGTAATGTATTTCATCTTATACATACGCCCCAAAACCTGGTTACGGCGTTGTACTGCCAATTTCATATTGTTAAACGGCGAATAAACGCTCGGCGCCTGAGGCAATCCTGCTATCAATGCCAGTTCCGGCAAGGTGCAGTCTTTCAGATGTTTGTTAAAATAAGTCTGCGCTGCAGCTTCCACACCATAGGCGCCGGAACCAAGATAGACATTATTCATATACATTTCAAGAATTTTGTCTTTTGAAATGGTTTTTTCAATTCTCGCCGCAACAACGAGTTCTCTGATTTTTCTGTCAAAAGTTCTTTCATTGGATAAGAATAGAATTCTTGCAAGCTGCTGGGTAATAGTACTTGCACCCTGAACAACATGTCCTGCAAGAATGTTTTGAACTGTAGAGCGCGCAAGACCTGTTATATCGTAGCCGTTATGTTTGTAAAAGTTCTTGTCCTCTGTTGCGATAAGTGCATTGATAAAATCCTGCGGAACGTCCTGTATATCAATTTTTTTAAATGTATAAGCAGTAAAAGTTTTTATAATTTCGCCGTCAGCGGAATAAAATTGTGTAACAATATTAGGTTTAAATCCCTCAAGATTTTTTATCGGAGAAAGTGAAGAAAGGTACAGGTTAAATGCAACACCTGCCGCAAGAACACATGCTGCACCAAATATAAAAAGGTTTCTTATGTCAGCCATTATTCCGATATCTTTTTTAGAGATATTTTTCTTTGCCAGATTTTTGGCAGACATTCTTTTATCAGTTCTTTTTATCCTAACCATTTACTACTCCTGTTTTTCATTACTCTTATACAGAGCAAAGGATATTACCAGAACATTTTAGTATAAACTCTTTATATTAGCAAATTCTTTATGATATCATAATATTATGTTGGATTTTTTGTGTTCGATAGTGAATGAAATAAGGTCATATTTTGTGCCGGAGCGGGTTGTTTATGAGGTTACCGGAGAATGCAAAAAGTGCGGTAAATGTTGTAATTATATGTACAGCGTTGATACTTATACCGAAAAAGAATTTAAAATAATGCAGTTTTTATTTCCGACATACAGAAGGTTTTATATAAAAGGAAAAGACGAAGAGGGCAACCTTATTTTTGCCTGTAAACTTGTGACACCTGAAGGGTTATGTTCTGATTACAAACACCGCCCGCGGATGTGTAGGAATTATCCTGCAAAAAGGGTAGCTTACAGGGCGGAACTTCACGAAGGCTGTGGCTATAAGGTGAATGTCAAAACCTTTGAGGATTATTTAAAAAAATGATTTTTACATTGCAATAATTTCTACATTATCAAGATTGACACGTTGTTTTGCCTGCCATAAATCGTATGCCTGTTGTAAATTTAGCCAGTATTCGGCAGTTGTTCCAAAGGCTTTTGCAAGTTTTAATGCCATATCGGCAGATACTCCGTTTTTACAATTAACAAGCTCTGAAGCGGTTGTTCTTGAAACTCCGAGTTTTAGTGCAAATGCTGTTACTGATAAATTGTAATCAGGGAGGTATAATTCTTTTAAAATTTCTCCGGGATGCGCCGGATTGTACATATCCATATTTTTAATCCTTTCTGTTAATGATAATCCGTGTAATCCAGAATATACACATTTTCGTTTTTGAATTCAAACGTTAAGCGCCAGTTAGCCTGAACAGTTACGGAATAAAGATTTTGCTTATCGCCTTGAAGCTGATGAAACCGTAGTGACGGTAATTTAAGATCATCTGTCGTTTTCATTGCTTCCAATATAGACAACAGAAGTCTTAACTTTTTGGCGTGAATTGTTTGGATACCTTTTGTGTTACCTGTTTTGTGAAATTTTTCAAGCCCTTTATGCTTAAAGCTTTTAATCATACATATATTATAAACTGTAAACTTACGGTTGTCAAGTGCTGCTGCTTGTTTTTGCTATAATTCTTTAAAAAGGAGGGCGGAAATGATTGAAAAGGCAAAAGAAGAACTTGAAAAACTCTTAAAAGGCAACGAGAATTTTGTGAGCGGAAATCCAAAAACAGTGACGAAAAGTCTTGAAACTTTACAGAAATTTGAAAAATATCAGGCGCCGTTTGCGGCTGTTTTAACCTGTTCGGATTCGAGGGTTGTTCCTGAGATTATTTTTGATTGCGGCATCGGGGAACTTTTTGTAATAAGAGTTGCCGGTATGACTACGGGACCAAACGTTGTAGAAAGTCTTGAATATGCTGTTAAAAAACTTCATGTGCCTCTTTTAATGCTTCTCGGGCATGATGATTGCGGGGTGATGAAGTTTGCCGGCGAAAATTATCCGAATATAACTGAGGATTTTAAAGCTTTTACAAAATGTGTATACCCTGTTATTGAAAATTACGGACCTTCTGTTTGTTCAACAGAATTTGCCAAAAAACACACCCTCTGGGTAGAAAAATTCCTTCTGGAAAATTCAAAAATTATCAAAGAAGCCGTTGATAACAATGAACTTTCCATCGCGAAATGCCACTTTAATCATTCGACAGGCAAGGTAGAAACAATTGATTAAAATTTTTCGCGTGCTAAACTAAAATTGTCCGGCAGACTGATGAAAATTATCTTGCCGGATTAGAATGAAACAGTAGAAAGAGAGGATTTAATATGATTAGCGAAAAAATGGAAAAAGCTTTTAACGAGCAGATTAATGCGGAATTTTATTCAGAATATCTCTACCTTTCAATGCAGTCTTACTTTGAATCTTTGAACCTTAAAGGTTTTGTAAACTGGATGACAGTTCAGGTTCAAGAGGAACGTGCTCATGCTATGGGTATGTTTGATTATGTTCACAGCCGCGGCGGAAAAGTTGAACTTGAAGCCATTGCAAAACCTGAAACTCACTGGAATTCTCCACTCGAAGTTTTTGAACACGTTCTTAAACACGAAGAACTTGTTACTTCTAAAATTAATGCCTTGATGGATGTTGCTGATGAAGTCAAAGACCGTGCGGCTTTAACCTTCCTGAACTGGTATGTTAAAGAACAGGTGGAAGAAGAGGACAATGTGGGTAATGTTCTTGCCACATTGAAACTCATCGGCGATGATAAAAAGGCTTTGTTAATGCTTGATAAAGATTTAGCAACAAGAACATTTGTGGCTCCTGTTATCGGTTAAGCTTAGCCTTGCAGGATAATGTTTTTAATAAAAAGCTCCGTCACCGGCGGAGCTTTTTTTGTAAATAAAATTGTTACGTTGTTGCCTTGATTTTCAAATTAGTATAAAATAGTATTAATATTGATTGGGGAGGAGCATAAATTTTATGCCGGAATTAGCAAGAAAATACGAGAAACGCGACCGTTATTATTACGGCAACATTTACACCAATAATACAGCAACAGTAAGACCGTTAAAACGCGACGGAAATCCTTTTGCAGCACCATACCCGCAATCTGTACAGACTCCTCAAAGAATTGTGAGGCAGAGACCGAAAGTCAATCAGAAAAAGGTCAATCGATATAATTTAATTCACAGATGCCTTTCTGTTGCAGTTATGGTTGCAATAGGGTGCACAATTTTGCCGTTCGGGTTCAACAGAGTTACAAAATCAATGATTTTTAAATCTCCTTACCCTGAGATTAAATCGGATTACAAAAATACCGGCTATCCGACAATCGGATATTTGAGCAATCACTTATTTAATAACACTCCGCAATTCAGAGGCGCTGAAATGAGAAAGCCTTTGATGACTCCTTTAGTTGAAAATGCACATATTGTAGGAATTGAAAACGGTATAAAAAATTTAATGGCACAGTACCCGACAATTCAGCCGTCGGTCTACGTGTGGGATTATGAAACGGGACATTTTGCCGATATTAATGCTTCTCAGCAATATTCAGCAGCAAGCATTATTAAAATTCCGGTACTTTTGCAGTTATTCCGTTCTATTGAAGCAAAGCAGGTTTCTCTGTATGATGAAATGACTTTGACAAACTATTACAGGGCAGAAGGCTCAGGCGGCTTGCAGTTTAAGGCGGAGAATTCAAAATATACTCTTGATGATCTTGCTCGTTTGATGATTACGGATTCCGACAATTCGGCAACCAATATGCTTATGTCCAAAATCGGTTCTATGACGGATATTAATCAAGGTATCAGAGATTGGGGAATTAAACACACCCACGTAAAAACCTGGCTTCCTGATTTAGGCGGGACAAACCATACGACTGCAAGAGATTTGGCAACGATGCTTTATAATATTGAGAACCCTGAATTCTTAAGTATGTCGTCAAGAGAGAAGATTTTTGATTATATGGGTCATGTTAAAAATAACAGGCTTATACAGGCAGGCTTGGGGCCAGGGGCGTCATTCCTGCACAAGACCGGCGACATCGGAAAAATGCTCGGAGATGCGGGAATAGTTTATACGCCGAACGGAAAGAAATATATTGTCGTAATTCTTGCAAACCGTCCTTATAACTCTGTTGCGGGAAAAGATTTTATAGTCCGCGCGTCTGAAATTATTTATAACTATATGGTGAAATAATGCTTTCGGACATTTTAAACGGAAAATGTTTTAAACTTGTCTGCGGAGCTGGAAACGAGGATGCGACGGAAGTTGAAAAACTTGTTGCCCTGTATTATGAAGCAGGCTGCCGTTTTTTTGATTTATCCGCAAAACCTGAAATTGTGGATGCGGCAAAAAGAGCATTAAACGGTAGAGAGGCATATCTTTGCGTAAGTGTTGGAATTAAGGGCGATCCGCATGTTAATAAAGCGCAGATTGATTACGAAAAATGCGTCGGCTGCGGAAAGTGTGATGAAATATGTCCGCAAGGTGCGATTAAGTATCATAAAGTTAAAACTATGCGCTGCATAGGCTGCGGCAAGTGTCAAAAAGTTTGTTCAAAGGGCGCGATAACTTATGTTGCGCAGGATGTTGATTTAAGTGAAGTTTTGCCGCCTTTGATTGAGAAGGGAATTGATTGTATAGAACTCCATGCAATGAACGATAATGCAGCCGAAACTATGGAAAAATGGAATTATATAAATGAAGCTTTTGGCGGAATGCTGAGTATATGTACCGCGCGCGGCAAGTTGAGCGATGAAAAGATGATTTCACAAATAAAAGATATGATTTCTTTGCGTGAACCAATGACAACGATTGTTCAGGCGGACGGTTTTCCAATGAGCGGGGGACGGGACGATTACAAGACAACCCTGCAGGCGGTTGCAACGGCAGAACTTGTTCAGAATGAGAGAATTCCTGTCTACATAATGCTTTCGGGCGGAACAAACAGTAAAACTTCTGAACTTGCACATCTTTGCGGAATAAATTACCATGGGATAGCAATCGGAACTTTTGCAAGAAAAATTGTGAAAAAATATATTGAGCGTGAAGATTTTCTAACAAACGAACGGATTTTTGCAGAAGCCGTAGATTCAGCAACGCGGCTTGTTATGAGCGTGTAAGTTAAACTTCAGTAAAATCAAATATTTTACTAAGCGGTATTTGTAAAATTGTGCAAAGTTGTATAAGTTTTTTTAGACTTATATAGCGTTCGACACGTTCAACATGTCCGATAAACTTTGAATTAACGTCCAATAGTTCGGAAAGTTTTTCCTGCGATAAATTTTTGGCAAGACGATACTTTTTAATATTTTTACCCAATTTTATGTATGTCTCTTTTTCAAAATCCATATAAATAAAGTATGATATATACTTCAAAAGCACCACTATCAGAAAAGCACTATTGAAACTCTTATCCATTTTCCGCCGAGGGTGCCGGTGACGGGGGCTTCGACATATGAAACTTTTTTATGTTAAAATTCACTTATGGTAAAGATACTGGATTGTACAATTAGAGACGGCGGGCATCTCACGGGGTGGAATTTTTCGGATGAATGCGTTCAAGAAACCTTTGAGGCTGCCCAAAAATGCGGGATTGACTTTTTTGAAATCGGTTACAGAAATCACGGAACTGCAAAATTCGCACACTCTCAGGATGAGGATATCCGCGGGATTATAAAAGATAAAGGCGAAGTAAAACTTGCTGTTATGGTGAACGCAAGAGAATTCGCGGCGGATAATTTTTCAACCGATGATTATGCTGATATTGTGCGTGTAGCCTGCCATCCCGATGAGATTTTCACAGGTGTTGAGTATTGTAAAATTTTGCAGGATAAGAGGTATGAAGCATTTTTGCATTTAATGGATGTAGCACATATTACGCATGAGCAGATGCAGGCTCTTAATGCTTATGACAGAAATAATGTAATTTATTTTGCGGACAGCTACGGCGCACTTTTGCCCGAAGATATCAGAAAATATTTCAAAACTTTTGCACAAGCGGGTTTTGAAAAAATCGGGTTTCATGCACACAATAATAAACAGCTTGCGTTTATTAATACTTTGACAGCAATAGAATGCGGAGCGTATTCGGTTGATGTGAGTGCATACGGGATGGGGCGTGCTGCAGGAAACACTCCGGCTGAACTTTTGTTAAGTCAGCTTGGGCTTAATGCCGAACCTTATTTTAAACTTATTGAAAAATATTATACTAACTTATACAAGATAACTCCGTGGGGATATTCTTTGAAAAATCTTGAAGGCGGGCTTAAGAATATTAAAGTATCTTAGTTGGGAGGTATGCCAAACCGACTTTTTAAAAAAGTGAAGGGTGAATAGTGAGTAGTGAATTGTTCAACAATAATAAATCCCTCATTATTCTTTCAACTTTTCAACTAAATTTACCACTCACCCTCAAGGGGAGAGGAGATATGATTTGCCTCCCTTTATAAGGGAGGTAGCGCGTAAGCGTGGGAGGGTTTTTCTACAAAAGCCCTTCACTCCTCACTTAATTCCCGCCCCCTCACCCCTGCCCCCTCTCCCGTAGGGAGAGGGAAAAGAAAACCCCGGTTCCTCAGCCCAAGGCATACAGGGTTGCAAGACTCGTTGCCACGTCTGCTCACTTTGTATTCCGCAGAGGTAGAGGGAATAAATTAAAGCCTCCCTTATTAAGGGAGGTGGCGCGTAAGCGCCGGAGGGTTTTTATCTTTTACCCCTCCCCCTCTCCCGCAATGGGCGAGGGGTCTTGTGTTCCACCACCTTGTAAAGAGGGAAATATAAATTTAGAATGACCAAATTTTTTACTAATAAATCAGGTGTTTAAATGATTGCGGATATATAGGAGTCGGGTAGAATTTATATAGGCGGCTTGACGTTCCAACCAAAGTAATAAAAGATCGCCGCCGGATTAGAGGTAAATTATGGAATTATCGGAACACGTCCAGTATATTATTCATTCTGCAAAAACAATAGTTTATGCAAGGGATTATGATGCAGTTGAACCTGATCATATAATGCTTGCGTTGTTTATGGATGAAAATGATTTACCGAAAATTATATTAGAAAAAATCGGGCTGAATAATCCGCGTCTAATCCGTGATTTCAGTGCAAATATTCCCAAACGTAGAGGACATGCACCCCAGCGGAGTCAGGATCCGCCGCTTTCACAGCGGACAATTTCTCTTCTTGAAACTGCAGAAAAAGAGGCGCTTTCTTACGGAGATACTGTTGTAAGTATTGAACATCTTTTACTTGCTCTTTTTAAAACACAATCAGCTGTTATGGAATATGTTTTTGGACAGTACAGTATCAAACAAAGAGAACTGTACATGAAAATGAAAGATTTTATAGATAGCATGACGACTATTGACATAGTTGACGGAAAAGCTGTTGAAAAGTCGTCAAAAAATTCTTTATCAAAATCTTCTGACAGTAGTGATGAAAATAAAGAGGATAATCCGCTTGAAAAATACACGACAGATTTAACTGCAATTGCCGCTGAGAGTAAGCTTGATCCCGTAATTGGCAGAGATGATGAGATTAGACGGGTAATTCAAATTCTTAACCGCCGCTCAAAGAATAATCCTGTAATTGTAGGTGAACCCGGGGTCGGAAAAACTGCCGTAATAGAAGGGTTGGCACAGAGGATTGTTAAAGGCGATGTTCCGGAAAGTTTAAAAAACGACAAAATTCTTTCGCTTGATTTAGGTGCACTTCTTGCAGGCGCGTCATACCGCGGCGAGTTTGAAAAACGTCTGAAGGGAGTTTTAAAGGCCATTGAAGAAAAAACAGAGGATTTAATGCTGTTTATTGATGAAATTCATACGATAATGGGTATGGGCGGTTCAGAAGGCTCTGTGGATGCGGGGAACCTTTTAAAACCAATGCTTTCCCGCGGCGTTATACGTGTAATCGGTGCTACAACGCTTGATGAATATAAAAAGTACATAGAAAAAGATAAAGCCCTCGAACGCCGCTTTCAGCCGGTTGTTGTGGATGAACCTTCTATAGAAGTCGCTGTAAGTATTCTCCGCGGGCTT
Organism: Candidatus Gastranaerophilales bacterium; assembly: GCA_944325635.1. Lineage (GTDB taxonomy): Bacteria > Cyanobacteriota > Vampirovibrionia > Gastranaerophilales > Gastranaerophilaceae > Scatousia. Next base: position 15,385 of record CALVBD010000010.1, on the reverse strand, counting down.
AAAAATAAATATGAGGTATTCCATGGGATAAAAATTCTTGATGAAGCGATTGTTCAAGCGGTAAAGCTTTCTGATAGATACATCCCTGACAGATACCTGCCTGATAAAGCAATTGATTTGATTGATGAGGCTGCTTCTTCTTTAAGGATGAATATTGACACCCTTCCTGAAGATATTGACAGCTTTTCGCGTGAAAAATTCCAGCTTGAAATTGAGCGCAGCACCCTTCTGGAAGAAAAATCCAAAGAAGCGGAAAGTAAAATTAATAAGATTAATAAAAAAATAGAAAATCTAGATGCAAAAATAAATAAACTCCGCACCCAGTGGGAGCAGGAAAAGAAAGTTATAAATTCTGCTACTACCGTCAAAAAAAATCTGGAAATTTTAAAATCGCAAATGGATATCGCGCAGAAAAAAGGACAGGTCACAACGGCGCTGGAAGCAAAATATAAACAAATGCTTGCAATGGAGCAGAAATTAAAGGATTTACAATCCGATAAATCAAAAAAACATCTTATAAAAGAATACCTTGACGGTGACGATATTTCACAGATTATTGCAAAATGGACAGGAATTCCTACAACGCGGCTTGTGGAGGATGAATCCAAAAAGTTATTGCAAATGGAAGATTACATCCACGCACGGCTGATAGGTCAGGATGAAGCTGTCAAAAAAATTGCGAACGCAATCAGGCTTTCGCGCTCTGGCTTACGTGACAATAAGCGCCCTATAGGCTCCTTTCTTTTTCTGGGGCCGACCGGTGTCGGTAAGACGGAACTTGGCAAAACCTTAGCGGAATTTCTTTTTAATGATGAAGATGCGCTTATCCGTATAGATATGAGTGAATTTATGGAAAAATCCGCAATCTCGCGTCTGACAGGCGCTACAGCGGGTTACGTGGGCTATGAAGAGGGCGGGCAGTTGACAGAAGCCGTCAGGAGAAAACCTTATTCTGTTGTATTATTTGATGAAATTGAAAAAGCACATCCGGATATCTTCAATATAATGCTCCAGATGTTTGACGACGGACGCCTTACCGACGGGCAAGGAAAACTTGTCGACTTTAAAAATACAGTAATTATCATGACAAGCAACCTCGGAAGCGATATTCTTCTTGATAATATCCTTTCCGCACAAGAAAAGCACGACAAAGTCCATGCTCTTTTACGGTCGAAATTTAAACCTGAATTTATAAACAGGATTGATGAAATAATAACCTTCACGCCGCTGACGCTTGCAGAACTTGCAAAAATCGTAGAAATCCAGACCGCTTCACTCAAAAAACGTGTAGAGGAACAGGGAATGGAATTTGAAATTACTGAAAACGCGAAAGCATATCTTGCAAACGAGGGTTACGAACCTCTCTACGGCGCGCGTCCGCTTCGCCGCGTAATCCGTCAGGCAGTGGAAATCCCGCTTTCAATGAAAATTCTTGCCAATGAATTTAAACACGGCGACAAAATTGTAATCGACTGTGTGAATGACGGGCTTGTATTTAATAAGGCAAAAGTTTCCGTATAATAAAAAGCCGAACATATAGTCCGGCTTACGCATATAAACTTCTTGCCGCATGGCGACCTGTCACTAAAAGTTTGGAGTTTATACTCCTTAGAGTACGGCACTACTTCTGCCGACTTATCTCTTTCATACCCTAATCAAACAGCTAAGCATCAATGGCTTCTTCTGTTTGTTCAATCTTTTTAATCAAATCGTCTACCTGTTCTCTAACGTATTCAAGAAACAGTCCGATTTCTTCTTTAAAACTATAGGCACCGGGCCAAGCTGTATATCCGTACATGGTTAATCACTCCTTATACTGTCTAACCTTACATGCAAAGTTACGGAGAGATGGAAGAAAATCTTTAAAAATAAGGGGAAATTATTAAGCATTTGTTACATGAGTGCCATCATTCAAAGACCTCCCTTGTAAAGGGAGGTGGCACGTAAGTGTCGGAGGGATTGAAATATGAAAATCCCCTTCTATCCCCCTTTTACAAAGAGGGGAAAAGTCAAATAACTCCCCTGTAAAATGGACTGGTGCGAAAGCACCGGAGAAATTTTATTTAATTCAATCTTACTCTTGAGGAAGAAGTAGTAAACAGGTCGGATTTTATTAATTAGACTACAGAACTAATTTATATGTTCATTTCTTTCTTTTCTATTACGATGAGAAAAGAAAGAAAGAAAGAAAAGCACGTTATATAACAGCAATGCAAAGCATTGCAAGACTGAATGGATGTTGTGAAAAACAAAAGTTTTTCACCTTTCGGCTCCGCTATTGTGCTTACGCACACGCTCCACCATTCAAGAACATTTCTTATAATGGATAAATCTTCACTCTTCTCCCCCCTCACCCAATTGCACTTTTTGATGTAAAATAAAGCTATGAACAAAGTGGAACTTCTTGCACCGGCTAAAGATAAAGAAACTGCGTTTGCCGCAATAGATTGCGGCGCGGATGCCGTTTATATCGGAGCTTCCGATTTCGGGGCGCGGCGTGCGGTGCCGAATTCTCTTGATGATATTAAAGATGTTGTTGAATATGCGCATAAATTCTATGCAAAAGTCCACGTCACAATTAACACAATCTTAACCGATGAGGAACTTGAAAAGGCGCGTGTTTTAATCGAACAACTTTACGAAATCGGGGTTGATGCGATTATAGTACAGGATATGGGAATTTTAAAGCTGGCGGTTGACGGAAAACTTCCGCCGATAGCACTCCACGCAAGCACCCAGTGCGACAACAGAACTCTTGAAAAGGTTAAGTTTTTTGAAAATCTCGGCGTCACCCGTGTCATTCTTGCGCGGGAACTTTCGCTTGATGAGATTAGAAATATCTGCGCAAATACAAATGTTGAGATTGAAACTTTTATCCATGGCGCGCTGTGTGTTTCCTATAGCGGGCAATGCTATATGAGTTATGCAATTGGCGGACGCTCTGCCAATAGGGGCGAATGCGCGCAAGCGTGCCGCAAAAAATATACACTTGTCGATGAGGGCGGCAATGTGATTGTAAAAGACAAATACCTTTTGAGTCTGCGTGATTTTAACGCCTCAAGGCATATAGAAGAACTTATAAAAGCAGGCGTGAAATCTTTCAAAATAGAAGGCAGATTAAAAGATATAAATTATGTAAAAAATATAGTTGCTTACTACCGCCGCGAAATTGACAAATATGCTGAAAAAATATCGTCAGGCAGAGTTACACTTGATTTTGTACCAGACGTAAACAAAACATTTAACCGCGGATATACTGATTATTTTCTTGACGGGCGCAAAAGGTGCTACAACTTTGATACCCCGAAATCTCTCGGTGAAAAGCTCGGCAAAGTTACAAAAGTTAACCGCGACAGCTTTGAATTGGCGGCAAAAGTAAATGTGCAGGACGGGTTGTGCTGGTGTATAAACGGCGAAATGCAAGGGTGCCTTGTGAACCGTGTTGACGGAAACAAAATTTTCCCTAATAAAATGCCGCAAATAACTGTTGGAACTCTGGTTTACCGTAATCAAGATGCAGAATTTGAAAAGCAGTTGAAAACTTCCCGCACAAAACGTCAAATCGGAGTGTATTTTGAATTCGCAAACGGAATTTTGAAGGCGCAGGACGAGGACGGAAATTCAGTAACCGTAGGCATTAACGCGAATGAAGAGCCTAAAAATCCCGACAAAATGCGCGAAACTTTTATTACACAACTTCAAAAAACAGGGGAAACTGATTTTTATGTACGAAAGGTTGATATAAAAGACAATCTTCCATTTTTGCCTGTATCAGAGGTCAACAAACTACGCCGCGAAATCTTAACAAAGCTTATGGCAGAGAGGCTGAAAAATTACAAAAGGGAATTCCAAAAACCACTCCATTATACCGAATTTCCTAAAAAAGAACTTGATTATCTTTCGAATATCCATAACAGGTGTGCAAAATCTTTCTATGAAAATTGCGGCTGTAAGGTTTGTGAAATGTCATTAGAAAGCGGTGTTTCCCCGAAAGGGAAATGCCTTATGCAGACCAAACATTGTCTCAAATACGCTTTTAATATGTGCAAAAGTCCGAAAAAGCTGTTCCTTATAGATGAAAAAGGGAAAAAATATCCCCTCAAATTCGACTGTAAAAATTGCACCATGCTAATCTTTGATTAATTGACTTTTTCTCAAAAATACTTAAATAAATCATGCGGATTTCATACAAAAGTATGAGTACGGAAACCGTGATTTAAGCTATAGTAAGTACGTAGAGTAGTAAAGTAAATTAGCGGATAGAGGTAGTCAGACAGCAAATGGGGTTGAATTTAACCAATATTAACCAGCGGCCATATATAAAGGATGACAGAAGGCTTGTCAAGAAAAAACAGGACGAAGAAGCCTCCAAGTCTGCTGCCCAAACCGAACGTGAAGAACAAGCCCAAAACCAAAATTCAAGAAGCCGCGGCCTCAGCTATGTCGAACAGGAAGCCCCTAAGTATCAGGAGATTAAGCCGGAACAGTGGCAGCAAATGTATGCTAAAACTCAGGCATCTTATCAAAAATCCCAAACAGCAGCTTCTCAATACTCTGCGCAACCTCAGGCTGCTTCCCCGCAATATTCGGCTCAAACACGAACTGTTGACTCAAAACAATCTTCTCAGGCTCGCAGTTCAAATATTAATATTGCTCAAATTCTTAAGGATTTTAAAAATACAGCAGTCGCAATAGCTACTCCTGACGATTTGATGGAAGAAGTAGACGGTTATCTTTCACTGATTGACACTCAGGTTAAAAAAGACAACCCGAACGTAAAACTTATTAAATCTAACCTCAAAAATGCCTCCTCAATTCTTGACGCGTTTATTTCAAAAACGCTTGATAAAGATTCAAAAGTCGTAGAAAACTGGGTTGATGCGCTTTTCTTGCAGCAGATAGATTTTAAATATAATGAAGATGACATCAATCCGCAGTTTCTTGTAAAATTCCCAGAAGGTTCAACCGAGAGGGCGCAGAAAGCAGAACAAACCGCTCCGGCAGAAGAAACACCTGCTGCCGCTGTATCGGAAACAATTGAAGAACCGATTTCTGAAACGGCAGAAGAGGTTCCGCAGACTCCTGCTGTTAAAGTTCCGCAGGATAAGGAATTAAAATCCCTCTTTATCAAATCAAAGAAACTTGCTTACGCTAATGAACCGCAAAAAGCTATAGAAACATTTAACAAAGCCTTGCAGCGTGCAGATGAAGTGGGCGACAGAGAAACTAAATCAAAAATTTACTACGAAATCGGACAGATTTACGATGATCAGGACAATCTGCCTGAAGCCTTGAAAAGTTACTACTTATCAATAGAAACAACCGGTGATAACAACGTAAAAACAAGAGCACACTACTCTATGGCGCAGATTTATGACGACGCAAACAAAATTGAACCGGCACTTGATCATTACTTTGTTTCAGTTTCTTACGGAGGCGAAAGCGATAACCTTGCCGCTCAATCTACTTCATTAACCAGAATAGGAAATATTTTCGCTGATATGTACGAACAAAATGCCTTTGAATTTTTCGGAGTTGCAAATGATCTTGCATCTGAAACTGATAATGCTAAAGTAAAAGGTTTTGTATCATCAAGCACAGGCAGAGCATACGAAAAATTCGGCGAGCCGCAAGAAGCTTTGAAGTCATACTCTAACGCTGTTAAAAACTATACAGAAGCAGAATCTCCATTGAAGGTCGCACAAAACTACGTAAGCGCAGCAGATATCATGCTTGATTATAATAGTATGGACAAAGCCCGCGGGTTATTGAAAAAAGCTCAAAAATTCGCCGAAAAAACAGACGATACATATCTGATTAACGATATAAAAGAACGCCTGAGCCAGATTGCATAATGAAGGCTCTAAGTGAAAAGACATTAAGACGATAAGTCAAATAAAGTGAGATGTGAAGAGTGAAGGGTTTTCTTATCCACTCTCCATCTTGGAATGGAATAAGAAGAGCGGGCAGTTAAATGTTACTAAAGCACTAAGGAAAAATTTACGTCATTCTGAGGGCGAAGCCCGAAAGAATCCAGCTTTTAGATTAAGAGTAATGAGTGAAGCGTGAAGGGACTTGTTATTGTTGAACCTTTCACTACTCACAACTCACCATTCACTTTTTTTAAAAGGCTGGATTGCTTCGACTATTTTATTATCCCGTCTACCAAACTACTTTTTCGATAAGTTCTATTTCATTGCCGTCAGGATCTTTTATAAAGGCAATTTTTGTACCTTTTCCATTCAGGTCAAAAGGTTCATAAAGATATTCATAACCGAGCGAGTGTAATTTTTCGGTGAATTCATCAAGCGATTTTACGGAAAATGCAAAGTGTCCGAATGCTGAGCCGTTTGTGTAACCTTCTTTTGGCGTTTCATCATTATAAGTTAATTCAATCTGGCAGCAGCCTTCCTCGTCATTAAGAAAGTATAGTTCACAGTCATCAAGTCTTTTTTTCTTTTCTAATTTCATATTCAAAAGTTCCGTGTAAAATTTCAAAGATGCGTCGATATCTTTTACTCTAATCATTGAATGTAAAAATTTCATGTTTTACCTCTTTGTAATATTCTATGCTGTATTTTGCGGGAGCAGCAGTTTTACTGTTCGTCTATATGTGATAGTACACCACCAGAGGCATTGTTGTCAATTATCACGGTGTGCCGTATTATTGTATGAGCCATTAACAAAAGATACGGATTAATCTCGTTTGTTGCTGACATGTTAATTTTTGCTTTGGTTTGTTCGCCTTCAGGGCGTTCAGGCGGGGTTGATTTTGTCTCAAATGAAACAACAGACTGCATTGAATAATGTTTTTCATCCCCTTCAATTCTTGATAGGAGTTCTTCTTTCGGGAATTTTTCCGAGCATTCGATGTTTACGTGGACTGAATTTGATGTTTCGAGGATGAGAGTTGCTGTTACATTGCCAAAATTTATTGTTGAAATCGTGACAACAAGAATGCAGTCATTTTCTTCTCCGTTTTCGCTTGACTGTATTTCTAAATCAAAGCCCGAGCCTTCTGCCAGCGGAAGCCACGGCAGGTACAAAAGCAGTAAAGTTTTTAGTGTTTGCTGCGGATTTTCAGGTGAAGCGAGCGCAATACTTGCATTGATAAGCTTAGCTGTTTCTTTCATAGCAGATAAATCCGCAACCCCTTGTTTTGCCATACCTGCCATACTCTGAATAAGTTTTGTCACGGCATCTTTACCGTTCGCCTGAATAAGGTTTGCAATATCTGCAAGGTTAATCATTCCGTTTGAATTTATCTGGAGGGTTTTCAAAGTTGCTGTAAGCTGCGATGAAAGCTGTGTTTTCAGGGCGGTTTGAAGTTCTGAGGTTGAAAGCCCCTGTAATTGGGCAAGAATTTGTGCCTGAGTTTGCGAAAGCGCACGGCGGTTTGCCATTTCATACATTCTGTTGAACTGCATCTGGGTGAGATTTTTCTGGAGCATGTAGATAAATTCGTTGAGGTTTTTGGGCAGTTTCATTAAATCCCGAATGTATGCAGCAGCGTCTGAACCTCCCATCTGGCCCATCTGCGGGCTTGCCTGCGGTGCAGCAGGAGTATTTGTCGCAGGTGAAGCCTGCTGCGGTGTGAAGGATTGAGAGGACTGATTTACGTTTGCATTCCCTACTGAACCTCCGCGGATTTGCGGCGATTTGTAGTTCATAAACCTCGAAATCATATTGCTCAGATTGAAATTATCCACATGCTTATATTAAATGATTTTTATCATAAAGTCCAGCCTAGTAATCAATTTTACCCTCTGAGAGCACCTTTGCTGTGCATGCTGCTCCGCTATAAAGTGCTGTACTTTTGGTATCACAGTTAGTATAATGGTCAATGCCAGCGGGGACAAGTCCTCTATCTGTTAAGATAAACAGGAAAATGTCACGCCCTATTGTATTTGGTCTTTTATCGCCATTTGCATCTACCCAAAAGGCATAAGTGCTTTTGTTATAATTTGAACCAATTTGATTGAGTGTTGCTGGGGCAAAGTCATCAATACTTATATTCGTTCCATCAGCAAGTTTGAATATAAAGATGCCGCTGCCTATCCCGATTGAATCTCTTATAGTACCGGAACCTTTTCCGCTGAGAGTTTTTGTTGTACCTTTATGCCAGCAGCCGGCTTTATCTTCGCATTCCTTTAAAACTTTCAATTCCGGCTTTATTGCATTGTACACATTTTTCATGTTTGCAGGTGTGCCTCCTTCTTCAGGGTTGCTGCCAGAGGTATCAATATCCCATGTTTCAAAAAAGCCAAGCTTAAGTTGTGATTTTACCAGAGCTTGCGAAAGTATGGAATAATTTTTCTTTAAACTTGCAATAATCGCGGCATCGTTTTGTTTTTGTATAAGTGTTGGCAGCGTCATAGCAGCAACTATACCAATAATCCCAAGTGTTATTAAAACCTCTGCCAGAGTAAATGCGAATTTATAATTTCCGTGGGACAGTGTGGAAGAAACTTCTGCTAATGTAAAACCGTTCGCTCTATTTCTAATCCGAAAAGCGTTCTTATTGAAAAACGACATGAAAAAAGCCGAACGCTCGTTAAATAACCATGTAAAATACTTGCTTAAAAACCGTTTCCGAGAAAAATTCCGTTTAAGGAAGCCCCCCCCCCCCTATGTGTAATTCAGTCATAGTCTGCATTTTCATACTATCTTCTTTCTTGTTTTTAATCCAGATACGCCTGCGGATAGTTATAATCCTCTTTAAACCCGAGGTGTCTGTATAGTTTCAATGCCTGAAAATTATTAGTTTCCGTTGTAGTGTTTACTTCTGTTATCGGGCGTTTTCCTGTTTCTGCCAGGTTAATAAGTTTTTTCAACGAGTTTGCAAGCATAATTTTTGAAAAACCTTTGCCCTGATGTTCTTTTTCCAGTCCGAAAATCGGAATATTTGCAATCTGTCCGCCTGTGAGGTTCATAAAGCAAAATCCCACAGGTCTGCCGTTATAGAGAAGAACGGTTGTTGCTTCCGGCAAAAATTCCGCATAAACATTTTCAACAATTTTATGGATAATATCATTTGTGCCTTCAATTGTCTTAAAGCGCGGATCAAACAACGCATCTGCACTTTTTTCGAATGCTTCGTTAACAACTTTTACAGCGTCATTGAAGTATCTGTTATCCCATTCCGTTATAGTATATTCATACGGGAGCGGTTCAGGCTTATACATTTGAAATATTTCTTTTGAATTTGTGCCGAACATCATAAACCGCAATACTACTATTCCGATGAATTTAAATCCGTATTTGGCTATTTCATGAATAAGATTTTTCTGAGTACCGAGCATAGGGTAACATACAACTTTATCTTCTCGTTCATCCTCAGTTTCTTTTAGAAATTCTTTTATTAAATAGCGGCTGCGTTCTTCTATATTTTCCATATTGTAACAATGGATAATATTCAGTTCAACGGCCTCTGAGATTGAGGTCGTGTATATAAGGAATGCTGTCGGAATACTGTTTTCCAGAAGAACGATGCACTGTATCAGTTCTTTTCTTACAGCGTCAATAAATCCTTTATAATCCAGAGGTTCAAGTTCAAATTTATATTCGCGTTTAGCTCTTTCCCTAAAGTCATTATAAACGCTTTCAAAGGATTTATATTCATTTTCAGTGAGTAATTTTGCCTGAAAGTTTGTACTCATATTTCTTAATTCCTTAATACTGCTCTAATAATATTATATTATAACATATGCTGCATTTTTTGTTTTTTTGTTTCCATATAACGTCTATTATAGCATGTAATCTCCGATTCCAGCTTAACAATATCGTGAATTGTTAAGCCATAGCCTTTAAGACCCACGATTTTTTTAGGATTATTTGTAATCAGGTTAAAGTTATTAAATCCTAAATCTAGGATTATCTGTGCTCCGACTCCGTAATCCCGAAGATCAGGCTTAAAACCAAGCGATATATTTGCTTCAACCGTATCCTGTCCGCATTCCTGCAGGTGGTAGGCTTTAATTTTATTGATAAGCCCTATCCCACGGCCTTCGTGGCCTCTGATGTAGACAACCGCGCCTTTGCCGTATTCTTCAATTTTTCTGAGCGCGCCGTGGAGCTGTGAATTGCAGTCGCATTTTAGGCTGTGGAAAATATCCCCTGTCAGGCATTCACTGTGAACACGGATGAGCGGAATTTTATCGCTTCCGTCATCTTTTACGAGTGCGACGTGTTCTTGTCCGGTGAGATTATTTCTATAGCCGTAAATCTTGAAGTGGCCGTATTTTGTCGGAAGATCGGCTTCTGCTTCACGGGTTACGAATTTTTCGGATTTCAGGCGGTAGGCAATAAGTTCAGCAACTGAGATGAATTTAATCCCGTGTTTATCAGCGAATTTTCTCAAATTATCTCGGCGCATCATGTGGCCGTCAGAGTCCATAATTTCGCACATAGGACCTGCAGGAATGTGACCGCAGAGTCTTGCAAGATCAACTACAGCTTCTGTGTGACCTGTTCTTGTGAGAACTCCGCCCTCTCTTGCAACGCACGGGAACATGTGCCCCGGACGGCGAAGGTCTGACGGAACTGCATCAGGTGCTATTGCAACTTCAATTGTTTTTGCACGGTCGAATGCCGAAATTCCTGTTGTGACACCATATTTTTCTGCTGCGTCAATACTTACCGTGAAAGCTGTTTTCATCCCTTCAGTGTTTTGTTCAACCATTTGCGGCAGATCAAGCTTTTGCGCAATCTCTTTTGATATTGCAAGACATACAAGTCCTTTGGCTTCTTCTGCCATAAATTTTATGATTTCAGGCGTAACCATTTGTCCTGAGCAGATTAGGTCGCCTTCGTTCTCGCGATCCTCGTCATCTGCTACGATTAGCGGCTTTCCTGCTGCAAAATCTTTCAAAGCTTCTTCTATTGAGTCAAATTTGAAATCTTCCATTATATAAATCCGTTCTCCTTTAAAAAATCTTCGTTAAGTCTGCTTCCATTATTATTCACGGACAGAAATTTTTCAACGTATCGTCCTAAAATATCTGTTTCAATGTTTACATAGTCTCCGCTTTTGAGGGTGTTAAGGGTTGTATTTTGGTACGTGTGCGGGATTACTGCAATGGTAAAAATATTATCTCTGATGTCTGCAACCGTTAAGCTTACTCCGTTAACGGTGATTGAACCTTTATAAACCACATATTTGCTTTCTTCGTGCGGAATTTCAAAGGTCAGATTATAAAAATCAGCGAGCTTTTCAAATCGCAGGAATTTTCCCCTGCAATCCACGTGTCCCTGAACGATATGTCCGCCCATTCTGCTTGTTGGTGTAAGCGCACGTTCCAGGTTAACCCTGTCGCCTGATTTAAAATTTCCGAGTGTAGAAATTTTTAAGGTTTCGTCGCTTACGTTTGCCATAAACGTGCAATCATCAAGTGCCACAACGGTTTGGCAGCAGCCGTTAATAGAAATACTGTCACCAATAACAGTATCTTTCAGAACCTTTTGACATTCTACAATGATATCGGCCCCGTGAGTTTTTTTAGTAAATCCTTTGACTATTCCGATTTCTTCTACAATCCCTGTGAACATACTTCTATTTTATCACAAATACTCAAAAAAAAATGTAAGCAGGTTGTTTTGAATAAATACAACTTATTCTTTTGATGAAAACGGGTATGTATCGCAGATTTTGGACGAAAACGGACGAGTAACTCAAAAAATTAATCTATGCAGTGACGGTTCGGTAAATTGTTACGTTGATTATGAATACGACGCAGATGGCAAACAAATAAATGAAATCTGGTATGACTGCGATGAGAACGGGAATATAACAAAATTAACATAGCGATTTTATTTGCAGGACTTGAAAATTTTCCGAAATACGTTATAATAATAATATAAAGGGTGGTCGCTGTACAAAGCGACCTTTACAAGACCCTAAATGAAAATCGATAATATTTGTAAAAGATGTCCTACTACCGATAGGGCATCTTTTATTATAAGTCTTTTCATTCTCTCACCCCCTTTCCACCATTTTACAGTAATGTTGATGTGTAGTTGGAGGGAGATAAGTCTTACCCCGCAAAAATTATATCATAGAATTAATAATAATTCCAATAATATTTTCTAAATCTAAAAAGCACGATTAATTATTTAAACTGTGAATAGGGGCAGGAATTCGTCCGCCGCGGTTTACAAAGCCTGCGGATGAAAGCGTATTTACAGGCATAATAGGAGCTTCGCCCAGAAGTCCGCCGTAAGAGACTTTGTCGCCGACAGTTTTTCCATAAGCAGGAATTACGCGTACAGCAGTGGTCTTTTTGTTTATCATACCTATTGCCATCTCATCTGCTATCATTCCCGCAATTGTGCTTGATGGTGTATCGCCCGGGATTGCTATCATATCAAGCCCGACAGAACATACACATGTCATAGCTTCAAGTTTATCAAATGTAAGATAGCCTTTTGCTGCAGCCTCAATCATTCCCGCGTCCTCGGATACGGGTATAAATGCCCCTGAAAGTCCTCCGACATGCGAACTTGCCATTATTCCGCCTTTTTTTACAGCGTCATTCAACATAGCAAGTGCTGCTGTTGTTCCGTGTGCGCCGGCATGTTCAAGCCCCATTGCCTGAAATATTCCTGCGACACTGTCGCCTTCGGCCGGTGTCGGCGCCAGTGACAGGTCTATAATACCAAACGGGATATCCAGTTTTTTCGCTAATTTACGCCCTACAAGTTCGCCTGTGGACGTGATTTTATAGGCTATCTGTTTAATTTTATTGGCAAGTTCCGATAAATCTGCGTCTTTTGGCATAGATGCGATGGCCGCTCGCACAACTCCAGGTCCTGAAACCCCTATATTTAACGCGCATTCAGGCTCGCCTATTCCGCAAAAAGCCCCTGCCATAAACGGGTTGTCACTTGCTGAATTACAGAAACATACAAGTTTTGCAGCCCCTATTCCATCGCGGTCTTTGGTAAGTTCTGCAGATTTCTTGATTATTTCAGCCATCTTTAAAACAGCATCCATATTAATTCCGGCTTTTGACGAAGCAAGATTTACCGATGAACAGAGTCTTTCAGTTTGCGCTAAAGCTTCCGGAATACTTTCTATTAAGAGTTTGTCGCCTTTTGTGCAGCCCTTTTCCACAAGCGCCGAAAACCCGCCGATAAAGTTTACGCCAACTTCTTCGGCTGCTTTATCCAGAGTTTTTGCGATTTTTACGTAATCAGGATTTTTACAGGCTTCGCCAACAAGAGAAATAGGTGTTACAGCTATCCGTTTATTTATAATCGGGATGGAATAGTCATTTTCCAGTTCGTTTGCGTATTCCACAAGGTTTTTTGCGTAATGTTTAATCTTATTATAAATATTATTGCACACGACATCTACGTCGCTGTCCATGCAGTCTCTCAGGCTCAGGGCAAGCGTAACTGTCCTGATATCGAGATTGTACAGCTTAATCATATTAATTGTTTCAAGTATGAAATTTTCGTTAATAACCGCCAAAGTTTAACCCGAACATTCTTGATATGTTCTTTGCCTTTACTCTTAATTTAAGTTCTACACGACGGCTCTTTGCTAAATCCTCTTTCCCGTCAGCCGTCAGGACAGGTTCCGAGAAACTTTTACCCTCTACTGTAATCATTTTTCTTAATGTTGCATCGTATTTTCTGTCGTATCCTGTTTTAAACATATATTGTTCAACAGCATTTGCACGTAAAAGACTCAGTTCCATGTTTTTTACGAACTGGTCGTTTGGAGATTTCAGACCTTTAAACATCTGGGAATCCGTATGCCCCTGAACAACTACATTTACAACATTTTCATACAATGCTGGATTTGAAAAAATAGTATTTATATAGATAGGAACGAATTTATCAAGGTAACGTTTCCCTTTTTCCGTCAGAGTGTAGCTGCCGACTTCAAAAAGCTGAAGGTCTGAAATCTTAACATTTCCGGTAAGTTTATCAACTTCGGCATCTATATCTGCTTCTTTAAGTTTTTCCGCCATCTGTTCCGAGGCTTTAATCTGGTTTTGCTGGAGTTCGACAGTTTCCTGTGTAAAACCTGTCATGGCAAGTACGAACAGTGTCATGAAGATAATTGCCAGACCTAACATAAGGTCGGACATCGTCGTCCAGAATACGTTATTATCGCCTTCTTCTGCGTGCTTACTTTTTCCTGCCAGAATTCCCAAGTTTTCCCTCCGTTAGAATAAGTCGTCTACAGCATCGGATTTAGTGGCTTTAGCCATTTCTTTCATCTGTTTGTTCATTAGGTTCATACCGAAAATAAGGTTTTCAAGATATGGAACAAGGTTACCTGCAATACCTGAATTCAATGCAACTTTAAAGTGATTAGGCAGTTCTGTAATCAAGTGTTGAAGTGCATTGTTTTGAATTTTTGTTTCTTTCAGAAGTTCCAATAAGAATTTTTCGGAAGAAATATTGTCAAATAATTTTCCGATAACATCAATAACTCTTGCAAAAGGTGCGTGGCATAAAATAGCATAGGCAAATTTTTCATATACGATAAAAATCAGGGAAGCACAAAGTGCGAATACTGATACCAACGCTGCAATCTGCATGGAACTCATCAGGTTTGCAACGGATGCGATTGTTGCTTCCTGGCTTGAAAAGTCAATTTTACCGAACGCAATTGCGATGTTCAAGAATGTAAACAACGGGCCTAAACCTGTAAGGATTGTCGGCCATGATACCATAAGTTTGTTATTAAATTTTCCCGTTACAAGAGATTCTTCATTGAAAAAGTATGCAGGATCAACTGTTGTTTGAATATTTTGAATGGTAGAAGAAACTTCTTTATATGTCAGAGTATTATTCTGCCCTTTTAATGCTACAGACTCGGAGAATACAAGTGTATTTTTAAATTCCAGCCATATCGCAGATACGTACGGATTTAGCGACATCCATTCATCAATCTCTTTAAACCTGTAGTTTAAGTCGCTTTTTTTGAAATTGCTTGTAAATTGATAAAGTATATTAAGATTCTTTTTTACTTTACTGTACATCACAGTACAATATGTCATTGCTGATATAAATGCAAATATTACAACCAAAATCGGCGGGTCGCTTAAAATATGTGCTAAATTCATACTGATTTCTCCATTCTATAAAAAATTCTAGCATAGTTTATATTTAAGTGCAAAGTTTTTACATAACAAAAACAAATTCTCCTCCGTTTGGAGGATATTTGAAAGTTTGTGTTAAAGAAAAATTTTAGCCGGTCGTATACAAAAACATATTAAATACAAGAGCATTTGTTCTTGTATTACCTCCCCAAGTCTGGTAGCCGTTCTTATCTAAGACGGCTTTTTTTTGTGGCTGAGCCACATCACTACACAGGAACGATTTTTGTTTAAATCACTTAGCCAAATATTCGCCGGAGTCTCGACATTTT
>CALVBD010000009.1 GCA_944325635.1 Candidatus Gastranaerophilales bacterium | reverse complement strand
TTGGCAAGGACTCCGTTTTTCGATTGAGTATCGAAAAATGGAGGGGAAGGTAGCGCAAGCTACCAACAAGCCAAAAACCCTTAATAAAGTAAAAATCGTGGGCGATTGGCAAGGACTCCGTTTTTCGATTAAGTATCGAAAAATGGAGGGGAAGGTAGCGCAAGCTACCAACAAGCCAAAAACCCTTAATAAAGTAAAAATCGTGGGCGATTGGCAAGGACTCCGTTTTTCGATTAAGTATCGAAAAATGGAGGGGAAGGTAGCGCAAGCTACCAACAAGCCAAAAAACCTTAATAAAGTAAAATCGTGGGCGATTGGCGCAGTTGGTAGCGCACTTGAACGACATTCAAGGGGTCACAAGTTCGAGCCTTGTATCGCCCAGTTACTTTTTCTTTAGCCCAATGTTTTTAAAATTTCACTATTATAAAAAGCGTTATTATCATCCCTAGCGAAACCGCTGATGATAACCCAACAAAAATCCAGAAAAACGGAATATTGTTCTTAGGGGTAGAGGTTTTCATTGAATAAACCTGAGATTTTTTCTTTTTTACAGGTGAGGATTTCTTTTCAGTACGCGGGTATTGTGAAGCTTTCTTTTTTGCTTCTGTGTATTTTTCTGAAAGCGTTTTTTTATCTTTTTGACCGGTTACAAGTAATGTTGTGTCGTAACGTTTTTTTAAAATATTCTGGCTGGCACCTCTTGCGTATACCGAGTAATTTATTGCAACTTCAAATGCTCGTTGCAGACATTCAAGTGCCTTAATCCCATCTTTATTCACTTTTGAGGCATGAGTTGAGGTGTTGCCGATTTTTTTCAAAAAATATAAATCATCCAGGAACTCTTTTTCCTGTTCTTCGCCAGTGGTTTTATCTTTCAATGTTGCAAGCATATCATCAAATGTAGCATCAGGCATTCGGTCTTTTCCGAGTACATTTCGGCAGACGTTTTCCCCAAAACGACGAGTCTGTGTCATGCATTGTTCAAAATATTCGTCTCTATAAAGTTTTTCGGCTTCCGCTATTATTTCGTATAAATTTTTGTCTACTTTCTGTAAGAAATCAAAATTGGTTGTCATAATGATTTAATGGTACCTTGTGCGTAATTTGATGTCAATAATAAAAACGGCGGACTTTTTGTAAAAAAGTCCGCCGTGAAATTTTTGTAAGCCCGCATTGGGTGCGGAATTAGCAACGGCTATTTAGAAATTCTTCCCGGAACAACAACTCCGCCTTTGAGGTTCTTTTTGTAAAACTCAACGTGCGGCTGGAGAACGCTGTCGAGAACTTCCGGCAATTGCTTACTTGTCATAACGGCTGTAACGATTTCCTGATAAACTGTAGCGAATGCTCTCAATTGAGTCATTGCGCCTGCAGCTTCCGGAGTTAAGCCCATTTTAGAAGTTTCAACATCTTCTCTGAAGAATGCGCCAGTGATTTCGTAAGATTTTGTTAATGCACCGATGTAGGCTTCTGCATTTTCTCTGCAAACACCTTTATCTACTGGAACCGTGAGTGCAAAAACGAGTTTGTTTGCAGGGTTGAAGTGAGCCTCTGCGCTATGGTGCATAGCGTCAGGAACTTTTGCAACCTGTTTTAATGTATCTTTTACGGATTCATTCTGCATTTGAGCGTGCCAGTAAACAGTATTTTCAAACATTGAGCCCATATACTGATGAACAGAGGCTTCAATTCCGTTTAATTTAGCGTCAGCCCAGAAGATACCTTCTTTCAATGCGTCGTTGAGTTCTAAGTCGTCAGAGAGTGACAATTCTGAAATTTCCTGAGCGGCATTCAATAATTTTGTCATATCTTCTTTAGAAAGCCCTGCCCAGATAAGGGTGAATAAAGCGTGGTCGTCGAATGCTGAAAATCTTCCGCCAACATCATCGTGAATGTATAAATCGCCGATCCAGCCTTCTGAATTTGATGTTCTTCTGAGTTCGCTTTTTTCTGAATTTGCGTCGGTTACTGCGATAAAGTGTTTTGCAGCGGATTTTTTAGCTTCTTCTTCTGACTGACCTTTTGCTTTATATGCGTCAATCATCATTTGCTGAACTCTTAAGAAACCGTCTTTGGTTTCAAAAGTTGAACCGGATTTTGAAGCAATCATAAAATTAGCTTCAGTGATGTCACCAAGTCTGTAGAGAAATCTTTCAAGGCTGATTGAATCAACGTCTGAATAGAATTCTACAGAGTCGTGGCGGACGTTAAGCCCATTGATACCAAGCATGTGTTCAACGGTGTGTTTTGAACCGCCGATACCCATAACGCTTAATTTTTTAGCGCCTGTTTGTTTTTTGAATTTGTCAACCATAGAATAGAGGTCGTCTAATCTTTTCAACTGTTCCTGCGGGAGGTTAACCCAGTTGAGAAAATGACCTTTCTGGTTTGCTCTTTTTGAAAATTCTTTTACAAATTCAGATGTTTTAGATGAATATTTAGAGAAATCAACACCTGAAAAAGTTGTTTTTACTGATGAATTTTTAGTTAACATAGTTCTCTCCTTTTTTGATAACCTGTAATTACATTGTAGTATAAAAACATAAAATATGTTACCGGAAGAAGAAATATACCCTCGCCCATTATAGTGACTCTGTAGGGTAGGTTCGCGCCATCCTTTATCCCTCTCCCTCTGGGAGATGGTGGAATTTCTTAGCGAACTAAGGTGAGCTTAGAAATTCGGGTGAGGGTAATTTGATAAATTTCCAGTATTTTTATACGTTCATTTCTTTTCTTTTTTAGCCAGAAAAAAGAAAAGAAATGAACCAAAGAAAAGAAAAATCGGCAAAAAATTCCAGCGTCGCTGCGCGCCGCGGGATCAAACGGAAGTAGTTGAAGGCAGTGCCTTCAACCTTATATGCTCGCTATCGCGGCAAAGCCGCACGCTCGCATGAAAACCCTCCAGCGCTTACGCACCACCTCCATTACAAGGGAGGTGCGAAAATTCCCCCCCTTGTAAAGGGGGGGGAGGGGGGATTTATTTAGACCGACCATAGGGTCGGTTGCCGAACGTGCACAATTTATTGTGCGATAGTGAGGCTAGAAAGGTTAAATGCGTCAGCATTTAACTACATCCATTTGGTCTTGCGTTGCTTTGCAACGCTGTAAATTAGCGTGTTTCTTTTTCTTGGCTGACATTCTTTTTCTTTTCTTCGCAAAAAAGAAAAAGAATGTCAGTGCAGGGTTTGGGGCTGCATAAGCCCCAAATATAAATATTATAGCTGTATAACCCTCACCCGAATTTGTAAATTCGCTCATGCTCATTAACAAATTCTACCCTCTCCCATAGGGAGAGGGGTAATGGGGGGAGCGTTTATATCGAGCAGGTTCCATCAAAGGTAGAAAGAGGATAGGAGGTACACCCTTTGTAAAGGGGGATGGGGGATTTTTTCTTCCGATAACATATTTTATGTAAAAATTATTTGTTTAAAATAATTGTTTATGTTATTTTTTATCTGAAGATTAAGGATTTATATGAGTATTGAATCGGATTTAGAAGAAGTTCGCCAGATGTGTGAATACTGCGACAAGTGTGCGCTTTGCAAGACTCGTACGAATATTGTTTTTTCCGGCGGCGTTCCTAATCATAAAATGATGCTTATCGGTGAAGCCCCGGGGTATTATGAAGATCAAAAAGGTGAACCTTTTGTCGGAAAAGCCGGTCAGCTTTTAGATAAAATTTTTGAATCTGTCGGGCTTTCAAGAAAAAAAGATGTTTATATCTGCAACACCTTAAAATGCCGTCCGCCGGATAACAGAGACCCTCTGCCGGAGGAAAAAGAAGCCTGCAGTGTTTTTCTTGACGCGCAGATTGAAATTTTAAAGCCGAGAATTATTTTACTTTGCGGAAAAGTCGCGCTTTCTTCAATGTTGAATACTTCAACAGGAATTACAAGAGTCCGCGGAAAATGGTTTGATGGACCCTTTGACAGCAAAATGATGCCGATTTTTCATCCGTCTTATTTATTACGTAACGATTCCCACGAAAAAGGCAGCCCGAAATGGTTAATGTGGCAGGATATTAAAGAAATTAAAAAAGCCTACGATGCTTTAGATTGAGCCTTTGCTTTTTTGACTTTCAGTATGTAAAGAATTGGGATTATTATAATACACAAAAGCGCAAGCACAGTAAACACATCGAAGAAGGATGCGAGCCTTGCCTGTTGCTGTAATTGCCTGTATAACATCCCGTCAGCTTTTCTTGCCGCAAGGACAGATGGATAAAGGTGCATAAATTTCGCCTTTAATGCTGCAAATTTGTACTGGAATATAGGGTTATGCGGTGAAAGATTTCCGACGAGATAATTCTGGTGAACCTGCGAAACTCTTGCGATAAATGTTGCGGACGCTGATGTTGCAATTGCTGTTACAATATTTTTGAATAAAGCATGCAGGGCTGCAGCGTCTGCGTTTTTGCTTGCCGGAAGTGTTTGAAATGATAGCGCTGTAATCGGGACAAATGCTGTCGGAACACCGATACAAAGCAAAATATTCGGTAGAATGATACTTTCCATAGATGATGTTGTATTCATCTGGGTTAACATTAATAAAGAAATCGCAATTGTCACAAGTCCGATTGATGCGAGGTGACGGCTGTCTATAAATCGAGAAATCTCTCCGACAGCAAGCAGCCCGATAAGGCAGATTATTGCACGCGGAAACATTGTTAAACCTGACATTGAAGGGCTGTAACCCAGCAGGCTCTGTACAAACATCGGAACAAGCAATAGTGTAGAATAAATCATTACATTTATGAAAGAACTTGCAATAGTTCCGAATAAGAAGTTTTTGTCTTTGAATACTCTTATATCAATAACAGGATATTTGTATTCAAGTTCCCATACATAAAAAAGCACGAATGAGAACACACAAATACCTGTGAGCCAGCAAATCCAAGTTGTATCAAACCAGTTGAACTGCTGACCTTTATCCAGAACTATCTGCATACACGCCATTGCGATTACTATAGAAAAATATCCGACATAATCAAATCTTTTATTATATTTTTGTTTTTCGGGTTTGTCGCTTTTGACGAACAGTTTCACCAGTAAAAATGACAGCATACACAGCGGAATATTTATAATAAAAATCCACTGCCATGAATAGTTATCGGTTAAATATCCTCCGAAGAAAGGCCCTGCAAGCGGCGAGAACATCGCCGCAACCCCGAATAAACCCATAGCGACTCCGCGCTGTTCTTCAGGGAAAACTTCTAGCAATATTGCCTGACACAGAGGAAGAATACAGCCGCTTCCGATACCCTGTACAATTCTTGCGGCAATAAGCGCCTGCAGGTTCGGTGCAAGCAGACACAAAAGACACCCGAGGCAAAATACCCATATACTGTAATACATCAGAAGTTTTTTCCCGATTGTTCTTACAAGATACCCTGTGACCGGAAGCATTAATCCGCCTGATATGATATAGCAGGTAATTACTGTATTAGTTTCGTATTGAGTTGCCCCGTAGAAGCCTGCAATATGCGGCTGACTTACGTTTGTAGCGGAAGATGCCGCAAGCGCCAAAAATGCCGGCAGCAAAACAGCAAGTGCAACTATATAAGGGTTTGTTTTCTTTTCTGTAATTGTGTTTTCTGACATTAGAAACCTCGTTCTGGTTGAAATTTAACAATCATTTCAGGCGTTTGTTGTTGGGCTGAAAGCCCAACCTACACGTTTCTGGTTAAAAGGTGTAAAGTATGTTGAGATGTTTTAATTTAACAATCATTTTGGGATTTTTGTTGTTGGGCTGAAAGCCCAACCTACACGCTTCTCGTTAAAAGGTGTAAGGTATGTTGAGATGTTTTAATTTAATAATCATTTCAGAATTTTGTTGTTGGGCTGTAAGCCCAACCTACTATCTTTCTTTTAACCAGACATCCCATCGACCCTTCAACTTACTTCACTTTTACCTTTGGTACGACAGACATTCCAGGAACTATATTATAGTCTGAAATATCTTCTTTAAATATGATTTTCACAGGAACTCTTTGTACAATTTTGACGTAACTCCCGACAGCATTTTCCGGCGGGAAAAGGCTGGATTTAGCGCCGGTTGCACGCTGTATACTCTGGACTTCTCCTTTGAAGCGCTTGCCGGGATATGTGTCTATTTTTATGGAAACCGGCTGATGTTCTTTCATGTGCGTAAGCTGAATTTCTTTAAAGTTTGCAACAACCCACACTTCTTCCGGAACAATCTGCATTAGAGGCTGTCCTACCTGAAGATAATTGCCTTTTTCTACGCTTCTGGCAGAAACTTTTCCGCTTTGAGGCGCATAGATTTTTGTATATTTCAGGTTTAATTTTGCCTGTTCAACTTCTGCCTCAAGCCGTTTTATATTAGCCTCCATTGATTCTGTTTTTGCCTGATTTGAAGCAAGTGCATGTTTTGCAGCTTCGGAGCGTTCTGCTGCAGCTTTGTTTTCTGCCTCGGATACTTCAAGCTTTGTTTTGCTGTTTTCGTAATCCTGTTTTGAAACAATCCCTGATTTATACATGGCCGTATATCTTTTGTGGTCTTTTTGTGCAAAATCAAGTTTTGATTGTGTTGAAGATATATCTTCAACAGACTGGTTAACGTTTGCTTCGCCGCGTTCAACTTCTTTTTCAGTAACGTTTAATTCAGCTTTTGCCTGAGCAAGTTTAGCTTCTGTTTCTTGGAGTTTCACCTCATAGTCAGTCGGATCGATTTCAACTAACAGCTGGCCTGCTTTCACCTCATCATTATCGTCAACAAGAAGATTTACGACAGGTCCGGATACACGTGGTGCGACAGTAATTAAGCGGCCTTCCACAAACGCGTCATCGGTTGATTGAAAATATGTTGAATGTATTGCTGCCCCTATTCCGAGAAGAACCAGCGCAATTGCTGTTACTGTAGGAACAATAACTCTTTTTTTCTGATATTCGTGTCGGTTTTTTTTAGCTTTTTCTTTTCTTGTTTTTATTCTTGCTTTTGCTTTCTCTTGAATTTTTTCCTGATTTAGAGGTTTAAAATCATCTTCCTCCGGGGTGTTTTTATTTTTTTCGTCCATAAATTTTCCTCTATTATTTCTATAACTGTATATTTAATTCACTTTCTAAATTCTCTTTAAATTTTTGTAAAACTTTCAGGGTTATAAGCAATTCATCTTCAGGTACGCCCTCAATAGTTCTCTGCCATAATTCCAGAGCTGTTGGGATAACTTTATCAAAAACTTTTCTCCCCTCGTCTGTTATCGCTATTTTGTAAACCTTTCTTTTGTTGACGTCGGGAGTTTTTGTAACGAGTTTCATTTTTTCAAGAATTTTGATAATCCTTGTTATATTCGGGCGGTCTTTTAGAGTAAGTGCACCGATTTGTCTTTGATAAAGACCGTCATGGTCAATGAGTGCCGCAAGGACAGTCATTTGTTCAGGGGTTATTTCGTATCCGAGTGCCGTAAACCTCTGGACTGCTATTGCCCGTGTCATTTTTCCGATGCGCACAAGCTTCATCCCTATTCGGCTTTTTAATAATTCCAGTTGTTCCATGATTTTCTTTGTGTTATTATGATAACACAAAGAAAAGGAATGTGAAGCATGAAAATTTTTAAAATACTTATTACCCTGATGTTATTGCTGTGCACGGGTTTGAGTGTACAGGCAAAGAAGATTACCATTGATGCCGATAAAATTGAATTTATGAATCTTGACTGGTGGAAACAGTTTGAGGACAAAAATTTGGATAATTACATGCTCTATGCTTATAAAAATAATAGAGATTTAAAAATCGCAACCGCTTCCACTAAGCAAGCTCAGCAGGTTGTGAAATTATCCTTTTCCGACCAGCTTCCGCAATTGACTTTTAATCCACAGATAGGAAGAGAATTTACATCCTCTAACGTTTATTTTGGGGATGTTTTAATTCCGGATTACAAACAGAGCAGGTTTTTGCTTCCTTTAACGATGACCTACGAAGCTGATATCTGGGGCGAAAATTACATGAGAACCAAGAGTGTTAAACAGAGATTAAAAATGATTGAGCAGGATGAAAGATCCTCTTACATTCTTATTACTACCTCTCTTGCGTCAAATTATTTTAACCTTATTAAGGCTGATAAGCTTATTGAAAATCAGAAAAAACTCGTTGATTTGCAGCAGGAAGTTGTGAACCTTTATCAGAAAAAATACGACGGCGGTCTGTGTTCAATAAATGAGGTTTTATCTCAAAAACAGTGGTTAACCGTATTTACTGAAGAATTGAATACACTGCAGGAAAAACAGGACGTTCTGGAAAACCAGTTGAAAGTTATTCTTGGGGATAGAGATATTACAAAAATTGAAAGAAGCGCATACGATTCCGTAAAACTTATAGATCTTCCGCTTGATATAAAATCAGAAGCAATCCAGAACCGTCCGGATTTGATTAAGAGTGAATTTTACATAAAAAAACTCGGCATTGATGTCAGTGTTGCACGCCGAGACTTTTTGCCGAAATTCATAATTTTCGGGCAGGTCGGTTTTAATGCTTATCAGCTTTCAGACATATTCGGTTCTCATTCATTCCTTTCAAATGTCGGGGTTCTGCCGTCGCTGGATTTATTTACAGGCGGAAGAAAAATGGCAATGCTGAGATATAAAAAATACGAATACGAAAAAGCTTTGCAGATGTATGAAAAAACAATTTTGACGTCGCTGCAGGAAATTAACGATGCCCTTGTGAGCGCTAAAACAGCCCGCAACAATTTCCACAGCAGTTCTGAAAGGTTTGATTTACAAAAAGAACAGTATAAACTTTCAGATAAAAAATTCAATATTGGAGCCTCTTCTAACCTTGAAATTTTAATGGCAAAAGAAGCGTTATTGATTTCAGAAAAATCAAATATTTCAAATAAAATTGATGTTGTAATCTCTGCCATAAATATATATAAATCTGTTGGCGGAGTAGATTACATGCAGTTTGAAGAAGCGATATAGAAAAATACTAAGTAACTAAGGCACTAAGTGGCAAAGACGATAAGACGTTATGACGTTAAGTGCAATTAAGTGAAGGGTGAGTGGTAATAAGTGTGAAGAGTGAGCGGTAGTTCAATAAAAAAGCAGCCACTTCATTCCTCTCTACTTTCCACCCTCTCCTGTCCTTCGGACACCCTCTCCCATTGGGAGAGGGAACTAAAAAAAAAAACTCTTCACCATTCACTTATTCAAATGGTCGGTTGGGCATACCTGCCCAACAAAAATCTTACCCCATATAACATCTATGCGATTGCGGGTCGCAGCCCGCAAGGACGCATAACAAAAAAGCCTCCCTTAATTAGAGAGGCTTTTTATGTATAATTCAATTTCTTCATCTGTATTCATCTCGGTTGCTGCGACGAGAATTTTTTTATCGTCAAGCTTTAATCCGCCGAGGATATTTTTTTCTTTTAATTTTGCAAGGAAAACATCCGCATCCGGAACTTCTATAACAAATTCATTAAAGAAATTTTTATTGAGAGTTTTGACGCCGTGTAATGAAAGTTTTTCCGAAAGTTTGTGTGCATTTTTAGCGGATAAATATCCTGCCTGACGGAAGCCTTTTTCACCTAAAAGACTCAGGTAAAGGTTTGCCCAAAGCCCCATAAGCGCCTGATTTGAACAGATGTTGCTTGTGGCTTTTTCTCGCTTAATATGCTGTTCGCGGGTTTGGATTGTGAGGGTGAAGGCTTGTTCGCCATCTTTATCCACAGTACGTCCAGCAAGACGCCCCGGCATTTGTCTCATATATTTTTCTCTGCACGCTATAACTCCCGCATGAGGACCGCCAAAACTCATAGGCATTCCTAGCGTCTGGATATCCGCAACCACAATATCCGCATCAACTGGCGGTTTCAGGATTGATAATGTTGAAATATCAGTACATACGATAAGCAAAGTATCAACTGCTTTTATCTCTCGTATTTCCCCGTAAAAATCAGGATTTTGTATAAGAACGCACGCATAGTCAGCCGTGTTTTCAGGCAATTCATCAAACATTTCAACTTCAATATCGCCTGCCCAGGTGTAAGTTTTTATTACGTCCAGATATTCAGGATTAATATTTTTTGATACAAGAACTTTATTGGATTTTTTTATTCTGACTGCCATAAGAATTGCTTCTGCGCATGCGGTTGCTCCGTCATAAACCGTTGCGTTTGCAATATCCATTCCGGTGAGCCTTGCTATCATAGTCTGAAATTCGTACATAATCTGCAGAGTTCCCTGCGCGATTTCTGCCTGATAGGGCGTATATGCTGTTAAAAATTCAAATCTGTTTGCAACTTGTGAAATTGCGGCAGGTATGAATTTATTGTAAACTCCTCCGCCGAGAAAACTTATGTATTCGGTTTTGTTTTTCTTTGCAAGCGCCTTAATCCTTTTTTGAACTTCCATTTCGCTCAAAGGATTTTCCAGCTTTAATTCAGGAATTCTTGCTGATGTCGGGATTTGCGCAAATAAATCCTCAATATTTTTAAGCCCTATATTCTCAAGCATTTCTGCTCTTGTTTTTTCATCGTGTACCAAAAAATTTTTCATTATTCCAATTCTTCTTTATAATCTTCGTATTCCATCAAATCGTTTTGTTCTGATTCATCACCCATTGCTTCAATCTTAACGAGCCAGCCTTTTTCGTAACTGTCCTCGTTCAAGGTTTCAGGAGCGTCTACGAGAGGTTCGTTTACTTCAATTATCTTACCGCTTATCGGCATATAAATTTCAGAAGCTGCCTTAACTGATTCAACTGTTGCGAAGGTGTCTCCTTTTTTATATTCTGTTCCGATATCCGGAAGTTCCAGAAAAACGATATCGCCGAGCTGCTCGACTGCGTAATCCGTCAAACCCACGGTATAAGTGTTGTCATCATTTTTTAAGATGTACTCGTGAGTTTTTGAACATAAAATTTTTTCAGTAATACTCATTTTATTCTCCTATATTTTAATTCGATTTCTTTTTTCGATAAAAGGTCTTTTTACAACTTCGGCATTGTGCAATTTTTCCCTTATCATAACTTGAACAATTGAACCTGTGCAAATATTTTTATCATTTTTTACATACGCAAGCGCAATATTTGCGTTTAAAACAGGGGAAACCCCGCCGCTTGTAATAACTCCGACCTTTTTTCCATCTTTATAAACTTCATATTCGTGGCGCGCAATCCCTTTATCCAGCATTTTTAAACCTATAAGTTTTTTTGTCGTGCCGTTTTGGATTTGATCCATAATCACTTCTTTTCCGTTGTAATCTTCTTTTTTGTCTTTTGGAACAGACCACGAAAGCCCTGCTTCTATCGGGGTTGTGTTTTCATCCAAATCGTTTCCGTAGAGATGAAGCGCAGCCTCTAATCTTAAAGTATCTCTTGCCCCGAGCCCGATAGGTTTTATTCCGAATTCAGCGCCGTATTCAAGGATTTTGTCCCAAAGTTCTTCGGAAAATTCGTTTTCAACAAGGAGTTCATATCCGTCCTCTCCCGTGTAGCCTGTTCTTGATATAAGAAGTTTTCTGCCGCAGATTGTTGCGGGTTTTATGGTAAAAGATTCCTGATGAGTATCAAGTCCCATTGTTCTTAAAAGCTCATCAGCTTTCGGACCCTGAACAGCAAGCAGTGAATAATTATGCGACTGGTTGTCTATTTTCACATCCAATCCTTTTTTATTCCTTACCATCCAGTTTAAGTCTTCGTCAATTCTTGCGGCGTTGCAAATAATAAGATAATAATTAATCCCTAATTTATAAATAATTAAATCGTCAATCAGCCCGCCTTTTTTATTTGGAAGCTGGCAGTAAACCGCTTTTTCGTAAGCGAGTTTCGAAATATCCTGAGGAACGATTTTTTGTAAGAAGGCTAAAGAATCCTTTCCGGAGACAAACACTTCTCCCATATGGGAAACATCAAAGAGTCCGACGTTTTCTCTAACGGTTTTGTGTTCTTCAATAATAGATGTATATTGTACCGGCATGTGCCAGCCTGCAAAATCAACCATTCTGGCTCCGAGTGCAACGTGTTTGTCGTGTAAATAAGTTTCTTTAGTCATAATCTCCCCCTTATGCGTCTATTGTCGTTTTTTTTTCGGTAAATGTCAAGCGCTTGAAAAGTTTTTTATAATAGTTTATAATAAAAATAATAAACGGAGGGAAGTAATGAAATATACGTTATTAAACAGTTTAACGGGGGGGGGGGCAAGATAATTCCCTCTCAGGACAAGGGTTTTTAGGTCGTCAGAAGTTTCCGTTTACAGAAGGTTTTGTTTATCTGCTTGGCAATTTTCGTAAACCTGCATTCACATTGGCAGAGGTTCTTATAACGCTTGGGATAATAGGTGTTGTTGCAGCTATGACTTTGCCCGCTTTACAACAAAAAATGGAAAATCGTTCTCTAAGAACCGCTTTTCAAAAGTCATACAGAAATATTCTCACGGTTTTGAATGAAATTCAGGCGGACAAGGGTATCCCATACGAATGCGGAAATAAAAACGGTGCTTATACCACGACTGAATGTAAAGAATTCTGGGCAGACTTTTTTGCAAGATATAAGATTATCAAGCGATGCGGATATCGAGAGACAGGATGTGCTGTAGTGTATAAAAAGAAAGCAGAGGTGCTGGCTCAAGGTGGTAATATCAATAATGGCTCTTGTTCTTTTTTGGATAATGCAACATCAACTTCTTCAATTGCTTATATAGCCGTAGACGGTTCTATAATTTATACTACGACAAATCAAGGCGGGATATATTTTGCTGTTGACGTAAACGGTGTTAAGGGGCCAAACCGTTGGGGCTATGACATGTTTTATATGACTCTTGATACTTCAAAAGGTGCCGTACATATAAACGATTCAGTATGCGCAATGTGGGAAAATGGAGGAAAACGTGTTAGAAATATTCTTTTAGATACAACTGATGTTGAACAAGGCTGGGCCGGTTAAATAGACAGTCTAGACTCCTCGCCCCTTGAGGTTCTGTCGGTTGGGCATATCAGCCAAGCTAAGGCTCTATGGAAAATTACGTCATTCTGAGGGCTTCAGCCCGAAAGAATCCAGCTTTTGGAATATGAAGATTAATGAGTGAAGAGTGAAGGGACTAATTTTTGTTGAACCATTCACTACTCACCACTTACTATTCACTTAAAAAAGGCTGGATTGCTTCGGCTAACGCCTCGCAATGACAGCTCTCCTCTCTCCCTTGCCCTCTCAGAGGGAGAGGGGTAAAAGAGAAAAACCCACCGGCGCATTCGCGCCACCTCCCTTGCAAGGGAGGCTTTAATTAATTCCCCCTCCCCTTGCGGGGATAGGGTGCCCGCCCCATCAATGGCGGGGACTGGCGGACGGGTGCGGGGTTAAAAAAGCGGGCTTTTTAGTACCCGCTTTTCTTTAACTTTCCTGAATTTTTCTGTATAATTCAATCTGTTTTTCCGAAATATCTTTTGGAATTATGATTTTTATTCTCGCATTCAAATTTCCATAACCGCCGGCTTTTTTCGGAAGCCCAAGGTTTTTGAGTCTCAGCATTTGACCGGATGAGGTTTTTGGCGGAATTTTTATCCCGATTTTTCCGTGGAGTGTCTGGATATCTTTCTTAGTTCCGAGAACCGCTTCCGGTGGTGTAATTTCAATATCTTTAGTCAAATCGGTTCCGTCGATTTCGTACTCTTTATCCTGAAAATGGATTATTAAATACAAATCTCCGGCTTGACCGTAAGCGTCAACTTTACCTTCGCCTTTGAGTCTTACTTTCTGTCCTTCTTTTACTTCCGGTGGAAGCTTTACCTTGATTGATTTTGATACGTTAGTAAACCCTGTTCCTCCGCATGCCGAACAGTAGCCGCCGCCCGGAGGACATTGCGTACATCTCTCCATTTCTGAGAATGTTACATTTATAGGTTTCTGATTAAATATGTCCTTTGCCGTTATATTCAAGGTTTTCGTGATATCAAGATCAACCTTTGGCGGTTGTGCGGCTCTTCTTGTTCTCTGTGCTCTTGAAGTTTGCTGGGCACCGCCAAAGTCAAAGCCGCCAAAGTTCATGCCCTGTGCACCGCGGGTGGCTCCGCCGCCCATCATCATATCACCGAACAGGGAACTGAAAAAGTCGGAAAATCCACCCAGATCCTGTCCGTTAAATGTGTAACTCTGATATCCGCCATTTCCGCCGCCAAAGTTGAAGTTTTCAAATCCCGGAGGTGGTGTGTAACTCTGTCCGCCCTGCCAGTTTGAACCGAGGCTGTCGTATCTTTGACGTTTAGCCTTGTCGCCGAGAACCTCATAGGCTTCATTTATATCTTTGAATTTGCTTTCAGCTTCTTTTGTTTTATTTACGTCAGGGTGGTATTTACGCGCTAACTTACGGTATGCGGATTTGATTTCTGCCTCCGTAGCGTCTCGTTTTACACCCAATATCTCATAATAATCTTTGTATTCCATATATAGTATCTCCTATTTATTATAATAATATAAAATTTGAGAAATCTTAAAATAATTAATTATTTTTTAATTATGCTTGTAATGAGAGGGTTTTTGGTAATATTTGATATTTTTTTTGCTTTGTTATAATATAAAAATTATTAAAGGAGAGATGTGAATGGAGACTTTAGCAAAAAACGAAGGATTAATCACTAAGATTATTGGTCCTGTTATTGACGTGGAATTTCAAAGTGGTGAATTGCCTGAAATTTACACAGCATTACATATTACAAAAGAAGATGGAACCTATATTGTTGCGGAAGTTCAGCAGATGTTAGGTTCAAACAGAGTCAGAACTGTTGCAATGGCTTCCACTGACGGTTTGAAACGCGGCATGAAAGTTATCAACACCGGCGAACCTATTAAAATTCCTGTAGGAAAATCAATTCTCGGCAGAATTTTAAATGTTGTCGGCGAACCTGTTGATGAACTCGGACCTGTTGAAACAGATACTTATCTGCCTATCCACAGAGAATCTCCAAGCCTTGTGGATCAGAATACAAATATTGAAATTCTTGAAACCGGTATTAAAGCAATCGACTTGCTCCAGCCATATCAAAAAGGTGGTAAAATCGGTTTGTTCGGAGGTGCAGGTGTTGGTAAAACCGTTTTGATTATGGAACTTATCCACAACATCGCACTTGAACACTCTGGTGTATCTGTATTCGGCGGTGTTGGTGAAAGAACCCGTGAAGGTAACGACCTATGGAACGAAATGAAAGAATCCAACGTTATTGATAAAGTTGCTCTTATTTACGGTCAGATGAACGAGCCGCCTGGAGCAAGAATGAGAGTTGGTTTGTCCGCTTTGACCGCTGCTGAATATTTCAGAGATTTTTCAAAGCAAGACGTATTGTTATTTATTGATAATATCTTTAGATTTACTCAGGCAGGGTCAGAAGTTTCTGCACTTCTCGGACGTATTCCGTCCGCGGTAGGTTACCAGCCGACACTTGCTAACGAAATGGGTGAATTGCAGGAAAGAATTACTTCAACCAAAGACGGTTCAATTACATCCGTTCAGGCAATATACGTTCCGGCAGACGACTTGACCGACCCGGCTCCTGCTACAACATTCTCCCACCTTGATGCATCTACCGTATTATCAAGAAATATCGCATCACTGGGTATTTATCCGGCTGTTGATCCTCTGGAATCAAATTCAAGAGCTTTGGATCCGCATATTATCGGAGAAGAACACTACAACGTTACAAGAAAAGTTCTTGAAATCCTTCAAAAATACAAAGAGTTGCAGGATATTATCGCAATTCTCGGTATGGATGAACTTTCTGAAGAAGATAAAGAAACAGTTAACCGTGCAAGAAAAATTCAAAGATTCTTGTCACAGCCGTTCTTTGTTGCTGAACAGTTCTCAGGTATTCCTGGTAAATACGTAAAACTTGAAGATACAATTAAAGGCTTTAAGGAAATTATCGAAGGTAAACACGATGATCTTCCTGAACAGGCTTTCTATATGGTTGGTACTATAGAAGAAGCTGTTGAAAAAGCTAAAACACTTAAAGCGTAGAAGGTAATATCTTATGCATTTAAAAATAATTACACATGAAAAAGTTGTATTTGACGAAGACGTGGATTCAATCCAGTCCCGCGGCATCGACGGTGAATTCGGTATCTTGAAAGGCCACATTCCTTTAATGTCAGCTCTTGATATCGGTGTTACCCGTGTAACTCAAGGCGATAAATCCCGCTGCTTTACAACAATGGGCGGTGTTTTTCAGTTCAAGGACGATCAGGGTATAATCCTTACAAATACTGCTGAAAGCGGCGATGAGATTGACGTCGCAAGAGCAAAAGACGCTCTGAAACGCGCACAGGCAAGACTTGCCGAACATAACGCGGAAGTCGACGCAAAACGCGCAGAAGCTGCAGTTGCCCGTGCTATGGCTCGACTCAAAGCAACTATGAATGAATAATTTTTATTTTTATAGTAAAAAACGCATCCTTAAACAAGGATGCGTTTTTTATGAATTATTTATCCACTTTGAAATGGGATTTATATCACAGTTTACACCAGATGTACAAAAGTGTCATGCTGAATTTATTTCAGCATCTCTATGCTGTTAGACCCTGAAACAAGTTCAGGGTGACATTTCTGCGTTTTTTAGTGTAAACTGCGATATAAGTCCCTTTGAAATCATATTGTAATATAACTTCTGCTTGAAGTATAATTATATGTATGGAAAAGACATTCTGGAATATATATAAGACTTTTTTCAAGGTCGGAACGCTTTTGCTTGGCGGTGGATATGTAATCCTGCCCCTTTTGCAGAGTGAATTAAATGAAAAAAGAGGCTGGGCAACCGATGATGAACTGTGCGAGTTTTATGCTCTCGGGCAGAGTGTACCCGGGATTATTGCCGCGAACATGTCTATTTTTGTCGGGTATAAGCTCCTCGGGCAAAAAGGTGCATTTGCTGCCGCAACGGGAATTGTGACGCCTGCTTTTCTTGCGATTGTTTTGATTGCGGAAATTCTGGAAGAACTGATAAAATTCCATTTTATTAACAGCATATTCTGGGGGGTAGGTATCGGGGTTGTTATACTTGTCCTGCTCGCCGTAAAAGAAATGTGGAATAAGAGTGTTGTGGATAAATTTTCTTTTGCAATTTTTTTAGGCGCTTTTATATTATCAGGGATTTTGAAGGTTTCGCCTGCCTTGATAATTATTGCGTCAGCGATTGCAGGGATAATTTATAAACTGAAAACGGATAAGGCGGAAGGTGGTAAGGAATGTTAATCTACTTTCAGCTTTTTCTGGAATTCTTTAGGATAGGTTTATTTTCATTTGGCGGCGGGTATGCGACGCTGCCATTCTTGTATCATATTTCAGATGTTCACCACTGGTATACTCCGAAACAATTATCGGATATGCTTGCGATTTCTTCAATCACACCGGGACCTGTCGGCGTGAACGTTGCGACATTTGCAGGGTTTACAACATCAGGGCTTTTAGGTGCGTTAATCGCGACGACATCAGTAATTTTGCCTTCATATTTCCTTGTAATAATAATTTCAAAACTTCTTGAAAAATTTAAAAAGAATAAAAAAGTACAGGCTGCAATTTACGGATTGAAGCCGGCAGGTTGCGGGCTTTTGACTGCAGTAGCTTTGAATATTTTTAAAGACAATGTTCACAGTATCCTTGCATTTGTAATTTTTTTAGTCTTATTAGGTATGACGTTTAAACAAAAACGCGATCCCTTGTTTTACCTCGGTATTTCTGCGATAGTCGGGATTATTGCCGGTGTCTTTCATTTAATCTAAGTTGATTTTTTTATAAATATAGTTTATAATTATAAAAAAGGAGGAATGTATGAAAACTGTTGGTATGACTGCATTTTCGGGGGGGGGGGCGGTATAAGTTCCTTTCAGATAAACGGTTTCGCTCAGGATTTACCTTAGCTGAAGTTTTAATTACCCTCGGTATAATCGGTATTATTGCGGCAATCACATTGCCGGTGTTGGTTGGGAAATATCAAAAACAAGTAACAGTTGCTCATCTGCAAAAGTTTTATACAAGTATGAACCAGGCTTTGAGGCGTTCTGAGGTTGACAACGGTGAATATAAGTACTGGTCTGTCGGGCAGGATATGGGCGCAACTGCTTATTTTGATAAATACTGGAAACCTTATCTAAGTGGTGCAAGTATTTGTCAAACATACAAAGAATGTAACTATAAATCAAACAAGCCTTTTTCTGACATAAACGGAACACATGCAGGAGCTGTTTTGATTTCAGAAACGGCTAGAACAACTTTTAAACTTCCTGACGGTACAGTTGTCATTAATTTTACATCAATGGGAGGTCAAGCGGATGAAGAAGGAAATCTCGTTGATGATAAAGTCTCTGAAGCTATATATGTTGATATAAATGGAGGAAAAGCCCCAAATTGTTACGGTAAGGATTTGTTTGTCTTTATTCGATATGATAACGGATTAATCAATCCATATTTGATAAAGTTGGAAGATATATCTACAAGATGTAATAGACAGACCGGAGATGGCTGCGCCGCAAAGATTATGAAAGACGGCTGGACGATAGCTGACGATTATCCTTGGTAGCAACTAATCCCCTCTCCAAGTGGGAGAGGGGACCCGAAGGGCGGGTGAGGGTAATAAAGTGAAGAGTGAGTGTAGAAAAGTCGGCGTCATTCCGGAAGCTTAGAAAAACTGATAGACGCGGAAGTTGAAATTGAGTTTCTCAAGCTATGCGGAATCGCATTATTGTCTGTAGCTACGGTTATGTGATCCCGGGTCAAGCCCGGGATGACGTAAAATCATTACCCTACTGATACTGTATAACAGCTATGCGATTGCGGGTCGCAGCCCGCAATGACGTGTATACAATACTTATGCTCCCTTTACAAGGGGGGCTTTCTTCCCTCTCCCTGCGGGAGAGGGTTAGGGTGAGGGGGCTGTATGAGAATAAGACATTCAAGTACAGTTGGATTTGTTTTCGAAACCATAGCGGGAGCAGGGCGGGAGCGTGTTGAGAAAACAAATCCAACTGTACTGTGAAAAGATGTTAAGGCAGATAGTTATGATATAAAAGGTCTGTTGGGCATACCTGCCCAACTAATAATGCAAAAGCTGTATTGCTTCGGCAAAAGCCTCGCAATGACGACTTGTTCCCTCGCCCCTTGAGGAAGAGGGGGAAGGGAGAGGGGTAAAAGATAAAACCCTCCGGCACTTACGTGCCACCTCCCTTACGAAGGGAGGCAAACAATCCTCCCAGCCCCGCTTTACAGGGGGTAAGTCATATCCTCTAGCCCCTTGAAGGATACAAAGAGGGTGCAGACGAGGTAACGAGTCTTGCGACCCTTTATGCCTTGTGCTGATGGGGTGGTGTATAATAAGATAGTAAATAGTAAATAAACCCTTCACTCTTCACTCTTTATCTTAACCAAAAGCTGGATTGCTTCGGCAAAAGCCTCGCAATGACGTCACATCCCCTCGTCTTCTGGAATGGAGTGTCCGCAGGACTAGTGAGGGGTAAAGACGTTAAGTGCAATTAAGCGAAGAATGAGGCGTGATGAGCCTTATTTTTGTCGAACCATTCACCCTTCACAATTCACTATTCACTTGCATTGTTGATTTACACCCTGCTACTTTCTGTGGAGTTAAACATTCTGTATTGCAGCGCCTGCATAAGATGCTGCTGTTTTATATCCTGTGAACCGTCAAGGTCTGCAATTGTTCTTGCAAGTTTTAGTATTCGGTCATAACGTCTGCCTGATAACTGGTATTTGACAATTGCTGCGCGAAGCATAGCTTCACACGCAGTATCGGGTTTGCAGTATTTTTTGATTAGTTTTGGGGTAAGTTCAGAGTTTGTTAAAATTCCGTCATTTTTGTAGCGCTCTTTTTGGCGCTGTCTTGCGGCAATTACACGTTTACGAATTTCTGACGAGGGTTCTGATTCCTCCCGGTAATTTAAAAGTTCATCGGATGTCAGGCGCGGAACTTCTATCTGTAAATCTATTCTGTCTAAAAGCGGTCCTGAAAGTTTTGAAAGATACCGATTAATCTGAAATTCCGAACAGGTGCATTGTTTTTCTTTATCACCCAGATAGCCGCACGGGCACGGGTTCATTGCGCCTAACAGCATAAATTTTGCGGGATACCTTATTGAATGCTTAGTTCTTGAAATTACGATATCGCCGTCCTCTAATGGCTGTCTTAAAACTTCAAGGACATTGCGCGGAAATTCGACCATTTCATCTAAGAATAAAACTCCTCTATGGGCAAGCGTAATTTCTCCGGGTTTCGGGTTGGCACCTCCTCCTATAATTCCGTTGGCAGAGGCTGTATGGTGTACTGTTCTGAAAGGTCTTTTACACATTAATGGCGTGTTGTCTGAAAGCAGTCCCGAGATACTGTAAATTTTTGTAAGTTCAAGCGCTTCTTCAAGTTCAAGCGGAGGCAGAATTGACGGCAGACATTTTGCCATCATTGTTTTTCCCGAGCCGGGGGAACCTGTCATAAGTATATTGTGTCCGCCGGCTGCCGCTATTTCAAGCGCACGTTTTGCCTTCTGCTGACCTTTTACGTCTTTGAAATCATATATATATTCTTCTTGTGAATGTTCTTCAAGGTAATTCTTTATGTTAATTTTTGTTATGGGAAGCGGATTCTCTATAAAATGGTTAACCACATCCGTTAATGTTTCCGCGCCGTAGATATTAACCCCGTCTGCAAGTGCGGCTTCTTTTACATTCGCAGCCGGAACTATAACGTTATTTATCCCTGCTTCTTTAAACCCGAGAACAAGCGGCAGAACCCCTGTTATCCCTCGCAGGCTTCCGTCAAGCGAAAGTTCTCCGATAAAGCCGTAGTCTTTTATTTTTTCTTTATCTATTGCTTCTTCTTCCGCTAAAATTCCAACAGCTATCGGTAAATCAAAATTCGTACCCTCTTTTTTTAAATCTGCAGGCGCAAGGTTTATTACAACTTTTTTATCAGGGAAGGTAAAATTAGAATTTTTTATGGCAGAACGAACCCTTGTTCGCGCCTCATTAACCGCAAGATCAGGAAGTCCGACGATTGTAACACCCGGAAGTGAATTTATAACATCCGTTTCTACCTCGACTATATATGCGTTTAACCCGATTACTGTTGCAGTATTGACTTTATTTACCATAAATCAATTATACAACAAATTTTTGTATTATAATAATCTTATGGAAAAGATGAAAAATATTTTGGCAATAAATTTTGGCGGAATTGGTGATGAGATTTTTTTTCTGCCGGCTTTGATTTCTTTGAAAAAAGAATTCCCGAATTCTAAGATTACCCTTGCGCTGGAACCCCGCAGCAAGAGTGTTAAAGATTTGACGGATATAATTGATGATCTGTTTTTGATAGATGTTAAAGGGAAAAACAAATACACAGAACTTTTGAAATTGATTTTTAAAGCCCGTGCGGGAAAGTTTGATATTGTAATATCTTCCGGCGGAAATAAATTTATAAGTGTGTTATTGTGGCTTACGGGGATAAAAGAGCGTTACGGATACAATACCGGCGCGTTAAGCGAAAGACTTTTGACAAAAGCTGTTCCTTTGAATAAAAATCAATATGCCTGCGCGATGTATCATGATTTGGTTTCGCCATTAACAAATAATAAAACTATTTTGCCTGAAATCAACGTAAAATCTCAGGAAAAATTGTCGAATTCTGTTCTTATCCATCCGGGAGTCAGTAAAATTAGCGTGCAGAAAGGCTGTATAAAAACAATTTCTCCACAAACCTGGGCAGAAACAGCAGAACTTTTAATTCAAAAAGGTAAAAAACTTATGCTGGCTGGCGGTCCTGATGATAGTGAATGTATTGAAATTATCAGAAATTACCTTTCTCAAAAAGGGCTTTCTTTTGAGGATTATTACGGTAAGACAAGAAATTTAAAAGATTTGGCTGAATTAATCGCCAAGGCTGAACAATTCATCTGTTCTGATTCTGCGCCTTTGCATATTGCGGTTGCCCTAAAAACAAAAACTTATGTAATCTTTGGTCCGACTGATGATAAAAAATTAATCCCACAATCAGAACTCGTTGTCCCTGTAAAAGCTGATGACAAATGTCCTTTAAAACCATGTCTCTGGGAACGTCGTCTCACTACATGCGAAACTTTGGATTGCTTGAAAATTACGGCTCAGGATGTTGTAAATAAAATGTCTTTGTAATATAATATTACCTGTACCCCATTTTACAGAAAGGAATAAATTAATGAAAACACAGTCAATCGGAGTTTCGACATCTTTTGGCGGTCTGAAACGCGATCCTTATTCAATGTCAAAAGCTATGTTTGAGACTTTATCTCAAGCGCCTGCAGTTAAAAAATTCGGAAAAAATTACGATGCTACACTATCTGTCGGGACATTTTTCAGCAGCAAATCTTCAAAAAAACCGCAGCTTGCTTTACGTTTTGAAGATATTAAGCCAAGAAGCTTTTTTGCAAAAGTTAAACAGTTATTCTCTAAAAAACTGCATAGCGAAGTGAGATTAAAAACTCATGCTGTAAATGATGCTGATTTTATAAAAGAGGTATCCGGAAAACATTCAAATACCGTGTTAAATATTTATAACGGATAACAAAAAAGCCCTCTTATGAGGGCTTTTTTGTTATATAGGAATCTGTTTCAATACTAAATTCCGACACTTAATCCGGCACATAGATTTATCCCCTGTCCGGTTATTCCTTTTGCATCATCTGATATTAAATATTTGCAGAGTTTTGCGACTTCTTCCGGTTTTACAAATCTTTTTTGCGGGATGCAGTCAAGGATTTCTTCTTTTGAAAATTCGCTTTCATCTATAGATTTTTCGCCGAGTTCTGTTTCTACCCAGCCGGGGTTAATCGTGTTGACTGTAATGTTAAATTCTGCAAGTTCAAGCGCAAGCGCTTTTGTGAGTCCGAGAAGTCCTGCTTTGCTTGATGAATATAGGCTTGCATAAGCTTCTCCCATAACGCCTGAGATTGATCCGATATTTATAATTCTGCCCCATTTTTGTTCCTTCATAAACGGGACGGCTGCGGAGATTAACTTTACCGGAGAAAGAAGATTTGCCTTGAATATCCTGTCAATTTCATCAGATGTGGCTGAATCTATTGCGCCATAGATGTATTCGCCTGCATTGTTAATTAATACATCTATTTTATTCTTTTTTATAAAATCCGTCAGCAAATCAATGTTTCCGCAGAGGTCGCATACGCAATATCCTTTTGCTCCAATAGTTTTCAGTGCTTCTTCGTTTCTTCCTGTTACAAATACATTCCCGAGCGGCAGAAGTTCTTCTGCTATGGCTCGACCTATTCCTTTTGATGCACCTGTTACAAGTATGTTCATGATTTATACTCCTTTAAAAAAGACTGCGTAATATGTGCTGCCATAAAAATCCCTGCACAGCTTGCC
The DNA here is from genome assembly GCA_944325635.1 of Candidatus Gastranaerophilales bacterium. Taxonomy (GTDB): domain Bacteria; phylum Cyanobacteriota; class Vampirovibrionia; order Gastranaerophilales; family Gastranaerophilaceae; genus Scatousia. The sequence continues at coordinate 38,484 of CALVBD010000009.1, read as the reverse complement.
ACAAACGGCGTCGAAGCGGGTGTTATTTTTGTGAATTCTATAGCTTCTCCGCTGTTTGTTATTATTTGTTCTGTTTCGGAAATTTTTTTTCTTGAAAATGGTTTTTCCCTGCTCGCGACAACAGTAATCCCTTTTTCAATTCCGCGTTTTTTTAACTGGTAAATTATGTTTGAAACAAACGGTGCATTTTTATTTTCTATTTCCGAAATATCAGAAATATACAATTTCGTCGGATCAATTCTGTTTCCGGCACCCATGGAACTTATGACCGGAATTTTATTTTTTACACAGGTTTCCAGAAGCGAAATTTTTGAACGCATTGTGTCTATTGCGTCGGCTACATAGGTCAGGGATGAAGAGTGAGAGGTGAAGAGTGAATTAAGATTTTCTGTGTAAAAATCGTTGATAATGTTTAATTTTATTTCAGGGTTAATGTCTTTCAATCTGGCTTCAAAAAGTTCTGTTTTTGCTCTGCCGATGGTCGAATGTAATGCCACAATTTGTCTATTGATATTCGTTTTGGAAACTACGTCAAAATCAACGAGAGTTAATTCGCCTATTCCTGCCCGTGCAAGACTTTCCGCACAAAAACCTCCAACCCCGCCGAGTCCGAACACCGCAACGTGCTGTTGTTTTAAAATATTTTGGTTTTCGTCGCCCCAAAAGAGGCTGTTACGTGAAAAGATTTCCAAGGGAAACCTTCCTTCTTACTTAATTATCCCGAAACCTAAGAGGAATGTGCAAACCACAAAAATTCCCGCAAAAACAGCTGTAACTTTATTTAAACCTTTTTCTGCGCTTTTTTGTGAAGAAAACAGATGAGATGCTCCGCCAATCCCTGCAATTCCGTCACCTTTCGGAGAGTGCAGCAGAATTAATATAACTAACATTATTGCGGAAAGAATTTGTAATATCCAGATAAATGTAACCATTTCTTATTTTTTCTCCTTTTTCTTGTTTGAAATGAAATGAGCCCGTTTAGAATTTAACTGAATATTTTCAAATGTATAAAGTCTTGCAGGGCGTTTTGATGAAGATTTTGTGTATTCATCCAGTTCTATCAATCCCGGAGTCGCAAGTGCTTTTTTCCTGAAATTTCTTTTGTCTAACTTTTTCTCCATAATCAGTTCATAAGATTTTTGCATTTCGGTCAGCGTGAATTTTTCATTCAATAATTGATAGCAGACAGGGCAAATTTCCAATCTTTCGCGGGTTCTTTTGAGAGAATATTCAATAATTTCCTTGTGGTCGAAAGCAAGAGGCGGCAGGTTGGAAACTTTATGCCATCCGAGTTCCGGAGAAGATACGATTTTAATATCTTCCGCTCTCACAAGCGCGAAGTATGCGCATGTAATAACCCTTGCATTAGGGTGGCGCAAAGGATCTCCAAATGTATAAAGCTGTTCAAGGTAGATATTATCTACGTTTGTACGCTCTTTTAACACTCTCAATGCAGCCTGATCGAGGTTTTCGGATAATCTTACATAGCCGCCGGGAATAGCCCATTTGTCTTTGAACGGCTCATTAAGTCTTTTAACAAGCAAAACCTGAATCGCATTGTTAATGATAGTTAATATTACTACGTCGACTGTGATTTCGTGTGTTTTTGTCTCATTAAACATAATATTCTCTTACCCAAATTCATAATACTATAAAAATAAATTTTTACATAAGTTAATAATATTGATTGTTAATATTTTTTTACATCTTTTATTGCCAAAAGTCAATTTTGAAAGAGATAAATACTTTATTAATATATAAGGGGATTAAAAGGGAAAATTATGTACGGAATGTTTTTATTCGGAAATAATTTCGGATTCGGCGGCTTTGGCTGTAATTGTTTTTGCCGTCCGATGATTAGTCCTTTTATGTTAGGTGCAATGCAGGGGTACAATTCTGCAATGTGTGCTTATTCAATGATGGGAGGGATGTTCTCTCTCCCGTCATTGTTCAATTTTAATATGAACAATTTTTCTCAGTATTCGGGTCCTTCATTTAATATTTTTCAGACTGCTCCGCAAGCTGCTCAGTCATCTCAAAATAATCAGAATACGTCGTCAGCGCTTCCTTCTTCGGAATTGTTTGAGGATTTAAATTCTGCAATGTCGGATTTGCAGCAAGCGGTTAATGGTAGATCTTCTTCACAAACCGTATCTGATAACGATGATGTTGTCTCAGCGAATAATCCGTCAGAGGGCAGAAGTTCATCACACATTAAAGGAAGCGAGTTGAAAATAGATCCTGATTTCATGTATAAAGTTCAGAAAATTGCTTCTGATTTGAATTGCAATACAGAAGATCTCCTTGCTGTAATGAATGCGGAATCAGGGCTTGATGCTCAGGCTGAAAATATTTCTGGGCGCGGGGCTGTCGGGTTAATTCAGTTTACAGATGTGGCTGTTCAAGAATTGAACAGACATGGCTGTAATGTTACAAAAGAACAATTGAAAAATATGGATGCTTTGGAACAACTTGATTATGTTGAAAAATATCTTAAGATTGCAAAATCCTATAAATTTTCAGAAGATGCAAAACTTTCCGCAGGCGATTTGTACGCAATAGTTTATCTTCCCGGTCGTGCAGACCGCGAAGTTCTCAGCGTAAAAGGTGAGAATTATTACAATAGTAACATTGGGCTAGACATTAACAGAGACGGCAAAATTACTAAAGCCGAACTTGAAAACAGAGTAAATCATTTTAGAGTATCTGTTGTTGCGTAAAGTAACATTACAATTTGAAATAATTCATTGAAGTTCAAATTTTTTTCGTGTATGGTCATGGTAATAACGCTGATTATCAGGAAGGAATAGTAATGGAAAAGGGATATGTAGAAAACGGCTTTATTGTCGATTTGGCTAATGCTCAAAAAACTTCTGAAATTATCTACGAATTAAGCAGAATTCTTGATATGCCGGAAGCTAAAAATAAAAAAGTATGTTTGAAACTAGGTGATGTTGATTTAAATATTACGGAGCTTATAAGCGTTAGAGCTCTTATTGAAACTATGGATTCTGAGATTGAATTTATACAAACGTCCTCTAAAATAACAGAAGACGCTGCTAAAGATTTGGATATAAAGATTTCTAAGATTGAAAATGTTGTTCCTGCACTAGACATTAACGCTAAAAAAGAAGAAAACGAAACTGTTAATGCAGAGCTGGAAACCGCACTGGATAAAATTTTCGGTGACGGCGATTTTGAGGAAAGATATCCAGAAGAGGATGAAGAACCGAAAAATTCTGACGAACCTAAAGAGATAGAAATCATAGAGATCGAAGATGGCTTTGATAAAGAAGAAATTAAAAAATATAATAAAGAAACTGAAAAATTTCCGACTTTATATATTCATAGAACACTACGTTCCGGTCAGAGTATTTCATCAGAAGGTAACATTGTAATAATCGGTGATGTAAATCCGGGAGCTGAAATTATTGCAAAGGGTGATATTACTGTCTGGGGAATTTTAGGCGGGATTGCTCACGCAGGTTCTGACGGAAATACTTATTCAAGAATACGTGCTCTTAAACTAAATGCCATTCAATTGAGAATAGGCGACATTTTTGCAAGACGCCCCGATACGGTTAATACCCCGTATGTGCAGAGAACTGAATATTATATTCCGGAAGAAGCAAGAGTCTGCAAAAAGCATATTATGATTTACAAATTACATGAAGCGTAAGCGCAAGGGAGGAAGAATATATGCAGTTGTGCGTAGAACCTAACCAATCGCAAGCGAAAAAGATAAAAGGAGAAACCATGAGTGGTCGAGTAATAGTAATTACATCCGGTAAAGGCGGAGTAGGTAAAACAACTACCAATGCAAATATTGGTACTGCTTTAGCCCGTGCCGGCAAAAAAGTCGTTATGATAGATACTGACTTGGGATTAAGAAATTTAGACCTTTTACTTGGTCTGGAAAATAGAATTGTTTATACAATAGTTGATGTTGTGGAAGGCCGTTGCAAGCTTAAGCAGGCACTTGTCAAGGATAAGAAAAATCCTAACCTCTGTCTTTTGGCCGCAGCTCAGACAAGAGATAAATCCGCAGTTACTGAAGAACAGTTGAAAGATATCTGTGAAGAATTAAAAAAAGATTTTGATTTTATTCTTGTGGATTGTCCGGCGGGTATTGAACAAGGATTTCAGAATGCAGTAGCAGGAGCTTCAGAAGCTATCGTTGTTACAACTCCTGAAATGTCTGCAGTCCGCGATGCGGATAGAATTATCGGACTATTGGAAGCAAAAGAGGAAATTAAATCTTATAAATTACTTATAAACAGAGTCCGCCCGAACCTCATCAAGTCCAATGATATGATGAGTGTTGAAGATGTTGTTGAAATTCTTTCAGCCGATTTAATAGGTATAATTCCTGAGGATACAGGAATTATTACATCTACAAATAAGGGCGAACCTATTGTAAACGATGAAAAATCTCTTGCGGGACAAGCTTACAAAAATGTTGCAAGAAGAATCATCGGCGAAGATGTTCCTTTCTTAAATCTTGAAGAAGATACAAGCGTTCTTGCAAAAGTCAAAAAATTCTTCTCAGGATTAATGGGGAAGGAGAAGTAAGATGAAAGATATTTTTACAGATTTTTATAATACAATCTTAGGCTTCTTCCGACAGACAGAAAAAAAAGAAGAAAATGCAAAAGACGTTGCCTGTAACAGATTAAGAGTAGTTCTTATGCAGGATAGAACAAATCTTACGCCGGAACTTCTGCAGAGAATGAGACAGGAATTAATCGACTTGCTTTCAAAATATGTAGAAATGGATAAGGATGCTCTCGAATTGAATTTTGATCAAGAAGGCGGACAGATGGCGTTAATGTTATCAATTCCTGTTTTACGAGCAAAAGATGAAGCTGAAATAGAAGCTGAAGAAGAGGCTCAAGCAGATGAAGAGGAAGCAGCGGAAGATAACGAATCTGAGTCAGATATTCCTGAGGATGAAGATACTGAGGAAGATTTCGAAAATGACACTGACGAGCAGGAAGATGAATCCTTGGAACCTTCCGACGCTGATAAAACTGAACAAACTAAAGAAATCGAAAAATAGTTAAAAATTTAAGAATAAAAAGCGGTCTGAAAAGGCCGCTTTTTTATTATGTAACGAAATGTAAAAATGATTTTTAAAATGCCTGAAACCAGCTTATACTCTACTGTATGGTATGGTATGGTATGGTGGAGTGGGGGCGTATCAATTATTTCCGGAGAAAAAACTTAATAGGTATATAAGGATTAAAATTTTCCGAGGACAAGCTATTAAGAAAAGGAGATATTGATATGGTACAAGAAATTAACGGTGATTATTCATTAAACTATCCAACCCAAAAGCAAAGAAATCTTGATGGAACAAAAGAAAAAGGTATAACAATCAATTTTAATTCATCAGCATCAGAAGTAAAAGAAAAATCTGCAGCAGAAATTATGGGGTTTGAAAAAAGCAGCACTACCGGTCCACAGGACAAAAAATCCTCATCCGAAGCAGATCTCCCGGCAAATAGGACATATAAAACATTAACGCAGCAAGGCTGGGATGCTCTTAATAATTCATATAATCCACAATCATTGAAAGATCATCCGTTTTATAAGGATGAGGTTAAATGGCCTGATGGACGTACATCTATATTAATAGTTGATCCAAATGTTGTAGTCCATGTAAACGAAAAAGGTGAAGAACGCGGAGTGTCTGAGCCAAAATACGAAAGATATGATGTAAAAAAATATGATGACGGCAGAACAATAGTTACAGCCTATGAGCCTGCAGACAATTCTTATCAGGCATTTTTGTCTGATGGACAGCCTGTAAAAGAGTATCTGGTATTTGATCAGTATGGCACTCTTGAGGAAGTTGTTAAGCCTGATGGCACAACTTATCAAAGACCGGCAATTCATTATTAGTGATGAATTAGTTCATTATAATAGCAAGGACTTCTGTCATTCTGAGCTTTATTTAAGGATGGCAGAAGTTTTTTAATCTAAGTTTTTACATAATAAATGCTGTGTTAATATTAATTGTAAAATATTGTAAAATTCTATAAAGATTTTAGATTTTGTTCCGATAGAAAATTGGTAGGTGAATTTTATATCGGAGAAAACTATGAGCGATTTAAAACTCGGCAGATTAGGCAAGAAGGATAGTGTAGATATTGATATGCTTAAAGCAGGCGTGAAACAGTCTGACTTTAAGGATAAAAAGCTTCAGCAGATTTTTTCAAAGGTTGATTCGAATGATAACGGGATTATTGAATGGGATGAAATGGAACTTTTTACGCAAGGTGTTCGAAAACAAGCTCATAATTCCAGACTTAACAAAATGGAAGCCAAAAAGCTTTTGAAGAAAATGGGTATTGAAAATGCAAACGCTCAGGACTTGTACGATTTTCTAAAAGTCAGCAGCGAGCAGAGCAAGAATATAAAGTCAACAAAAACAATACAAAGCGGAGGTGCGGTTGTAGGTATAAATATAGAATATCAGCCGGATGCTGACGGTAATATTTTTTCATCCATGTATGAAGCTGATACAGGTGTTAAAATAAGCGATTCCGTTCAGGATAAAAATTATACAAAAGTCACAACGTTCTATGATGCTGATGGTGAAACTCCGGCATATTATATGATGTCTCAAGGCGCTCAGACCGATTATATTGATACTTCAAACAGAGTTTTCAGGCGCGAAATTAAAAAAGCCGAAGATGTGTATGAAATTTTTCAGTATGAATATGAGGATGGGCAAACTGAGCCTTACAAGACGACAGTAATGCACCCGGATGGTACAATTACTGTTGAGGAAAACGGTGTAACTACAAACTATAATCCTGATGGAACAATCATAGAGCCGGATAATGAAATTTTGGATAATGAGCATGTGGAGGATTCGGACGGGCAGACTCAAAATACCGTAAAGCTTGATAATGGCAGAATTTTGACAATGAAAGAAGATGAAAACGGAAACGCTGTTGTGACAATTCAGGAAAATGAAAATTCCGAACCTGTCGAAATTCATTATGATGAAAACGGCAACATAATTTCTCATGCAAAAGAGGGTGAAACTTTTGCACAGACAGCCAAAAGGCTTGGTATAGAAAAAGGTACGCCTGAATATGAAAAGTTTAAAGAGTTGAATGCAAAAGCTGCAAAAAACGGCTGGTTTCAGGTCGGAGGCGAAGTGAAAATTCCTGCAGGCATGGAAGAAGAAATAAACCTTGACGGTCTGAATGTCGATGTGCAGCAAGAAATTAATAAATATATTGAACGTGTGAAAACTCCTTCCGTTAATCCTGCAGAGCCGGAGACTCCAACCGAAGATTTCCCATCAGGTCAGACTGCGCCGGAACCTGCCGAAACTATTGAAACACCTGAAACACACCAGCCTTCAGCTCAGGAACCTGTTGAAGAGCCGCAGCCGGTTGAAGAACCGACATCTGCTCCTGAGCCGGCACCTGCTGAGGATAATCCTACACCGCCGGAAAATAATCCTGAGCCGGCCAAGACCCCTTCCCGTCCGGCCAAAGATATTGTACAATCTTTAAAAGACGATATTTATGCAAAAACAATTTTAGGTCTGCCAACAACAGGTGAAGATATCGCAAAACATATTGCGGAAATTAATGCGGATAATGTTAATGAAGTTATGGCCGCTTACAAAAAAATAAACGGCGACGACGAGAACCTTATGGAAGCTATCATTAAAGAAAGAGGACTTTCCACAGAAGTAAGGTCTGCATATCTGTTCCATATAAAATCTGCTCTTATTGCATCCGCAAAACAGAAGGGCGTATATGCAGATGATATTTCGGAAGATTTCGACAAAGAAATAAAGCACCAAATGGAAAAATTCGGCTTGGCTAGTGCAACTTATATAAATTCATTTCTTGAAAAATTAAACGACAGAATCAAGATGAAAGATGATGCCTGGATATCAAAGCCAAATGGAAAAATAGACGAGAAGTTCGGTCAGGGAAATACGGGTGACTGCTGGCTGTTAGCTTCAATTCAGGCACTTGCACAAAGTCCAAAAGGTCTTGAAATATTAAATGATTTAGTATCTGTTGACGAATCGGGAAATGTGACGGTAACGTTAAAAGGTGCCGGCAAATCTTATATCATTACACCGGAAGAACTTGCAGGAAATCAGCAATTAGGCAGCGGTGATGCTGACGTGAGAGCAATAGAAATTGCCATGGACAGATACTTTATGGAAGAACGCGGGATAAATAACTGGTCATTATGGAATCCTGCTACAAGATATGATTTGAATGGAAATAACGCAAATATTGCTTTTGAAATTTTGACGGGTGAAGGCGGCAGAAACTTTCTAACAAATTCTTTATTTGGAAGACTCCCTGATTTCTGGTTTACAGATAGCCAAATTGACAACTTTAATAATGAAAATCATATTGCAGTTGTAGGAGCCCATCTTAAAGGAGATTTAACTTTTGCAGCTTCTGACGGGACTGGTGATATTACCCTTCATACGGATCATGCTTATGCCGTAAAAGGTGCTGATGAAAAGAATGTTTTTCTTGTAAATCCATGGGATACTTCCAAGGTAATTACTGTGCCACGTGAGATTTTCAAGGATTTCTTTAACTCAATAGATGAATTTGACTTATCGTAAAATTTCGGTGTTATGTTTAAACTATTTCAACGTCAATATATTTGGATTGAACAACTTGAGCCAGATCCGCTTTTGAAATGACCCCGTCCTTATCTTTATCCAGTCCGCGGTTAAGGTTGTAATACTTGGAACCTTCATGGGCAATTTCTTCTTTTGCTGCATTTTTTGGAAGGTATATTAATGCGTAAAGTTCTGCTCCTGTTAAGTTGTGGTCTTTTTTAAACACACTCTTTTTAATAGTTTGAAGATATTTTTCCACATAATCAAGCTGATCCAGCGCGGACATATCAGCCAGTTCTTCTGTTGAAGTTCCTAGAGCTTCTGCCGTACGCGGCATAAATTGAATTAATCCTGTAGCTCCCGAACGCTTGTTTTTTGCTTGCGGGTTAAACCCTGATTCGGCGTTAATAACGGCCATAAGATCCTGAGGATTACAATGTAGTCTTTCTGAAATCTCTTTGATTTTATTAACTACTTCTGCCGTAATTTGCTTGGTAGGGCCTTTCGGACGGGTTTCGTCAATAGCTTTTTGTGCTGCAGCTTTCAAATCAACGGTTAAATCTAGTTCGGAAATCCCAGACAAATTTTTCTTGGCTAATGCTGCAATGCTGTCAGTGCGTTCAAATTCTGCCAGCTCCGGATTATAGTTTACTGTCAGCGTATCTCCTTTGCGCTGGGTATATCTTTGAAATTTTTCCAGACTTACTTCTTTATCCTTAACAAAGAATTTCCCGTCCTTGAAGCCGGCAATGACTTCTCCCTCATCGTTTTTGACTTCAATATTGTTGACGGTACTGTCTATAAGCGCAATTTTATCATTCCATTTATTGTTTCTCCGATTTAAAATTGACCAGCCTAAATCATCGACGTTAAATTTTCTGCTTCTGAGAGTTCCGTTATAAAACATAGTATCTTCTGATGGCAGGTCTGAATTTTTCAGTTTATATTTTTCACCAGAAACCGGTTCGTTATCAGACTCTAGTATTCTTGAAAATTCTTTACCTGTTTTATTTGCAGCCTCTGTCGTTTCTTCACTCTGGTCTGTAGTTTTTTCAATGGATAGTCCTTTGAGTGGTTGATTGAGGTCTACCGAGGACATATCCCTGGTCATAATACTTGGCAAACTTGAATCTGCCAGTTTCAGTTTGAAATTTTTCAGCTCCTGAACTGTTTTGACGGCTGAATTATTAGATGAATTTATTTTGTCCATAATAGGCCCTCTCTAGTAAACTTCACTTTAATTATATAAAGTAAGTAAATTTTGAATGATTGCTAAAAAGCAATAAAAGTTTACAAAAACATTTCAAAATTTGTTACAAATTCTAAACAAAGGCGCAAATTTTCGGTTGACAGCCGTTTATGTTTATACTACTATCTATATGCTTGGAATAGTATGTTTACAAATACCGAAATATTTTATAAATAGCTAGGTTCAGGCAAAGGGCTGGGGCGGCCCGTTTAGAGAAGTTCCCCGTAAATGTGTAGTAATACAGAAAAGAAAAGGAATAAAAATGGCTAGCACAAAAAGACAAAGAATCAGAGTTTGTTTAAAAGCTTACGATCATAAATTGATTGACGTATCTTCAGACAAAATCGTTGAAACAGCAAAAAGAACAGACGCTAAAGTCGCAGGCCCGATTCCTTTACCTACAAAAAGACGTATATATTGCGTTCTTCGTTCACCTCACGTTGATAAAAAATCTCGTGAACACTTTGAACTCAGAACTCATAAACGTATAATCGATATATACGAACCGACTCAACAGACAACTGAAGAGTTAAGCAGATTAGATTTACCTGCCGGCGTTGATATTGAAGTTAAACTGTAATTTCAGTAACCGGCATTTGAAAATTAAATAAGCATTATGCATATAATGTGAACTGCGACCGGTTGGAGTGGAATAAAGGGTGAAGGCTCTTGAATCTGTAACAATCGGAACAACCGCAAGGTTGTGGGGTGTAAGTCCCCGAGAGGTAAAGTAATTAAGCAAGACGTAGCGCTCGCAAGTGAAAATGCAAACCCGAATAAGGGGCGGATATTGTCCGCACCAAGTAGGGGGAGCTAGAAAGGTAAAAATATGACACTAGGTGTAATAGGTAAAAAACTAGGAATGACACAGATTTTTGACGAACAAGGATTAGCTGTTCCTGTAACCGTTATTAAAGTTGACGACATTGTTGTAACTCAGGTTAAAACAGTTGAAACAGACGGATACAATGCAATCCAGGTCGGCACAATTCCTGCTAAAGAAAAACATTTAACAAAAGCAGAAATCGGTCACTTCAAAAAGAATAACCTTGAAAACTTCAGACATCTTCAAGAATTCAGAGTTGATAATCCGCAAGACTACAAAGTAGGCGACAAAATCGAATTATCAGTTCTTGATAACGTAGAAAAAGTTGATGTTACAGGAAAATCAATCGGTAAAGGTTTCCAGGGTACAGTAAAAAGATGGAACTTCGGCAGAGGCCCTATGGGTCACGGTTCCAAAAACCACAGAGAACCTGGTTCAATTGGTGCAGGTACAACTCCGAGCCGTGTTATCAAAGGCAAAAGAATGGCAGGTAACATGGGCAACGAAAGAGTTACCATTACTAAATTAAAATTAGTGAAAGTTGACGCTGATAAAAAATTAGTTCTGGTAAAAGGTTCAGTACCTGGCTGCGAAGGCAGACTGGTAACAATCGTTCCGACAAGAACTAAATGGAACTAAGCGGAATAAATCCTCGCCCCTTGCGGTGGAGGAAAGAATTTTTTAACGAACAACGTGAGTTTAGAAATTCAGGTGATGGGTAAATCTCAAACCGAAAATTATAAACAGACCAAGTTTTAAAAATCCTGACTTGCCATATAAAGTGCAATAGCGCAAGGGGTAAGCAGTAAAAGGTTAATAGATAAAGGAAAAACAAAATGTCAAAAGAAATATTAAGTACAAATGGAGAAAAATTAGGCGAAATCACTTTAAACGAAGCTGTTTTCGGTGTAGAGCCTAATTTGCACGTAATGCACTTAGCATTAAGAAGACAATTAAACAATGCCCGTCAGGGTTCAGCATGCGCTAAAACAAGAGCAGAAGTTGCAGGCGGCGGCAGAAAACCTTGGAAACAAAAAGGTACCGGCAGAGCAAGAGCTGGTTCCCTCCGCTCCCCATTGTTTGCAGGCGGCGGTGTTGTATTCGGTCCAAAACCGAGAGATTACAGCTTCAATATGCCTCAAAAAGCAAGAAAATTGGCGCTTAAATCTGCATTGTCAGCAAGACAAGACCAGTTAATTATTGTTAAAGATTTCTCAGCTATCACAGAACCTAAAACAAAATTAATGGTTAATGCTCTTAAATCATTGAAAGTAAGCGGTAAAGTTTTAATCGTTGCAGATACTAAAGCTGCTGAAAACCAGCACCTTGAACTTTCTGCAAGAAATATTCCGAGCGTAAAATTGATTTTACCGTCAAACTTAAATGTAAAAGATTTACTGGAAGCAGGATCTGTAATTATGACAGAAGCTGCAGTTAACGAATTAACGGAAAGGTTACAATAATGAGTAAAGAAAGAACAAATACGGAAAAGCTGTACGATTTGATTAAAAAGCCGTTAATTACGGAAAAATCAGTAGGCGCTACTGCAATGGGTCAATATACTTTTGAAGTTGATAAATCAGCAACAAAAATTGAAATCGCTCAGGCAGTTGAATTAGCTTTTCCAGGAAGAAAAGTTAAAAAAGTAAGAACAGTTTATATGCCATCACACGCAAAAAGAATGGGATATAAATTCGGAAGAACAGACAGTTCTAAAAAAGCCATCGTTACAATCGAAGGCGACCCAATCGAAGAACTTGTAGGAGTTTAACTCATTCCTCCCTCGCCCCTTGAGGGAGAGGGTAGAATTTCTTAGCGGGCGAAGCAAGCTTAGAAATGCGGGTGAGGGGTATAAACCCAAGACCTCCAACAAGAAACAGGGGCGTCAGGCACAAGTCCCTAAAGAATTACCAAAGCCAACAAAGGAGAAAATAAAATGGCAATCAGAAAATTAAACCCAACATCTCCGGGACAAAGAGGAATGACCAAAAGCGATTTCCAGGAAATAACAACTTCAAAACCGGAAAAATCACTGCTTAAATCTTTAAAGAAAACAGCAGGAAGAAATAATACAGGTAGAATTACATGTCGTCACAAAGGCGGCGGTGTAAAAAGAGCATACCGTGTAATAGATTTTAAACGTGAAAAATTCGGCGTACCGGCAACTGTAAAAACAATTGAATACGATCCGAACAGAAACGTAAGAATTTCATTAGTATACTATGCTGACGGTGAAAAAAGATATATCTTGACACCGGAAGGCTTGAATGTGGGTGACGTAATCGTATCAGGACCGGATGCACCGGTTCAGGTAGGGAACGCGCTCCCTCTCGAATTAATTCCGTTAGGTACAATAGTTCACAACATTGAACTTAACCCTGGTCGTGGCGGAGTTATGGTTAGAGCAGCAGGTAATGCGGCTCAGGTAATGGCTAAAGAAGGCAACTACGTAACGATTAAATTACCTTCATCAGAAATGAGAATGGTAAGAAAAGAATGTATGGCAACAGTCGGTACATTAGGCAACTCTGAATTCAAAAACCTTTCAATAGGTAAAGCAGGAAGAACCCGTTACTTAGGAATCAGACCGACAGTCCGCGGCGTTACAATGAACCCTTGCGATCACCCTCACGGTGGTGGTGAAGGTAAAACAGGTCCTGGCGGACACCCTAAAACACCTTGGGGCAAACCGGCTCTTGGTCATAAGACAAGAAAATCAGGCAAAGCTTCTGACAAATTAATCGTTAGAAGACGTAAGAAATAAGCGTAAGCCGGTGTGAGTCCGGTGTCGGCTTGCGAGAGCAAGACGAGCAGGGACTCACATTACGATGCCGCCGTTACGAATGAAGCGTAAGCGGAATGAGTGAACAAATCTTTGATTTGACAGGCGGAAAAAGAAATCAATAAAACCAATAAGGAGAATAAATTAATGGCACGTTCATTAAAAAAAGGTCCATACGTAGAAGAAGCTCTACAACAAAAAATAGCTAAAATGAATGCAAATTCAGAACATAAAGTTATCAAAACATGGTCAAGAGCATCAATGATAGTACCTGATATGTTAGGTCATACAATTGCTGTTCACAACGGTAAAACTCACGTACCGGTCTATGTAACAGAGCAAATGATTGGACACAAATTAGGTGAATTTGCACCTACAAGAATGTACAAAGGACACGCAGGTTCAGATAAGACTGCTAAAAGAAAATAAGGAAAAGTAAAAATGGAAGCTAAAGCAAAACAAACAGATATTAAAATGACAGCAAGAAAATTGCGTCGTGTAATTAACGAAGTACGCGGCAAAAAAGTTCTTGAAGCTCAAGATATGTTACGTTTTATGCCTTATTTTGCAGCAAGAGTAGTTGAAAAGAATTTGAAGGCTGCTGTTGCAAATGCTCAGGAACAATACGGCGTATCAGCTGAATCTTTGAAAATTTCTGAAATTTTCGCAGATGAAAGCCAAACATTGAGACGCGGTAAACCAAGAGCTCAAGGTCGTATTTATAAAAGACTTAAACGTACATCACACTTAACATTAAAAGTTAGTGATAAGTAGAAGGTATAAGAAAATAAAAGGTATAAAAAATGGGACAAAAAACACATCCAACCGGATTTAGAGTAGGCATAATTCAAGCATGGGCAAGCTCATGGTATGCCAAATTCAAAGACTATCGTCACTTCGTAAAAGAAGACGATAAAATCAGAAAATTCGTTAAGAAAAAATTATATGCAGCCGGAGTTTCAAAGATTATGATCTCCAGAAAGGCTCAAAATACAACAATAACAGTAGTAACAGCAAAACCGGGTATCGTAGTAGGCCGCGGCGGTCAGGGTATTGAAGAACTTAAACAAGAAGTTTCTAAATATATTGGCAGACCTGTTATTATCAATGTTGTAGAAGTTGCAAGAATTGATGCCGATGCACAACTTGTTGCTGAAAATATCGCTCAGCAGCTTGAAAAACGTGTAGCTTTCAGACGTGCAATGAAACAAGCAATGCAGCGTTCAATGAGAGCTGGCATTCAAGGTATCAAGGTAATGGTATCAGGACGTCTGGGCGGTGCTGAAATCGCTCGTTCAGAATGGGCTAAAGAAGGAAGAATTCCTCTTCAAACTTTAAGAGCTGATGTTGACTACGGTTTCACAGAAGCAGATACCATTATGGGTAAAATCGGTGTTAAGGTTTGGATTTTCAAAGGTATATTAATGCCTGGCGAAAAAGCAGATCAGAACATCAAAGCAAAATCCGGTAAAGATTCTGATAAAGGCGGCAGACGCCCTAAACGCAGAGCAATCGAAACTGCTGAATAATCTTTACGGAAAAATGAATTAAGTATAAAAATAATTAACAGGAGTAAATAAAATGTTACAGCCTAAAAAGACTAAATACCGCAAAATGATGAAAGGCAGAATGAAAGGCCACGAAACAAGAGGAACAAAACTCGAATTCGGAAGCTATGCACTTCAAGCCTTGGAACCGGGCTGGATAACTTCCAGACAAATAGAAGCAGCCCGTCGTGCGATGACACGTGAAATCAAACGTGGCGGTAACGTTTGGATTAAAATCTTCCCTGATAAACCGATTACTGCAAAACCTGCTGAAACTCGTATGGGTTCAGGTAAAGGTAATTTGGAATACTGGGTTGCGGTTGTTAAACCGAACAGAATTCTTTTCGAACTTGAATACTTCGATAGAAGCGTAGCTGTTAACGCATTGGAATTAGCCGCTCAAAAACTTCCTATCAAAGTTAAAGTTGTAGAAAAAGCTAAATTGGAAGCAAATTAAGCTATACAAATTAATAAAAAGGAAAATATAAAATGAAATTAAGTGAAATGCGCGAAAAAACAGTTGAAGAGCTCCAAGCTTCAATAGTTGAATGGAAAAAGCAGTTACTCGATTGCAAAATCAAACTTTCAACTCACAAATTGGAAAATACAGCGCTTGTTTCAAAAACAAAACGCTTAATAGCTCAAGCAAAAACTGTAATAAAAGAAAAGGAAAGCGTACAGGCAGCATCCTAAAATAAGGATAAAGCGAACGCTTCTAAAGGAGAAAATAATAAATGCCTAAGAAAGAAAAACAAGGAATAGTCGTAAGCAGCAAAATGGACAAAACAATTGTCGTAAAAGTAGCTGATTATGAACCACATCCTAAATACAACAAAATCATCGAATCAAACAAAAACTACAAGGCTCACGATGAAAACAATATCTGCGGCGAAGGCGATATCGTAAGAATCGTTGAATCTAGACCAATTTCAGGCGGAAAACGCTGGACTTTGGCTGAAGTAGTTGAAAAAGCTCGTTAATTTTTAGTGAGCATAGTAAGGCAGCATTACCTGAAGAGTAATGAGAGGCCGAAAGCAGTAAAAATTACTTAAATTAAAAGGAAAGTAAAAATGATACAACAAGAAACCAGATTAGAAGTAGCAGATAACACAGGTGCTAAACAACTTTTATGTATCCGTGTTATGGGCAGCTCAAATAAGAAATTTGCGGCAGTAGGCGATGAGATCGTAGCTTCCGTAAAAGACGCAACTCCGAATATGGCAGTTAAAAAGGGTGAAGTTGTAAAAGCTGTTGTTGTAAGAACTAAAGCTGATATCAAACGTGCAGACGGATCTGTTATCAGATTTGACGAAAACGCAGCAGTAATTATCAACAAAGACGGAAACCCTAGAGGAACCCGTGTATTCGGACCAATTGCACGTGAACTTCGTGACAAAGGCTATATGAAAATAGTTTCTTTGGCTCCGGAGGTAATATAACCGTTAAAGCAAAAGAGATGCGAAGGGACAGGGTCGAGGTTCCCTTAGCAAATTAAAAATCAGTTAAAAACTGTATAAAATGGAGAAATAAAAATGACAGATAAAAATAAAAAAAGCTTGCATGTAAAAAACGGTGACAGAGTTATCGTTACTTCCGGCAAGGACAAAGGCAAAATGGGCAACATCAAAAAAGTTAACCCTTCAGAAGGCAAAGTTGTTGTAGAAGGCGCTAACATGGTGACTAAAGCTCAGAAACCTCAGCCTATGGCAGGAATTCAAGGCGGTTTAATCAAGCTTGAAGCTCCGATGGATGCTTCCAAAGTTATGGTTGTATGCCCTGCATGCGAAAAACCGACAAGGATCAAACACGATGTCGTTGACGGCAAAAAAGTTCGTGTTTGTAAAAAATGTGGTGAACAATTAGACGTTTAATATATATTATTCGTCACAGAATTAAGGAAATACGAAAATGACTAAAACAGAAAGCTTAAAAACCAAATACGAAAAAGAAGTTAAACAAGCTATGAAAGAAAAATTCGGATACAAAAATGATTTGCAGATTCCGAAACTTCATAAGATTGTTTTGAATATGGGTGTAGGTGAAGCTTCTCACAACTCAAAAATCGCTGAAGCTATCGAAGCACAATTGACTAAAATCGCAGGTCAAAAATGTGTTATCACCAAAGCTAAAAAATCAATCGCAACTTACAAATTAAGAGAAGGTATGCCGGTTGGTGCAATGGCAACACTCAGAGGTGAAAGAATGTATGATTTCTTGCAAAAATTAATCTGCGTTGTGTTCCCTCGTATTCGTGACTTCAGAGGTATCAGCCCTAAATCTTTCGACGGCCGCGGCAACTATACTCTCGGCTTGAAAGAACAGGCTCTTTTCCCTGAAATTACGTATGAAGAAGTTGATCTTGTAAAAGGTATGAACGTTTCAATTATTACAACTGCTGAAACTGATGATGAAGCAAGAGAATTGTTGAGATTACTCGGAATGCCTTTCAAAGGGATGAACAAATAGTTGGATGTATTAATCCAAATAAAAATAACAGATAAAAACAAACTAAGAAACATAAGGAGAAATTCATGGCTAAGAAAGCGATGATAAATAAAGAACTCAGACGAGAAGCACTTGCTGCAAAGGGTAAATATCCTTCAGTAAGATTGCACAACAGATGCAGCATCTGCGGCAGACCTCACGGTTACCACAGAGATTTCGGTCTGTGCAGAATTTGTTTGAGAAAAATGGCACACCAGGGTTTATTACCGGGTGTTACAAAAGCTAGTTGGTAGTGCCTGAGGCACTTCTCCCTGACACTAAAATGCAGGGAGGCTCATATTTGTATTTTTTGCAAATTTGAGAGGACTACAGGTGTTTTAATTTTAATATAATATGCAGTCGTAAAGTTTTCGACAGCAAAAATTAAAAGCACACTGTAAGGCTTTTGCTAAACTGCTGAAACTCGTCAAGGCGGCGATTAGCCGAACCGGACAAAAATTGGTAAGTAGCGCCGGAAAACAAATTTCCGGCATAAGAAAAAAGGAAATAACAAAATGAATACAGATCCTATAGCAGATATGCTAACAAGAATTAGAAACGCTAAT
The DNA here is from genome assembly GCA_944325635.1 of Candidatus Gastranaerophilales bacterium. Classification (GTDB taxonomy): domain Bacteria; phylum Cyanobacteriota; class Vampirovibrionia; order Gastranaerophilales; family Gastranaerophilaceae; genus Scatousia. The sequence goes on along the minus strand of CALVBD010000009.1, from coordinate 20,407 downwards.
ATGGTTTCACACGAAAAAGTTGAAATCCCTTCTTCTAAATTGAAAGTTGAATTAGCAAAATTATTAAAAGCAGAAGGCTTTATCACAGATTATAGTGTTAAAGAAGTTGGAAAATTCAAAGTATTGGAAATTACATTAAAATATGACGAAAATCGCAGACCTGTAATTTCAAAACTGGAAAGAATTTCAAAACCTGGTTTGAGAACATATTGCAAGGCTAAAAACCTTCCAAAAGTATTGGGCGGTATGGGTGTAGCAATAGTATCAACAAGCAAAGGCTTATTGACAGACAGAAAAGCCCGTAAAGAAAACATCGGCGGCGAAGTTCTTTGCTACATATACTAGGTCTGAATATGATAAATTTAAAAAATCTCCTCTTTATATAAAGAGGAGATTTTTTGTAAATAATGCATGTAATCGGAAGAAACAAGTTCTCCAACTTCTTCATTACGTTCACTTTTTCTTTTTGATTGCGAAGCAAAAAGAAAAAGTGAACCGAAAAAGAAAAACACGCAAAAATTCCAGCGTCGCTGCGCGCCGCGGAATAAAATGGAAGTAGTTGAAGGCTTTGCCTTCAACCTCCAGTGCTCGCTATCGCGGCTACGCCGCACGCTCGCCAGAAAACCCTCCGGCGCTAACGCGCCACCTTCCTTTACAAGGGCGGCTTAGAACTTGCACCCTTAGTAAGGGGGGGGCAGGGGGATTTTATTCAGACCTGCTATATGCAGGTTGCCGAACGTGCACGAAGTGCAATAGTGAGGCTGAAAGGTTAAATGTGCCAGCATTTAACGACAGCTATTCAGTCTTGCGCTGTGCAGCAGCGCTGTTAATAAGCGAGTTTTTCTTTCTTGTCCAGTATTCTTTCTTTTGGCATCGCAACCAAAAGAAAGAATACTGGTGCAGGTCTTGGGGCTGCATAAGCCCCAAGAATAAAAAGCAGGACTGTTTTCTTTATTTCCGATAACATGCATTATGTAAAGTTCTTGTTACAGGGCTTTGACATTTTAAATATTTTTATATAAAATAATTTTGGGTGTAATTGGTAGAAAGACCCGGCCGGTGGGGTAAAAATTTAGAGCTTAGGCTTTAAATAGAGGCTCCGGCTTAATCGAAATAATAAAGATAAGCTTCCGGCGATGTTAGTTAATACCATAAAAGGAGAAATTAATATGTCACGTATTGGTAAATTACCTATCGAAATTCCACAAGGTGTGGATGTTAAAATTGAAGACCATCAGGTAACAGTTACAGGTCCTAACGGAACTGAAGTTGTTGCTGTCCGTCCTGAAATCAATGTAAAAGTGGAAGATAACCACATCGTTGTAACAAGAGTTGATGATTCAAGACAGGCTCGTTCTTTACACGGTTTGTCAAGAACATTAATAGCAAACGCTGTTCATGGTGTAAAACACGCTTTTGAAAAGAAATTGGAAATTCAAGGCGTTGGTTACCGTGCTAATATGGAAGGTAAAAATCTTAACCTTTCACTCGGTTATTCTCATCCTGTAATCGTGGAACCGCCTGAAGGTATCACAATTACCGTTGAGGCTAACACCAAAATTACGGTAAAGGGTTCAAACAAACAAACCGTTGGCGATGTTGCTGCATTTATCAGATCTAAACGTCCGCCGGAAGTTTACAAAGGAAAAGGCGTAAGATATGAAGGTGAACACATCAGACGTAAAGCCGGTAAAGCTGGTAAAAAATAAGCTTAAGGTTTAAAGCAGTCCGCGACGGCGTACTGTGATTGTGACACCATATTAGAGGCTGATTTTATGAAAGTTTCTTTTTCAGGTATCTATGATGTACGTTTCCCGTACGGAACAAGCAATCAGGATATTGAAGACAAATTTAAATATATTAAAGACTATACGGATAAGACCTATAATTCTAAGTTAGACATTGTAGAAATCTCGATGAAAGATAGATTTAATATTCAGAAAACCGACAAAAAATTAGCTGATAAAGGTATTAGAATTTCTACAGCAGTTGATAATCCTTATATATTATGTGATATATTTGACAAACTGGATAAAAATCTGGGTCAGCAGTATGTAGATAAATCCAAAGTAGAACTCGTATTAGATACAAAAGCATAGCCCGCATGAACCCTTGGTAGTGGTTATCAAGAAGGTTCGGGTAAAAGGAGAAAATAAAATGATTAAAAGAAAAGCAAGAAAACCACAAGTACAAAAAAGACACCAGACAATCAGAGTTAAAATCTCAGGGACAAAAGAATTCCCAAGATTGGCTGTTTTTAGATCAACAAAACACATTTATGCACAGTTAATTGATGATGAAAATCATGTAACTATCGCTTCAGCATCTTCGGTAGACAAAGATTTGAAAGAAAAATTGCCTCATGGCGGTAATATTGAAGCTGCAAAAGTTGTAGGTACAGCAATTGCTGAAAAAGCTAAAAAAGCAGGCATTGAATGTGTAGTGTTTGACAGAGGCGGATTCCTCTATCACGGACGTGTTCAGGCTCTCGCTGACGCTGCTCGTGAAGCCGGTTTGTGCTTCTAATAAGCTAAAATGGATTAAGAAAACGCACTTCTTCGGAGGTGCGTTTTTTTTGTTACATTTATTTATTTTTTCTTGTTCACTAGCAATTTTTTTTTTCTTCGTGTATTATTTTAAACATACTTTATTTTTATAAAGTCAAAAAGGACATTATGAAATTGTTAATAGATAAAGAATTAAATTCTAATGATAAAATACTAAAACCTGATTTTAATTCCAGAACTGGACGGGAATTATTGGTATTTTATCTTCAAACGAAATTTAAACAGATACTTTCGTTTGACAAGAAATGTGACAATCCTATATTTTTAAATGTTAATCCGGATTTTATATCGCGTTTTTCCAAGCGGTTGATCAATAATCCTCATAAGCGTCTTCTTATAGGTATAACAGGAGAATCCGCCTGCGGGAAGTCCACAATTTGTAAAGAAATTAAAAAGATAATTGAGCAGTTTAATATGCCGGTTTCAGTATTGAGTACTGATAATTATTTTAATGATATCTCTGCATTAATAAAAAAATACGGAACTTTTGATAACCTGCGTGATAACGGATATGATATTGATGCTCCGACAAGTTTTCAGCTGGATATATTGGAGCGGGATCTGGAATTGTTATCCGAAGGCGAAAACGTTATGATTCCAATGTATCTTCCTAACGGAACGGGTGTTTCGGTTCCTTGTGCCCAGGAAATCTTATCTCAAAAGATAATCGTTGTTGAAGGTATTGCGACAATGTATGAACAGGTTAAAAATCTGTTTGACGTAAAAATTTATGTAGAAACTGATAATGATATTCGCAAAGACAGGTTTATCTCAAGAGCGAAAAAGGAAAGAAACCAGAGTTTGGAAAATGCACTAAAGCACTGGGATTATATAATGCAAGCCGGTGAAAAGTATGTAAGACCGTTCCGAAATGACTCGGATTTAGTTTTGAACGGGAACGCCGATTTGAATTATTTTGTTGAAATTCTCGAATATATTCATGCTATAACAAATAATTTCAGGTAATTTCTTAAAATAACTTAATAAAGTGACGTTTTTTGCTTTTTAAAAGTATATATGATAAAATTCTATTTATCATAATAGTGTAAAAATATATCAAAAATTAAATTAAATACACTAAATAATTGATACGTTGAATGATATATTTTTATATAATCTGAATGTAGCTATAAAAAATAATAAAGTAGAGAGTGGAACAGAATACAGGTATGATTAATAAGAAGAGATTGATACATAAGAAATTTCCGGCATTGTGTATTACCATGTTATTTTTTCTTGTGATGGCTGTAACAAGCGGCTGTGGTGGAAATAATAGTGCGGATACCTCTACGGATGTTTCGGTTCCTCCGGATTTGACCGAGCAGTCTGCGGAGGCTGCACCTATTGCAAATGATCAGCTTGCCGGAGAAACTCCAGGTGCCGTCGGAGATGTGGTAGATATTGATGAAGGCAGCGGTGATGAGAAGATGGTTTCAATTTCTATGGAAGCTGTTGGAAGAGCAAATCCTTTTTTACCAACAAATGATACGTCTGTATTGCAGGAAAAACTTATTCCAAAAGAAAGCTTGCCTAAGTTTGATTTGGTAGAACCTCCAACAGGTTCTGATATGGATACCGATGCAGCCAAAGTTGTCACAACGAAAATCTCGGGTATCATGTTTGATAAATATAACCCATCAGCCATTATTAATATAGAGAATACTGATTATCTTGTAAGATCAGGAGATGTTATTAACGGCTATAAAATTCTGGCAATCAGTCCTCAAACAGTGACAGTACAGCTTGGTTCCAATATATATAAAGCCGGTGTCGGCGAGGTTGTGACCAAGGATGAAGGAATTAATTATAACCAAATATCAAATTTATCAAAGAAATTTGGTGGAGCAAGAAAATAGAAATAAAATGTAAATAAGCAGGAGCAGTAATGAGAAATATGTTTAAAAAATTTTCAACGATGATGATTCTCTTAACATTCGTATTGTCAAATACAGTGACAATTGCGGGTGCTAAAGATTTCAAAAATCTGCTATCTTTCAGCAGTGATGCCGGTTATACAAATGACAAGCCTGTTTTGAGAGATGCGGAGCCATCTGTGCTGGATCTTTACGGCAAGGTTAGTATCACAACACGCAATATACCTATTAATTTAAGTTTGAGAGATTCTGACGTAAAACAGGTATTACGTATGTTTGCTGATAAAGCAGGTTTAAATATTATATTTAAGGCGGATGTAAGCGGTACTATTACAATGGATTTAGTTAATGTTCCGTTGAATTCTGCTTTTAATATGGTTATGGAATCTGCTGATCTTGCTTATGTGCTGGAGGATAATACTCTTATCATTACTAAACCTGACGATGACTCAAACGTAAGCAAACAGCCGATGACAATTTTACCTGTCAAGTATGTTAATGCGTCTGCTATTGCTGAATTTTTAAACTCTAATATTTATGGAGTAAAAAGGCCCGGCTTTTCATCGAACAGTCTTGTTACTACAAATCCTGCAACAAATGAGTTAATTATTTTCGGTTCTAAAAACAATGTTGATATTGCCAAAAAAGTATTAGCACAATTTGATAAGAAGCCTCTGACAGCTTCATTTAAAGTTAACCATACAACGCCTGAACAAATGGCACAGATGGTGTGCAACCTGTTATTGCCTAGTACAGGCAGCGGTGCTACTACCGGTGGTGCTGCAGGTATTATGACAGGTGGCGCTGCTTCTTCAAGCGGCAGCGGTATTGTTCTTGGAGAAGGAACAATTGCATGCTCGGTTTCTTCAGACTCCGGTGGTGGTGATGGTGGAGCGGCTGCAATGTCTTTGGGTGGTCTTTCAGTTGCTTATTATACTCAGCTTGGTACAGTTAATGTTGTCGGCGGGTCTATGCAACAGATTGATATGATTAAAGAATTTATTGAAAAAAATGATAAAAAGCAGCCTCAGGCTTACCTCGAGTTTTCTATTATTGAATTATCAGAAGACGGATCAAGACAATTCAATAACACTTGGAGTTTTACAAGTAAACATTTTTCAGTAACTTCTAATGCCGGTACGACAAGAGTGGGTAGTGGGGTAGCTGATGATACCGGTGCTCTGCCTGGTATAACTTTTGGTCCTCATACTAATACATATAGTGGTTCTCCATCGCTTGTTTATGCTATCAACTATTTGTTGGAAAATAATAAAGCAAGAACAATATCTAATCCTAGAATTGTCGTTACTAACGGGCAGGAATCAACAATTGATATGACATCTGACTACGTAAAAACTGTTACAACTCAGGTTCTTACAGGTTCAGGAACAACATCTTCAACTCCGACACAGAAACAATATGAAATCGGTGAGGATGATGGTATTAAAATTACAGTAACACCGTTTATATCTCCTGACGGTTATGTATATCTTAATCTGAATCCTGATTACGCAATTCCGGCATCTCAGATAACTACTCCGTCTGAAGATGAAGATGCAGCAGCAGCAGGGGAAAGAGATATTCAGGCTACATTGCTGCAAAGAAGAAACCTCGATTTGAAAAATGTAAGAATTAAAGACGGAGATACTCTGGTTATTGCAGGTATGATGAGAGAAAATGAAACAAGAAACATCAGCAAAATTCCTTTCCTCGGAGATATTCCTGGTATAGGGGCGTTATTTAGAAGCACTTCGACCGAAAAGACAAAAACTGAACTTGTAATTCTTGTTACACCAAAGATTATTACCGATGACGAAGAAAATGCACTGTAGCATGAATTAAAAATAAGAAGATGAGCGAATTACTTAACAGATTAAAAAATAGTATCAATAAACAGGTACTCAATAAAGTTGATAAAACACTAATGGAACAAATGAAATTTGTTCCACTTAGTGTTAAGGATAAATTCCTGTTTGTTGCTATTAACTCGACTTCTAACAAAGATAATATCAATAATAAACTGCGCGAAATTTTTCCTTATCAGGTAAAACTTATGCAGGTTCCCGATGCAGATTTGGATCAACTGATTGCTGAGTTATTTCAAGGAAAAGACACTGCAGCTCCCGCTCAAAAATCAGTTCAGGGTAAACTCGGTGAATTGTTAATACAAAAAGGATATATCACCGATGTTCAGTTACTGCAAGCTCTCGCCGAAAGTAAACGAAATAAGACACCTATAGGATCAATGCTCTTTAAGCTCGGGTTTATTACGCTTGAGCAGTTAAAGGAAATCCTTCATATGCAAACAGGGTTTGATGTAGTAACATCAAGCCAGCTTGCATCTCAGGCAAAGTATGTTAATATTCTGCCGGAAGATTTTATTAAAACTAATAAAGTAATTCCGATATCTTCGGATGGAAAAACTCTTGTATTAGGTGCTGTTACACCTGTTAAACCTGAAGTTTTAAAGCAGATTATCTATCTGACAGGTCAAAATCCTAAACAATTGTTGATGACTCATTATGAGTTTGAAAATGCGATGAACACTTTCTTCTCAGAGTCTAAAAAAGAAACCCAGCAGATTATTAAACAAATTGAAGAAGAAGCTGAAACTTTTCAGGTTGAAGAATCTCTTGCTGAAATGGTTGATAATCAACTTCAGGATTCAAGCGGTTCCATTGCAAAATTCGTAAATCAGATTATCACAACAGCAATTGACTCAAAGGTATCAGATATTCACATAGAACCACGTCTTTCGGGATATATAGTCAGATACAGAAAAGACGGTATGCTTTCCAAGGTTCTTGACATTCCGACAAAAGTTGAAACATCTGTTATAGCTCGTTTTAAGGTACTATCAAGAATGAATATTGCAGAGCACCGCAGACCTCAGGATGGTACGTTCTCTATTAAATACAAAGGCGGATCCTATGACTTTCGTATTAACACTTTGCCGGTAGCAGGAAAGGAAAAGGTTTGTATCCGTGTACTTGCACCTGCAGTAAGTTTGAACGCTGCTGATAAAAATATTAGTCTTGTTGGCGGCGGAGATGATGATATAGCTAAAATTAAAAATATGGTAAGTTGTCCGAACGGTATTATTCTTACATCAGGTCCTACCGGTTCCGGTAAAACTACAACGCTTTATTCTGTTTTGAAAAGCTTAAATGATGAAGATGTAAATATTACAACAATTGAAGACCCGATAGAAATTAAGCTTGAGGGGATTAATCAGTCACAAATTAACGCTAAAGCCGGCATTACGTTTGCGTCATGTATGCGTGCTATCTTACGTCAGGACCCTGATATTATCCTAGTAGGTGAAATTCGTGACTATGAAACTCTGGAAATTGCGATCTCTGCAGCACTTACCGGTCACCTTGTATTAAGTACGGTTCACACCAATTCAGCTGCCGCAACTGTTACTCGTATGATTGAAATGGGTGCTAAAGATTATCTTGTAGCATCGACTCTCTCAGGTATAATTGCACAGCGTCTTGTAAGACGGCTTTGTGACGATTGCAAGCAGGAATATTATCCAACCTATGAAGAGGCTCGTCAAATTTCCGCTAACGAGGAAGAAATTCAGCAGTTGATGAAAACTCCTCTTTATAGAGCCGTCGGATGTAACAAGTGTAACTTCTCCGGATACAAAGGTCGTCTCGGTGTATATGAGATTATGACAATTAATAAAGAAATCAAAAAACTTGTGGCCGCAGGTGCTCATGATATCGAAATTGAAGAAGCAGCAGTTAGAAACGGTATGAAAACCCTTAATCAGGCTTGTATGGGGCATATCCTGAACGGTTTGACTACTATTGATGAATTCGTGAGAGTCCTCGGTGTTGTTAATGAATAGGTGAAGCATGGCAATTTATAACTATGTAGCATTAAAAAATAATAAGGATGTAGTAAAAGGTAAAGTTGAAGCCGAAGACTTACGTGATGCGAGAGATCAGGTAAGAAAACTCGGTTTTTTGCCTACTAAGGTATATGAAGAAAAACTGGGGAAAGACAATAAGCAGGAAGCCGCGGATGAAGTAAAAGGCGGTCAAATGAAGACCCTCGGGCTTAATGACAAAATGGATTTTACTTCAACCTTACAAATACTTTCAGCTTCCGGCATCCCGATGATTGAATCCTTAATGTTTATTGAGACAGATGCTGCAAAGTTAAAAATCAGACTTGTTGCAAAAGAACTCAGACGCCAGATTATGGCAGGTTCAACCTTTGCAGATACGATTGCAAAGTATCCGCAACAATTCGGGCAGGTATTTATCGGGCTTTGTAAAGCCGGTGAAGACTCCGGTGAATTGGAAAAAACGCTGGATCGTCTTATGGAGCTGATGACCAAACAGGCAAACATCAGAGGTAAGGTTATTGGTACATTGATGTATCCTATGTTCGTAATCGTTCTTGCAGTTATCATCGTACTTGTAATGTTGATGTTCGTTTTCCCTGTATTTAAAGATATGTTTGACGGTATGGGGAAAGAACTTCCGTGGATTACGGCAACCCTGATGTCAGCCGGGCTTTTCCTTAAAAAGTTCTGGTATCTGGTACCATTAATTCTCGGGTCTATTACATTTGCCATTATTTATCTATTCAGGTGGGAACCGAGTAAGAGAGTTATTGATAAATATTCTCTTCAAATTCCACTGTTATCGGATCTGCTTCAATTCTCAAATTTCGCAAACTTTATTGCCGTAATGCAGGTTGCGTATGATGCAGGTGTACCTATTGTTGAATGTCTTTATCTGGCGAATTTGACACTGACAAATTTTACATTGAAAGAAAAGATAGAAAAAGCAACCGGTATGGTTCAGCAGGGGCAGCATCTTTCTGTGGCTCTTCGCGCAACTGAATCCGTTCCTAAGATGATTTTGTTTATGATTGCAACAGGTGAACAGTCCGGTCGTCTCGGTGATATGTTATTGCAGGCTACAAAATTTATTGATAAAAAACTTGACGGTATCATTGATACAATGACTAAGATGATTGAACCTTTAATGTTAATCGTAATCGGTTCTATTGTATTAACTCTTGCCTTGGCGTTATACCTGCCGTTGTTCGGTTCTTATATGTCATAAAAAAGGGGCGAAGATGAAAACGTATGTTATAACAGGTTCGACATCAGGAATAGGCAGAGCTTTGCTTGAGGAATTTGCAAAAGACGGAAAGGTTTTTGCAGGTTTCCGTAACTCTAAATACGAAACAGAGCTTGCAGGTATGAAAAATGTAATACCATTTTTTATTGATATGGAAAAGCCTTATACAATAACCGGTGCAGCTGATGTTATCTGGCAGAACACGGACAAAGTCGATACGCTTATAAATGCTGCCGGATGCGTAGCGGCAGGCCCTATGGAAAATATGTCCATATCTAAAATTCGCAGGCAGTTTGATGTTAATACTTTTTCGCATTTGGAATTTACCCAGAAGCTTCTTCCTCTCATTGAAGGCGGAAAAATTATAAATATAAGTTCAATGGCAAGTTTTGGAATATTTCCGTTTGTTGCACCTTATTGCGCCTCAAAGAGAGCATTGGATATTTTGTTTAATTCTCTTGAATTAGAAACACATGGCAGAGTTAAAGTTGTTTCAGTAAAGCCGGGCGTTATCGCAACCCCGCTTTGGGGCAAGTCTGTTGAGATTAACAAAGACTGCATTGAAAATGATAAATCTTATAATAAAGAAATGGAATTTCTTGCTGAGAATGCTTTGAAAAATGAGAAAAAAGGACTCCCGGTGAGCGAAGTAGTAAAAGTTATTAAGAAAGTGGATGGCTTGCAAAAACCAAAAGCGTCATACACTATTGGTAAAGATGCTTTTGCTGCTCAATTGATGTCAAAATTGCCTCAGGATTTAATAAATGCATTTATAAAATTAGGCATGAAGAAAAAGTTTGGCTAAGATTTTTCCTTAAATATATTTCGTAGCCGAGAATATCTGCAATTTCAGCAAGCTCAGAAACCCTGAATGTTTTGTTGCGTAATTTATTGCCAAGATTTCTAATACTGTCATGTTTTCCGTATTTAATGTTGACCTCTTCTTTAAGTTTCAACATTGTAATTCCCTGAATTGCAGCCAGAAATTTAATTTGTTCTTTCAGATTATTTATTTCAAGCGGGTACTCTGTGTTCATCCTTTAATGATACTAATAATGGTGCAGTTGTTACTGTATATCAATATAATAATCCGGATTGTTATGCTGTGACCACTTCTATTAAAAGAGATGAATATTATCAACCGATATTGGATAAAGATGGTAATACCATTAAATCTCAATGGACAAACCGGCGCTGTGCATTTTTAAGAATGGATGTGAATGGACCTAAAAATCCTAATCAATTTGGACATGATGCCTTTGAGTTAATTGTAGAAAAAGGAAGGGTTTCAACAAACGGGTGGTCATTTACCGGTCAACAAAGTTTGACTAATATAATTAGCGGGAAAGACGAACTCATATATACAAATTATGTAAAGGGTGGCAAAGTAAAACTTTAAACAAAATTCTAAATGGTTTATTCCCCTTATAGTATAATTACAAAAGACTTTATTCATGCTAGAGTAAAAATGCAGGCGGAATTTTTAGAGGTATAATTCGTCTTACGGAGAAATGTATGAATAAAAAAATAGCATTAATAAACCACGGATGCGCAAAGAATTTGGTAGATTCAGAACTTATGCTGGGGTTTCTGGCAGAGAAAGGCTACGAAATTACTCTTGATGATAACGATGCGGATGTCGTTATTGTAAATACTTGTTCCTTTATTCATGATGCGGAACAGGAATCTGTACAATCAATTTTGCAGATGGTGAACGACGGGAAAAAAGTGATTGTGACGGGCTGCCTTCCTCAAAAGCATAAAGATGAACTTAAAGAAGCTATTCCGGAAGTTTGTGCAATGCTTGGAACTTCCGATTTAAAAGAGATTGTATCCGTTGTCGAGAAAGTTTTGAATAGGCAAAACGATGAATACGTTGCAAAGATTTCCGAAAAACCTGAATACATATATCCGGAAAACGTCAAGCGCCAGCAGATTACAATGGGTGCAAGCTCTTATATAAAGGTTGCAGACGGCTGTAACTACCACTGCGGATACTGCATAATTCCGCAATTACGCGGGGCATATCATTCTCGTACAATTGAAAATATAGTTGAAGAAGCCAAAGAACTTGTTGCAAAAGGTGTAACTGAAGTCGTTCTGATTGCGCAGGATACAACAAGCTACGGAATTGATATTTACGGAAAACCGTCACTTGCAAAACTTTTGGAAGAACTTAATAAAATAGAAGGCTTAGGCTGGATAAGGATAATGTATGCTTATCCGTCACAGATGAACGAGGAATTAATTCACGCAATAGCAACTCTGGATAAGGTTGTAAAATATATTGATATTCCGCTTCAGCATTACGATAAAGAAATTCTTGAGGCAATGCGCCGTCCTGCTTTTGATTATGATGTATTAATAAAAAAATTACGCGACAAAATCCCTGGAGTAGCCATCAGAACGGCATTTATCGTTGGGTATCCGGGAGAAACCGAGGAGCAGTTCAACAGGCTTTATGAATTTGTGAAACGTGCAAGATTTGACAGAATGGGGGTTTTTGAATATTCCCGTGAAAAGAATACGACCTCATATTCTATGCAGCACCAGGTTCCTAAAAAACTTAAACATAAACGTTATAAGGAACTTATGGCCTTACAGCAGCAGATATCTTATGAAATAAATCAAACCTATATAGGAAAAGTTCTTCCTTGTATTGTGGAAGGAATTACTGATGAAGGTGTTGTTATAATGCGCTCGCAGCACGATGCTCCGGAAATAGACGGTCTTGTTTATGCAAAAAGCAACAACCCTGTTGTCCCGGGTGATATTGAAAATGTTCTGATTGATAACGCGGATGAATATGATTTATTTGGAGTAATTCAATAGACAGAATAACAATTTTATAGTAAAATATTTCTATTATCAAGGTTAATGATGGAATTCATAGAGAACAAGGAAGAAGAAAAGATACAATTAAAAGCCATCTTCCGTGATATGCTGAAGTATTCGCCATCGAAGATTTGCGGCATGCTCGGAAACGCAATTATTGTCCCTGTTTATACGAGTCTTTTGCCTCCGGAACAGTATGGATTGTATTCTTTGTCCATAGCACTTCTTTCGTTTCTTTGTATTTTATTTTCTGACTGGGTAGGTTTATCAGGCTTAAGATTTTTCAGGCAGCACCAGCTGGCTCAGGATTTACCTAGTTATTTATCTATTCTGGTTAGTATTCTCGGATTTAATGTTCTTGCAATGTTTTTAATAACATTTATTTTCAGGGAACATTTTTATTCGTTTTTTAAGATTCAACCGCATTATTTTCTGGCTATATTGCTGTTGATTATTCCTGTTGCAATAAGAGCTTTGCTTTTTCAATTGCTCAGAGCTCAGTTGAAATCCGTAGCCTTTACGTTTTCAACTATTCTGAACCAGATTTTAACTATTGGGCTTTCTGTATTTTTTATAAAAGTTTGTCACATGGGCGCAATCGCCCTGCTTTTGGGTATGGCAATTTCAATTACGTTAATTGATGTTTTGCTTATTTATCAGAGTAATATCTGGGCGTATTTTAGAGTTCCAAAACTTAAATTAAACGTTCTTTTACCGATATTTGCTTACGGAATCCCGATTGCCGCTACATCATTGAGTGCATGGATTATAAATCAAAGTAACAAGTTTATCATGAATAACATAAGCGGATTTACGGATGTAGGCTATGTTGGTGTTGCTTACGGCGTAACCCTGCCGCTTTTGATGACCGTATTTTCAATAATTACTGTTGCCGCAGTTCCTCGTATTATCAGAATGTATGAAGCAAGAATTGATGTAAGACCGATAATTTCTCGATTTACAGGTTATTACGTATTGATTTCACTTCCTGCTGTTACCATAATGTCTTTATACGCACAGGATTTTGTTGCTATATTTTCTGCGCCTAAATTCCATGAAGCATTCAGATTAATCCCTTACTTCGCCTTCGGAACTTTCTTTATGGGGTTAACTGACTATACAACCCTTCAATATCATCTGGCGAATAAAACTTATATAGATTTTATAATAAAACTTATTTCCGGTATTGTAGGTATTATTCTCAACATTGTATTAATTCCGAAATTCGGGTTGGCCGGTGTAGGTATGGCAACGCTTGGCGCAAACTTTTTATATTATTTCTTGAGTATTGTTATTGTATTACGCGGGTTGAGACTGGTTTATCCTTCACGAATTATGCTGGGAATGTTTTTATCATTTTTGCCTCTGGGATTTATTCATTATTTATTTTTAGATATATCTGCAATTACACCTGTTATTAAAATGACTGTTCTTATGCTGGTATATTATGTTTGTTATTTTGCAATAAATAATAATATGTTTAAAAAACACGATAACTGTTAAGTTTTTTTAAATATTAGATTTAAAATGCAGGTAAATATATAATTATATTACCCCAATTTTCAGTTTTTACAGTCAGTGAAAGGACACGAATATTATTATGTCACATTCTAATAAAAGAAGAAGGATTATTGTCTCTTTATTATCCTTAACTTTAATCACAACACAGGTTATGGCATCCGATATTTCAGGTATAGAAGGCCCAAACGGCGTTTTTAATATTAACCCTCAAGATATAATTAAAGATATAGGTTTTCGCCACTATGAAAACTTTCACTTGTCAGAAGGCGACATAGCGAATTTAATATTTAAATACGGAGAAGAAAATGTATCGAAGTTCGTAAACTTTGTAGATAATACAATAAATATCAATGGTATATTAAACACAATGCGCGACGGGAACTTCTACAACGGGCATGCGATATTTGTCTCTCCGAACGGAATGGTAGTAGGCGCAAGCGGAGTTTTGAACGTAGGCTCTTTATCAGTAATGACACCTGCGCCTTGTACATATAACGGTTTTACCGGAGATATGAAGAAGTATGCAGAAATCCTTTCCAAGCCAGGGACTCCTGAGTATGAAGCCGCAATGGCATTGAAGGGTAACGGCACAATCAGAATTGACGGTACTGTAATGGCAAGAGATGCTATTAATCTTGCAGCAAAAGATGTTGCTATAAATAGCGGTGCAAGACTTCTTGCCGGGGGGCAGGAAGTTGGAAAACCTACTTCATTAGGTTCGTTGGAGCAGGCTGATATTTTATTTAATCAGCTTGTAAAAAATGGCACAAGTTCAGGTACTTCATTTAAAGAGGTTGACGGAACAATAAAAATTGTCGCGCACGGAACGGGTAATGACGGAGTTACAGTTGCAGAAGGTGCTACTTTACAGAATTTCGGGAAAGGTAAAACCCAAATAGAAAGTGCCGGATCCGCAGGGGTTACGGTTGACGGAACGATTACAAACGCAAACGGCAATACGATTATTAAATCCGAGCAGGGAATTAATATAAACGGCAATATCACTAACAATAACGGGACTTTGCAAATTGAAAATGGTGCATCAGGCGGTATTGTTATAGGCAAACTTGCTGAACTTTATAATAACGGAATAACGAGAATTAAAAATGCCGGTTCTGCGGGTATAAAGATAGCCGGACAGGTTTTCTCAAAAGGCGGGGAGACAAATATTTATAACTCTCAGGGTGCAGTGAATATTGAAAGTTCCGGAAGAGTTGAAAATACTTCACATAAATTAAATATCCAAAACGTGAGCACCGGCGGAATAAATATAAAAGGTTTTCTGAAAGCGCACGGAATTGACCTTTTCTCAGACGGAGGCAATATTGAGATAGGAGATAATTCCGCAAATGATTTTTATGTGTCCTCAAACGGAGACATTAATATAAAAATAGTCGACGGCAGCCTTTTGAATTATGGTGTTGCGAAAACTCTCTTATACACAACAAACGGCGGAAATTTAAATATCCATGTAACAGACGGTACAATCGGCAAAAACGACAACCCTTGTGATAACGGGATTTGTACCGGTGTAAATGATAGAGACCTGACGCGCTCAATCAATGCAAATATTGACGGTACTTATACTGCGGTAACTTCAAAATTTGCCAAAGATAACGATTTAACCATAAACCTTGCGGCGTTAGATTCCGATATGAAGTTGAATTACATTGACGCGGACGGCAGAGCCATTTTGTATGCTGGATCTGCAATAAAAGATAAAATTGCCTATGATATTTTAAATGCTTCAAACGATGCTGCAAAACCGAATGTAAAAGGTTACGGAATTTCAATTCTTGCGACGGGCGACATCGGTGCAGACGGGAAAAAATTAACATTTGACGCGACAAAAAGTCCTGTAAATAAAATAGATTTAAATACTCTTACCAATAAACCTGTATCTGACACTTACGGGGTTGATATGAAATCCGAAAACGGCAGTATTTATATAAAAGGTTTGAGCGATGCTTATGATACGCACGTATGTAACTTACTGGCGAATAAAGGTTCAATATATGCGGAATTTTCAGGAGATACTTTTATTGAAAATGTTTCTGCTGAAGATGATTTGAACCTTATCACGCGCGGCGCAGAAATGTATATTGAAAACGTGGGAACAACGGATGGTGTTATTGCAGATAATATTAATATAAAAGTTCTTGATATTAATGACAGAACAAGACTTGACCATACGGATTTAGACGGTTATGACGGTTATGCCGATTCAAACCTTGTAATAAAAAACATGAATACGAATAAGGATACAAATGTAACCTTAACAGGTGATAATGTGTACGCAGGCGGTTTCCATTTCCACATGGGTAAAGACCGTGATGAAAACGGCAAATCTTATTGGGAATACGATGACAGAACTGCTATAAGTAATAAAGAAACAGAAATAAGAGTCAATGCGGTAAGACCTGATGATGTAAAAGATATCGGAAAAGATATCCATGACAGGAATTACTATGGCGGCGGGAGCAGTCAGGATGGGGTCGTACCGGGGTATAAGGATGAAGGAGACGACCATTTAATTGTACCGGAACCTACAGGGGATATAAAACCGACAGAACCAACCGCACCAACTTCGCCTACAGGCGACACCACTCCGACCAGTGATACAACTCCAACGAGTGACACAACACCGACGAGTGATACAACTCCGACGAGCGACACAACTCCGACTAGCGATACAACACCGACGAGTGATACAACTCCGACGGGAGACACAACTCCGACAGGTGACACAACACCGACGAGTGACACCACTCCAACGAGCGACACCACTCCGACCAGTGATACAACTCCAACGAGTGACACAACACCGACGAGTGATACAACTCCGACGAGCGATACCACTCCGACGGGAGACACCACTCCGACAAGTGATACAACACCGACCAGTGATACAACACCGACAAGTGACACAACACCGACCAGTGATACAACGCCAACGAGTGACACAACACCGACCAGTGATACAACTCCAACCAGTGATACCACTCCGACGAGCGATACCACTCCGACGAGCGATACCACTCCGACGGGAGACACCACTCCGACAAGTGATACAACACCGACCAGTGATACAACACCGACCAGTGATACAACTCCAACCAGTGACACCACTCCAACCAGTGACACCACTCCAACCAGTGACACCACTCCGACAAGTGATACAACACCGACAAGTGATACAACACCAACCAGTGACACAACACCAACCAGTGACACCACTCCAACCAGTGACACCACTCCGACAAGTGATACAACACCGACCAGTGATACAACACCAACCAGTGACACAACTCCAACCAGTGATACCACTCCGACGAGTGACACCACTCCGACGAGCGATACCACTCCGACGAGCGATACCACTCCGACAGGTGACACAACTCCGACAAGCGACACAACTCCAACAGAGGCAACGGATTCTACAGAATCCTCTATCAGCCGTAATGACATTGATTACAAGACCTGGAAACGCCAGAAAGATGTTTCTGACTCAATTCCGTCTATTGACAAACGCCAATACATTAGATTTAGTATTAACAACACAGATAAAGCTGTTAAACTTCTTGACAATGATGGCGGAAAAATTGACTCAATTATTGATATTTCCAGAGGTGGTGTAGCGCTTACTCACCACAATTCTCTGAAAGTCGGCGACATAATCCCTATAAAACTCCAATATTCAAGGTTGAAAATTAATACTGAAGTTAAAGTAGTTACCGCAAGCGAAACAAGAGCCGGTGCAGAATTCGTAAACTTAAGCGAATATAATGCGAACAGGCTTTTGTTCCTCAGTCTGCTTCTTAAACGTGCAGAACTTTTGAGCAGCAGATAATATCAAATCATTACGAAATGTAATGAATTTGCAACATATATCCCTTTCCTATTGCAATTATATTCTATGTTTGTAGTAACATGTAGATACTCTAAGAATATAACCGGAAGTTTGGAAAGGGATATTTTCTATGTTGCGATTTGGAACATCTAAAAATAAACGTGTTATTGTAGCATTATTATCAGTTTCATTAGTATCATCAATGGCATTGGCTGCGGATTTACCGACGAATATTACCGGAGTAACTGGTAATGACGGTATATATAATATTAAGCCGGAAGATATTCTTGGTAATACCGGATTTCGACACTATGAAAATTTTCACCTGTCAGAAGGAGATATAGCGAATTTAATCTTTAAATACGGGGAAGAAAATGTATCGAAGTTTGTAAACTTTGTAGATAATACAATAAATATCAATGGTATACTAAACACAATGCGCGACGGGAACTTCTACAACGGGCATGCGATATTTGTCTCTCCGAACGGAATGGTAGTAGGCGCAAGCGGAGTTTTGAACGTAGGCTCTTTATCTGTTTTGACCCCTACGATGCAGGATTACAACAAGAACAAAAGCGATATGTTCAGTAAAACCGTATCAGATGCAACCGTTATTGAAAATTTAAAAAATTCAAAAGGTTCAGGTGATATTAAAGTTGACGGCAGAGTCATTGCACGAGATATCGTTAATCTCAGCGGTGCAAATATTGCTACAAGTGCAAATTCCCATATTGTTTCTGGTATCAATGATAACCCTGTTTTATTAAATTCTGAGGCAAGAGCAAACGAATTGTTTAACCAACTTGTTAAAACAAGTACGGTTAACGCAGATTCAATTAATGCGGAAAATGGGTCAATTACAATTTCCTCACACGGATCAGAAGGTGTTTCTATTGCAGGCATTCTGGACGGCAAAGGCGGTGTCACGATAAACAATACAAATGGTGGAGTTTTAATAGATTCGACCGCAGATGTCAAGAGTCCTGAAGGTAAAATTGCAATAAATAATGAAAACGGTAAAGATTTACTCGTAAAAGGTCATGTAAGCGGTAAAGGTATTGATATTGTCCAGAAAAATTCCGGTGATGTGTTTATCGGGGACGAGACAGAAAATGATAATTATATAAAGTCTAATGGAGATATCAATATTAAAATTGAAAACGGAAGTCTGTTGAACTCAGGTGTTGCAAAAACTCATCTTTCAACAACAAACGGCGGAAATTTGAACATTGATGTCAAAAACGGTTCTATAGGTAAGAAAACATACGATGGAGTAGGTCCTGACGCAAGAGATTTGCGAAAATCGATAAATGCAAGTATAGATGGCACTTATACAGCTTCTGCTAAAAGTGAAACTTCAGGTCAAGAATCCGTCATCAACCTTGCTGCTGTAGATTCCGATATGAAATTGAACTCAATTAAATCGGATGGAAAAGTTTATCTTTATGCTGATTCGAAGAATAAAGGCGAAAAATCTTATTCTATTGTAAATGCAGCCAAAGACCCTTCAACGGTTAATGTGGAGGCAAAAGGGTTTTCTCTTGTTGCAAGCGGTAATGTTGGAGACAAGGATAATTCTGTTACATTTAATCAGACGGCAGGTGCCTTTAATCATGATGGTTTTAATCAGGATGATTTAACTTATAAACCAAGTTCTAATTATCAAATTGATATAATTTCCAAAAACGGGGATATAAATATCAAAGCAACAGATGATAAATATGATAACAATGTCGGTGCGCTTATTGCAAGGAATGGCAGTATAAATGCGAATTTTTCGGGGAATACTTTTATTAATGAATTAACAGCCAAAGAAAATATCGAAATTGTTACACGCGGTAAGAATTTGTTTATAGAAAACCTTGGGAAGGTTCCAACATACGATTTGAAAAATGATTATTACGGAAGCTATACATCGGCATTGACACCGAAGAAGGTTACACTGACCGCTCTTGATTTGCATGCTGACGGAACTCCAAATAATAATGCTGATTCAATTATTGTTGTAAAAAATGGAAAAGTTCGCGGCGGCAGACATGACCGTCCGGAACAGCAGCCACTGACATTGATTGCAGATAATGCATATGCAGGCGGATACTATTTTAATCTCGGTCAACACAGAGGTCAAATTGAGGGTTCTGACAAATATAATTTGTCCAATGTGTATGTTGATGATAGGACGAATAAGATTACTAATAACTGTAATGAAGAAACTTCAATTCGAGGAATTGCAGTAAGACCTGACGATTTGGAAAAAGTTGGAAAAGACGAAGGTGATCGTAATTATTATTATGGCGGAAGTATCCAGCAGGATGATCCGAATTATGATGTAGACGGTGATATAATTCCTGATGATAAAAAAGGAACAGAGGATGATGACGATAACCTTGTAGTTCCGACAGAACCTACACATGATACGACACCTCCGGAGCCAACGGGTGACACAACCCCGACAGGTGACACAACCCCAACGGGCGACACAACCCCGACAGGTGACACAACCCCAACAGGTGACACAACCCCAACGGGTGACACAACTCCGACAGGTGACACAACCCCAACGGGTGACACAACTCCGACAGGTGACACAACCCCAACGGGCGACACAACCCCGACAGGTGACACAACCCCAACAGGTGACACAACCCCAAC
>CALVBD010000008.1 GCA_944325635.1 Candidatus Gastranaerophilales bacterium | reverse complement strand
GCCGGAACCTATGGCGTAACAAAATTAACCGGCGGCGAATATGGCTCACAGGATGCGTTTATAGATTTCGCTTCAGGTCTTATTATGTCCAGAATCTCTCATGTTAAAGGCGGAACAACTCCAAAAACCCCAGACACGCCGACTCCGGCTGACCCAAAACCAACGCCTGACACTCCAGACACACCAACTCCGGTTGACCCAAAACCAACGCCTGACACTCCAGACACACCAACTCCGGTTGACCCAAAACCAACGCCTGACACTCCAGACACACCAACTCCGGTTGACCCAAAACCAACGCCTGATACTCCGGACACACCAACCCCTGTTGATCCGAAACCAACGCCGGATATTCCGGATACGCCGACTCCGGCTGACCCAAAACCAACGCCAGACACTCCAGACACACCAACTCCGGTTGACCCAAAACCAACGCCTGATATTCCGGATACGCCAACCCCAGTTGATCCGAAACCGACGCCTGATATTCCGGATACACCAACCCCGGTTGATCCGAAACCGACGCCTGATACTCCGGACACACCAACTCCTGTTGATCCGAAACCGACGCCGGATACTCCGGATACACCAACCCCGGTTGATCCAAAACCGACGCCTGATACTCCGGATACACCAACCCCGGTTGATCCGAAACCGACGCCGGATATTCCGGACACGCCAACTCCTGTTGATCCAAAACCGACGCCTGACACTCCTTCTCCGGAAGAAGTAAGACAGCGCAATATCGCAAAACAAGAAGCAGGTATTACTCATAATAACCAGCGTATAAGCCAGAGTTCAATACAACGTAACGTAAGGAACGCAGTACTTGATAAGAATAGTCCTTTCATTGAAATTAATTCGGATACAAAACTTGTTGTCGGCGACAACAATGTTATAGATTTTGGTAATCTTTCACCTGAACTGCAACGAAAGATAGACTTGCTTGATGATGGCGATATTCTTACAATAGGCCGCAGCGATATTAACCCGAATGATAAAACCATAAGCGGTAAGCATCTTGTGATTACAAAACAGGATGGAAAACTTATCATAAAAGATACTTCCACAAACGGCACAAAATTATTTGATAGTGAAAATTTTTCGGCTTATAATTCGCTTCAGCAAATGAGGCAGAATGAACGGATTTTGTCTCTTCCTGAATATAGAAGTGCTGAAAAGAAATTCCTAAAAGCTACCGGAAATGATTATGTTTTATTGAATAATATATTAAGCAAGCTTGACAGAAGTGATACTACGGCTTTATCAAACATTTTGGGTTCAGTAAATTCAAATAATAAAGGAATTCTGGAAGTCTTTGCCAACAGTCCGTCCGGAATAAGAAAGAAATCTTCATTTGTCGGTACAACAAGAATATCCGATAAAGAACTGGGTTATTTGATGTTATTTAACAGAAACCACGCTAACGCAGCAAGTCTTGCATCAAGTCCTTCAGAGGTCAAAAAATTCCTTGAAACTACTGAAAAAACACTTGATAAAGCTTCAAAATTATCAAAAGAGACTGTATCTATTATTAAAACCGGTACTTTCGAATCGCAAGGAAAATACATAAAAGGACAGGCTTCTGAGAATGCTATGAACGATATTGAAACACTTATTCATGGCGAAGACTATATTAAACAATTTAAAAATACAGATTCTCTTGTTGATATAGCAAAACGAACCTCTGAAGGCGATGTTGCCGCAATAAACGGCACAATGTTTGTTAATGATGGCGGCAGAATGGTTAGATTAAATCTATCGGAAGAGCGTTTCAGGCAATTATTCCCTCCTGTAGGAAGATTTACAACTCACCAAGGTGCTATCGGAACTTGTTATTTGGTTGCAACACTGGATAAACTTGCCAATACTCCTGGTGGCCGTGCAAAATTGTATCAACTTATAGGAGAAGATGCAAACGGAATATATACAACAACCGCAAATGGTAACTGGCAAAAAGATTACTTCAGACGTTTTCCGAGAAATTACAAACATATGTTTGATGCAAATGGTCTTGCCATAATTGAACAAGGTTATTGTAAGAACGCAAAAGATAATATTCAGCGTAAATTTAATGCAAGTGAAACTATAATTATGGAAATTGCAGCCGGTGGTAACGGTAGTACTGCAGTCACCGGACTGTTAGGTGTAAGATCTCAGTCTATCCGATATGATTCTGCATCAATGCGTGATTTCATAATAAAAAATGCAAATAATCCTGATTTTTATATTGCAGCAGGAACAAGATCTCTGCATGGTACTAGCGACAGAGTTCCATTGAATCAACAATATAATCTTTATCAGTGTCATGAATACTCTGTTAAAGGTTATAATGCAGAAAGAAATACTGTCTTGATTTCAAATCCATGGCATTCAGGTGCTATAGTAGAAGTACCTATGGATGAATTTTTAAAACAATTTGATGAGCTTGATTTTGCAAATTTAGCATAAGGAGATAATTATGGCAATGGATATACAAAAAGAATATGCAATGTTACAGCAGCAGGTAAAAAAATGCATGCAGACCAACATGCCTTTTGATAAATATGTTAAAAGGCAAATGCAACTTGTGGAGCAGGTCAAAGATGAATTTGTTAAAAATGCCGGTGAAAATATAGATGATTATTTAATGGAGCTTGGGTATAATTCACAGCTTAAAACTCTTGCAGAAAAAATAGGTGCATCAACAGAAAAATATGTTGCAAAAATAAAAGAGTTAACTCTGAAGTTAGGTATTGAAGAGGACTAAATTCTATTATGCATAACATTATTACATTCGGGTTCTGCGTGGATTGAGATATTGCAGGTGCCGAGTTCCTGCCGGATTTTTTCTTCTATTTTATCGCATAGATTATGGCAGGCTTCTATTGTCATTTGTTTCGGGAAAAGAAGCACTATTTCGATTTGTTTTTCAGGCCCGACGCTTCTGGCTTTAAGGTTTCTGTACCCGAGAACTCCTTCAGGTTTAATATCATTTATAATGTTTTCAATTTTCGCCAAATCTTCAACAGGCAGCGAAGCGTCAAGAAGGTTATCGAGAGTCGTCTTGGAAATTGAAACCCCTGTTTTTAATATAAATAAAGCAACTATAATTGCAATAATCGGGTCCAGGATAATAATTCCGGTAATTTTTATCAGCACAAGTCCCACTAAAACTCCGAGAGATGACCATATATCCGTTCTTAAATGTTCACCGTCAGCGTATAGTGAGACGGAATTTGTCTTTTTAGCAACGTGAAAAAGATAAGAACTTACCAGGAAATTTGATACAACCGCAAAACCCATTACCGCTATACCCAGAAAAGATTCGGTTTCCATAGTGTAGCCGAAAATAAGTTTTTTTCCTGCCTCATAAATAATGTAAAAAGCCGCAAAAATAATAAGTCCGCCTTCAATAAATCCGGACATATCCTCATATCTTCCGTGGCCGAAAGGATGTTTTTTATCGGCAGGTTCGGACGATTTCATTACCGCGAAAAAGGTCAGAACAGACGCCAGAAAGTCGCTCAGGGAGTGTACGGCTTCAGATATAATACTGATGCTTCCTGATAGGATTCCTGCAATGATTTTTAAAAGAATAATTACAGCATTTGAACCGATTGAAAGTCCTGCCGCGAATTTTTTCTGTGTAACTGCCAACATAACCGTTATTATGTCACTTTTTTATAAAAAAGTAAAGTAAAAAATAGACATGTGGCTACTTTTATCAATTGTAGTTTTATTGTATAATTATAATTTGTAATTAATGTGGAGAAGAGTATATAATGAATGAAATTGATTTTTTAACGGAAACTGAAAAATTAGTGCTTGAAATGTTACGATTTGATTTCGATGAAAAAGAAATTTCGCAAAAGTTAGGTATAAGCGAACATACTGTTAATTCACACAAAGTAAAGCTTGAACGGTTCGGCTTAATATAGATTATTTTTTTAATAATTTAAGTTTTTGTTTTGTTTCTTTTGGAATGCGATATGATTCGATAATCTTCTGTATTGTTTTGTTAAACGTAAATTTGTCAAGATTACAGCTTTGTAAAAACTCCAGAGTTTCTTTTTCAAATTTGATATAACAGATAGAGATTGCCCAGGCTATTGCCATTTGGGCATAATAGTCATCGGTTTTGATTTTATTAAGGGTGTTCAAAACCCGTCCCAGGTATTCTTCATCAATGTAGAAGTTCAAAAGTATTACAACGGCAGAACGAATTTCAAATTCTTTTGCGGAATAGAGATATTGTTGTAAAAAGTCCCAGACTAAAGGCTGGTTTTCTTTGATAAATTTCAATCCGCAGCAAAAAGTATCGCAAACAGCCCAATTGTTTATTTCCGGAATAAAAGCTTGTATAAGATGTAGAATTTTTTCAGGCGGTTCTTTAACAAGTCCGATGACTATTCCTTTCAGCATTGTTTCTTCCATATAGATGCAATTGGTATTATCAAGGAATGTCTGCCAGTCAGATTTTGCAATATCGCGTGCAATTTTTCGTAAAACCGGTATCCTTACTCCGGCTACATTCGTTACTCCGGGTAGAAGCGACGTTGAAAATTTCCGGTATTTTTCTTCCGATTCTTTTATAATTCGCTCTCTTATTTCGGATACTATAGTCATTAAGACCTCTTTTTCAAAAGCACAACGGCATTTGATTCTATCGCAAGTTCCTGCCCTACGGCATCAAGTTTTTCTTTTGTTTTAGCTTTTATTGAAAGTTTATCGGTATCCAGTTTTAAAATTCCGCACAAGACCTCTTTCATTTTGGGTATATAAGGCATCATTTTCGGCTGCTGGGCAATAATATTACTGTCAATGTTTTCGACTTCATAATTCTTTTCTTTTATAAGCTCGAAAACATGTTTTAGAAGAACCGTACTGTCAATATCTTTATATTTAGGATCCGTGTCGGGAAAAAGAGTTCCGATATCAGCAAGCGCAAGTGCGCCGAGCATTGCGTCAATAATTGCATGAATAAGCACATCTGCATCCGAATGTCCGAGAAGTCCTTTTTCATGCGTAATTTTAACTCCTCCGATGATTAAATCCCTTCCCGTTGTAAGTTTATGAATGTCATAACCGATACCAATTCTATACATAAAAATACCTCTTATCTATATTTATTATACTACAATTTTTACATACTTGCACCCTGAAAACCTTTATATTATTATAAATTTAATAGTTACTTTAAGATACTATAGGTGAAAACATGCTTCTTAAAGACCTTCCAAAATGTCCTGTGGATACAACATTAATGATGATGAACTCGCGCTGGAAAGTTCTTATTATAAAAGAACTTTTGACAGGGACAAAACGTTTCGGTGAATTAAAAAGAGCATTGTGTACAATAACGCAGAAAGTTTTGGCATCAAATCTCAGGGAAATGGAGGAGAATGGGCTTGTTGAGAGAAAAGTTTTTCCCGAAGTTCCGCCAAGAGTTGAATACACCTTAACAGATATAGGCTACAGCCTTGCGGTTGTGTTGGATGCCATGGCAGAGTGGGGAAGCGCATACAGGCAGTTTCTAAAGCTTGTTGAAAAACAGAATAAATAATAAAATCCCGAAAATTATTTATTTTCGGGATTTATCTTTATGTTATTTAAGAGATTGTATGGCACGTTCGAGAGCTTCGGTCTCTGTGATGTTGTTTTTTGCTGCGTAATCTTTTATGAGATTTATGCTTTCTTCGCTTAAACGTCTGTTAAAAGGAATTCTTTCGCAATTTTTTTTGCGGCCGGCACCTTCTCTCCTTCCGCCGTGCCCGCAGCATCCGCGTTCATCATCGGCACTTTCTTCTCTATGACAGTGGTGATGTCCTTCCCCGTGGCAGCCCTCGCCGTGATGGCAGCCCATACCGTGTTCTCCATGACAGTTGTGTGAACCTTCACCGTTTTCATGTCTGCAATGGTGTTCTTCTCCGTGGTGGCCGCAGCCGCAACCTTCTCTACTAAAAAACATTATATGCTCCTTTCTTTTTTAATTTTAACTGCATGGTAACTCTTTATCTTGATTTTGTCAATACAAAATCAAGTGTTTTCTGAATTTAACCGCAAAAAATTTTTTGTTTGAATTTAATGTAAATACTGAATGATAATTGCACGCGTTGTATTGCAGCAGGCGCGGCTTAAAAGGAGAAATAATGCAGATACAAAGAGTTAATAATAATCAGCCGAATTTTCAGGCATTAAAAATGTTGAATGTGAAAAGATATCTTCAAAACGGAGTTAGGGATATAAATATTTATTCTCTTGACGTCAGAGACAGGGAATTTATTGACAGAATGTATAATGTGGCAAAGAGTCAGTCTTTTCCTGAGGACGGGAAAATTCTGGGTGCGGAAAAAGTGCGTGCAGTATATGACAGTGCATTAAAAACAGCAAGAAAATTATCACAATGGGCTTATGACAGAGTATTTTTGGCTGTTGAAAACGGAGATAAAATTACGGGAATTATGGAAGTTGCCGGTAAAGGTGATCAGCGTGTCAGGGGACTGACTGTATGGAACGATGACAATTTGACCAGAAAAGCGCTTATGCTGACTGCAATGAAAGATACGGAAAAAATGAAAGATTTTGCTCTAATGCTTCCTACACAAAAGTCCCCGGAGAAAGTAAAAAGATTTTACAGAGAATTAAAATTTGGTGTGCCGTGCGGGGAGCAGGAAATGATGATAGAATGTGAAAAAATGAAATCAGCAGTAAGAGCGGTTGAAAATTCCATGGACGCAAAGGTTACGCACCACCAAAGCACAAGAAGTGTTAATCTTGCAGAGCTCTTAAAACTTGACGAATAGTTCAGTTAAATAACGGAGCAGAGGTTTTCTACTTCTTCAATATCATCTTCGAGTAAAGTTTTCTGGAAAAGTTCGCACTCTTCTGCCATATTGAGAATTTCTGTATATTTCTGGTTATGCAGAACTTTTCCGGCATCGTCAATTCCGTGAAAATCCACTATAAAGTATGCAGGTGTTTTTTCTTTGATATTTATAAAGCCGCAATCTTCAAATAGTTCGAGAATTTTTTCGACAAGCTGTATAGATTTGCCCAAATGGCTTGCGCAGCGGCGGAGTTCTACTTTGCCGCCGTTGTTATTATGTGCGTATTTAAGCATGCCTGCCATTGTTTTCAGGAATTCTTTATCGTCAAAGTATTTGATATCATAATTCATCAGATGAATACTCTGCGGGGAGGTTTCTTTTATTATGTTTTCAAAAGTTTCTTTGTCGGCAGGGTAATCAAAAAACATAACCGAATTGCACAATGTCGGATTGTCGCGTGTAAATATTTTTTCTGAAATATTCGAGAATGGTTTTAGCATATCAAGAATTTGTCTGTTTTCCGCAAAGACCATGATATTTTGTTTTGTGTTTTTAATATAGTCGTTAACCTGCTGCAAGATATCAGTTTTTTTGCGGTGGTCATATATTTTAAGTTTATGAGCGGTTTCAGGTTCTTCCTCTTTCAGGTATTCCGAATGAATATCTTCAACAACAAGCTGAACGGAAGTGTTGCCGTTGAATTCGTTAATTTGCGGATGGAAAGCAACATCCAGCGGGTCGCCTGCAACAAGCGAAATGTCGCCCTGCTGCCAGCGCACACAGGTTAATTCATTCGCGCCCTGCTGAACGATTAACCTCAGGTGGTTCTGGTTTTCTCCCATAAGTCTTTTTTGTTTGAGTTTAAGATTTTTTATTACGAAAACCGGACTCGGGTTAGATTGCCCGAATGGTTCCATTTTTGATATTTCGTCCACTAAATCGACTGTTATATCGTCAGGCGTAAGTTCCAGATCAATTTTCAAGAACGGTTTGAGGTCTTTACCTGTGGTCATTTCTTTTACAACACGAAGGAGCTGTTCTTTAACCTGTTTGAAAGGATATTTTTCAGGTGAAAAAGAAAGTCCTGCCGCAAGCGAATGTCCGCCAAAACCGTCTAAGAGTTCGCTTATTGAAGAAATTGCATCATAAAGATGAACCCCTTCAATACTTCTGGCAGAACATTTTATCTGTTTTGTTTCTTCCGAATATGTCATCAGGAAGGTTGGTTTATAGTATTTTTCAACCAATTTTGAGGCAACAATTCCGATAATTCCGACATGCCACTTTGAATTAAAAAGGATAATTGCAGGATTTCGGTTGCCCTCTTTTTGCACCATATCGTCGGCTTCCGCAAAAACTTCCTGACAGAGGTTCTGGCGGATTTTGTTAAATTCTTCAAGGTTCGAAATCGCCATTTCTATTTCCTGCGGATTGTCAGAAATAAGGAGTTTAATAGCTTCTTCAACCGTATCAAGCCTGCCGGAAGCATTAATTCTCGGAGCAACACCAAATGCAATGGTTTCCGCGCTCAATCCTTTTTCGACATTATATCCTGCGCGTTCAAGGAGTCTTTTCAGTCCGTAATGTTTACCTTTTGAGATTAAATCAAGTCCTTTAGTCACAAGGTATCTGTTTTCGTGAACGAGCGGCACAACATCCGCAACCGTGCCGACTGCGACATAAGGAAGAATTGAGGAGATAAAATCTGTTTTTTCATAATGCTGTAATAATCCTGTTGCAACCTTAAATGCAACTCCTACACCAGCAAGCGATGTGAGAGATTCTATATCTTTTGCCGATAAATTTTCATCCAGTGCATAAGGTGCTTTAGGGTTTATGATGGCGTAAGCGTCAGGAAGTTTTTCAGGCGCTTCGTGGTGGTCGGTTATTATAACATCAATTTTGAAACTTTTTATAAAATTCACAGCCTCTGCATCGGAAATCCCGCAGTCAACAGAGATTATGACTTTTGGTTTTAAGGCTGTCATAAGTTTTACGAGAGCTTTTGTATCAAAGCCGTGACCTTCTTTTTCGCGGTCAGGAATAAAATAACTGACATTTGCGCCGAGGTGAGAGAAGGTTCTATACAAAAGTGAGGTGGAAGTGACGCCGTCTGCATCAAAGTCACCGTAAATAACAATTTTTTCCTGATTATCTATGGCACGCGAAAGTCTTTCGACGGTTTTTTCCATATCGGTAAAAACATTCGGCTGATATGGTCTAAATTCAAGCGGGTTAAGAAATTCCCTCATTTCTTCATCCGTCTTTATGCCGCGCGATATCAAAAGTCTTTTTAACAGAGACTTTTCGCCCGAGTCATTCTTATTAAATATCCACTCTCTAACCGTCATAACTGAATTTTAGCATAAAATGCAAGAGGGGCAAATTTGTGATATTTGTAAATTTTTATTACATATATAGCAAAAAGATATGTTTTAGCGGTTTAATAGATAGATAAAACACGTCGGGTCTGACCGGTTTAAGGCGGCGGGTTAAAGTAGTGATATTAGATTAGGAGAAGGTTATGATAAATAAAGTAGGGTTGAATCTTAATGGTTTCGGAAATAAGGATTTACAAAATAAACAGCCTAAGGATAACAAATTTCAAAACGAACAACATTTTGACAATCACCTTAACCCTCAGCTATTGAAGAATTATTATGTCCCGTCGTTTACGGCAAGAGATAGCAATAAACCTATGTCTAAAGAGGAAAGTATTAATTATCTGATGTCAACTCCTGCAAAAAAGATGATGAAAAACCTCCAGCAGTCTGCATTTGAAACAGGTTATAGCCACGTAACCGTTCTTCATGTTATGAAAAACGGCATTGAAAGAGCATTAAAATATATTGACGATTTGGATTCCGGTGAAAAAGATTTTGATGTGGATACACAGCCTCCGCTTGCAATGGTTTTTTATAATGAAACATCCTACAAATCTTTTTCAGATCCGGAAAACAGAAAGAAAATGAAACCAATTCTTTTGCAAGAACTTGATAAAGTCAATAAACTTATTGAGGAAAATAAACCGGAGACTCCGCCGCCTTTTGATACAGATAAAATCACGATGTCAGATGATCTGGTAGATTCTGTCTATTATACACTGCAGGATTTTAAGGCAACATCTGATGCAACTCCGCAGGTAACCCCGTATGTTTTATTAAGCGGGGCTTATAATTCTCCTGTTCCAGAAATATATGACATGACAACCGACCTGCTTATGCGCGCTGGTGAAGCAATAATGGTTGATAAAACCCCTAACAGCAAACGTATTTCTTTTAGTGAATACGAAAAGAAGGCCTCAGATGTTCTAAAAAATCTGGCTCTTGGTACAAACATTTTTGTTACCTATGATATGTCAAAAGATGAGCCTAAATATTTTATTAATTCTATTCACAAGGCGGCAGAAAACTCCGAATATGGTAAAAATGCTGTAATAACAGAGTTAAACAGCCAAATTAACGAAGATTATATGGCTTTCTTGATAAATAAAATCAAAAAAGATAAAAAACACGAACATATTTTGATATTAAACCCGTTGTCATTGATGTTGAATTCATCTACGCCTGAGCAGGTGTCACAGGGTACATACGCAATGCCTCAGATTTTGATACAGATGCTGATGGAACAGCCGCCTAATGTAAAATATGTATTATACGAAACAAAGAATAATTATTACGGAGTATTACTTCAGAACGCGCAATCTTTGTTCAAAAACTTTGAAGAACTTACGGTTCCTGCGCTCAGCACCCAGCAGATGGTAAAATCTTTCCGCGAAAATCCTGATTTAATGAAGGATATTAAAAAACCATTCACCAAAAATGCAATAGATAAAACGGTTGAAGCCTCGGCACAACTTGACGGCGCATTCCCTGAAAAAACCCGGAATCTTATGAAGAAAATAGTAAGCTATTACATAAGGAAAAAAGAAATTACCGAAAAAGATGTCGCAAATTATGTAAAAGAAGCAACAAATCTTTTCAAAAAAGGCACTGATGACAGTTCCGTCGAGGTTGTTTTTGACACCGAAAAACGTATCAAACAAATGGTCGGGAAAGATTCCACCAAAAAAGAAGCGATGTCGCTTGTCAAACAAATTAAATCAAACAAAATGGGGACAAAAGGTGTCTTGATTTATTCACAGGATGGTTCGGCAGGAAGCGGCAGAAGGTTTACGGCGCAAGCCATCGCAGGAGAAGCAAAAGTTCCTTATATAGAAATTAATACAATGGACTTCGGCACAAAAGAGGTTGGAATTTTCGGCGGTGCAGGATTGTCGCCGGAGGCTTCCATGAAAAAACTCTTCTCTGTCGTAACCACGCAGGCAGAAGCAAATTCCAACAAATCCGCGGTTTTATTTATTGAAAACTTTGAATACTTCTCAATCGGCGAACTCATCTCCCAGTACCACCAGAAAGCAATGGCGCAGCTTTTGAGGGAAATGGATAAAGCAGAAAAATCAGGCTTGAATATTCTTGTAGTCGGCTCTGTTTCAAGCCCGCAATTTATCGGCGAGGCCGCTATGAAATCGTTTAAATTTGTAGACAGTATAGAAGTCTCCTCGCCAGCTTTCAATGAAAAAGAACGCGCCGATATTCTTGCGGATACCGTTAAAAAATCTAAAATGAAGCTTGCCGGCACTCCTGCTGAACAGAAAGCTATAATTGATTCGGTTGCCCATTATACAATGGGATTCCCGAATATCTATCTGAAAAACGTTGTCAAAAAAGCGCGTTCCGTTGCGCTTGAACGCGGTCATAAAGCCGTTACCAAAGGCGATTTTACGGAAGCATACCTCCAGATTACAACAGGCAGACCTTCCACAAATAAAATCAACGAACACGAAAAACAGATTGTAACCTCCCACGAATGCGGGCACGCAACGAATTTG
Organism: Candidatus Gastranaerophilales bacterium; assembly: GCA_944325635.1. Taxonomy (GTDB): domain Bacteria; phylum Cyanobacteriota; class Vampirovibrionia; order Gastranaerophilales; family Gastranaerophilaceae; genus Scatousia. Next base: position 70,269 of record CALVBD010000008.1, on the reverse strand, counting down.
GAAGTTATGAACAATCTTATGCGCGCCTATGGAAAACCATGGCAGCTTCCTGGAAAAGTTGACTTTGTAACGCTTGACCCGCGCGGCTGGTTTGGCGGTGCTGTTTATCACGGAGATGATAAGAACGAAGAACGTTCATTTGAAAAAGTTTTCTCTGATATAGTGTGCGCGTATGGCGGACATTCTGCAGAAAAACTTTTCTACGATATGGATGGTTCTTATGGAATTTCAGCGGATTTAGAAAGTGCTACCCGTCGTGCGGAAGTTATGGTAAAAACTATGGGGCAGGGTGCAAGAACAGGTAAAATGTCGCTTGACGGCAACAATAATATTTCACCGACGCTCAGAAGCTTAACCGAAAATGATATGCAGGTAATTTTACGTAATGCACTCACAATATCCGATTTGATAACCGATGCCTATGCTGACTTTAACAGAGAATTTACAAATAAATACTCACATCTTGTCGGAACAGGCGACTGTCTCATTGACGGCGATGTTTTCAGAAAAGAATTAAATGACTGGAAAGCCCGCCAGACTCCTCAAAAACAGGAAGACTTGAGACATTGCGACGAACTTATACTTGATACAATTAAAAAGACTAAAAAAGGTGTGCTGGATTAAAAACTGCCGCCAGCCATTTTAATGCCGGGTTGAATAAAAAATAAGACAGATCTTTTTCAAGATTTGTCTTATTAAAACTTCCCTTTTTCTTGCACAAAGTGCTGTTACTAAGAATATATTACTAGGAATTGGAATTTGAGTTTTTATATCTGTAGCTTAACATGCTGTAAGTTCCGTCGGTTGAGGAACTTTCGCTTCCGTAAAATACAGACATATCGGTTGCAAACTTGTTATTGAATTCGTCCTCTTTCTCCATTTTAGCGGAATTTACGCTGTAGGCAGAAATTTCTGCACTGGTAAGTCTGCCGTCATGATTTGTATCCATATCGTCAAAGTGTTCAAGAATATTGTTTATAGTATCTGCAGAAAGTCCGCTCGCACCTGATGCATACATTTGAGTAAGTTCTGCTTTTGTGAGTCCTTTTGCAGACATTTGCGATGTGAATTTCTGCATTTCCTCTGCGGTAATGGTTCCGTCTCCGTCATCAATATTTGCAAAATTATTTTGCAGATATGAGGCAAAAGTCGGGTTTATATATTGAGTTTTTGAGGAATCTGAGCGGGCTTCAACAATATTATCCAGTGTCAAGCCGTTCGGATACTGGCTTGCAAGATACGAATATGTATTGGTTAAGCCTGCATAAATTCCTGAAAACAGGGAATTGCTGTTATAGTTCGCCATAATATAGCTCCTCTTAATTTTTGCTCATGACTATATTAATGATTTTTTAGAATTTGTCAACCCCTGAATATTGGAGCCCTTGTATGCTGCGGCTTTTAACCCTATGTACTCTATTTCATTTACCTATACAGAAATGGCTGAAAATATTTTCCAAAATTTCGTCAGTGATGACTTCACCAGTAATTTCATCTAAGAAAAGAAGCGCGGATTTTAAATCAATTGAGATTAAGTCCTGCAATTCGTGGGCTTTTGCTGCCTCTAGCGCCTGTGATAAGCTTTCGCGGCATTTATAAAGGCAGTCCTGCTGGCGTTTGTTTGTGATAAATTCCGTATCCTCTGATGAAAAATTGCAGACTATTTCTTTTATTTTTTCTTTTAATTCCTCGACGCCTGCCCCTGTTTCTACAGAAATATTGATAGCATTTTCAACTGGTTTGTCGATTAAGTCACATTTATTCGCTATTATAAGGTGGTTTTTATTTTTGATTAATTCAAGAATTGCCCTATCTTCATCGTTCATACCGCGGCTTGCATCATAGATAAAAAGCACTAAATCAGCCTCATCTGCTGATTGTTTTGAGTATTCAATCCCGATTTCTTCGACCTTGCCGACTTCGTCATTGTCGCGAATTCCAGCTGTATCAATTAGAGTAATCGCGACATCCCAGTCGAGATTTTCTTTAATCACATCGCGGGTGGTGCCTGCGATATCGGTTACAATTGCCCGTTCAACGTTCAACAGTTTGTTAAAAAGTGAGGATTTACCGACATTAGGCTTCCCGACAATCGCAATTTTTACTCCCTGACGCAGAATGTCCGAGGATTTTGCACAGGATAATATTTTATCGATTTCGGAAAGGGAATGTTCAAAACTTTCTATAAGGTAAGAGTATTCCGGTTCAATGACATCTTCGGGAAAATCAATCCCTGCAATAATTTTAGATAAAACTTCAAAAATTTCTTTTTTAATTTCACTGATTTTTTCGCCGAGAACGCCTGAGAGGTTTTTAGCGGACTGGATGGCGAAATTTCTGGTTTTTGCGTGGATTAAATCCGCAACGGCTTCTGCCTGTGAAAGGTCGAGTTTTTTATTCAAAAATGCACGTTTTGTAAATTCGCCGCGTTCTGCGAGTCGTGCACCGTTTTTGAGAGTTAAGTCGAGGATGTTCCTTACCACATTAATACCGCCGTGGCAGTGAATTTCAATAACATCCTCGCCCGTATAGCTGTGGGGGTTACGGAAAGGAAGTATCAGAACTTCGTCGATTTTCTTCCCGTTATCATGAATCCAGCCGTGTGCGATTTTTCCGGCTTCAAGATTTTGTTTTGAGAAAATTTTATTGATAATCTCAAACGCTGTGTCGCCCGAAATTCTAATAACTCCGACCCCTCCGGTGCCGAGCGGGGTTGCGATTGCCGCTATTGTTTCAAATTCCTGTGTAATATTCATACCCTCATTATAGCATGGACGAAAATGAGGTCTATGAAAACTTGGCGTAAATATTATAATAGTAAGAATAGCCGAAATATTTTATAAAATAACCACATAATTACAGTGAAAATCAATCGCTTACAATATTAGGGATTTCAATTGTATAAACCAGGTTATTAAATTTATTGAAGTACTGCAAAACAAAAACAGAAAGGAAACGTTATGACATTTACTGAAGAAAAATTAGTCCATGTGAACGCGTACACGCGAAAAGACGGCACCCACGTCAAAGAACATTACAGAGGAATATCCTCTAATGCAGCATCGTCATTTGCTCCGGAACAGAATGACGAAAATTTATGGGCAACCACAACAATTCCGGAAGAAAAGAAAAACCCGTTACAGGAAGCACTTGATAAGATTTTTAAACGGGATTCTGGCGGTATTAATTTTAACCCATCGTCAAATCTTGTTTTACAAGGTGGTGTTTCCACAACAAACTTTGATTTCAGCAATGTTTTGAGTGCACTCGGATCTATTGCCGGAATTGCGGTGAATGTAGGACTTGGTGCATTAAAAACAGCTACGCTTCTAAATCAAGCATATTGGACTGCTAACAAAACTTTTATTGAAAAACTCAAACCGCAAATGGTAAACGAAGTAAAGAAACTTAAGGAAACTCTGAAACTTTCGGAAACCGTTGAAAAAATGCATTTGGAGAAACTTACAAATACTAAAAATCAGGAAGAATATTCAAAGTTGTATGAAACCTTTATAAAACAAAAGGAACTCAATACAAAAAATAAAGACACAATAGCAAAAATAGAATATGCAGTAGAACATAACAATTTTGAGACTGCAATGGACGAGATTAAGAATTTTCAGGCTGACAACTCAACGGCTCAAAAAAACTATCCTGCGATACAGATGTCTAATCCAATGCCGTCGCCATACATGAATACATCAGTCTCCCCTGACTGGAGTAGTGTCGGACGTCAGGAAATTAAAGGCGCTGCCAATAATTTATTAAGAACAGGGCTTCATAAGTATCCGCAAAAAGAAAAAGCAATTCTTGATTTTGGTATGGAGAAGTTATCAGAAGTATTTCCAGAGACATATGAATTATGGAAAGCTTCCAGAAGCGGATTTGTTGAAAATCCGGAATACATAATGAAGAACGGGAGATTATTAAGCAGTACTTCTCAATTACCGCCAAATTTACAGAATTTTGTAAGTAATAAGCTTTATTCCCAATTAGGTGTTCATGATGCTAAAGGAATTGTCTTGAGGTCTGATAGTACTTTGTCACAAACAATAGTACATAGTTCTGAATTCAAACAATTTTTAAGGAAAAATGTACACCGAATGCTTAGAGGTGAAACCGTGAATGGTAGCGTTAACTTTGCAAATTTATTTCATGATACGCATTATGCTCTGGGGCATACAGATATAATAGATATGTATATAGATTCACAAGGGAATATCCATGCTAAGGTGATAGATACCTATGATTTTAACAAAGATGATCCTCTTTTCTTGGTAGAATGGGCGCATAACCTACAAGATTTGAGAAGGTTAAAAAATTACTTTATAGTATGTGATATTATAATAACCCCTCAAGATTTAGAACATTTATAAACTTTTTGAGAGTATGAGGTCGTAAACAGACCTCATACTCATCTCAAATTTACACCTGAATAAAGTATGAATTGGCATGATATACTTTGAGAAATCTTCTATCCACTGATGTTTTTTTCGGAATATACAGCAGCCAACATATAAAAATTACAGTCAATGCAAATACAATAAAACTTATTTTATTAAAAATAGACAGTGGGCTATTTTTAATTAGTTTTTTAGTAGAAAATATAGAGACGATAGTAAATATTATAGCCGCAATATAAATAACACCTAATATAAATAAAAATAGTATTGCAGAATAGTCATGCGGCTCCATATAACAAAGGACTGCGTTTATTATAACAAGATATAAAAGCAAACCAAAAGTTACCAGCAACAATAACACACTCAGCTGAAAAATTAATAACAGATACAGCCAAACTTTCTTCTTCATGAAAATATTATATCATAGGAAAACCATGTTCTTAAAATTTTAGCCATGCTGGTATACATATATAAAAAACGGGTTTATCAAAAACCCGTTTTTGCTTATTTTGAAAAAAATTACAGCGGCATTTTCATGGATAACAACTGCGAACCGATTGTTGACAGCAGGTTTGAGCCCGTTCCAAACCAGTCGAAACCCGAACCTGAACTTGTTCCCTGATTGTAGTTCGTGCCGGATGTGCTGTTTGCCTGCGACATATTGCCGAAGGAAAGCGCGTTTGCGTTTACTCCGTTCACATAATCCCCGAGAAAACTCATGTAATTATATCTTCTCGAAAGTTCGTCGTTAATTAAATCGTTTTTCATTAACACTAAATCCTGCCCGAGTGCACTAACTGCATCCGCACGGTTTGCTTCAATTGAATTCAGGCTGTTCAGGAAGGACGAATTATCAAGGTTTCCGAAACGGCGGGCAATATCATTTTTTGTATCTTCAATCATCGGGGTGTAAATGTCGTTAATTGCCTGAGTTCCTTGCTGTGCATAAGCTTCAAGCTGGCTGTTTATCCCTTTTCTGGTATCAAGGTCTAAGACATTCAATTTCGGCAGACTATCAGCAAACGACTGCTGGGCGTAATCATAGGCTTTCTTTTCATTGTCGGACATTATGTAATTCGTCGTAACATTATTGCCGTTTTTTGAGGTTGTGGCTTTTGTTTGTCCGTTTATTTGTACTGTTCCCGTAGAGTAACTAGGTTTTGAATTCTTTCCCATAATTGTTCCTTTCGTTTTGATTAAGGAACAATATTCAGTGAGAAATAATAAGGCGCGTTTATATGTTAATTATATCATATACTCCCTTTTTCTGTCCACAAACTTTTTGTGCTATAATAGTTTTATGGAAAAGTTAGATTTAAATGAAGTTACCGCCCTTGTAGCGGAGAAAAAATACGAAGAAGCAAAAGAGAAGCTTGCCGGAATTGATAATAATGAGAATAACCTTGAAGCACTGAAACTTCTCGGGTTATGCAATATTAATCTGGAAAATTTTGATGAAGCCAGAAGCAATTACGAAACCATTGTGAAATATTTCCCTGAAGATGCCACAAGCTGGTTTTACCTCGGCTGCTGTTATGATGCGGCTGAGGATTATCTACACGCGCAGTCCGCTTACGAAGAAGTTATTAAACTAAGAGAAGATTACATTGAAGCATACAAATGCCTTTGTGTTAATTACGTAAAAACACACCAAGAAGATAAAGCCATCGAAATGGGTAAAAAGGTTCTGGAAAAAGTTCAGGACGATTATACGATTTACTATATTATCGGAACAGCTTATATGTCGACAAAACGGTTTGAGGAAAGCGTGTATTACCTTGAAAAAGCGCTTGAATTAAAGCCTGACCACGCACAATTATACAACAACCTCGGAACTTCCTACATAACAATCGGAAACCTTGATAAGGCTTACGAAAACTTTCACAAAGCAACAGAACTTGACCCGAATAACGCAATCACTTATTTTAACATCGGCTCTATCTGTCAGATGAAAAATGACCACGAAAAAGCCTGCGAGTATTTCGGAAAAGCTTATGCTCTTGAGGAAAATGACAGTTTCTTAACCGCGCTTGCGCTCTCGGAGGTTAAACTTCAAAAATGGTCTGACGCTATTAAGCATTATAAAATCCTAATTCTTCACCACCCTGAAAAGCAGACTTATCAGTATAATCTTGCTTGCTGTTTTGAAGAGAAAGGTGAATACCCTTACGCAATAGGGATTTTAGCAAAACTTGTTGCGTTGAACCCGAAATCGGTTTCTATGTCGAAAAAGCTTGCGAATTTATTTCTCAAAGTTAACAAACCTGTTCAGGCAAAAGAGATTTATGAACGTCTTATTATTCAGGGAACTGTTTCTTATGAGACATACTATGAATTTGCAAATATTTGTATCCTGACTGATGATACGGATAAAGCAGAAAAAATCCTTAAAAAAGTTGTTGAGTTGAAGCCTGAATTTGCGCAGGCACATAAGGATTTAGGCGTAATCTACCTGAATAGAAGACTCTTTGATTATGCAAAAGACGAATTTGAAAAAGCCCTTCAGTATGCACCGGAGGAAGCGGATATCTTGTATGAATACGCCAATTATCTCCACGCAACAACGGATTTTCAAAAGGCGGATGAATATTATCAAAAGGCTCTGGCAATACTTCCTGATAACGGGGATATTCTGGCGTTTTCAGCACTGAATAAAATGCACACGGGAGATTTAGATAAAGCTCTTGAACAAATCAATGCGGCAATCGGAAAATCTGTTCAGAGTGCATTTTTGCTGCATATTGCAGGAAAAATCCGCTACCTGATGAAGAATTATGAGGACGCAAAAATGTTCCTGATTAAATCGTTTGAACTTAAACAAAATCCTGAAGTCCAAAATCTTTTAGGTTTAACTTATTTTGAACTCGGTGACTACAATCAGGCAAAGAATATTTTTAAGAACATTCTCGGTAAAAAGCCTTTGAACCCTTATATAATGATAAATATCGCAAAATGCGATGTAAAATTGAATGATAAAGACAGCGCGCTTGAAACGCTTGAAAAAGTAACAGAGAATTTTCCTGATAATGAGGAAGCGCACGAAATGATAAGAGCATTGTCATAGAAAGGAAAAACCGCCGTAATTCGGCGGTTTTTCCTCAGACAACGAACTTATTAAACTATCTGTGGTCTGGTTAGTATAAATTACTCAGCACAGCCGAATGCGATAGTAACGTGTTCTCTCGGGTTAACTGCGGATATTTTGTATCCTTTAGGGTCAACAAGGTAAGCAAATTCGTCGCCTGTAGTCTGGAATAAGCCTGTTACACCTGAAACAGCGGTTCTTGTAACGTCAATAGGCGCCTTAACCGTTTCCCAGAGACCGTCACCAAGGTTACGTGCAGCAGCACCGAATTTACCCTGGAATACGTGGCCTAACATATAACCTGCGTCATTAGAAACGTTTTCAGCAGCGTTACCAACATTTGCAATTGCACCGCCGACGGTTCTGCCGGTGATACCGATTATAGAGCCTGCAAGTGTGAACGGCATTTCAACAAGTCTTGCAACAGGGTTAACCTGTTTTGACTTATTAACCTGTGCTTGAAGAATTTGTTTTGGCAAGTTAGCTTTGCAATCGCCGTTTTTAATTGATGTGAACGACAATTTTAAAGCACCTTTGTCACAGCCTGAAGGTCTGATAACTTCTACAACCTGACCTGTTACGGTAGAACCGCAAGGGTAAGTTACGCCGTTTATAGTGATATCTTCAAGAGTGTTTGCTCTGAAATACTGGCCTACGTGGGATGATTTTGCGGTTAACTGGTCAATCATCGCAACTTTTAACGTAGGAATTTTAACGATTTCTTCGTTTTCAACAAATGCGTTTTTCGTTACAGGGCAAGCAGGGCAGATATTGTTGGCTGTTTTAGGGTTAGTGTCATAACCCAAGGCAACGCGCACTGTCTGCATCATAGAGGCAACTTCTGCACGGGAAGCTTCTCTGTTTGGCATAATCATATTTGGATTAGGCATATCTTTCAATGCGCCGTTTTCCAGAGATTTAGCAACAGGAATTCTTGCCCATTCAGGGATAGTGTTGCCGTCAGCGTATTTGCTTAAGATTTCATCTGCTTTACACTTGTCGATATCGCAGGTCATACCTTTTGCGATTGTTGTTAAAGCTTCAACCCTTGTTACAGGATGATCAGGTTCAAATTTACCGTTAGGATATCCTGCAAGAAGGTCTTCATCAACGGCTTTAGCGATAGCTGCGTTAGCCCAATTGTTCATAGGAACATCTTTGAAAAGATTTGCCTGCGGGGTTCCGCAATCGTCAAGGTTGAAACCTTTAACGAGCATTGTTGCAAATTCAGCACGGGAGATGTTTCTGTTAGGCTTGAACATACCGTCAGGGTAACCAACCACAACATCGTTGATGGCTAATTTATCAATGTCACAAGCAGCCCAGTAGCCCTGGGGAACATCAGGGAATGAGCATGAAGTTGTTGCAGGAGCAGCGCCGCCTAAGGGACAGCCGCCTTCTTTTATTTCATAAGGAACAAGTGTCTTTTTAACCGCGTCCATAGAATTTTCTGTTTGAATATCTATCGGGCAGTTGTTACCGTCCATTATTCTTTCGTTTCTTTCAATCGGAATACCGTTGTGTCTTGTCGGAGCTTCGTTAAGACACGGTAATTGTGCAGCAGCACCTGTTACCTGACCTTGGGAAGATACTGTAACACCGTTAATTGCAGATTGCATTACGTTAGGAGCACCTAAAATTGCAGAATCTGCGGTGAAGATAGAACTTGCAGGCTTACCTACATAGTTATTGGTACCGTAGATAGCGTTAGGGTAACCGTAAACCTGTTTCATATCCTGTCTTGCAGGCTTACCTGTTCCCGGACATACTGCGCAGGCAGGTTCTGCAGGTTCGTCACAGCTAATTTCATCCGGACAGCCGCAGTCGCTCTTTTTAGGCGGGCACGGGTCATCGTCTTTACATGGATCCTTGCAAGGGTCTGCTTTCTGGCAATCACATTCGTCAAATGCTTTATTACATTTGTCGCATTTTGGTGCCGGATCACACGGGCATGCAGGGCCTGTTACGACTGGCAAGGGTTCTGCGCAAGGTGCCGGTGTTGCCGGTTGTGCGCACGGACAAGCTGCCATTGCTGTAGTCAAGGAACACGTTGCTATTCCAACGGCAATTGCAGCTGCCACAGTAAGTTTTTTAATTGTCATTTTTACCTCCTTGTGTTATAAGGTTTTTACATTGAAAAACCTGAAAAAAGTTTTTAAAAAACAAACTTATATCTGATTATGTACTTCATTTATTTTCAGAAACATTACCGTAAGCGGTTATTCTGTCGGGCTATTTGGTTGCCGTTTTTCCTTTTTGTGTGTCATTGACTTTATCAGCGCATTTAAGTATCATAAGTTTGAAACACTATGAGGAAGTTTTGTTTATGTTTAAGAAATTAATATGTACACTTTTGCTGATGACATTAATTGTTTGCGGCTGCGGAAAAAGCAATCCGAAAGATGATTTAGAAAATATTACCGCCCGGGGTAAGATTATTGTCGGAGTCAGAAACGATACGAAACCTTTTGGCTATAAAGACATAAACGGAACTCTGCAGGGTTATGATATAGATCTTGCCAAAGCTATTGCAAGAGATATTTTTGGTGATGAGGAGGCTGTGGAGTTTGTTCCGGTGAATGCTTCCAACAGAATATCAAAATTAAATTCCCGTGAAGTCGATATTGTAATAGCTACTATGTCTATAACTGACCAACGTCAGCTGGTTGTCGATTTCTCAGTTCCATACCATGTGGCAGGTCAGGCAATGCTTGTAAAAGAGGGTAGTGATATTACGGCATTAAGACAACTTAATAACAGAAAAGTAATTATTATTTACGGTTCGACAGGCGAAATGAGTATAAGACGGAATGTTCCTGATGCTGTGATTATCGGGTACAGAAGCTATATAGACGGATTTAATGCTCTAAAAAACGGTGAAGCCGATGCTATGATTGCGGATGACACTATTCTTTTGAACCTTGCGCTTGATGATAAGAGTGTAAAAATATTACCGAAAAGATATTCCAGAGAACCCTATGCGGTAGCTTTCAGACGCGGAGGCGGGGCTGACAGCCTTAGAGAACGCGTGAACTTTTTGATTAGTAACCTGCTTGCTACAGGCAAGCTAGAAAAAATGCAGAAAAAATGGGGTATAAAATAGTATGAAAAAATATATTTGTGTAGCGGTAATTGGTATAATTTTTCTTGTAACCGGTATTGTCTTTGCTTCTTTACCTAAAGTCACTTTAAAATGTGACGGACAAAATTGCGTTATGTACAGAAATTTTTTCGGTCAAATTATCAGTGCAAAATATAAGTTTAAGTATCAGGATGTCCAAAGATGTGAGGTTCATCCGGTAAGAGTTTTGGTGGATGGTGGGCAAACAGATGTAAAAACATTCGCTTTAAGATTAATCGGTGATAATATGCCATATACACCGGAATGGGTAAAAGATGACGCTGCCGGATTGTCTGCTATATGCTGGGATTTTGCAAAACAAAAACCTCTGAAATATGCTGACAGCGGTTTCTTGAACTGGATGAAAAATTTATGGGCAATTTTTGTAATTGCAGGAGTTTTGATTATTTCAGCAGCACAAAAAATAAAAAGAGATTAATTGGCTTCTTTTAAGACAGCTATTGTCTGTTCAATTTCATCTTTGAGATATTGAAGCTGTTCGTTAATGTTATTTTCATTATAAATTTGGCCTGTTCCGCTATAAGCAAGATACGGACTGTACTTTTCGGCTTCTGTGCGGAGTTGTGCAACGGTATTTGCATGCAGGCTTAATTCCATTAATTTCTGAAACGAAATGTAGCTGCTTTCAGGTTTTCCATCATATTTTTCGCGGAAATAATCAGCATTTTTAGTGAAGAAATATACGCGTGAGGCGAAAAGTTGAACATTTTCATTAGCTTCAATCGAATCATAAATTTTTTCGAGCATATCAATAAATTCGGAAATATCGTTCAGGTATGGTGAAGTTTTGTCCTGTTTGAGAATAATATTAACAAAGGCAGGGTTATCCCGCGGCACCGGTTTGATTTCATTTTCGGAATTGAATTTTTTAGTTTTTTCAAAAGCCGGTTTTGTCTGAGTAGGTTCTGATGCATGAAAACTTTTTGTGACATCAGGCAGTGTCCCTACATAGCCCTGATTTTCAAATAACTCTTGATTTTTATAATTAAAAAAAGCAAAAGTCGGGGCTTGTGTAATTGAGAGTATTAAACAAAAAATCCAAAACTTCTTCATACAAAAGATTATAATGTTTTATGCGTAAAAATCATCATTTATAATATGGAAATTTGCATTTTTGTGTTGCGTCCCGCGTCTACCAATGACGGCAGGCGACTATAATAAAAACCGTTAATCACGCAAAACGATATTACAAATATTATTAAGGCTTGATTATATTGTAAAAAGTGCTTTGAAAAAAAACTGCCCTTATAGAAGGTGGCTTAGTGCTGGATACCAATATTGTATTTCCGGATATTTTCGTGTCATAGCAGGCGACTACGTCGCCCATTTTTTTGCATCGAATTTGAGATCTTTTACGTTGAGTTTTAAAGAATCCAGATATGGTTTAAATTTTACCAGAAGCTGAGTTTTCTTCAGCATTAATTCCTGAGCTACAATAGAATTTTCGCAGGCAATCACCATAACACCTCCGCCAAGCATTGAGTAAGGTTTAGATTTAGAAGCGAATTTTGCGCCTGCTACTTTCCCCCAGAATTTGTACAAATTGTTGCGGGTCATAGCTTTTTTAATCTCTTTATTTTCAAGCAGTTCCGCAATAATTTCATTAGTCCCGACAAAGTCTGTGTAGAGGATTTTCTTCAAATTTTGCACTCCCGATTATTCTGTGATAAGATAGTAAAATGGATTGTAGCCAATTAAATGATATCATAAAATCATCTAAAAACATACTTATAATCTCACACATGAACCCCGACGGAGATACGCTTGGTTCTATGTGCGCAATGTATTCTGCGATAAAAGATAATTTTAAAAAACACGCTGATATGCTTTTGTTATCCAAAGTGCCGTCTACTTATGAATTTTTGCCGTACATAAATGAAGCAAAACATATTGATGAATACGATAAATCCCGAGAATATGATCTGGTGATTGATGTTGATATAGCGGCTTATGACAGAATGTGTGATGCTTCGGTTTTATTTGAAAAATCAAATTTTACGGTTAATATTGATCATCATAAAACAAATAATTCTTATGCAAAATTGAATTTTGTTTATCCTGAGGCAAGTTCTACGGGTGAAGTTTTATTCGGGCTTATGAAAGAAATGGACTGGCATGTTTCGTTAGAAACGGCAACATCTTTGTATACCGCAATTTTAACAGATACAGGTTCCTTTAGATTTGATAATACCGGTGTTAAAGCTTTTCAGTATGCGGCAGAACTTGTACAAAAAGGGGTTAATCCTTCAGAAATTTATAAAAGATGTTATGAAAGCAATTCCAAGGAACTGGTTCAATTCCAGGCATATTGTCTGAGTAAGGCGGTTTTTGAGGATGATAACAGGATTGCGTATACTGTTATTTATAAAAAAGATATAGAGAAATTTAATGCAGGTGATGATTGCACCGAGGGGCTTGCTGAGAAACTAAGAGCGATAATTACGACAGATGTTGCGTTTCTTGTAAAACAGATTGGCGTAAATATTTCAAAAGTTTCTATGCGGAGTAAGGTTGTAGATGTTGCGGAAATTTGTTCGGTTTTCGGAGGCGGCGGGCATAAGCAGGCCGCAGGATGTGTTATAAAATCTGCCCCGGATGTTGCTGCTAAAAAAGTGTTGGAAGAAATCAGAAAACAGGAAGTATGGCAGAAGTAATTAAAGAAAAATTAAAAAGTTTTTACAGAGCTTTGAAAAGGTTGGTTATTTCTATCATAGAGAATGACTTTTACGGAATGGCGTCTGAGATGGGTTTTATGGCAGTAATAGGGATTTTTCCTTTTATGTTGTTTTTAACAGCGGTTTTTGGCTGGATGGGCAATAAGGCATTGATGGATCCGATTTTGATTTTTCTTTCAAGATTTATGCCTGATCAGGCTATAGAACTGATTATTACGGTATTATCAGAGGCAATGATTTTTTCTCACGGCAGATTGATGGCGGTTATAGGGATTTGTGTAACGCTTGTTTTGTCGACAAATGCTATGGCTGTTGTTTTAAAAGGATTAAACCGTGCTTATAAGGTGGAAGAAACCAGAAATTTTGTATATACAAGGGCTTTGGCTTTATTGATGGTGTTTGTAGACACAATGGTTTTGTTCCTTACGATTAACCTGATTATTTTTGGTAAAGTTATTATTAATTTCCTTGTAACTCATTTTCACATGTCAAAAGTCGTCGCGATAACGTTATTGACGTTACGTTGGCCGATAGCATTCGCGGCATTGTTTTTGATGGCTTTTTTGAGTTATTATATTTTGCCTGACCTGCGCGGAAATGAACGTTATAAACGCAAAAGCGCAATTCCGGGGACATTTTTCTTTACAACATTCTGGCTGGTGGGCTCCTGGGGATTCTCAATTTATGTAAACAATTTACGCACATACAATATGGTTTACGGAACAATCGGTGCGTTTGCTGTTTTAATGGTTTGGCTTTATTATACTTCTGTATTGATGTTAATCGGAGGGGAGATAAATTCTCAGGTTTATAATAAATTAAACGAGAAGGCAAAAGAAATTCAGGCTGATTTGGACGCATTGAAGGCTATTGATAAAAACAATTAAAAAGCCGCCTTATGACTACGATAAGACGACCTTTTGTTAAAAAATATATAATATTTATTCAGCAGCAGTTTCTGCTGTTTTTACAAAACATTCTTTGCAATATACTTCCTTTCCCGGAATAGGTTTGAATGGAACCTGAGTTTGTGCTCCGCATTTTGAGCAGACAGCATCATACATTTTTCTTTGTTTTCTGTTTCTTTGTCTGCGTTGTTTTCTGCATTCCGGACATCTTTTAGGTTTGTTGACGAGACCTTTTTCAGCGTAAAACTCTTGTTCACCCACTGTGAAGATAAATTCTGCTCCGCAATCTTCACAAATCAGTTTTTCATCTTGGTACATTTGTGTTCTCCTGGTTTAGTAATATCCGGAGGATATTTTTTATCCTCCATTCGACTATTATACACTATATATTAATTTTATGCAAGTGTATTAGCCCGAAAGCCTTATATAATAGTCGATAGAGACGGAGCAATTGATATAAAATGACGTACCAGATCTTTATCCCAAAATTTTCCTGCGCCGTCTTTTAGGATTTCACAGGCTTTTTCAACGCCGAGGCCTTTTCTGTAAGGTCTGTCGCTTATGAGGGCGTGGAACGCATCTGCTACGGCAACGATTCTTGCAGAGAGAGGAATTTCTTCACCTTTGAGTTTTTCAGGATAACCCGAGCCGTCGATGTGTTCATGGTGATATTTTACCATCGGAATTAAGTCACGCAGGGCTTCGTTTGGCATAAGAACTTTTTCTGCACCGATGACAGGGTGCTGTTTCATAATTTCCCATTCATCATCTTCAAGTTTGCCCGGTTTTTTCAGAACATTTTCAGGAATACCGATTTTACCTACATCGTGCAAAAGAGCACCAAGTGTAATTCTTTGAACCTCATCCTCAGGCAGATTTATAGCACGGGCAAGCGCTTCAGAGTATCTTGAAACCGATGTCGAGTGGCCTTTTGTATAAGGGTCTTTTGCATCAATTGCACCTGCAAGAGAATTAGCCAGTTCCATTAAGTGATTCTGGGAAATAATTTTTTCGTTATTGAATTTGTGAACGAGTTCCTCTTCAAAGTTGATACCGAGTTGTGCGTGGCGTTTGGCGACAACTTCCGCGAACGAATTCAAAGCGGCATCATCCCAGAAGTCAAAGTCAGAAGAACTTATGATTGCGGACATTCCTTCTTTGTATCCGCGTGCCTGTGAGATATACATTGCCTGTTCTGCCAGAATAAGTAATTTTTCCTGATTTTTTGAGCATTCAGGGAAAGTTGAAATTCCGACCGAAACCTTAACAGGTCCGACATCATCAACAAAGCAGCAAGAGAGCGTATATGTTATATATTCTGCAAGGTATTTGGCGTCTTTTGTATTTGTGTTCGGCAGAATTATTGCAATCTCATCACCGCCATATCTTCCGGCTTTATCAGTTGAGCGCATATTCTGTTTAACTTTTTCAGCAAGAAGTTTGATAACCTCGTCACCCTTGGCATGCCCGAGTTCACGGTTAATTTTTGAGATGTTATTTATATCGAACATTATGATTGACAGTTCTGTGTGGGTATCTTCCGCAAATTTCAACTCGTTTGCAAGAACTTCCTGAAAACCTCTGTGGTTATATAAACTTGTGAGTGTGTCCGTGTTTGCAAATTTGTTTGTTTTTTCGAGCAGGTCAACATTTTGTGCAAACATTGCCACATAGTTTGCAACAAAAGATAACAAGCCTGTATTGCAGTCGGTGTTGTCTTTGCCGAGAATAAGAACCCCCATGTTATTATTTATTGACATAAGCGGCAGGATAATTGTTGAAGAAGGCTGCATATAAGGAATATTTAAAAATTTATTATCTTTTAAAAGCACTGTAGATGAATTTTTAAAACATTCTACCACAGGATTTTTATCATCAGACAGGAAAATTTTGGATGAGTAGGTGCTCCCCATTTTTGTTGTGAGTTTTAAATTAATACACTTTGATTTTTCATGGAAAAGTCCGAAACCTGTGAATGTACAATTAAGTTTTTCCGAGAATATTTCATGCAAAACAGTATAAAGTTCATGGAGAGTTTTTTTCCCTTTCAGAGCGGAATTCATCTCCATAAGTATCTGAGTGTAATCAACAGGCTTATTTGAAGATAATGTATTGTTTAAATAGCCTGCATAAAGCTTATTTGTACTTTTGCTAAGATTGAAATTATTAAGGCGTGCGACAATTTCTGCATTGTTGTTTGTAACAGGCATTGTGACGGGAGCCTTAGATTCTTTTTTAACGGATTTGCGTTTGGTTTGTGAGGCAGTTTTAATTTCAACAGGAGATTTTTCCTGAATAATAGGGTTAGAAACACGCTCGACAGACTTTCGTCCCGAACGTTTAACTATGGATTCTTTATTTTCCTGTTTCAAATTTTTTTCCAAAATTTCCGCCTGCCTGTTAACCTTGTCAAAAATCCTGAAGATTAATAATTGTCAAATCTGCATGCAAATTTAACATTCCTTAAACAATTTTACTTGTCTGTATGACAAATTACAATACGTCATATAGATGGCAATACTGTTTATTTTTTAAGTTAGCGATAAACCCTTTTCTACACGTTATTACATTTGTAGTATAACTCATCTCCCATGGTTTTTAAACCCTTTTTACATAAATTTTTACATTCAAATGGTTTAAAAACTTATTTGTAATCCGATATAAAACTCTGACTGTCCGAGAAAATTTCGCGATAAGGCAGTAAAGCGAAATTTTTGAGTGGCGTTTGAAAAGCGGCGACACTAGATTATAAGTACGTTTTAACAGATAAGCACGAAAATGGCTGACGTTTTAAGTCAGCCACAAAAGTGTGAGTAAATGTTTTTATATATTTATAAGTCTCTCTTAAGCTACTGCAACAAGGTCGTCAAAATCTTTGACTGCACCTGCTTCAATACGTTCTCTTTGTTCAGGAGTAACGTTTGCGATATAAGCAAGTGTTTTTGGTGATAAGAATTGACCGATTTCAGGGTCAATATCATCATAAATTCCGAATTCTTTATTTAAAGCCTGGAAGTCTGCACTTGCATAAAGTTCAGCAGCTCTTGCGCCTGTAGCTTTTTCTGAGGTATCTACTTTTCCTGCTTTTGTCAGGTGCAAGCCCATAATTGCATTCATATCAAGATTTAAATTGGTTACGTCAGCTTTAGCGGCTTCTTGTGCTGCCTGAGTTTGACCAACAGGAACATTTTCTTTTGCGCCTGTTTTAGCTATTTCGTCTTTGTCGACTTTTTTACCGCCGAACAAATAAGCATTTACATTTCCTAAATTTCCGTTTAATCTGTCAACCATGATTCTTTCTCCGTTATTTACTCACATTCTCTTAATCGACATATTCCTGATTAATCTTTAATGATTAATCTGATTTATTCCGTTTTTTGTAACAAATATTTACATAAAATCCTTTGTACATATTTCCTATTTTTCTCTGGTACTTATATAAAGTATTTTTTTATTTAAAAATTGCGTAAAAGGTATATAAATTTTACATAAAATTAATATTTGTTTACAATTTCGAACGAGATAAAAATCGTGGAAATAGGCTTATAGTTTGTGTTTTAAAAATATTTTTATTTTTGAGGGGTAGCGCAGAATACAAATTTTTCCATAGCTTTTACAAAACCGTCATTTTCTACCGTATCAGTGATAAAATCAGCGCAGGCTTTTAGTTCAGGTGTGGCATTTCCCATCGCGACTTTTATCCCGCCTGCTTTCAAAAGTTCAATATCGTTATCCTGATCGCCGATTGTTAAAATTTCCTCTTGTTTTATTCCCCACTCCCTCGCGAGAAATTCTACCCCGCGTGATTTTTTTGCATCAGGGCTTCCAATTTCGCAGAAATACGGTGTAGATTTAACTATATACAAATCAGGATAAGTTTTGTGGAGTTCTTCAACCCAGCCCGTAACCCTGTCTGCATTTGTATAATCTATTGCAAGAAGTTTATTTACATTATGAATTTCCAGCTCATCAAACGAACAAACGTTATAGGTTACGAATTTTCCGTCCGTATAGCGTTTTACAAAATCGTTGTCTTTTTCGACATATAGTTTGTCGTCAAGGTAAAGATTAAGGTGGACATTATTTTTGCGTGCCCATTTGATAATCTTTTTGGCGTAATCATCAGGAAGATTTTGGCGGTATAGAGTTTTCCCGCTAAAATCTCTTATCAACCCGCCCTGATAAGACACAATAGGGGTTGTCAGTCTTAATTCAAGTGCAATCGGCGTTGTTGCACAGTGCATTCTGCCTGTTACAAGAACAACCTTAATTCCTTCGGCACTCATTTTTTTTATACATTTTTTGACGTTTTCCGAAAAACCCGTGTCCCATTTGACAATAGTTCCGTCAATGTCTGTGGCAACCATTTTAATCATAAAACGCCCTCATAATTGCGCATACGGTTTTGGCATCAGAAATTTCGCCGCTTTTTACTTTTTGAATAAATTCATCAAGCGGGTATTCATAAGCTTTTAAAACTTCACCGTCATCAGGATGTTCGCCGACGAATTCCAACCCTGTAGCAAGATACAGATACAATTTTTCATCGCTATATCCGGGTGATGTATAGATAAATCCGAGTGATTTCCAGTTTTTGGCTTTGTAGCCTGTTTCTTCTTCCAGTTCTCTTGCGGCTGCTAAGTCAGGATTTTCGTCTTTTTCGAGTTTGCCGGCCGGAAGTTCAATAATTGTCTGCTTCAGCGGGTAGCGGAACTGTTTTACCGTAAGAATGGTGTTATCATCTTTCAGTGCGGCAATCACAACTCCTCCCGAATGGTGGACAACTTCGCGGAAAGAATGTTTGCCGGTTGCAATCTCCACATCATCGCGGCAAACCTTCATAATCTTACCGTCATAAACACATTCCGAGCTTAATGTTTTTTCTTCAAAATTCATAATTCTATTTTAACACAAGTTTTTACAAAGCGCGAATTATTGATTTTATATTTTCATCAGTAACCTTTAAAAGTGCGACGGTTTTGGTCGGTTCATCGAGGTTTCCGAGTTTTTTCAGAACCTCTGCCGTTTTTAAGATTATTGTCTGGTTATTACATTTCAAAAGTTCGCGGATGGCTAAAACATCTTCTGCAAAATCAAGCGCTGTATAGACAAACAGGCTGTTTTCGCTGAGTTCTTGTAAAATCAATTGTTTAAGTTGTTTTTTATTGATTGACCCGAGTAATTTCTTTATATCCTGGACTTCGTTTTTGGTATTTTTATCCTCGTCAAAGAGGTATTCATCGTTTTCGGTGAGGGTATCGAATTTTTCTGCCGCATTCAGTAACACAACGGCGGTTTTACTGTCGTCAGCCTGTCTTATGAGGCGCTCAAAAACATCGTAGAGTTCGTAATCAAAAACGCACGGAAGCCCGAGAATTTCGCCAAGACCGTTAATTATATAATTAATTACCAGAAGCGCATCTTCTTTTGTTTTGTCCAGAAGCTCAAACAGATTTGTGAGATAAGGGATTTCACCCGCAATATTTTCGGCGAGTGTGGAAGTTTTCATTGTTGATATAATTTCAGGCACTGCATCTTTATTCCCGTAAAGCACTAAGAATTTTACCGCGGAAAGCTGTTCAAATTCATCTGTTGATTTAAGTTTTTCAAGCGCCTGATTGTAAGAAACAGTATCTTGAAAACTACCTAATGTAGCGGCGCAGTTTGCATTGAGGCTTTCGTCGTCCGTGTAGGAATTCTCCCGTAAAAGTTCAAGCGCAAGAGGATCCTGAATATAGAAAAAATACTTGGCGCAATATGTTTTTTCATCATTTGTGCCGTTTTCAAAAATCTCAAGGATTTCATCGGTTAAATCTTCATCTGCATATTTTGCAAGAGTGGAGATAATGAAATCGTCATAGTAAGGCGAATAGCAGACAAAAAATTTCAAAAGATTTTTGTAATTTGTTTCATTGCAGGCGTTTGCAAGACGTTCTGCGACATTTTGTTTGACAAAATCAAACAGAAAATCATCATTTGCGACAAGTTCTTGGAATAATGCAACATCTGCATTATCAATCATTTCTTTTGCGACTTGTTCGTAATCGGTTTTATTCTTGCCGCTTAATTTTTTAATTAAATCGTTCATACAATTATTTTAGCACAAAAAGGGATGATATGTTGATACGAGCAATAAAGTGATGCGTGAGGAGTGAAGGGAGGGGGGGCTATTACCCTCTCCCAAAGGGCATTGTTAACTTTCTATTGCAATGAATTTTAAGATTTTGTCCTCCCCTTGAGGGAGGACCGAAATCTTTGATTTCGAGGAGGGGTAGCAATGAAAAGTTAACAGACTCCTCCCAAAGGGAGAGGGTGCCCGTAAGGCGGGTGTGGAGGCAGAAAAAGTTACTTAGACACTAGGGCGCTAAGGCGCTAAGAAAAAATTTTACGTCATTCTGATGTCGCAGCCCGAAAGAATCCAGCTTTTGGAATATGAAGATTAACGAGTGAAGAGTGAAGGGACTAATTTTTGTTGAACCATTCACTACTCACCACTTACTATTCACTTAAAAAGGCTGGATTGCTTCGGCTAAAGCCTCGCAATGACTCTTTTCTATTTTCCACCTGGATATAAAGGTAGCAGACGCGGTAACAAGTCTTGCGACCCTGTATGCCTTGTGCTGAGGGATTGGGTGAGGGTTCTTTTCACCCCTCTCCCTCTGGGAGAGGGGGTAGGGGTGAGGGTAAAGTGAAAAGTAAGGATTGTTGTTGGGCATACCTGCCCGACAACAATTCAAATCCTTGATTGCTGCCGCTACGCGTCTTACAAGGACGATAAAAAACTGATACAGCACTATATTAAAATAAAGTTGAAATTTTTTAATCCAAATAGAATACAGTGATAACCTTGTGTCCTTCTTCAGCGTATTGAACGGCGTTATGAAGGGTTTTGCTTGTGTGGGAAAGGAAGCAGATAAGCTGATTGCAGTCGTCGATAATTTCTCTGTTGCAAACGCGGGATGCATCCGCAAGTGTCATCATAGCGCGATCAGCGTGCTCAACGATATTCGGAACCCCGATAAGCTGGTTTTGAACATCTGACGGTTGCTGCCCAATAGTTTGCGGAAGAATAACCTTTAATTTATCCGGATTAGCTTTCATAGCCCCGCGGATAGCAGCGGCGTTTGTACCTGACGAACCGCCTGAGGTAATGATAGTATTCCCTTGCATAACAAGTGCTGTTGCAAGGGTTTCAATCATTTGCTGATGTGTAATCGGGAGGTTGCGGCTCCCGATAATTGCGATTCTTTTGGCAGATTGTCTGATGGTAGCGAGTTCCTGAGCAAGTTCATCTACCGTATGCGGAGAATCCGCGCTTACCGTGTCTAAATCGTCTACAGGAACCATAATTGATTGTTGTTCTTCTTTGTTATCATCAGCACCCATAAAAATTTCGTTATCTGCCATTTTTCCTACTTTCTGTCTCACCGGTCTTTTCGTATTTCCGCATAATTCCGGTATCGGAAGTTGCGAAAAACTTATGACTATCTAATTGCAATAAATATTTTTTTCGATTATGCTGATTATAACACAAAACTTTAATTTTGGGAATAGGGTATATGGAAAATCTATTGGAAAATCTTAATAAGGAGCAGAAAGAAGCTGTCCAGACGGTGACAGGACCGTTGTTGATACTGGCAGGCGCTGGCAGCGGCAAAACTAAAGTCCTCACGACAAGAATTGCTTATATGATTCAGCATGGAGTAAAACCGCAGAATATTCTCGCCGTGACATTTACCAACAAGGCTGCAAAAGAGATGAAGGCGCGTCTTGGCAGCATGATTGGCGAGAACGTTGTTAAATATATGTGGGTCGGGACCTTCCATGGAATTTGCGGCAGAATTTTGCGCGAAAATATTGACAGATACAGTTTTCCGTCAGGCAAAAAACTCGATAAGAATTTTACCATATACGATGACAACGATACAAATGCGGTTTTAAAACAGGCAATCAAAAAACTGAACCTTGATGATAAAATTTATCAGCCTAAACTCGTTAAATCCGTAATCTCTAATGCAAAAAACAAAATGCAGGATGCCTATACCTTTGCTACTTTTGCAAGAGATTTCAAATCACAGAAGATTGCGGCAATTTATGAAGAATACGAAAACACGCTCAACAACAATAACGCAATTGATTTTGACGATATGCTTATGCTGACGGTAAAACTCCTTGACCATAACACAGAAATCCGAACCCACTATTATGAAAGATTTAAGCATATTATGGTCGATGAGTACCAAGACACAAACCTTGCGCAGTATAACCTTGTAAATATGCTTTATACAAATAAACTCGCGGAAGTTCCGCCTGAACGTTCACTGTGCGTTGTGGGCGATGTCGACCAATCCATCTACAGCTGGCGCGGTGCGGATTATACGATTATCATGAACTTCCAGAAGGATTTCAAAAACACGAAATTAATCAAACTTGAACAAAACTACCGCTCGACCGCAAATATTCTGAATGTTGCAAACGCCATTATTGAAAACAACACCGAACGTGTGGATAAAGTTCTTTATTCAAATAAGGGTGAAGGTGAACTTATAGATTACTTTGAGGCTCAGGATGAGGCGGACGAAGCAAACTTTATCGTAAGCCGTATAAAACAGGACAGCGGCGGAAATTACAATCAGTACGCCATTCTCTATCGTACAAATTCCCAATCCCGTTCAATAGAAGAAGCCTGCATGGCAGCAGGTGTGCCTTATAGAATTTACGGCGGGCTGAAATTCTACGACCGTAAAGAAATTAAAGACATCATCGCTTATTTGAAATTAATTTATAATACGGATGATTCTCAGAGTTTCCGCCGTATTGTGAATGTTCCGAAACGTTCAATCGGGGATACAACCATTAAAAGATTGCAGGACTTCGCGGACAGGGAAGATATCTCCCTCTTTGCAGCAGCACAGAGAATTGAAGAAGATACTGAAATTCCGGCGCGGACGCGTTCTAAGATTACGGATTTCGTGAATTTGATAACTAAATTCAGAAACGCGGTTCCGAATTACAATCTGCGTGAATTTGTGACCCTTGTAATTGAAAAATCCGGCTATCTTGCAGAACTCCAGCTTCAAAATACCCCTGAAGCCGAAGCGGATATAGAAAACCTTCAGGAACTCGTAAACGTAGCGGAAGAATTCGTGCCCGAAGAAGAAGATAATGTCCTCGGGGAATTTCTGGCGCAGGTTGCGCTAGTATCTGATATTGACAATATGGATACAATTGCAAATAACGTCACCCTGATGACTCTTCACGCGGCAAAAGGGCTGGAATTTCCGGTTGTATTTATGGCAGGACTGGATGAAGGTATTTTTCCGCACCTCAGATCTTTAAATGTGCCTTCCGAAATGGAAGAAGAACGTCGCCTTATGTATGTCGGCGTCACCCGCGCGGAAGAAAAATTATACCTGACATCAGCAAAACGCCGCCAGATGTGGGGTGAATTCAAATACTATAACCCGTCACGGTTTATTGAAGAAATTCCGCGCCAGTTGTTGAATATGATTTCATTTGAGGGAAGCACATCAGACTCATCAACCTTCCGCAACGCTGTTTCTAAAGCAAAAACAGGGAAGTCGGATTACTCATACTCTGCGGCTCAGGCTGACAGCTACGGCTATATAAAGCCGTCCTCGGGATTTGGCAAGGGTTTTGTGGCGCCGACAAAAGGTCTTTCGACAAACACCTCGCCTAAAAAATCCTCCTACGGCTATGAACCTCCGAAACGCACCCCGCAGCGCACAATTCTTGTGAAATCCAAAGCCAATAAAGAACGCGATGAACAGAAAGTTCAGGAATTCCTGAAAGATAACGCCATAAAACGTATGCTGGAGGAAAAACGTCAAAAAGAGCAGCAGCAGGCACTTGAAGCCCGTGAACGGGAACACGCCATTGAAGGAAGTTCCACAGTCGAATACGTTTTCAATGTTGGTGAAAGAGTTTTCCACGACAAACTCGGTATAGGACACATTACGGATGTTATAAAAGTTGGCGATAGCATGATGTATACTATTGACTTTGGCAAACAGGGCAAAAAAGCCATGGATGCGGCTTATGCGAAATTGAAAAAGTTTTAGGCTGTTTTTTAACTAGGCCCCATTGTAAGAAGCGCCGTGAATGCCCAGAAAAATATCATCACAACAGCCATAATGACCTTTCGTTTTATTCCCTTAGTCCATATTGCCGCATGGTATACCTGAGATGTCCGTCTGCCTGATGAAAATATTCATCCCATTTTTTATCCTTTTCAAAAAAGGAGGCAGAATGAAAAAATTACTTTTGTTACTAATCGTAGGAGTTTTACTCTTTATCGGAAGTTCAGCGTTTGCAGATGAACAGCAGGAGGCAATAAAATTCTTTAAAAACTATGTTAATGCCGCAAATAATTATAGCCCCGAGCTTATAAAGATGTATTCGCCCGACGCAAAGATTATCAGGCAGGTCGTGAAGCCTGACGGAGAACTTGTAGATGTAGAAACCGATACGGAAACATATATTTCCCAGATGAAACTCAGCCAGAAAGGCGCGAAAATGCGTAAGTATAAAAATAATTATACCGATATAAAAGCCGCAAAGGTGGATAACGGCTATAAAATAACATCGCTTCGCCAGCCTTCAGGCGAGAATTATAAACTGAAAACATATATGATCGTCCAAAAACAGCCAAGCGGGAAATGGTTAATCGTTGAAGAAATGATGCAGACTAAAGTCCAAACTTTCTTAAAATATGCTAAGAAGTAACATAATATATGTTATCGGAAGAAACAAGTTCTCCAACTTCTTCATTACGTTCACTTTTTCTTTTTTATTGCGATGAAAAAAGAAAAAGTGAACCGAAAAAGAAAAACACGCAAAAAATTACAGCGTCGCTGCGCGCCGCGAAATCAAACGGAAGTAGTTTGAAGGCAGAGCCTTCAACTTTATATGCTCGCTATCGCGGCTACGCCGCACGCTCGCATGAAAACCCTCCGGCGCTATGTGCGCCACCTCCTGCTTGGTTGCTCGCGTTAAACGGGTCTGCAACGCCGCCGCCTTCGCGTCGCCGTTTCGCCCTCTGCTCGCAATCCGCCTTTACAAGGGAGGCTTTTACTTTACCCCCTTTGTAAAGGGGGGTAGGGGGGATTTATTTAGACCGACCACAGGTCGGTTGCCGAACGTGCACAATTTATTGTGCAATAGTGAGGCTGAAAGGTTAAATGCGTTAGCATTTAACGACATCCATTCGGTCTTGCGCTGCGAAGCAGTGCTGTTATATAGCGTGTTTCTTTTTCTTGGCTGACATTCTTTTTCTTTTCATTGCAAAAAAGAAAAAGAATGTCAGTGCAGGGTTTGGGGCTGCATAAGCCCCAAATATCAAATATCAAATATAAGTTTAAAGATATTTACAACCTCACCCGAATTTGTAAATTCACTGACACTCATTAACAAATTCTACCCTCTCCCAAAGGGAGAGGGGTATAAATTTTCTTCCGATAACATATATTATGTTTGTAATATAATTGAAATATGGAAAAATTCAGATTTTTGACATCAGGCGAAAGCCACGGAAAATGTTTAACCGCTATAATAGAAGGTTTGCCGGCAAACCTTGAAATCGACATTGATTTTATTAACGCAGAACTTAAACGTCGTCAGGGCGGTTACGGCCGCGGCGGAAGAATGAAAATTGAAAGCGATACCGTGGAAATTATGTCGGGCGTCAGGTTTGGTAAAACTCTAGGTTCTCCTGTCACGCTTGTTATAAAAAATAATGATTTTGAAAACTGGCAGAAAATTATGAGCACTAACCCGAAGGATATTACCTCTGAAAAAGCTTTTACCACTTACCGTCCGGGGCATGCAGATTATGCGGGAAGCGTCAAATATCACCAAAAAGATTTACGCAATATTTTAGAGCGTTCAAGCGCCAGAAAAACCGCTATAGAAGTTGCCGTTGGTGCCGTTGCAAAATTGTTTTTAAAACAGTTTGGGATTACAGGCTCTTCAAAAGTGCTGCAAATCGGAAACGGTAAAAACGAGGAAGAATTTCACGCTGAAATTGATAAAGCAAAAGCAGAAGGCGATACTCTGGGGGGAAAAGTTCAGATTGAATACGAAAATCTTCCTGTAGGATTAGGCTCTTACGTCCACTGGGACAGGAAACTTGACGGAAGGATTGCCCAGGCAGTAATGAGCGTTCCTGCCGTGAAATCAGTTTCAATTGGTAATCATCACGCCTATAAAATGAGAGGCAGCGAATACCACGATGAAATTTTTGCCGAGGACGGAAAGATTACCAGAAAAACCAACAATGCAGGTGGTATTGAAGGCGGGATGTCAAACGGCGAGAATATTGTTGTTACTGCCGTTATGAAACCTATTCCCACACTTGTAAAACCGTTGCAGTCTGTTGATTGCGTTACTTGCCTGCCGTCGGAGGCTCATTTTGAACGCTCAGACACCTGTGCAGTGGAAGCATGCGCCGTGGTTGCAGAGGCAAGAATTGCCTGTGTGCTTGCAAATGAAATTCTTCTCAAATACGGCGGTGACTGCATGGAAGAATTATTGAAAAATTTTCGCTTACAGTAAATCTTTTTCGGTAAATTTAAACTCTGCCACTTCCGAATAGTCAGTTGGCAGGATAAAAGTTATGTATTCAAATTCGGCTTTTTTGTCCATTTTCATTAACTTTATAAGTTTTTCAATCGGGTAATCTGGAATTGATTTAAAGCCGAATTTTTTTATCACATCGTTTGCAAAGAATTTGTAGTTTTTGTCGATAATATTTCTTTTTACAGCAAGATTGAAGGCGAATTCCATTCCTTTAACAATAGCCTCTCCGTGCGTATATTTTTTGTAGTTGGTAAATTTTTCTACCGCGTGGCCGTATGTGTGCCCGAAGTTGAGAATTTTTCTGAGACCTGATTCTTTTTCATCTTTTTGCACAACGGAAATTTTCAGTTTAACGCAAATTTCAATTAAACTTTCTAAGGTTCTCAGATTGCGTGTGAGAATTTTTTCTGTATTTTCAGTGAGAAAGTTTGTTAGATTTAATTCTTCTTCACTGCGGCAGGATTTTTCAATAAAAGCATATTTAACAACTTCGCCCATTCCTGTTTTGAATTGTCTGTCATCAAGAGTTTGCAAAAAGTTTGTATTGATAAAAACCGCAGACGGCTGGTAAAAAGAGCCGATTAAATTTTTGCCGAAGCTTGTGTCAATACCGGTTTTGCCTCCGACTGAGCTGTCAACACAGGCAAGGAGTGTTGTCGGAACCTGAATAAAATTAATTCCGCGCATATAAGTTGCTGCTGCAAAACCTGCCAGATCCCCGACGACTCCGCCGCCGATTGCAATTATTGTATCTTTTCTGGTAAGCTGCAATTTCAGGGCGCGTTCCAGAATTTTTTTATAGTTTTTGAAATTTTTTTCTTTTTCACCGTCTTTCAGGATGAATTTTTCAGTTTTTTCAAAGCCAAGTGCTTTCCCGTATAATTTTTCGACTTTTTCTGAAATTACGACAAGGAATTTTTTCCCTTCCAAACGTGAAAAAATAGCGTCTTTTAATGTTGAAACAGGATTATCGTTTATTATTATGGGGTAGGATTTTTCCTGTTCGTTAATTTTTACGGAAAGCTTACTCATTCATAACTCCTAAAATTTCATTAGCAATATTATAAGGAGTTTTATTATCGGTGTCAATTATAACGTCTGCTTTTTCATAATTTATATTTCTGCGTTTTAGAATATCAGTAATTCTTTCTATGGAGAAATTTTTTGCAAGGAGTGGTCTGTGGGTTTCGTTTTTTATGCGGCGGTAAATTTCTTCAGGAGAAGTTTTTAGATAAATCGTCAAACAGTTTTCGAGAATTATTTTTCGGTTGAATTCATCCTCAAATGCACCGCCTCCAAGTGAGATAATTTGATTTTGCCCGTAGACAAATTTTTGAATTTTATCTGTTTCGAGCATTCTGAAATGCTGTTCACCAAATCGGAGAAAAATTTCTGAAATTTTTCTGTTTGTGGATTTTTCAATTTCGGAATCAATATCGACCAGAGAGTATTCAGGCAAAAGTTTGGAGAGTGCCTGTGCTGTTGAACTCTTTCCGCTTCCCATCATTCCTGTTAGTGCGATATTTTTTTTCATAATTTTCTATACCGATTTATGACTAACCTTTAAATATTTTTTCGACGAGGCTCCCGCCCTGCTCGCGCTATTATCTCAAAAACATTTAAAGGTTTGCTTTATAATTTTTATTTCATCTTACAACAAATATTTGCGGTAGAATAGAGCCATGAAGTTTATTCTTATAATTTTTGTGATACTTTTTATTTACTCGGTAATTATTGAGCCGAATATTTTAACTGTTAAACGGGTTAAGATTAAGAACGAGAAAATGAAAGGATTGAGGATAGTTTTTGCGTCTGACTTTCACTTTAAACCTTATGAGAGGTACCGGCTTGCAAGGATTGTGAAGAAGATAAACGCGCAAAATCCTGATGTTATTTTTCTTGGCGGGGATTACGTGAACGGTCATAAAAAAGGAAACACGCTTGATACTGAAACTATTGCGGAAGGGCTGGGAGCACTGAAATCAAAGTATGGAACATTTGCCGTTATGGGAAACCACGACGGCTGGCAGGGGAAGAAAGATATAATAGACGCTTTTGAATATGTCGGTATTACTGTTCTTGAAAATGCTTCGCAGGATTTAGAGAGATTTTCTGTCGCCGGGGTTGAGGATTTGCAGACTGGAAACCCTGATATTACAAAAGCTTTGCGCGGAGTGAAATCTCCCCTGATACTTCTTTCGCATACTCCGGACGTGATAGAGGATGTGCCGGAAGGAGTGGATTTGCTGTTGTCAGGGCATACGCATGGCGGGCAGGTTGTTCTTTTTAAGCCGTTAACGGTTCCTTCAAAATACGGAACCAAATACGCATACGGGCTTTTTGAAACCCGCGGCGGGAAAATGTTTGTATCACGCGGGCTCGGTACAAGCATTCTGCCGCTCAGGTTTAATTGTCTGCCTGAAATTGTTGTGGTTGAAACTCATTAAACAAGACGTTAAGACGTTAGGATACTAAGACGTTAAGTGCGACAGAAAGAAGAAGTAGGTTGGGCTTTTAGCCCAACAATAAAGAAAGCGTGTAGGTTTGGACATACTTGCTCAACAAAAAAAGGCGCTAATAAGTATTTATACTATAATATACTCAGGAGTGTTATATGAAAAAAGAATACAAATACATAAAAACACTGTCGCCGGAATTGGTCAAAATAGCCTAATAGGCGCCTGTAGTGTAGTAAATAAATCAATTCCTGACAACTGTGTTGCAGCCGCAAATCCTTGCAGAGTGCTAAAATACTTTGAAGATATAAGGAAAGAATAGAATGGAAATAATTGAAGTATCAGAAAGAACACAATCACTAATCAATACACTTTTAGAAGTTTGGGAAAGGTCAGTCAGGGCAACGCATTTGTTTTTACCGGAAAGTGAAATCCTGAATATTAAAGAAAAATTTTTGCCTGATGCTCTGAAAAATATCTCTAAGCTTGTTGTTGCCCAAGACAATGACACACCCGTTGCCTTTATGGGAATTGAAGAACAAAAACTTGAAATGCTTTTTGTAACACCGGAAAAACGAGGAAAAGGCATCGGCAAAAAACTGATTGAATATGGTATTAAAAATTTTTCAATAAATGAATTGACCGTAAATGAACAAAATCCGCAGGCAAAAGGTTTTTATGAGCATCTTGGATTTAAAGTTTATAAAAGATCAGAAATCGATGAACAAGGCAATCCTTATCCGATTTTATATATGCGATTGAAAGGATGATTTCGTAAGATTTTTCACAGGAACAAGCTTGCTCATTTTGTTCTTACCTCTCAAAGAAAGTGATATTAAGTCAGTTTTTTTTTCGGCAGAGTGTCAGTCCCCCCCCCAATAATAATACAAGATAAATTCCAAATGTTTTTGTTTTTGGACACTTCTGGCAGGTAGAAATGTAAACATAAAGTCACTTTATGGGGTAAAAGCATTTTAACCGTACATGATTGAAATGTTTGGTTAATACACTATCCGTACAAATTAACCTGGGCAAAAAGTATAACAGAGTGGAAACGCACTAAAAAGAGCCTTTTCAGGCTCTTTCAAAATGGAGGAGATGGTGGGATTGTCTTACTCGGCGGCGATAAACGGGTCTACGGTTGACGCCTTAAATGCCATTGACCTTATGTCGTCAAGCCTTCACCCTCTGTCGCCTCGCGCTCGAACCGATCAAGACTAGAGTCTTGAAATAGGTTCTCATCCTTACCAAACAAAATAAAAACGGGTCTGAGAAACTCAGCCCGTTTTTATTAGGAGGAGGTGGGATTCGAACACCTCAAAATACTTTTTGTAACATTTAATAATGTGTCAAAACCTTTACTATTGTTTAATTTGAGCTGTTTTAACTTTTAATAATTTAAAATAATTTTCGGAGGCTTTTAGTAGCTTCAGCCCCCAAACAGCCCCCACTATAAAATGTAATTTGGGCTTTTGTTTTTATGCTATAATAAAAAATAGAACTAGGAGTATTTATGAATCTACTTGAAGAAATTATTTTTGCATTAACAGATAGTAAGATACCATTACAAGATACACTATTGAAATTAAAAGTTTTTGCTATGAAGGTCAAAAATAAAGATTTAATCAACCTGATAACAAATGAATTAAACGGTTATGACAATGTTCCTGTACCTGATTATAGGATAATTAGAAATGCTATTATAGGAAGTGCAGCAAATTTTGGAAGTAAATATACTAACATAACTTTACCTTTAATGCACTTAGATAAAGAAACAAGAGAAATTATTGGGAAATGTGAAATGTATCAAAGTGTGTCATCGCTTGAAGAATTTTTAAAAATGGATGATAACGGTTTTAGTTTGCATAAAATAATACCACCAGAATTTTTTAATTTATTATCTCAGGGGTTTGAAAGTAGTCATCAGGTATATTCAGCCAAAATGCCTATCACTAAAGGAGATATTAGTGGTATTTTAACAAGAGTGCGTTCTACATTATTAGACATTATGATGCAGATTGAAAATTTAATTGATGATACAACTGCTATTCAACTATTTAAACATCCAGATAGTAGTACTATTAATGAAATTAATAATATAGTAAACAATCATATTCAGAATATTTTTACATCAAAAGATGAAAGCATACAGAATATTAGAATTGAACAGGGAAACCATAGTAATTAGATAGAGCCTTAGCTATTGTTTGAACTACAAGAACGATTGATGTATTAGCAGTAGCAAGTCCTACATAATATGCTATTTTCTTAGCTGTTTCTTTTGTTTTAGTAAGAACTGTATCATTATTAATTTCTCCAGCATTTTTCTTGTCTTCAAGCATTGCATTTTTTAATTCTTCTATTTGTTCAGTAGTAACACTCAAATCTTTTAAAACTCTTGCAAGAGTATTCCAATCTCCTTTTATATCATAACTAATATTTATATTTTGTGTACTGTTATCATAAGAATTAAAAGTATTATTAAACTGCATATAAGTTCCTTTATTATTTCCATTTAATAAATCAATTAAAGAAATTTTATCTTCATAAAAATCTTGCAAATCTTTTTTCTTAAGTAAATTCAAGGTTATCTCATATTTTCCAAACCTTGGTAAGATGGGTTTAAATGAAATAACATCATTATGAGGTATCTTTTTATATCTTATCAAGTCTGCAAACTTATAATAATCATCCTCCTCGTTTGGTTCAAAACAATCTGAGGTCATAACCTTATTTTTATTCTCTATAAATTGCAATTTGTATGTGTTTTTAATAACTTTTTCTAATAAATCTTCCATAACTATAATTTTAATACAAACAAAATTATTTACGCATTAATTTAAGATTGTTATAAAACTCATCCATTTTATTAGCGACCTGTGCTTCTTTTGATTTGATTATGTGAGAGTAAGTATTCAGGGTTACATTTTTATCAGCGTGTCCGAGTCGTCCGCTTACGGTTACAATGTCCTCTCCTGATGATATCAGCAGGCTTGCGTTTGTGTGGCGGAGTTGGTGGAATGTTATTTTCGGTAAGTTATGGCGGTTTAAGAATTTTGTAAACCACTTATAAGGAAGCTGTGTACTTATCGGCTTCCCATCCTCATGCAGGAATACATATTTACCGTTTTGCCAAGCAGTACCAAATTTTAATCGGTTTTCATTCTGTTGCTTTTTGTATTCCTTTAATAGAGATATAACCGTTTTTGAGGCTGTAACGGTTCTGATACCTGCCTCTGTTTTTGGTTTACCTTCAATATTGCCATAACCTGCAATATAGTGTCGTTGCTTATTGATATTCACTTCACAGGTGTCAAAATTTATATCTTCCCACTTCAAGCCTGTAAGTTCACCCTCTCTTAAACCGATATCTATTGCAAGATAAATCATTGTCATATACATTAATGGTTCACTTTTCAAGCAGTCCAACATATCTGCCACCTGTTCATCATTGTAATACTTAGCTTTGGGTTTTGTTGCTTTCTGTGGTTTGGCTCTTTCAGCAGGATTATTCATTAAGATGTTCCAATCTACAGCGGTTGAAAGTATTGAGTGAATTACAATATGATGATTTTTGATTGTTTTTCGGTTTAACTTCTTTTCAGAATTTCCCTTAAACATTCTGGTGAAATCTAGTTTATAGCAATTACACAGCTTTTGAGCGGTGCTGTAGTTTGTTGCCTGTCCATTTTTTAGCCTTCTGCAAGTTTTAGATGATATACCTGTAGTTTTGATTATGTGAGAAATTGTCAAAGGCTCAAGGTATTTTATCAGGGCTTTTGTAGGGGTAAACCTGCCGTCAAGCCTTGCCCCCTCTTCATCAAGACTATTATAGAATTGTATTAGATTATGAGGTTGTAGCTTACTAAGTGTAATATGCCCTAAAGCGGGTAATATCCTGTTAAGTATAATTTTGTATGACACTAGAGTAGTCGGAGCTAGGTTTTTCTCCGCATAATCAGTAAGCCATTTGTCAGTAAACCCTGCAAATGTAATTTTACCGCCATCCAAATACAAGCCGTTTTCTACTTCCTGTTGGAATAATACGCATAGTGTACTAAGTTCTTTTTGCCGTTTGCTTTCTGACATATTTTCAGGAAGTTTGACGGTTTTTGAAACTCGTCTGTGTTTGCCATTTGAGTCATACCCCATTGATACGACTATTTTATATGTGTTAGCGGAACGTTTTTCGAAGTATGCCATATCTTATCCTCTTATTTAATTATGACGCGTTTTTACAGGACTTGTTCTCATTTTCTTAAATTTGTATGCACCGTAAGTGATGAGCAAAAAAAGATACTTGAATATTACCGATATTACTGATACTAACTGATACATGAAGTATCGGTCAGTATCGGATGTATCGGTTATTTTTAATCGAAGACCGAGTCTAAATTATACTCATCTGCGAGTGGTACTCCTGCGTGAAATTTATGTTCACGCCTGCCATTGCTGCCATTAGGGTTAGGTGCGGTGTAGGCTATACCGTCAATTTCAAGCATTAATTCTGTGTATTTACGTAACTTACGCCCAACAGTTTCAGGCTTTTCGTTTATATTAATGTTACATTTATCAATAAATTCTTTCAGAAGTTCTTGTGCTGTTCCGTGCCAATTTGCGTCTATTTCAATCAACTTACGGAGAGCTTTAATTACAGGGTCATTTATATATTCACGGATTTTCCGCTTTTTCTCCTGAACTTCGGCATTACCTTCACAAGTCCATTGGCAGGTCGCTTTATTAAACAGTAAATATAATTCATCAAACTCAACATCTCTGCCTGTAATATGCAGCTTTGCCTCATCTGATTCACGACTATCTTTATCTAATATGAAGATAGTATCGGCAACGCCCATGATTCCGTTTGTCCCTGAAATTTTATTGAAAACATCAGCATCTTTCTGTTTCCGTAGGTGATGTACCAATAAAACAGTTATATTGTATTTATCAGCAAAACTTTTTAGCATACCAACTTCTCTGTAATCTGCTGCATACGCCCCTTCTTGTTTGGTAGCTCCAGTCCGAATTTTTTGTAATGTGTCAATAGCTATCAGCTTTGTCGCAGGGTGTTCTTGCATGTGCTTTTCTAACATATCTATTAACCCATTGGCTAAAGAAGGTGCTTTAATCACAAAGTTAAAATTCTTAGGAATTTCATTCTCACCGAGGATTTTTCCTAAACGGTTTTTTAATCTATGACGGCTATCTTCTAGGGCTAGGTATAGACTTTCACCTTTGTTTGTATGGTATCCCAAGAAGTCTAGACCCGTTGCAACACTAAGACAGATTGCTAGTGTTAGCCAACTTTTGCCCGCTTTCGGTTGAGCAACTACGAGAGCTAAGCCTTGTGGTAAAAAGTCCTCAATGCACCAATTTATGGGGGCAAGTTTTTGTTTTATTAATTGTTCTGCCGAAATAAGTTCAAGTTGCTGTACTTCTTTTTTATCATCATTTTTGCTTCTTGGTAATCTGCAGAGTTTCAAGCTTAAAGTAATCAATTGCCTGTTTTTGTGATAAATTTCTTGTTGCCATGAGGTAATCTATTATTGAACCACCTGCACCTCCGTGAGCTCCAAAACATTTGAATGTTCTTGATTTTTTATAATAGATGAAATCATCATGGTGCCCACATATAGGGCAATTTTTATACATAATGTATGTTTCAGTTTTGCGTGTTATTTTCCCGCATGCTTCATTTAGAAAATTTTCAAAATCAAATTCTGCTTTCAATTTATCCAATTCCGTTAATTCTTTTGCAGGAGCTATCTGCTTACCGCTAACTTCAAGAATTTTGTCAAAACTAACGGTTTTGTTTAAGATTGCTACTTTTTTATTTGTCCCGAAAAAGATTCGGTCAGCATTGACACAGCTTTTATCTGCCTGCGGAAATAATGTTACCAATGTGCTTGCAACAATCAACCTTTTACCTTCATCTTTCACAGGTTCATTCAATTTAAACATAAGCCTGAATTTCGGTTTTTCTTTGGAGCTTGAAAAAGTTTTATAACAGAGTGCAGGCAGCACTCCGTTATTTTTGCATATTTTCATAGCCTCTTTTGGTGTGAGGGTTGGCAGTGTTTCGTCATTATTGTCGATATCAACACCGAAAATCTGCTGTTCTTTCCAGTTAGAAGCTCCAAGTCCGCCTTCAAGAATACCAGGGCTGAAAGATTTTCCTTGTCCTATTTCGGTTGCAAGCTCCTCCATCGTTAAGTTTTTAGCCGTACTATTTTGTGTGCGGGTTTTAACTCCTCCGATTTCTTTGCCATTGGGTTTCTGTGCGTATGCCTTGCTGTCAACTTGTACTAAAATTCTAGATTCTGTTTTTGTCATAATAATCTCCTTTTACATTTATTTTTCTACTACTGTTGCTATCTGATACTGTGGCATCATCGCCGTTATTCAGATAATTAATTAAGCTGTCCATATTTAAGAGGTACTTGACTCCAGAGCGGACAAACTTGATTTTGCCTTGCAAGACAAGTTTTCGTATGTGATACTTTGCAAGTCCTACAATTTTTGAAGCTTCACTTATAGTTTTTAAGCGGGGAATAATAAATTGCTGTTGCATAAATATTTCTCCTTTCTTTAATTTATTCAACCTCTTCTATTATTCCTGTATCACTTGACAAATCAATACTTTAGGGATAAATTGTCAACTATCAGTTTATAATTAGAAATAATAAACCAATAGTTTAGTAAGGTAAAAATGACAAAAAAGATAACCGAGAAAGACAAAGTTTTTGGAAAACGATTTAAAAAATTAAGAACAGAAAAAAATTGGAAACAAAAAGATGTTGCCGACAAACTTGGAGTAACACATCAATACATTTGTAGCATAGAGCGGGCAAAGAAATACCCTTCTATAGAAATCATTCAAGCATACAGCAAATTATTTAATGTTCCAATAGAGTATTTAACAGACGTAAAAAATCATAGTTCTCAATATGAACATCAAGTTATAGCAAGGGAATTAGGACTATCTGATACTGTTATAAAAGAATTAAAATACAGGCAAGAAGTAGGTTTAACTCATATAGGAGTTATAAATAACATTTTTGAAACTGGGTATGGTTGGAAATTTTTACTATGTCTAATTGATTTCTTTATAACTGATTTTGGAGCAAGGGCAGACCGTAACGGAGAATTTCGCATAGTTAATGAAGACAATCCACTACCTTATCCCGAAATGATAAGAGCTGATAAGTTAGACAAAATTGCTGAGTTGAGATTATTACAAATATTAAACAGGATAAAAAAAGAATTTAAAGAGGGTAAATATCATTTTGAATACCCAATCTATCAAGAAAAAGATAGTTCAATTATATTGAAACTTTTACAAGAGGATAATGATATAGAAGAGAAATTTTAAATTTTCATAAAATTATGTAAATTAAAATTTATGAAAATACCAGATATAAACTTATATAACTATTTTATACTTTTATAAAACTGATACATCAACTTAATATCAACTTGCTCAGTCCTGATAGCTTCCATTAATTCCTTTTTTAGTTCTTCTTTTTCATCAAGATGTTTGAAGTTAAAAAGTTCTGTTGGTTCGACTTCAAGGGCAGTTATAATTTTTGAAAGCGTTTCAGCTGTAACAAAGTTATTTCCGCATTCAATCTTGCTTAAATTTCTCTCACCGACATCAATCATCTCAGCAAGTTGTTCCTGTGTTAAGTTTTTTCGCTGACGGAGTTCTTTGATTCGTTTGCCTAAAAGTTTCTTGATATCTATGTTATTTTCCATTTTGCCCTCATTGCTCTTATAATAATCTATTAATCCTCTTAAAATAACGAAACTAAAAACTCTTTATAACTTGACAAAGAGTTTTTAATTATGAATAATAGAGTGTAATAGTTCTGCTTTTATAAAAAAGTTTGCGTTTAAAGAAGAATTTATTAAAAGGAGGTTTAATGAAAACAGGTTTAAAGATATTAGTAATAACAGCTTTAGTTCTATTTGCACCTATTGCATTTGCTGCCGACTTAAATTCTTCAGTACCCTCTAATTTCCCAAAACAAAAATCAACCCCCAAACGGGAGTCATCAAGTGCAACAATTCAGGCTTTTTATGATAGTTGGGCTGATAATATAGGTAAAGATATTCAAATTAAAACTTTTGATACAGAATTTGTAGGTATAGCATATAAGGAAGAGATAACTAATGATGTCTTTCCTAAAGTGATTATTCCTAAAACAGCGGATAAAAATTTTATTTCCTGCAATTTATACGGAGGAATTTTTAACAGCACTGCCTATAAAAAATTAAAAACACCATTATTGTATGATTCGGAACACAATATATGTGTTGCTGCAATAGCGGTTAGGGATTATTCAAATACAGATAATCCTTATTTTGAAGAACCAAGAGAATTGCGAAATGTTGTAAGTATATCCGGATATTTTCCAGATATTCCACATGGCAGTATTAAATTAAGAGAAATTGCATTAATTCCAAGTAATGTTCAGGATGAAAAGAAGATTGAAAAGTATGTCAAAGAAACAATGAAGTTATATAAAAAATTTTTAAGAGCAGAGGAATTGGGAGTTTCTATAGATAAAGTTCCGTCTAAATTTTCTCAAACTATGCAAAAAGGTCTGATTGATATACTTGAATGTGCAGGAGGTCTATTATTAAATCCTTAAAAACAATTTTTTCAATAACGCTAATAATTTTATTTATGCAAAGCATAGTATTTGCAGGTGAAAACGTTACATATAAAACAGTAGGCAATACAACTACTTTTTATTCCGAAGGCGAGGTCGTTGGCACGTATCGAATAAAAAGTATGCCTAGCGGTCTTGTTGAAACAGAAGCCTGTTATGGTGATTTATGTCATTATGAAGTTATGACTTCTATGATGGCAAAAAATTACATTTATACTATGAAAAAACAATTAGAAGTTCTGTCTGCCATTGGACAGTCTTTTGAAGAACATAAAAAACAAGAACAAGAGCAAGAACGAATTAGACAGGCAAACAAGTCAATTATTGTAAAACAAGTTACGGTAACTACACCTAAAGGTGAAAAAATATCCTTGCAGGAAGATAAAAACGGTGATGACTATCTGGTTATAAATGGAAAAAGAATTGAAACTATCGGTCGTGGCATTGCAACTTATAAAGATGTTGTTTATGACCCTTATCCTGAAAATTCTCAACTTGAAAACGTAATTGCAACAGCACAAAGAGAGGATATTTATAAAACAAAAAAGCGGAGCTATGAAGAAATAATTTATTCATCTACCGACCTTTGTGATTTATTTAAACTTGTTTATAAATTGAGGATTAAATATGGTGTAAGCTATGAAGATGCAAAAAAATTAATGACTTTCGGGATAGATAACAGGCATTACAAACCGAGTGATTTATTGTTCCCTAGCGAAAAACAGGCTATTAAATTTCAAAAAAATCGTGAAAGTACTTCCGAGAAACTCAAAAATGTTACCTTCCCAAAAATTTAGAGGATAAAAATGGATAGAAAAAGAATTATTACTTTATCAGTTGCAGGACTTATCTTATTGGCAGGAGGATTAACTTATGCAAATTTAGGGAATTTCCAAACTAATAATCGCTACAAATTAGGTCAAAGTGATGAAGAAATTTGTATTAGGTGGAGTCATAATGTTCAAACCTGTAAAAATAATGCTGATTATAGAAAATTATATGCAGATGTCATAAAAAACGGCGGTTGTATAACAAGTGTTACTGATGTTGGACTTATGGTTAGAAGTTGGGGTTACTGCAAGGAAACTTCAGAGAAAATTAATCTTTTGTTCTTACCTACAGGCGAAGTATTTAATTTTCTTGAAGAAGGTGAATATGGCGGATTTTTTAGTACACCTCTTAGTGATGCAGAATATGAACAGGCTTTAGAAGAAACTGCAAATTAACTGTTTAATTTTTTGATTTCAATTCGGTCAAATAATTTCATTATTTCATATTCTTGTTCACTGTCTGATACATTCTCAAAAAATTTAATCAGATTAATCATATCTTTTTTACAAATTTTGATTTTATGGACAAGTTCTGAACCTTCATACTGGTAATATGGGATTTTTTCTTTTGGCAGAACTTCAACTTTCTTCAAATCAGCAATCTGTAAAAGTTCATTTATGCTACATACACCATATTTTTGATATAAAGCATTAAGTCTTGAATCGTTTTTGATTAGTTCAATGCCAAATTTTTCTTTTATTTCTGTATTATTTAAGCCGATTTTTATTGCACTAAGAATAATAAATTCATCTTCTGTCTGGAACATTTTTGCCTCCGATTTTTCTAACATGAACTTATTATAGAAATATTCAAAAAATCTTGCTCCCAAATCCTTGACTTCGATTGGTATGAAAGGGTTTAAGACCTGTTGATTTTAAAAATTTATTAATAATAACGCATATTTATTAAAATTTGCACAAGAATATTTGTACGCATGACAAAGGGCTGGATTTTCTAAAATCCAATAAAATCAACATTTTTCTTTTGTAACCCCCAAACAGCCCCCTAAATGGCAAAATTGAGCAATTTTCACGATTTAATAATGGGGTAAAAACGCACTAAAAAAGAGCCTTTTCAGGCTCTTTCTAAATGGAGGAGGAGGTGGGATTCGAACCCACGGTACGCTCGCACGTACGACGGTTTTCAAGACCGCTCCAATCAACCGCTCTGGCACTCCTCCGAGCAAATTTATCGGATGTAATTCTATTCTACTTGCTCAATATCTTTTGTCAATATTCCTTTTGGGGGAATAATATACAAGTTTCCACTAAATATGCGTAATACTGTCATGCTGAACTTGTTTCAGCATCTCAAAACAACGAGACCCTGAAACATCAGGTAGGGGCATAAAATCACGTTTCGCCATCAGCTTAACTGATTTTGCAGCCAGTTCAGGGTGACAATTTTAGCCATTTTGAGTGGAATGTGCTATATAAGTCCCCATTTTCGGGGTTATTTGTTCCTGGAATTTTTGAGTAATACATTTCTGCCGCACGCAAATTCACAAAAAAAAGCTATGTACTTTGAGGTGCATAGCTGTTGATTAGGGATATGTGTATCTTAGTCTCTAAGGAGTATGGTTTTATATTAGCAGACGACTTTTGAAATTAAATCATTCGTTTTTATGATGTTTTTAGATTTTTCAGATAAGTTTAGTCATGTTAATATATGTAAATTTTTTGTTACATGGGTAGCATAATTTTTTTATTAGGGGTTATAATTCAATAAAGACAAGGGAATAATATGAAAATAAGCGCTGTTACAGGTTACAAGTCAAGCCACAGTATATATCAAAATTCTAACAACAACCGGAATCGTGCCGGTATAACTTTTGGTTTTAGTGAGGATTACGGTATCAATCCTTTTGTGGACCCGGAATTTGATGATGTACCGCATCCGAGTACCCTTAAATCTTTAAAATATCTTGCAAAATGGGCATTTGCAGCAGGCAGTGAGCTAATGGGGTCTGATAAAAAACGTCTACGGGAAATTGAGAGACTCGGTTGGCAGTTAGAAGAAGAAGAAAAGCGTGAGCAACAGGAACGCTTAAAAAATCAACCTGCAAAATCGAATGATGATGACGATTATTAATTTATTATAAAAGTCTTTTATAAGTTGTTAAATTCATATTCCCGTGATATAATGTAATTACGGGTATAAAATGTTTGATAACTTAAGCGACCGATTACGCGACATAATCCATAAAACAAGAGGACAGGAATTAACGCAGGAAAATATGCAGGAAGCAATGCGTGAAATCCGTCGTGCACTTTTGGAAGCTGATGTCAATTTACGTGTAGTTAAGGCGTTTATTTCTGCAGTTAAGGATAAAGCCGAAGGTGAAAATGTCGTGCAGGGTGTAGATCCGTCGCAGCAGCTTGTTAAAATTGTGCATGACGAACTCGTTAACCTTCTTGGTAAAGAACTTAAACCTCTTGATTTGTCAGGACATCCTTCTTTGATAATGATGCTTGGACTTCAGGGTTCAGGTAAGACGACCTCTTCTGCAAAGTTAGCCGTTAAATTGAAAAAGGAAGGTAAAAATCCTCTCCTTGTTGCTTGTGATGTTTATCGTCCTGCTGCGATTTCTCAATTGCAAACTCTAGGCAGTGAAATCGGAGTTGAAGTTTTTACCATTCCGGATGAAAAGAATGTTCAAAATATTGTTCAAGGTTCAATTAATTACGCGAAAGAAAAAGGTTTTAATGTTGTAATTTTAGATACTGCCGGGCGATTGCAGATTGATACTGACATGATGGCCGAACTCCTTTTGATAGACAGAATTTTTAATCCTCATGAAAAACTTCTTGTGATTGATTCCATGACAGGACAGGAAGCAGTAAATGTTGCTGAGAATTTTGACGCACAGCTTTCACTTACAGGGCTGGTTCTTACTAAACTTGACGGGGATTCAAGAGGCGGAGCTGCATTGAGTGTCGCATATTGCACAGGAAAACCTGTTAAATTGACAGGTACCGGTGAAAAGCTTAATGCTCTGGAAGATTTTTATCCTGAACGTATGGCAACGAGGATTTTAGGTATGGGGGATATCGTATCGCTTGTTGAACGTGCTCAGGAAGTTTTTGATGAAAAGCAAGCTCTGGAGCTTGAAGAAAAAATGAGAAAGTCGAACTTTTCTTATAACGATTTTCTGAAAATGCAAAAGCAGATGAAAATGTTTGGTTCAATGGATCAGCTTCTGGGTATGCTTCCCGGCATCCGAATTGGAAAAGACGACAGACAAAAGCTTTCCCATGAAAGTGAAAAACAGTTTAAGAAAATGGAAGTTTTTATTCAGAGTATGACGCCTGAGGAGAGAGAAAATCCTGATATCATGAATACAAGCCGTAAAAAAAGAATTGCAAAAGGCTGCGGCATGGATTTAGCCGAAGTCAATCAGTTTATAAAACAATTCGAACAAATGCGGATGATGATGAGAGGTATGAGCGATTTCAAAAACATGATGGGTAAAGGTTTGCCCGGTCTGAACAGTAAGATGGGCAAACATGCCCTTAATAAGGCAATGTCGATGATGCGGAGGTTCAAATGATGAAAAAAGCTTTTACAATGTCAGAGGTGTTGCTTACGCTGGGTATAATAGGTGTTATTGCTTCTTTAACATTGCCGGCAATAGTTCAAGGAGTTCAGAAGAAAGAACTTCAGGCCCGTCTTAAAACTGCATTCAGTGAGGTTAATCAGGTAAGCCAGCAGTTTTATGCAGAACACGAAGTCTCTTTTTCCGAATGGTCCTCCCGAAAAAGTGTGAACGACTATGCACGTGAATTTATGAGTTATTTCAACGGTGCAAGACAGGTAAGCACCTATACATACGCTGATGGAAATGCGGATGTTTCTGCTAAAATGCCGTATGTTATCCGTAATATGGGCGGAATAAGATCGTCAACAATAATATGTGATGACGGCGGCTTTTGGAAAGATGCATCAGGTAAATTATTTTTCTTTAATAATCCGCCAAATGCAGGTGAAAATGGCCCTGTATTTTGTATTGATGTTAACGGCATGAAAAAGCCTAACACATGGGGGAAAGATATTTTTGTATTTCAGTTTACAACGGACGGACTTGTAATACCTATGGGACAGGAACATAAAACAAATCCGAGAGAAAATGCTATGGGCTGGGAGCAGCAATTTTTCTTTACCGGGCCTGAAAGATGTTCGCCATACGCTACGCACCCTGAACTTGATGTTACATGTGCGTTTTATGCTTTGCAGGATATTAGTCCTAAGAATGAGAAACAATCCTATTGGGGTGATTTTATTAGATAGAGTAGTAAAAAAGAGTTCCATCTGGAACTCTTTTTTCATAATGATTTTATAGAAATAAGTATTTAACATGAAGAAGATAATAAAAAAGGCGGTGTTTCCACTGCCTAAAATAACCAGATTTTTACACTATGTAAGTGTTCAGAAAGGAAGGGTGGGCGTAGCCCACTTCTATATAGCTTACGATTCTTTTAAAATCGCCTTAGCTCGATTTATGATGGCGTCTGCCGGGTATATAGATACCGACTTAGCCTGCTTGTTGCACTCGGGAGCAAGCTCCCTTCGCACCTGTTTTTTATATAGCTTACGGCTTTTTTACGAGCCGCTTTCGCTTGATTTTAAAAAGTGTTGCCGATTATTAGATACCGGCTTAGCCAAAACGACTATTCTCCGAGGTTAATCTGGGAGAATTGTACGATTTTATTTTTTCCGCGTTTTTTTGCATTGTATAGTGCATGTTCTGCATAGCGGATTATAGTGTTTACATCCTCATCAACATTTTCAAGGCAAGGATATGACGAA
Organism: Candidatus Gastranaerophilales bacterium; assembly: GCA_944325635.1. GTDB lineage: Bacteria > Cyanobacteriota > Vampirovibrionia > Gastranaerophilales > Gastranaerophilaceae > Scatousia. The sequence goes on along the minus strand of CALVBD010000008.1, from coordinate 26,691 downwards.
ATTCCGCCGGAAATAGTAATCGGATGTCTTTCTTCTTCTCCTGCAGGAATGAATTCCATGCGTTCAATGTCGCGTCTGAAACGTTCCGCAAAGAGGAATGCATTTTCTTCCGATGTATTCGGGAGGATTAGAAGGAATTCTTCATCCCCGTAGCGTGTCAGAATATCTTCTTTTCTGATAAGCTGTTTTAATTTATCAGCGATGGAACGTAGAAGAACATCTCCCCATTCATAACCGTAAATATCATTTACAACTTTGAAGAAGTCGAGGTCGAACAGGAGGCAGGAAAGTTTTGTTCCGTAACGTTTTGCGCGTGAGATTTCCTGTTCCAAACGTTCCTGAAGATATTTTCTGTTGTGAAGCCCTGTGAGTTCATCGGTTGTTGAAACCTGAAGAAGTTTATCTCTTAAGTCCTTAATTTTAAGAAGAGATTTTGCTCTGATAAGTAATTCATCATTGTCAACAGGTGTTTTAATCAAATCGTAAGTGACAGCACGTACTGTTGTACCTTTGAATGTTTCGCCGATAAAAAGAACAGGTGCTTTGAATTTTGTCACCATAAGAACATCTTTAATATTCGGAACATCTTCTATGACAAGAAGAGCCGGATTAAGAGTTTCATATTCGCGTAATTTTTCGGCATCTTCAATTCTTACATTGACTTCGTCGAGTTTAGCAAGAACGTCTGCCAGATTTGAAACTTTTTTGCTTGTATATACAATTATATTTTTCATGTTAAACCCTCTCTTAGAAAGAAGTGTAGCATAATGTGTATACCCTATCAATTTGTAACGATTTTTTAATATAACAACTTTTTAATTTAAGTCAAGAGAAAAAATGCCGATAAAAGAAGAAGTGTAGGAGTCATTCAAACAACATGTCACAAGATTTAAACATACATCAAAAGGCAGAACTGGCGCGGCAGCTGGCATATCATGAATTAAAGCAGAAGCCGGAATATAAATTTATGCCGGTTCCGGTGAATGTTTTGAATGAGAAAATGAATGAATTTATGCAGCTTTCTGATAAGGATTTGCAGGCTGAGATTAACAGGTGTTTTTCTGCCGGTAAAAAAGAAGGCGAAAAAGATTTGTGGGATGTAATGGGGCTTGAATTGAGCGATGAGGAGAAGCGCAAGGCAAACTTAAGGATGCAGAATGAATATGAACGCCTTAAAATTTCCATGAGTCCTGATACTGAAAAGACCCGTCAGGCGGCAAAGGCCGTAGAATTTCGCGCAGGGTTAAGAGAGGCTGGAATTCCTGTCGAAATTCCACAGGAAACAAGGACTCCTGAACAAGAGCAGGCTGTTGCGTTTTTGGAAGATATGGCACAGGTTGCTGATGAAAATATGCTTTCTCAGATGGATAGAGATGGCGTTGTCGGGAAGGCTTACAACCTCTTTATAAAAGAGGCCTTCGATACTGAATTTGCAAAATCAAATGTTGAAGAAGCAATAGAAGATACAAAAGTCGATGTTGCAGCTCTAAGAACTACGGTTGATTTTGAGGCAACTTTTGAGGAGCGGCGCGGTGTAAAATTTGACCCGCAAAAAATCCGCGAGGTTAGTGAAAAAGCGGATTTAACCGCAAAATATCAGGCTTGTAGTGATATGGTCGGTGCTTTAAAATCTGAACTTTCAAAAGCCATAGAAGGTTCAAAAGACGACCCGCGCGCCGGAGAGAAAGCAATTTTACAAACAGCGGAAGCTTTAGGATTGGATGCTGGAGCGGTTGTCAGTGCAGCTTTGAAAGGGCACGAAAATGACCCTGCCATAAAAAACGGTCTAAAAGAAGGCGGAGCTTTTGCTATAAAAGATGAAGGCAACGGCAAATTCGGAATTTATCGTGAGGCAGAGGATGGCAGTTTGCAGCCGATAACGCAGGAACAAGCCGAAATTATCGGAAAAGAAATGTCAAATATTCTGGATAAATTCGAGGCGCAGGTTCTGGGGACAAAAATTCCTGAAAATGCAACCGCAGAAGAAATTGCAGAATTAAACGAAGCCAGAATAAAGGAAATTCGTGCGGATTACGAAAAAAGTTTTGCGGAAGCTTACGGCGAAAAGGATTTGGAAAAATTATCCCAAAACTACATGATGAGTCAGGAGAAGGGTAAAATTTACGTTCAAACAGGAGTAACCCTTCTTGCAATGGCAGGTGCAATGTTTACTGGCGGAGGGTCGCTGGCATTGGCTTCTGCAGCTGTGCTTGCGACAAATCCTGTGGATTTGCTTGAAAAATCAACAGACGCTGACGGTATGACCAAAGATGACTGGAAAAATTACGGCCAATCAACGCTTGAACAAATCGGCTGGATGGCACTCGGGGGCGCTGTCGGTAAGGTTGGAGATGTTGCAAGAAGTTTTGTTAAAGTAAAAGGGCTTTCAAAAGCTATGAAAGAGAGCGGGAAGAGTTTTGATGACTTTATGAAACTTGCCGCAAAAAGCCCGGATATTCCAAAAGATATGGCGAAAAGTTTAAAAACGGTTTCCCGTCTTGCAAATACGGCAGGTGTTACAACGGAAGTTGCGCTTGATATGGCAGCGACAATGGCGCTTCAAAAAGACGGCGCAACCGCAATGGATTGGGCGATGTCAATTGGCGGAGCGCTTGTCGGTACGAAATTGCAAAAAGTTATGGCGCCTATGTCAGAGGATGCCAAAGTTAAATATTTAATGGATACGTTTAAAGATTTTAAACTGTCAGAAAACGAGTCAAAGCAGTTATTAAAGGCTATGGCGGATTCAGAAAGCGGTGCCGCAGCTGTGAAAAGTAACAAATCCGCGGAACGCGGGGCTGTGCTTGAGGGCGGAATACGGGCAGATGAACTTGATGAAGTTGCACCGTTTGCCAAAAGGCTTGAGAATCCGCCGCATGTCGGGGATTACATTCCTGTTCCGGAGAATAAATTAAATATTAAAGAATTTAAAAACAAACTTTCTTCCCTGCGGGATAAAGATAATAAACCGCTGGTATCTGATTTTACCATAGAACAGTATACCCAACTTTTCGGTGCTGAGAATTTGCCGAATGTTTCCGCATTTATCGACGAAGCACGCGTAAAATATGGTGATGAATTTGTAAACCACGTTGTAAGATCTATTGCCGCAAATAATTCATTAAACAAAGAGGATGCCGTTAACTTAATGCGGAGGCTGATTAATGAATTTGACGGAACTACCGAAAATGCTTCTAAAATCATTTCGGCTGGCTGGCTTTTAAACCACTCTGAGGCAAAAGCCGCACAAATTCTTCTCGATATGCCAAAGCGCACGAATTCAATGGATACACCATGGCCGGATGCAAAATCATTACTTGACAATGCCGGAAAATTTAAGGATAAAAAATCTGTTGCTGCATTAGAGCGGGCTGTATCGTTGAAAGCCGAAAACGGTCTTAATATTTATGATACCAAAGATATAGATTCCATCGTACAAGCAAAAGAGCTTCTTACAAGTGATATTTATACAGATGAAGAGATTAAGAAACTCAGGTTTGCAGTTATAGGGCTTTATAAAAATCCTGCCGATCTGGAAGATGTTTCAAAAGTCTTAACAGCTAAAGAAAACACAGAGCTTCAGGCGCAGGTAAAAGATATACTTAAAAATTCAGACGGGATGAAAATGTTCGGGCTGGTGAGACAATTGCAGCCACAGGTTTACGAAAAAATTGTAGACATGAAAACCTCCTCGCTTGATGTAGATGACAAAGCTTTGAAATCACTGATTAAACGTAATATTAAGAAAATCAATGATCCTCAAAATCGTCTGGAATTTTTGGAACAGATGCAAAAGTATCTGCCGGATTTATCGGAAGTTAAGGATAAATATATATTAGGTAAAATTCATGGCGAAACTGCAAAAATTGTAGAATATTATAACACCGATGGTCTTACTGTTACGTTCAAAGACTATAAAAAACTTGAAACTTATATAGATATAGATAAAGAATTCCGCGGAGAAGAGACCTATTCTTACGGTAATGCTTCACAGTACCTTTCTTATATGGAGAAAGAATATCCGGATGAGGCAAAAGTATTTAAGGATCTGGCAGAAAAGTATGAAACCATGTCTGCGGATGAGTTTGAGAATTATTTTCAAACTCAAGTCGGAACTAATTCTGATATAACTCCGCTGCATATAGCAAATTATGTCAAAGATAAAAAAATTGAGACCTTGAAAAACTTTATGCGCGAAAATTATTATCAGGAGGGTAACCTTAATTATACCCGCAGGGAAACTGCTCATATCAGACAGTTATATGAAGATAAATATTTAAGCACACTGCCGGCAGAGACCCGTGAATGTTGTCAGAAAATTTATGATTCTTTTGGCGTAAAAATATTTGTTGCGGATGAAAATGATACAAATTCCCTCAATTATATTTATAATGAACTTCTTGAATGGCAAAAAGCCGGCAAGGGCAAAGCTACACTGCCGCCGATTCTTGACTTGAGTGTTATAAAACAGGGTTATATAGATAAAGTATTCAGATCCGGCGGATACCATGAAAATCCAAGCCATAATATCAGTATAAATGCAGAATATTTAGACTCAATTAAACATGCAATAAGACATGAAATCGCGCATGCTAACGACTCTAAAATTAAACAAAAAAGCGGTATTATTACCGTTTACAATAAAGACGGAACGGAAGAAGAAATAAATATAGATGAAATAATTGTTCATAAAACAGAACAGGCAAAGGACGCTGACGGAAATCTGTTATTTAATCCTGACGGAACTCCTGTTATGGTGAAAGCAAAAGCTGAAGATGGGACATTTGTTCCTGACTTTGACAAATGTAAGTATGTTGATGAGTTTCGGAATGCAGGAATTCCGGATAGGCATATCTCTTATGCTTACAATAATAAAGCAGAATTTCTTGCAGTCGCGGCCGAAGGCGATTACAGCAAATATTCTAAAGAATTCAAAGAACTTCTCGTTAAACTCGGGCTTCCTGATTGGATGTTTAAAATGAAAAATAAAAATAATGTCGATAGTCAGGAAAATCTTTACTTTAACGAAAAATTCTCTGACCGCTATACCCCTGAACAAAACCAGGCAATTTCCAGTAATTCTGAAAAACTTTTCAATATGGTTGCGAAAAATAAACAAAAGGTTATTGACGACTATGACGGCTCTTTTGCATTTACGCTTCCCGGCACAAAATTGTATAAACGTATAAAAGATTTTGAAGGAGTAAATGAAAAAATCTACCGTGAACTTGATAGAATAGATAAAAAAATAAGTGAAGTCAGCGATATAGAAACCTACAATGCCACAAAGCTTAAACCGGGCGATGAACCTTTGACGCAGGAAATGGCTGACGCTTTAATCGAAAAATATAATATCCAAAAACAAAATCTGATTAATAACTATGACGAAGTTTATAACACCTTGCAGGATGTCTTTGGAGCACGCCTTGTTATGGATGACTGTTCGCCTGCAAGCGTGTCAAAGGTATTCAATGCCCTGCTGCAAGGCATTGACAGCGGAAAATTTAAAATCCTTGAAATTAATAACTATCAGGGTGCCGGCGGAATTCCGTATTTCTCAAGCGCTCAGATAAAACAAATTCAATCCCATTGCAGAAGGCAGGGGTATGATGTTAAAATAGTTTCTGACGTCAACGCGCCTAAAGGCCGTGAAGCAGAATACCAGAACGCATTCAACTCCGCGAAAGCAATAAAACAATCCGGCTACACAACCTGCCAGATGAATATTGAACACTCAAACGGTGTAATAAGCGAATTTCAGATTCGCGGAAAATATATTAATGATCTTGCGGAAAGTGAACATATTTTCTACGATATTTCTCAGAATAAAGACCTGAGCCGCGGCAATCCGCAAATAAAACAGATTACAGATCCTCTGGTCAAAGTCGTTGAAGAAATGAATGCCGAAGGCAATGAACATATCAAAGAAGCATATTCAAAATACCTGACAGAATGCTACAAATATGCCCGTATGCAGGAACTCGGAATTCCAATGAAGAAACCGACTCTTCCGTCCGAGGTTGACCCGATGCTAGATATTGATAATATTATAAGAATTCATGAGATGATTGAACAGGCAAAATAGCAAATAATATTTTGTACGGTTGTTAAAAATAAAAAAAAGAGGTAATATAAATTTATGATACATTTTGAAGGAAGCGGCAGCGTGAATAAAGAAGTTAATAAACTCGTATTTACAAAAGTAGATAAGATTTTACCGGCAGATAAGATTGATTTGCTGGTAAAAAAACTTCAGGCACGCGCTGAATTTGAAATGACCGATACAGGTACATTTAAGCCGATAGTTGAATCTATCAGAAATACTAAACCCGTTATTGAAATCGGCGATGTTTCATTCAATCTGAAATCAGCCTCTAATCTTAACAATTGCAGTGACAGAGTTTTAGAAACTACTGTTTCTACTAAATCAGGGCAGTATTCAATTCAAAAAACGCTTGCAGAAGGCAAACGAGAAGAGATTTTAAAGGTTTTGAAGGATGAAAAATTCGGCGAAAACTTCAAAAAATTCTTGATGGAATGTTCTGACGATTTTGAAAAAAAAGGGCTTGAATAACTTTGCATTGAAAGATTAATCGTGATAGAATTGCTTTATGGCAGAATTGTTTACGATTAAAATTAAACCGATGACGCAAGCTGATATTGACGATATTATCAGGATAGAGGCTGCCTCATACGGTGAGCACCACTGGTCAAGAGAATCGTTTTTTAATGAATTATCAAACGAACTTGCGAGATATTACTGTGCTTTCGACGAAAAGGACACTCTTATCGGTTATGCCGGGACGTGGCGGATTTTGGAGGAAGCGCATTTAACAAATATTGCTGTCTCGCCGGATTTTAGACGGAAAAAAGTCGGAGAGTCGCTCCTTGCTACAGTTATTCATGAATGCCGCAAAAACGGGGTTAAATATATTACTCTGGAAGTCAGAGTGAGCAATAGCCCTGCAATCAGCTTGTATGAAAAATACGGTTTCAAGTCGCTTGGAACAAGAAAAGCATACTATCAGAACAATAATGAAGATGCCTTAATAATGTGGACAGAAAACATGTTTTACGATAAATTTAAGGTATTATACGAAAAAAATCTTGAAGATTTAAAAAAGGTTGTAAATATTATATGACGCAGGAAGAAGAACAATCACAGGAAGAACAGCCGAAGAAAAAACTTGGCGCGAAAACACTTAAACAAAAGAATCGCAAAGGAATAAGACTCGGAATAGGAAGTCTGGTTCTTCTTATTTTTTGTTCGTTTCTGCTTGTGATTTCGACTTTTCTACAGCTTGATGTAACTCATTTAATTATTCCGTTAAAGCTTTTTACAGGGGAACCAACGAAGTTAAGCGACTACTTATTCACTTATAAATTTATTCCTCAAATTCCTGCAGTTATGTTTGTAGTAGGACTGCTTGGACGGAGACTTGGTATAACAAGTATAATGCTTTATATAATTACGGGACTGTTTTTTCTGCCTGTTTTTGCGCTCGGGGGCGGCTGGAGATATATTTTTGAATATGGTTTCGGGTATATTCTTGCATACATTCCGGCTGCATTTTTTGCAGGACTTATTCTCAAAAAAGGTTATACCTTCAAAAACTCTGCAAAAGCTGTTTTTGTCGGAGTATTGACCATACATATTCTCGGAATTCTTTATATGATATGCCTTGCCGGATGCAGACACATGAGCTGGACTTTTATAGGTGACTGGATTGAGGCGCAGAGTGGTATAAAAATAATTTATGACTTTATTTTCAGCTATATTCTTGTCTTAATCGCAAAATACATGAGAATAATTCTCTGGCTGTACCTTTAGAGAGAACAGTTACTAGGATACTAAGGCGCTGAGGAGCAAAAGACGTTAAGATGTTAGGACGTTAAGTGTAATTAAGTGAAGCGTGATTGGGCGAGGGTTCTTTTCACCCCTCTCCCTCTGGGAGAGGGGGTAGGGGAGAGGGGTAAGAAAAAGTTACTTATACACTAGGGCGCTAAGTCGCTAAGAAAAATTTTTACGTTATTCTGATGGCGCAGCCCGAAAGAATCCAGCTTTTGGAATATGAAGAGTAACGAGTGAAGAGTGAAGGGACTAATTTTTGTTGAACCATTCACTACTCACCAATTACTATTCACTTAAAAAAGGCTGGATTGCTTCGCAGCCGCTCGCAATGACGAAAAACCCTCCCTACCTTTCTTTACAAAAAGGACTTTCTTCCTCCCCTCTCCCTCTGGAAGAGGGTGCCCGAATGGCGGGTGAGGGTAATCAAGTGAAGAGTGAGATAGTGTTATAGAAAACCCTCTGGCGCTAACGCGCCACCTCCCTTGCAAAGGGAGGCAAAAAGGCTGGCTTGCTTCTGCTAACGTCTTTTTCCCTCCGTGCGTCAGTATCTTACTTAGTAACTGTTCTTTACCCCCTCCCACTTACAAGTGGTGATTGGATATGCTAACCGCCACCACACTTCATCCTCTGTGCGAAATCTTACGCGTAACAATAAGAATGACCCCTGTGAGAATTAGAATTACGCCTGTTATAATTCTCGGGGTTAACTGTTCGTGGAATAAGAGCACACCGAAAAAAATTGCTGTTAACGGTTCCAGAGCACCGAGGATAGCAGTTGTTGTCGAGCCTATAAGTTTTATTGCAATTGTAATTGTCTCAAGCGATATTATTGTCGGAAAAATTGCCAGTGCAACGGCACAAAGCCACATCAAAGGTTTATCAATAATTTGCAGTTCTGTACAGAATTTGAGGTTGAATATGTATACCAGAAGCCCGAAAAGCATTACGTAAAAGCTCATTTTGTCACTTTTTATATGTTTAACAGACGGAATATTTTTTACGCCGATAATGTATAACGCATACAAAAGGGCTGATGAAAATACCATTAAAATACCGTGCATATTTAAATCCAGCCCGGGCTTGCCTTTATATAAGAGAATGATACCGACAGAGGTTAGAAGTATGGAAAAAATAACGGTTTTGGTCATTTTTTCTTTGAAAAAAGCCCACATCATGATTGCAACAAGCACGGGATAGATAAAAAGGATTGTGCAGGCAATTCCTGCCTCAATATATCTGAATGCATCAAAAAGAGTAAGCGATGAAAGCGAGAAGAACAGCCCGAGGATAAATATAGGGAAAAATTCTTTTTTTGTAAGTTTGAGCGATGTTTTTTTCACAAACTTCAGCCATAAAAAGTAAATAACAACGGCAAAAGAATATCTGTAGAAAAGTACGGAATTTACACCGATGCCTGATGCGTATAATGGCAGAGCAAAAAGCGGATTTGTACCATAACTTGCCGCGGCAATTGCACCGTTTATTACACCTGTAACACGTCTTTTCATTTTCTCTCCTCAAAACTTCGGGGTCTGACATTATTATAACCTGAATAAATTTAATTATCAAAAAGAAGCGGCGAGGGCGGCACCAGATTATTTTCTCAAATTTTTAAAACATTTTTTTAAAAGTTCGTCGCACTCGGTCTCCATAATTCCGCCGTAGACTTTCAGTTTTGAACCGGAAAGTTTTCTCACATCAAGTACAGAGCCTAAGGCACCATAGTTTGTATCGTATGAGCCGAAGTAAACAGTTTTTATTCGCGATTGAACGATTGCCCAGGCACACATCGGGCATGGTTCAAGAGTAACATACATTTCACAGTCATCAAGCCGCCAGCCCTCGAGTTTTTTTTCGGCTTCGCGGATTGCAAGAATTTCTGCGTGCGCCGTGACATCTTTCAGGGCTTCTTTTTGGTTACAGGCAGAGGCAATAACCTCTCGGTCTTTTACGATAATCGCCCCGACTGCAATTTCGCCCGCGGCGTTTTCTGCGGCTTTTATGGCTCTTTCCATCATACAACAGCCTCATCGGTTGCAAGTTTCAGGTCTACTTCAACACAGAATCCGCATTTTTCATCGGAGGTTAATTTTATATCACCCTGCATGGCTTCCACAAGCCCTTTTACTATAAACAACCCTAATCCTGTTCCGCGGGTTGTGCGGGTTGTGTTGTCATCAAGACGCATAAATTTTTCAAAGAGGGTGTTTAATTTTTTCGGCGGGATTACGTCGCAGTCGTTTTTCACGAAAATTTTTGCAATATCGCCTTCCACAACTCCGTCAACAACAATTTTTGTATCAGGATAGGCGTATTTTACGGCGTTTTCGATTAAATTTACAAACACCTGTTCAAGTCTGTTTTTGTCGCCCGAAACATTCGGGAAATTTTCCGGTATATTTATTACAATTTCTTTGTTGTCTTTATTTTTTACGAGGAGTTTAGCGGTTTCCATAACCTCCGGAAGCCAGACGCTTTCCACATTTGTGCGAAGCCGCATGCCTTCAATATCAGGGATTGTCAATAAATCCTCTATTAATCGTTTTAGTCTTTCTGATTGTTCTTTAATTATTCTGAGTGATTTTTGTTTTGTTTCCTCGTCAATTTTAATATCCTGCCTCAAAAGCCGTGAGGTATAGCCTTGAATGCTTGTCAGAGGGGTTCTTAATTCATGGCTTACCGTATCAATGAGATTTGAGCGGAATTCGTTCAACTGCTTTAATTCGATGTTATTTTGCTTTAATTGGAGGTAAGATTTATGGATTTCGCCTGCCATACGGTTAAATTCAAATGCAAGGAAAACAATTTCATGCGGGGTGAAGGCAGTTGTCAAAAGCCTTATCTGACGTTCGTAGTTCCCTTTTGAAATTGCGATAATACCTTTAAATAACTGCCTTATATTAATATAAAGATAATATGTGTATAGTGCTGTCACAAAAATTATAACAAGAGTTGCAAGAATAAACGAAAGAATTATTTTTGCGCGGTTATTGTTAATTGCTTTTTGGGTAACTCTTTCCGTTGTGTTTACGATAATCGTAATCGGCGGATCATTTTTATGTACATATACAAGCGGCTGGTTTTTCACGTCTCCGAAAATTACCGGCGTATTTAATTTAAGTCTTTTCGGCAGAAGCGAGAGAGTTTCTTCAAAGACACTTTCAGTATAATTATGCGAGGCAATGAGTTTGCCATCATTTGTCATTACATAAATCTGCCGCGCGTCATCTTTTAATGACTGAAAAAGTTCATCCTGCAGCGCCTGAATTGTATATGTTGCAACAAGAAAATTCGTTTTATCAAGCGGAATTGATACTGTTGCTTTATTTAAAAGACTGTTTTCTTTATGAATTTTTTCAAGTTCTTCTTTTGACCCGACGATTTCAATTTTTTCACAGTTGTCAAAGTTTGAAGAAACATTTTTGAGGTATTTTGTTTTCTGTGCCTTCGTAGGGATGAAATCAAGCGAAAACGCGATTTGTTCAAGGTTATTGTTAATTGTGTTTGAGAAAAAATCTATCTCATCAGACACCATATTAGCTATAAGAACAGCGGATTCTCTAAGCTGGTGGCGCATTGAGTGCTGGTTAATATTGTTGATAATAAACCCGCTCACGCACATAGGTATCAGAACCGCAAAGAAAAATACAATTCCGATTTGTTCAACGATTTTTAACCTTTTTAATTTTAAAAACATGCTATTCTCCTGCAAAAGGAGTCAATTTGTAACCCACGTTAGTAACTGTATGGAGGTATTTCGGATTTTTGGAATCAGGTTCAATTTTATTTCTCAATCCTCCCACATGAACCCTCAGCATACGTACATCTTCGTTGCTGTCATAACCCCAGACTTCATCCAGCAGTGTTGCGAGCGTAACAGGCTGGTTAAAGTGCTGCATCAGGCTGTATAAAATTTCAAATTCCGTCGGAGTGAGTTTAATTCTTTTATTGATAATAATACATTCAAGAGTTTCAGGAAAGATCTGGATATCTCCGGCGCTTAAGATTTCGTCGGAGAGGGAATTGGTATCTTCTACCTGATTGCGTCTTAAAAGGACTTTTATTCTCAAAAGCACTTCCTGAATATCAAAAGGTTTCACAAGGTAATCGTCCGCCCCGCAGTCAAAACCTTCAGTCTTATCATCAATTGTACCTTTTGCCGTAAGCATTAAAATAGGGATAGCGAGCTTTGCCTGACGGATGTTTTTTGCAACATCAAACCCGTTCATCTTTGGCATCATAACATCAAGCAGAATAAGGTCGTACGAATTGTTGAGCGCTTTATTCAGCCCCTCCAGCCCGTCTTTTGCCGTGTCAACAAAATATCCGCTCTGTCCGACGTCAAATTCCAGTAATTCCCTTATTTCATCGTCATCATCGACAATTAAGATACGTTTTTGTGTTCCTGTCATAATACTCCTTCAGATTATACTTTATTTTATAAAACATAGGGGAATTTTTCAATCTATTATGACGGTATATTAATAGAAGTCGCAAATTTTCGTTGACAATAACGGGGCGAAAGACTATAATGGCTTTATGGCAAAAATTATTAACGTGATAAAAGGGACAAAAGACATTTTACCTCAGGACGTTGCATCGTGGCAGCGTATGGAAAAAATAGCGCTTGAAGTGTTTTCAAAATACGGCTATAAAGAAATCAGGACGCCGATTTTTGAAGCCACCGAACTTTTTGCGCGCGGGGTGGGCGATACAACTGATATTGTAAATAAAGAAATGTACACCTTTGAAAAAAGCGACCGCTCGTTGACCCTCCGTCCTGAAAACACGGCAGGAGTTGTGCGTTCGTTTATAGAAAACGGCATGGCAAGACTTTCGCCTCCTGTTAAACTCTGGTATAAAGGTCCGATGTTCCGATATGAGCGTCCGCAGGCAGGCAGACAACGCCAGTTCCATCAGGTAGGCGTTGAAATGTTCGGCGTAAAACAGCCGACAGCTGACGCAGAGGTTATTTTGCTTGCGGTTAATTATCTGAAAGCCCTCGGCCTTAATGATTTAGAGGTGGAAATAAATTCCCTCGGATGTCCTAAGTGCCGCGAAGCTTACAAGGCAAAAATTAAAGAAGTCCTGAAACCTGAATTTGAAAATCTGTGTGAGGATTGTCAAAACAGATATGAAAAAAATCCTCTCCGTCTTCTGGATTGTAAAGTTGACTCCTGCAAAGAAATTTTTGCAAAACCTGAAATCCAAAAGGTTATCCAGTCAGATTTTATTTGCGAAGAATGCGCTGAACACTACAGAGCCGTAAAATCCTATCTGGATGTTTTAAGAATTAAATACGTTGAAAATAAACTTCTTGTAAGAGGTCTGGATTATTATAACAGAACGGTTTTTGAAATAAAATCAAACAACCTCGGCTCCCAAAACGCTGTATGCGGCGGCGGACGCTATGACAGCCTTGTCAGAAACCTCGGCGGTGACGATACTCCTGCCGTCGGCTGGGCTATGGGTATGGAAAGGCTGAATTCTCTCCTTCCTCCTGTTGAACCGCAAAAACTTGACGCTTATATTGTGTCAAATTCACCTGCCGATGCCTTTGAACTTGCGGAAGAACTCCGCGCTGCAGGTAAAAATGTAGAATTTGACCTTACTAATAAAAAGTTCACTAAACAACTTGAAAAAGCAGGCAAAGTCGCTGATTTTGCGCTTATTTTGGGTGAAGATGAAATAAAATCCGGTACGGTTTCCGTTAAAGATTTGAAAACATCCGAACAGGTTACTATAAAAAGAAGCGAAGTTCTGAATCGAATATAAGGGGTTGAAACTATGCCAAGTCAGGTTAATGAAGTTATTAAGCTGTTATCCAACGCTTTCAGGAGAACTTTTGAAGATTACAAAGGGCTCTATCTTTTTGGCGCCTATCTTGACGGGAAAGAACACGAAGATGAAGATATTGAAATTGTTGCGCTTTTTGAAATTGAAGATAAATCGAAAAGAGAACAGATTTGGCCTATTGTAGGAAAAATAGAAACTCAACTCGGGGTTTGTATAGACCTTTACCCTTACACACAAAAACAGTTTGAGGAAGATAAAGATATTTATGATGAGGTAATGGAAGAAGGTTTATTTTTTAATCCTCTGGGCATTATGGAAGATAAAAATTAATGTTAAAATGACAAAATCAGGAAAGGAAACAGAATGGACAAAGTTACTATTCGTTCAGACAGAGAAACAGATTACAAATTTACTTACAAGGGCGAAGAAGTTGTTCTCGGTGCAGGTAAAATCCTTAGTATTGCTGACGGGCTGGAACATGTTGTACTGCCTACCTGTGCAATGAAAATCATGAATAACTTAATTGTTATTAAAGATGATGTGAAAAAATAGGTTTAACAGATGGGGGATTTTATTTCCCCCTTTTTATAAATATGGAATCATATTCCTGTTCAATGTATGCAATATGAAGAAGGTCTTTCAGGTTTTTATTCGAAAAGATTACTTAAAAAATCTTCCAAAATAATTTATCGAAAAAAAGATATCGGAGGCTTTTCAATCTTCATTTTTTCTGTTATAATATAAATTAAAAGGGAGATTATCATGATTTTAAATGACATCGCGGAAGAATTTTCAAAACTCAAAACAGTAAATTCTGTTGTTTTATCCGGTTCTAAGACAAGTTTGATTAATGATGATATGTCTGATTTTGATGTCTATGTATATTCGAGTGAAAAAATTCCGCTTGAATTTCGTGAAGATTTGATTAAAAAATATTGCGATAAATACACTATCGGTAATACTTTTTTTGAAGACGGAGATGAGTTCTCTGTTACAAAACCTAAGAACATGTATATTGATATAATGTACAGAAATCTTGACTGGGCTTATAAAGAAATGGACTGGGTCTGGAGTAAGTGTAATGCCCGTCTCGGTTATACAACTGCGTTTATTCATAATCTCAAAACATCTAAAATTCTCTATGACCGAAATTATGAATTTGAAAGAATTATTGATGAGTTAAAAGAACCTTATCCAGAAGAGCTTAAACAGAATATTATTAATAAAAATTATCCGATGCTGAGATCTCTTGACGGTGCTCCTTTTTATAAACAGGTGGAACTTGCGGTTAAAAGAGAGGATCTGGTAAGCCAAAATCATAGAACGGCTGCGCTTTTAGCAAGCTATTTTGATATTTTGTTTGCATATAATATGCAGACACATCCGGGTGAAAAGAAATTAGTTCAATATGCAAAAAAATATTGCAAAAAACTCCCTAAAGACTTTGAAGATGATGTTACAGCTGTTGTTAAATCCGTTGGCAGTCCGCAGATCCTTCAGTCATTAACAAAATTGCTTGATGAATTAGACGTCTTTCTCGGTAAATAAATTTTTTGCTTTTTTCCACAGATATTGTTGTGCTGCACCTGCGTAAGTTGTTATTACCATTGTGAGCACAAAATAAAGGTATGTCGTTTGTACCGGATTGTAAATCCAATAAATGTCGTGGTTTGCACGTTCTGCTATCGGAATTCCGTTGATTTTTAAGAAAATCGCCGTGATAATATACATAACCAAAAGATGGTTTGCCATTATGTGATATGTTGTTTTCCCGAGATAATTTACGAATTTTAAATCTTTTACGTAAGGATAGATGATTTTAACTGTGAATAAAGATGCCCAAATACCTGTAAGTGCAGTTAAAATCGGTACAATTAACTGATCATCAAACCGCGCCCAAACAAGTACATAGCTTAAACCGATTCCATGTTCCGGATCGTAATCCCTGTTAAACATCCATAAAACTGACTGTAAAACCACAATTGCCCCGAACCATTTCATAGTCAGAATATCATATTTATCCTCAATAAAGTTTTTGTAGAAATACCCCAGATAAACAAAGAATAATGAGAACATCGTTCTTATAACAATTAAGGCAAGTGGTGTTACTGCAACAACTTTTGACAGTGGAATTGCCGAAATCCCCAGCAGTGTAAATACTGCAAGATGAAAGTATTTGTTGTCTTTTATGCCGCGTAAAACTCTGAAAAGGAATAAGAAAGTTATCATTGTCATAAATAACTGGGTTACAAACCACAGCGGGCATGACAAATCAAATTGATGTCCGTTGAGAAACGGAGTTATAAAGAAATTTTTCAATGATAACGGCATTCCCCACCATTTGCCTGTGAGTTTTGCGATTAATGCTGTGACGCCAAGGTAAAAGGTACTGTATAAAAAGTACGGCAGCAGAAGGGTTTTTATACGTTTTTCAATAAATGTCACGACATCATCAAGGTATTTTTTGTTAAATAAATATCCTGATATAAAGAAAAACAGCGCAAGCTGAAATGAATAAGGCGGAAAAATTCCCAGAAGCGAGAATTCCAGATGTCCGGAAACAACAAGTGTTATAGCCAGTGCTTTTAAGACATTTACTTTATTATCAAACATACATTATCCCTTTCTACAGAGATTTTATCATAAAAAAGCCGCTGTTAAGACGGCTTTTTTATTTACATTTCTAAATGATTGATAATTGTTTTTGCAAAGAGTTCTGCGGATTGAAAATTTTGACCCGTAATAAGATTACTGTCTTCAATAACATTTACGGCACCAACTCCGCCGTTTTTAAATATAGCTCCTTTCTTAACAAGTGCATCTTCTAGCATAAACGGAGTAAGTTGGTCTTTTTTATATGCGATTTCTTCCTCGTTTGTAAACGCTGTCAATGTCCGTCCACTGACAAAAGGTTTTCCGTCTTTTTCTGCGGTTAAAAGTCCAGCCGGACCATGGCAGACTGCAGCAATAATTTTATTTTTCTCGTCAAAATATGACACAATTTCTCCCAGAAGTTCGCTTTTGGCAAGGTCAAACATAGGCCCGTGTCCTCCCGGCAATACTATTGCGTCATAGAAGGTATAGTCAATACTTTCTAATGGTGTTGTATCCTCGAGTGCTTTTTTTGCTTTATTCCACTTTATGTCATCAATTAGGTTGTCACTTGCGGGATCAAGTGGGGCCTTGCCTCCTTTTAAGCTTGCAACTGTTACAAAATAACCTTCTTTTTCAAACGCAAGATAAGGTATGGCAAATTCTTCAAACCAAACACCTGTCTTATGGTGTTCATCAAAATGATCAGTATTTGTTACGACCATAAGAATTTTTGCGCTCTTTGCTAATTCGCAGCTTTCTGCAAATTCTTCTTCAATTTCAATGTTTTCGTCTGAATTAAACATAATTCCTCCTTTTCAGTTAATTAAAACTTAAAGGCGGTTATGAAAAAATTGCTCCATCGTATAGTAAAATTTGAGGATTGGATAAGTGTCCGGAGTTACTCTTTATATTCGCGTGTCATTATAATATTGTTATCTTCATCATAAGCGTTTGGTCCAATCCAGTGCGCAACAAGTTTCCCGGCAGGAGTATATATGAAAGTTTCTTCTTTTGAAACTCTGAGGCTCATATTCATTAACAAGCCTGATGGCGTGTATTTGTAAGCCTTGTACGGATATTCTGTGGAATCTTTCTTTTCCATGTAAATTAAATCTCCGTCTTTTGAATAGTACCAGACATACAGAGGTATAGCTTTATACATAACCCCGTACGTTGTATCAGAAAAGAATGCAAGCACTCTGTTCGTAAGGTTTGTATCAGCGCTGAGTTTATAGGCTTGATTTTCTTTGTAGTAGTAATCTTTATAAAAGGATTCTACAAGGGTTTTGTCAATTTTATTATCTGAATATTTAAGTAATTCTTCACGTGCGGAATCGACATCATACGTTATGCTGCCCTGAAGAACCTCTGCGCATACGGGTAAATGAAATACTAACAGCAATAGTAATATAAAAATCTTTTTCATACTGTTTAATTTAATTATATTTGTATAATTTGTCAATTTTTTTACAGAGAGTTTAAAACCTCATCTACGTGGCCTTTGACCTTAACTTTGCGCCATTCTTTAATTATGCTGCCGTTTTCGTCAAGGATGAAGGTGGAACGGATAATTCCCATATATTTGCGTCCGTACATTGATTTTTCGCCCCAGGCACCGAATGCTTCTGAGAGAATGTGTTCCGGGTCTGAGAGAAGGATAAAATTCAACTCGTGGTTTTCTTTGAATTTCAAATGGCTTTTTATACTGTCCGGACTGACGCCGATTACTGTTGCTTTTGAGGTGAGTCTGTTAAAATTGTCGCGGAAATTGCATGCTTCCTGAGTACAGCCTGATGTATTATCTTTCGGGTAGAAGTAAAGAATTATTTTCTGCCCTTTAAAGTCTGCGAGTGAAAATTCTTTTTCTGTGCCGTCTGTATCAATGCCGTTTAATTTTATATTTAAATAATCCATGAAAACCTCTCTTTTTGCTGTATGTCGATTATAGAGACATATTGCCTTAATATTATAGGATTATTATAACACCAAAAGACCCGAAAATTAATCCGGGTCTTTCTCAAAAAAGCTATTCAATTGTCTCTCGTCTGTTAAGTACCTCCTTTTATTCTTTCGGTTTTTGTATTTTGCCTTCAGCTTCGGCCTTAGCTTTGAGTTCTTGAAGTTTGGCTTCTGCCTGAGCTTCCGAGAGTGGTCCGGTCAAGCGTCGAGGCTGGTTCGGATTTGTAACATCTACGACGTAGTATGCGCCACCGATGTATTGAACTTTGGCTTTGAGGTGTGCGGCACCTATCTTACTGCCTAAGTCACCTGGTTTAACCGCATCCGGATTATCGTTAGGTTTGTATTCCTTACCATCGACAGTTACTGTCGGGAGGACGAACTTGTCGCCTACATAGAGGTTAGTGCCCTGTTGATATCCGCTGGCATCAAGCATTGATGCTAAGATTTCATTATATGCTTTTGTGCCTGGTTTGACTCCATATCTGCCTTCAACGATTACAGAAGGGTTTTCTTTATATTTAATTGTGTGCGTAGGAGCTTCTTTGCCCGGATCGTGTTCGATTGTATAATCGTAGTATTCAGGCGGTTTAACCGGCAGAATCGGAATCGGTTCAAGTTCGATATCCGTAACATCCGGAAGCGGAAGTGGTGCAATATCATCCAGATCTATTGGTTTTGGCGGTTTCGGAATATCTTCCGCAACTTTCTTTCTGGCTTCGATTCTTGGTCCGCCGCCATCGTATTTAACATTTTTCATACTGAGCAAGCCGCCGATTGCACCGGTTACGAAGCCCATTGCAGCTGCCTTAAGCGGAACGCCCCAGTCAAATTTATGTCTTGCGCTTGTAGTGCCTTTGTATTCACCTTCGGCACGGTATTCTTGTTCACCTTGGTAAGCGAAGTCGCCTTCAACTTTACCTTGAGCGGTATAATCAACCTGACCGTTAGCGGTGTAAGCTGCAGTACCGTTAGCAGTATATCCAACAGTACCTGATGCGTTGTACCCGACACTACCTTGAGCAGTGTATCCGACCTGTCCGCTGTAGTTATATCCGACCTGTCCGCCGTAGTTATATCCGACTTGTCCGCTATAGTTATATCCCACGCTGCCGGTGCCGCCGTATGATACTTGTCCGCTGTAGTCTCCGCTCCATGGTACATCTTTTATTTCGGTTCCGAAATCTTCAAGCATACCGTTTTCCCATTTTTCCCAGGTAAATTCTGCCTGAGCATTACCGGTAAGAGTTCCGCCGTATTCAGCAACGCCTCCGTAGGAATAA
Source organism: Candidatus Gastranaerophilales bacterium (assembly GCA_944325635.1). Lineage (GTDB taxonomy): Bacteria > Cyanobacteriota > Vampirovibrionia > Gastranaerophilales > Gastranaerophilaceae > Scatousia. The sequence goes on along the minus strand of CALVBD010000008.1, from coordinate 7,206 downwards.
TCTACAAACCCTGAGCCCTGATATCCGACAACACCGCTGCCCTGATATCCGACAACACCGCTGCCTTCATATCCGACAACACCATTGTGTGTGTAATCAACAGTTCCGCTTATGTTATAGTCAACAGTACCGGATGTGCTGTAATCTACAGTTCCGTTGTGAGAATATCCTACGGTACCGTTATGGGTGTAGTTTTGTACAATGTGCTGAATACCCTGGAAGCCGACAGTACCGCTTAATCCAAGAATACCTGAGTATGCTTTATTTACAACTTTTGTACATGCAAAGCCTTCACCGAGAGCACCAAGTGCAAAGCCGGCACCTGCACCTTTCAAACCACTTTTAAGTACGTGGAGTGCACGTTTGGCACCAAGTTTATCTTTTTCTTTATCAAGACCGCAAATCTCTGCACATGCTCCCTGGAATTTTCTGTCTTTGAAGCTTGCTTTTGTTGTAATGTAATTCAAATTGTCTGCAATATCCGGATGAGCTTTAAGGAATGCAGCTCTTGTTTCAGGGTTTTTATATTCTGGATATTGTTCCGCAAGAGAGTTTTGATATTCCAGAAGATCCTTTTCTCTGTTACCTCTTTTACGGTTGTCAATACTTGTCATATAATCGGCCTGTGCATAACCGTCTTCTGCGGTTTCATTTTCATTGGAAATTCTTACAAAGAAATCCTTGAATTTATCACTGCTGAAGTTTCCGTTTTCGTCATAGAACATTTTCGGATTTTCATCTACAAATTCTCTCATTTTTTTAGTGAGGACTTTGTGATCAGGGTTATTTTTATCATATCCCGGAGCTTCGTCACTATAGAAAATTTGTCTTTTAGCAACACGTTCTTCAGCAATTTCTCTGTCGAGTTTTGCCTCAGCCATCATTTCAATAAGATCTTCTTTATCTTTTGCAAGAGTTTCAACTTCTTCTTTTTTTGCATCTACCAGATATTCCTGAGCTTTCTTTTTAAGTTTTTCAGCTTTTTCTGTATCACCTTGGGCTATAGCTTCAGAAATCTTTGCATCATACTCGGCAACTTCATTCATTGCAGCGTTCAGGTATCTATCTTGTAGGAATTTTGAAGCCATTTTATCAATATCTTCGTTACCGATATTAACTGATTCAAGGAGAGCTTTTCTGTGAGCTACCATTTGAATTTGTCTTTCTGTAGGCTCCATTCCTGGTCTGATGTAACCTTCATCTTCTTCTGTAAGGTCGAATTCACTGTTGAACTGTTGTCTTGCAACTTCTTTATCCTGATATTTTTCTAAGTATTTAGAATAAGTATCTGCAAATTTCATAGTATCATCAGGAGATGCGAATTCTTTTAAATATCTGTCTGCCAGAGCAACTCGACCGTCTGATGATTCTCTCATTTTCTTCATTGCAGATTCCATCTCATATTTTTCTTTAGCATATAGAACATCTACAATATCTTCTTGAGTACGTTCAGGATCGCTTGCATAGAGTTCAGCGTATTCCTTTTTGTACTGAGCAAGTTTTTGTTCCTGCAAAGCTTTATTATCTTCCAGCGGAACAGTATTTTGAGCAGCTTTTGCTTTTGCAGCCTGTGCCGTTTGTGATACAGGTGTAGAACTTTCAACGACAAGACCTTTAGATTTTGTTTCGGTTTTTGCCGCATCTCCTGACAATGCTGCGGAAGCATCTCTTCCGTTCTTTTGAGCCATCACTTCTCTGAATTTGTCTTTGGTTGCTTCATCCCAGGCATTCCAATTCGCTTGAAAGCCCTCTTTTTGTTTGGCACTCATCGAATTCCACTGTTGTTCAGTCATGCCATAAATTTTCGGGTCAATTTTTGCACACATAATACATCCTTTCTGCATTTTCTCCCACTGGAAAATTTGCATGGTTTAGTTTATACTTCTCTATGTACTTATAAACAATTTTTGTACGGCAGAATTGCATGAAAACTTTAATTTTATATTTGCAGAATTTTATGGAATTCGGTAATAGCAAGGATTTACAACGAAAAACTCAACTTTACATTTATTAACATAAGGTAAAATAGGACGTTAAGTACATTTAAGTGAATAGTGAGTGGTGAGTAGTGAATGGTTCAGTAATAATAAGTTTCTCATTACTATTTCAACCCTTCACTCATTCAACTTTTTAGCTAAATTTACCCTTCTCCCGGGACGTCGTCCCACCCTCATTGCAAGGTTCGTTCCTCGCCTGCTCCCTTTGTATCCCGTAAGGGGAGAGGGAATAAATTAAAGCCTCCCTTAATAAGGGAGGTGGCGCGTAAGCGCCGGAGGGTTTTTCTGAAAAATTCCCCCCAGCCATCCTTTACAAGTTGACGAATTTCATCCCCTCTCCCGTAGGGATAGGGTGAGGGTGATGTGTGAAAAGTGAGGGGACTGCTAATTTTTTATTGAACCACTCATCCTTCATTTATTTAAAAGCTGGATTGCTTCGCTATCTCGCAATGACGTATTGTTTCTCCCCTCTCCCGTAGGGATAGGGTGAGGGGGGGGTAAAAGAAAAACTCTTCACCCATTCTTCCTTTCAACTAAAAATTACCTTCATACTTCAGTTATTATCTTATACCGATACATAAAATTAACAAAAGCTTTCTTCGAAAAATAGTTGATATATAATAATACATGCAATATATGAAAAGTCAAATTATGAAATTTTGTAAAGTTTTATCGAAAAAGTGTCAATATTTTCGCATGCCAATCCGTTTATATAAGTATAAATATGAAAATGTATTGTGTTAAGTGCAAAGGATTTGAGGTTTAATATCATGAAATCGAACAAAAGAAATAAAAGGGCATTAATTTTAGCTGTAAGTTCTATTTTAGCCTTGCAGCAAGCTGTAGTGGCACCGTCATTTGGTATTGACAGCAGTATTATTGACGCCGGCGGTAATAAGTTATCTCCGAACGGACAAAATGGTAGTTTTAATTTTAGACCGGATGCTTTTAAAGACGATATCGGTTTCAAACATTTTCAGGAATTTATACTTGGTAATCAAGATGTAGCTAACTTTATTTTCCAATGGTATAATAAAGAACATCTTGATAATCCTGATTTAAAACTTTCACAAGGTGATATCAGTAAATTTGTAACATTTATTGATGGCAATGCTCAAATTCATGGTATTATTAACGCTCTTAACGGTTTAAACGGCCAATTGAAATCTGACGGTCAACTGATATTTGTAGCTCCGAACGGGTTGGTTGTCGGTTCAAGCGGCGTATTGAACGTTGGTTCTTTGTCAGTTTTAACACCGACTCAGAATGATTATAACAAATTGATAAAAGATATGCCGACTGATATCCAATATGCGGCCGGTGCAGGTACTGTTAATAATGCAGCATATTTACCAGATAAAGTTTGGGATCCTAATTCTCTTACTATCGGTAACGGTACAATTCAGGTTGACGGCGCTATTATGGCAAGAGGCGATGTTGAATTGAACGGTGGTAAAGTTACAGTCGGTCCTACAGGAGGTATTCTTGCAAGTATCGGTGGTAATACAGATGTGTTTGCAAGTAAACCAGGAAATGTTGATAATGCTGCAGTAAGAACACAGGCTGAAGCTTTATTTGATAAACTTGTAAAAACTGACAACATGGTATCAGGCAATGAGTTCTCCGCAGCAAACGGCAATATTGTTATTAAATCAAATGTTGGTACAAACGTTGCTGATGGCGGTTTAGTCAGAACATACGGTTCAGGTAATATTACTATTGATAACACAGGTATTGACGGTGTTATAATTAACGGTGAAGTTGCCAACCATAACGGTAATCTTACTATCACAAACGCAGCAGGTAAAATTGCTTCTACAGGGGCTATCAAAAACAAAGGTATTATGGAAATCCTTAACCATGAAGATGGTATCGGGATTGATCTTGACGGTATAGTTGAAAATGACGGCACCATGAATATTACTAACGAAACTGGTACTGACGGCTTGATTATCCGTGGTGATGTTACTAACAACACCGGCAAAGCTACTATTACCAACAAAGAAAATAAATTGGATGTTGAATCCGATGCGAATGTTGTTTCTAACGGCTCATCTCTGTTAATGGACAACTCAGGTGCCAATGGTATGAATATTAAAGGTCATGTTGACCAGAATAACAAAGGTACTCTTGATTTTAAAGGCACAAATTCTAATATCGTAATCGGTGACAATACTGATAATGATTTTTATGTAACGTCTGATGGTGAAACTACTTTCACTATCAATAACGGTAATCTCTACAACTCCGGTGTTGCAAAAACTTTAATCCAAACAACTGACGGTGCTAATTTAACAATGAACGTTACTAACGGCGCTATCGGTAAAGAAGTCGGTCCTTGCGATGACGGTGTTTGTACAGGTATCGGACCTGACGGCAGAGATTGGACAAAATCAGTTAACGTTAATGTTGACGGTGTAATCACTGCAAGAAGTACTAAAGGTACAAACGAATCTCTCATTAACCTTGCAAGTGCTAATAAAGATATGAACTTGAATTCAGTGAAAGCTGACGGCAGAGTTATTCTTCTTGCAGATGATATTAACAACAAAGCAACTGATTCAAAACCTACTTACAGTATCTTAAACCGTTCTAAAGAACCGGATACTATTAACATTGAAGGTACTGGTATTTCGGTTATAGCCGGTAAAGATATCGGTGAACAAGGTAAAAAAGTTACTTTCAGACAAAACGGCGTATCAGATATCTTTGACGGTGACAGCGCTACAAATCCGCACGTTCCGGATTATACAAGTAAAAACAATCAAGGTGTTGATATGCTTGCAATCCGTGACATCAACGTAAAAGGTATGGACGGCGATAACGGCGAAAAAATGGATACCAATGTTTGCGCTATGATTTCCAGAACAGGTAATATCGATGCTCAATTCTCCGGTAATACCTATATCAGAGAAATTACCGCCGACAAAAATATCGACCTTGTTACTAACGGTAAAAACTTGTATATCGAAAACTTAGGACTTGTTCCTTCATACCCTAATGATTACTATGGACCGAACGAAAATGTAATTCCGGACGAAGTAAGGATTACAGCATTAGACCTCGGCAGCTACTGGGATGAAGGTGAAGCTCCTCATTATCAACACGCAGCAGATTCAACCGTTGTAATCAAAAACGGAAGAATTGACGGTACAACAGCAGGCAGACCTTATCAACAAGATTTAAATATCAAAGCTGATAACGTTTACGCAGGCGGTTACTACTTCAATATGGGTAAACACAGAGGAGAAGACGGCAAATCTACAGTTACCCCTGATGGTTCAACCAACCCTATTAAAAATCCTGAGGGTGAAGATATTTCCATCAGAGTAGAAGCAGTAAGACCGGAAGATGTTGAAGCTGCTGGCGGAAATGGTGACAATCAGACAAGCCCTAACGATGACGGACGTAACTATTATTACGGCGGCAGTGAACAGGGCGACGATCCTGATTATGATGTTGACGGAGATCCGATTCCGGATGAAGACAAAGGCGGTGAAGATGACGACGACAACCTTGTAGTTCCAACTGAACCAACTGAGCCAGAACCAACAGAGCCAACGGCTCCAACAGAACCAACGGAAGATACAACCCCGACCGAGCCGACTGAGGATACAACTCCGACAGAACCAACGGAAGATACAACCCCAACCGAGCCGACTGAGGACACAACTCCGACAGAACCAACGGAAGATACAACCCCAACCGAGCCGACCGAGGACACAACTCCGACAGAACCAACGGAAGATACAACCCCAACCGAGCCGACTGAGGACACAACTCCGACAGAACCAACGGAAGATACAACCCCAACCGAGCCGACTGAGGACACAACTCCGACAGAGCCAACCGAAGATACAACTCCAACGATTGACACGACTCCAACCGAACCTTCAATATCAGATGATGATGTTGGTAAGTTGACTTGGGTACAACGTAAGGATGTATCCGACGGTGTTCCGGTAATCGATAAACGTCAATATATGAGATTTGATCTCGTATCAGAAGCCGATATGGTTGAATTTGAATCAGATTCCGGTGCAGATGCAATTCTTAACATTTCAAGAGGCGGTGTTCAACTTTCACACCATAAATCATTAAAAGTCGGTGACGTAATCCCGGTTAAAGTTAAATACGGAGATCTTGAAATAAATGCAAATGTTAAGATTGTTTCAGCATCAGATGTAAAAGCCGGAGGTGAGTTCATAGACCTTGATCAAGCTACAGCAAACAAACTGTTATACTTGAACCTGATGTTGGATGAAACCGCAAACTATGCCGAAGCTAATATGAAACCGATAGAAAATTCAATTCATATTCAATAAGACAAATAAAACCTCAAATACAAAAGAGTCTTGCTGCAGCAGGGCTCTTTTCTTATGACTTGTTCTCAGTTGCTACTTGAACTCAGAGACTCTGTCGGGGAAAATGATTAAGTATCATTGCCAAGTAACAGCAGGTTTGATGAAAAATAACAGAGATAAAGACTATTCAAAATCTAAATCTTTAATATTTTTAATGTCATTTGAGCTGCCCCAATCATTTTCATATAAACCTTGCTTTACAAATTTATGAAAAGAGGAATACTGCCAGTCTTTAACATTATTCACAAACCCATGTTTAACCGGGTTGTAGTGAATGTAATTAATTTGATTGTTTAATTCCTCTTCCGAGGTAATCGTATGTTCAAAAAATCTTCTCTGGAATATACCTTTTTCACCTTTATTAACATACCCGTAGGTTGGGGTTTCTACCCCAACGGCATAATTTTTAGAGAAGTAATATTTTATTGATGTAATAATTTTAGGATATTCTTTAATATTTTTAGGATTTAGTATTACATGTATATGGTCGGGTAAAACACAAATTGCAATAATTTCGAAACTAAAGAAATGTTTTGCATTTTTGAAGGCATGTCTTAGTAGTTCAATATTATCGACAAATATACTTTTTCTTTCATAAGAGAGAACAATTAAATGCAAATAACTGTTTTGAATAAAAGCACGCCTATAATTCATTTTATAATTTTATAACAAATATTTTTGTTGGGGTAGAAACCCCAACCTACAACTACAACTACCCAAATATCCAAGCATTAAAAAAGGTGGTATCTAAACCCCTTTTAGTAATTGTAGCATGGGAGAGATTGGAAGACTCGACCTCAGGGACTCTGCCGAGGAAAATGATTAAGTATCATTTTCCGAGAGGT
>CALVBD010000007.1 GCA_944325635.1 Candidatus Gastranaerophilales bacterium | reverse complement strand
CTTGACGATGCTGCTACTGGTGCAAAATCATCCTGCCAATGCGACAGGTAACTTACCGTATACATTCCGTCTGCCTGTGCTATTAACGCTGTTATCTGGTTCGTTAACGCTCCATCTTCAAATGTATATACTGTCTTTGTATATTCATCTACTGACGGTGGTACAGGTACTGTCATTCCCAAAAGGTCGTTGTAATAGTTGGCAGACTGGTTCGACAGAGATGTTCTCTGCTGGTTCACCTGTTGACCTTCGTATTCAACGTTCGTCTTTCGCGCCGTTAAACCCAAAAATCTAGCTTGTGATGCTGCCATTCCCATGACGTTCGACCTTTCCTTTTCCTGTCTTGGTGTATCCTATGTATATACTATCGGCACATCAATACAAAAACTTTAAACATTGTTTACAATTTGTCACAAACAAAAAGAAAAACACCCTTTATCAGGGTGTTTTTGCGTTTTTGAAAACTTTATGAAATTATTATTTTACAGCTTTAGCAGCTTCAAAAACAACATCAAAAGCTTCTTTATCGTTTACTGCGAGTTCAGCAAGCATTTTTCTGTTAACTAAGATATTAGCTTTTTTGCAAGCATTAACGAATCTTGAATAGCTCATACCGCGTTCTCTGACAGCTGCGTTAATTCTTACAATCCATAATCTTCTCATATTACGTTTTGTAGTACGTCTGTCTCTGTAAGCGTATTTTAAAGCTTTCATAACAGCTGTATTAGCTACTTTAAAAATTCTGCTTCTTGCGCCGATAAAGCCTTTAGCAAGTTTTAATATTTTTTTATGTCTTTTGCGACTAACATTACCACGTTTAATTCTCATTTTATGCTCCTATCTTGAATACTTCTTGTATGGTAACTCTTTGGAAACCAATTTTAAGTGTGACTCTGAAACCGAAACCATTTTAAAGATTTTACGTTTTCTTGATTCCGATTTGTGCTGGAGCAAGTGGCCTATACCTGCATGTCTTTTCATAATTTTGCCGGTTGCAGTAACTTTGTAGCGTTTTGCAGCGGCTCTGTGTGTTTTCAATTTTGGCATTTTCTTCTCCTTTGTTGTTAAGTAAGTTACTGAGAAATTTCAGGCATACCAAAGCCGTAAAATTTCCGCAAAATAGATATTACAACAGTAGAATAATAAAATCAAGCAAATATTAAATTTCTTTATCAAAGTTAGTCAAATCGCTGACAGTAGTATTGAGAGCATCGGCAAAATCAATAAGAGTATCAAGAGAAGGCTTTGAGAAAGCTACTTCTATCTTACCCATAAAATTCAGGGGAATATCCATTTTATCGGCAAGCTGCTGCTGAGTAAGCCCCTGTTTTTTACGATAAGCCTTGATATTTTTCCCTAGTTTTACATAAAAATCCGACTGCATACGTACAGTGTAAACGTAAGCCCTGCTTAAATATACGTATTAACAATACGTAGATAAAATCAGGCAGATAACTAATAATTAAGATGGAGGTTGATTATGAAAAAAGCATTTACTTTAGCCGAAGTATTAATAACATTAGGGATAATAGGTGTTGTAGCCGCAATGACTCTACCGGCGCTTGTTAATCAAACAAGAGGAAAAGAACTTGAAACTGCTCTTCAAAAAGCTTACTCCATACTCCAGCAGGCTTTGCAGCAAATGCAGTATGACACGGGAATGATTCCAAATACTGCTAATTTTGGAGGAAATGCTAGCCCTAGTGCCACTGGTACTTTTATGGAATATTTTAGGATGTATTTTGTAAATCACGGAAACTGTAAATATCGAAACTGCGTTAGTAACTCATTTACTGACGAAAATGGAAACACCCAATCCGGAACTCAAATTTATAAAACATACAATAATGCTGCAAAATATGCAAACGCAATGTTATTTGATGACGGACAGACAATATTAACAGACGGAATGCTTATTATGGTTGAAAATTTTACTTCAGACATTTTAATAACTGTCGACATAAATGGTATAAACAACAAACCTAATAGATGGGGGCACGATTTATTTACATTTCAAATCGAGAACAAAACGGGGAAGCTGCTGCCAATGGGCGCTGATAATACTAAATACAACACAGATACCTACTGTTCTATAACCAGTACAAACATATCTAACGGAATTGGCTGTACTTATAAAGCTTTAACTGAAAAAGATTATTTCAAAAATCTGCCTAAGTAGCATCTTCCCAGGAGTATTTCTGACCTGTTGCCACATCTTCAATTTTTACGTATTTCGAAAGAATTATTTTTGCTTCCAAATCCGTACAGTGGCAAGGAAATATACGCTGTACGCATTGATCTCGTAAATATTCACCTATACGATTAATTTCGGCTTCATCTTTATTAATAAGATACAAACCGCCTATTACCGTATTAATCCTGTTCATTCCCATTACATATTTTGCGTGCTCAATAATATTATCTATCCCGCTGTGAGAACATCCGGAAATTATTACAAGCCCGTCTTTTGACTTAAATACTATCGCTGATTCATCAGGAGAATAGTCCGCCGTAACATTCTTAGGTTTTGGAATTTCTCCAAGATACATTATATTGTGCGAAATAGGCATAGGATTTTTAGTCAAAACAAGAGTAAAAAATTTATCCATCTCGTCTTTAGAAAGGTATGCCGCCTCATTATCCAAAATATTACTTTCCGCAGGTTTAAACACATCCGGATGTGCGATTATTTTTTTACCGGGAAAATCAATCCCTATATTTTCAAACTTTTGATATAATGATTGCAAACGCATTAAACCGCCAATATGATCTATATGGCTGTGCGATAAAACTATATCAGTTACTGTTGCTAAATCAATCTGCAGGTTATAGGCATTTTTTATAAATGCATCGCTGCTTCCGCAGTCAAACAACAATTTTGTATCATAATCCTCGATAAAGAAAGATAATCCATGTTCGGATATCAAACAACTTCCTGCCCGAGAATTATTATCAACCAACACTGACAATTCCATATATCTATTTTAAATCATGATTTGAATTTTGTCAATTGAAAGTTATTTAAAAAGGGGAGAATGCTCTCCCCTAGTTTTCTAAATTAATACATTCTCTGTACCACAGGAAGCTCAATCCCTCCACAGAAAGAGCGTTCGGTAAGCCTTATCCCTAGACAGCCCTGATGTCGCTTATACTGCATTCTGTAGGTTTTTCTGATAACTTCATCCACTACAGATTTATCATATTTTTTATAAATTTCTTCTTGCGGAATATTATGCTCAAAATACATTTCAAGAATATCGTCCAGTACTGCATACTCAGGTAATCTATCCTGATCTTTCTGCCCCGGATGAAGTTCTGCCGACGGCGCTTTGTCTATTATTGCCTGCGGAATGACCTCTCCATCTTTATTTACGAAATTGGCAAGTTTATAAACATTTGTTTTGGTAAGGTCGCAGATAAGGTTTAATCCGCCTGCCAGATCCCCGTACAAAGTTCCGAAGCCCATTGCGCTTTCGGATTTATTACCTGTAGAAAGCAGCAGTCTGTTTTCTCTGTTGGAATAGAACATCAAAATTAAGGCTCTTAAACGCGCCTGCAAATTCTCTTCCGCCAAATCATGACGTCTTTCCCGCCCGGTCATAAACGCGTCAAACAAAGGTGTAATAGGCTCGGTTACCGTTTTAATACCAAGATTTTCAGCAAGTTTAAGGCTGTCAGTGATACTTCCTTCAGATGAAAACATACTAGGCATTAGAATACCGGATACATTATCCGCACCTATAGATTTAACGGCAAGCGCTGCTGTAAGTGCACTGTCAATTCCGCCGGAAAGCCCGAGTATAACTTTTTTAAAGCCTGTATTTTCACAATATTCTTTCAAGGCAAATGTTATAACCTTATAAACTTCCTCTTCCATACATGCATCTTGAAAATCAATTGTTCTGCCAAAATCAATTTCCTGAACATTTTCTTCACATAACGGCATCTGCGCAACCGGAACCCCGTATTTATTCTTTGCAAAACTTCCGCCTGCATATACATTTGAATCCGCAATGCCAACTGCACTTACAAATATAAAATCAGACGAACTTTCTATACTGTCTACAAAATCAGAGTAAGAATTCATTGTGTAATAACGGTTTTTTGCAAGAATATACAAATCACATTCAACCTCGCTGTTATAAAAATCAGCTACAAAAACCCTCTGTGAACAGATATCATAAAATCCGTCCGCAGAAAGAGAAATTTCGCCTTTATCTATCAAAACGTCACCCAGAAGCATTGTTTTATCAGGAAATGTCTCTGCAATCTTCGCATACATATCGGATTGAGCCTTATTGACATTTTCATCAAGAAGCAAATCTTTACCGCCCAGATCTTCCAATCCAGCTTGCGGAAATATAATCAAATCAGAAAATGTTTTCCCCAATATATCTGCAATTCTGCTATAATTAAATTCAAAATCTCCTGTTTTAAATCTTGTTTGTGCTAATGTAATTTTCATAAAATTTCTCCTTTTGGATATAAAGTGCCAAATGCGTGAAATGTTACCGATAATTTTACAAACCGGCAGCATTAAGATTACTCAAGTTTCAGATAGTTTACTTTCTCCCAGCTTAAATCCAAATATTTAACCTTTGAATCAACCAGTTTGACCTGAGGCAATATCGAAGGAATTCGCTGTATCCTATCGTAAATATGTTCATCCGGTTTACCGAGTCTTATATTCACTGTCTTTATCTTCACATAAATATCATTAGGATTTCTGATATCAATATATTCTACAGGTTCTTTAGAATAAGTTTCTACGTATTTTACAATCGTTTCAATCTGTTTAACTTTTGCCGCATTCCATTTTGTATAATCGTCACCTTTATTTCCGTACGAGAGAACTTTAATCGTTTTAAACTCCTTACTCAAAGGCAGATACTCCCGTCCTATCATCACCCCGTCACGGGAAAATGCAGCAACAGGAAGAACATTTTTATCAGGAGATACTGTTAATACAGGAATGCGCTCTTTTACGATTATCTGTAACCTTGCAGGAAATGCATACCGGCGGATATAAACATCTTTTATCGGGGCAAGCTTCCTTAATTCCTTTTCTATATCATCAGTTCTTGCCATATAAATCGGAACATCCGGCACCTTGCTCTTTTTCAAAAGCGATAAAATCTTATATGATTTAACAATTTTGTTGTTTAGTATCACAACGGAATTATTTTTGGATACCGTAAATATATTTTTATCAAGATACCACTGAGGCATTTTTGAAATATAAACAAAGGAACATAATAGTAAAACAGTCATACAAAAACGAAAGAAATTACGAAAGACACTTTGTTTTCTTCTGCCTTTACGCAATTGTCGTTTCTTTCGAACTTGTTTAACCAATCTGTCGGGATCGATTACGTCTTCAGTATTCCTTCCGTTTTGAGCACCATTTTTTTCCATAAGTTACCTATTTGTTCAACCCTGCACTTTGCAAAATATTTAACACCAGATGGTCGTAATCTATGCCCATTGCAGCCGCCTGAGCCGGCAAATCGCTGACTGCAGTCATTCCCGGACTTGTATTTATTTCAAGAAGGTATGGAATATTATCCTTCATCATAAAATCAATTCTTGAAACTCCGCGGCATCCTGCTGTTTCAAACGCTTTTACTGCAACTTCTTTAACATGTTTTGTAACCTCCTCAGGAAGCCTTGCCGGAACTATAAATTCAGACATTCCGCTTTTATATTTTGCTTCAAAATCGTACCATTCGTTTTTCGGTCTGATTTCAAGAATTTCCGTGGCAAAAGGTTCGCCCTCACACTCCAGAACCCCGACGGTTACGAAAAATCCGTCGATAAATTCTTCTACAAGAACATCGTCATTGTATTTTTCGGCAAGTTCATAAGCTGCCTTTAAATCCTCTGGTTTATCCACCTTTGTCATCCCAAAACTGGATCCTTCACATACAGGTTTTGTAAACAGCGGATATTTTAAATCTTTCGTCTTTTCCATAACATCGTCGCCTTTGCGGACAAAGGCGGATTTTGCCATAGGAATATCAGGACAGGTTGAAAGAATTCTTTTTGTGAATTCTTTATTCATACAAAGAGAACTTGCCATAACGCCGCAGCCAGTATAAGGAATTTGCAGTATTTCAAGAATTCCCTGAATACATCCGTCCTCGCCGTATTTTCCGTGAAGAGCGTTGAAGGCGTAGTCGTAATTCCCCGTTTTAAGGGTTTCCGCAATATTTTTATCAACGACAACGAGTTCTGCGTTTTCAAACCCGAGCCGTTTTAAAGCATCATAGCAGCCTTTGCCGGAACGCATTGAAACCTCAGCTTCCGAGGACATTCCGCCGCATAATACCGCGATTTTTGCATCTTTTTTTATTTTATCATTTTTAATTTCCTGCATATTTCAACCTCTTTTTCGTTATTTCCGCCGAGGTACCTGACCTCGGGTTTTAATTCAATTCCGAACTTCTCTTTTACTCCATTGTACATCTTGTACATAATTTCCAGAATATCAAGGGAAGTTCCTGACTTATCATTGATTATAAAATTTGCGTGTTTTTCATAAACGTGAGCACCGCCGACGGAGATATTCTTTGCCCCCGAGGCTTCCAACAGACGCCCTGCGGAATCCCCTTCAGGATTTCTGAATACGCTCCCGCAATTCGGCAGCGCAAGCGACGGCTGCTTTGAGTGTCTGAAATCCAGATTTTCTTTCATTTTAGCATTTATTTCTTCTTCCAGCGCTGGTTTTAAGTTAAATTCCGCGGATAAAATGATGAAATCTTCCTTCTGGCAGATTGAGGTTCTGTAAGAAAACACCATTTCCTCTTTTGATAATTGAAAAACTCCTCTATCGCGCGACCAGCAGGTGGCTTTTACAAGTACGTCACTTATTGACTGCCCGTGCGCGCCGGCATTCATAAAGACTTCACCGCCGATGGAACCGGGGAATGCGACCATAAATTCCAAGCCGCTTAACCCTTCTTTTGCAACAGCCTGCGATAACTTTGGACCTTTCAGTCCGCATTCTGCCGTAACTTTTGTCCCTTCAATTGAAAAATTCTTCATGCCCGTTGTAATTACGACAACTCCGTCATAGCCATCAGAAGAAACAAGAGTATTCGTAAGATTACCAAAAACTTTGAAATCAGTTTCTTTTTCGGTGATTTCAATAAAATCGGTTTCACATTCAGGGAAATAAACTTTTTTTATCTTCCCTCCGACTTTAAAACTCGTCAATTTTGCAACTTCAAAATCTTCCTCAACCCGCAACTTCGCTCAACTCCTTATCTAAGGCAATAAGTTCTTTTCCGAGTGCCGTAATTGTACCTGCTCCAAGCCCTATCACTATGTCATCCTCTTTAAGTTCCTCAAAAAGGACTTTTGCAACAGCTTTCATATCCCCTGAAATGTATTCGCAAGGAATTCCTTTTTTCTCAAGGTCAGCCTCAAATGCTGAGGAATTTACTCCCTCAATAGGGTCTTCAGACGCTGCATAAACATCTGTGACAACAACCTTATCAACCCCTTCAAAAGCGTTCAAAAACTCATTCCAAAGGTTTTTAAGTCTTGTATATCGGTGCGGCTGGAAAACTGCAATAACGTGTTTATCTTTAAAACTTAATGCTGATGAAAGCGCCGCTTTAATTTCTGTCGGGTGGTGAGCGTAATCATCATAGATAACAGCACCTTTTGCCGAGCCTACCTTCTGGAAGCGTCTGCCCATGCCGGTAAATGTAGCAAAATGCGGTTTTACAAGAGATAAATCTATCCCTGCCTGATGAAGGCTTGCGAGAACCGCAAGCGAATTATAGACATTATGTCTGCCTTTCAGGATAATTTTTAAATCTGTCAGGAATTTCCCTTTATAGTAAATATCAAACTTTGTATATTCAGAATTGTACTCAATATTTTTCGCCTGATAATCCGCGCCATCCGAAAGCCCGAAAGTAACGGTTTTATGGCTGTGAAGTTTTCTTGTCGCTTCACAATCATTGTTTGCCAGAACAACTCCATCCTGCGGCATTTTTGCAATAAACTCTTCAAAAGTTTCTAAAATAGATTGAAGTCCGTTTTTATAAAAATCAAGGTGGTCTGCCTCAAGATTATTTATAACAACGATATTCGGAACATATTTAACAATGGTGCCGTCACTTTCATCAAGCTCGGCCACAAAGCACTTTCCGTCCTGACAGTGTGCGTTTGTATCCAGTTCCGGAATTATACCGCCGACAACATAAGAAGGCTTTAATCCCGCTTTTTCCATTACATAAGCGGAAAGCCCGCTGGTTGTCGTTTTCCCGTGGGTGCCTGAATAGCCTAAGAAAAATTTCCCTTCCCTTGAAATTTCCGCTAATAAATCAGACCTGTGATAAATAGGTAATCCTAATTCTTTTGCTCTTACCATTTCAGGATTATCCTGTCTGATTGCCGTACTTGCAATTACAACACAATCTTCCGGTACATTATCGGCACTATGACCTATATGAACTTCCGCGCCCATTTTCTTTACTTTTTGAACATATTTTCCGTCGCAAACATCAGACCCTGCAACTTCACAGCCGTTTTCCAGCAAATACTTTGCAAGCCCGCTCATTCCGACTCCGCCTATTGCTATAAAATAATATTTCTGCTTCTTCAAAACTCTCTATCCCTAATCATCTGTATTTAACATCTATTATTATAATACAGAAAAACTATAAAATCAGTAATTTTACTATTTGTAAATTTAATTATTAAAAATTAGGCAATTAATTTTTTCAGAGACTTTAATAATTGTATGATAAGAATAATCTCACCTAAAACTCCAAGCCTTTTATCAATGCATTTTCCGCAAGAAATGCCTAAGTATCTCATATATACAAAACGGGATGTCAACCTTTTGGATTTAACTTCAATGAAAAGCTTCAAGGCTGATATATCCCGTATGGCAGATACCGAAACCGGAGAATATGCAGGTGAAATGATTACCCGAACGATGCGGGATTTGAAACTTCACGAAATATATCCAAAACAAAAGAAAGTTGACGCCTTGAAAATTGAGCGTCTGATTGTAGAAAATAAAAGACAGGGTTACGGAAGCGCATTTTTAAGGTTTGCACAGGCTGAAAGTGAACAACAAGGCTGCGGGGGAAAAGTTTTTCTTGTTGCAAGCCGAATTTATGATCCGAAACATCCGTGTCATATTTTTTATAAAAAACAGGGATATACATCAACCGATAGTTATATCAATCATATTCTCGACAAATGTATTAAAAACCACACAAAACTGAATCCTGAATACGCTGATAATCTAATTATGTTCCGTCCAATTGACGAAACAAAACAGCCTCAACATCAAGAGTCAAGGCTGCTTAAATTTTTAAAAAAGTTATTTAATATTGTTACTTAACAACGATATTGACCAGTTTTTTCGGAACTACAATGGTTTTCACAATTGTTTTTCCGTCAGTCAATTCTTTTACCTTTTCGCTGTTCATGGCTAAAGCTTTCAGTTCATCTTCAGTTGAAGCTTCATCAGCCTCAATTTTATCTTTGACCTTTCCGTTAACCTGAACAACGAGTGTAATAGAACTTGCTTTTGCAAGGTTTTCATCCCACTTGCACCAAGGTTCATCATGGATTGAAGTTGTCGCACCTAAATCGTGCCATGCTTCTTCTGTCAGGTGAACAGCAACCGGCGACATGAGTTTAAGCAGTGTCACTATCGCAAAGCTCATTACAGATTTATCCTCAGCATCAAGCTGTGACTTTTTGCCGCGCCATTCATAAATTGCGTTGGTGAGTTCGCGGTATTTGGAAATTACAGTATTAAACTGGAAGTCGTTTGAAATGTCGTTTGTAATTCCCTTAATCGCAATATGAACACAGCGTACAAGGTCATCATTTTCTTTTTTGAGTGAAGCGTGATGTGTGAAGAGTGATGCGTCCTCTAATGAAATATCATTAGCGTTTGATGCCACAAGCCTCCATACTCTGTTCAGGAACTTGTAACAGCCCTCAACACCTGCATCAGACCAGTCAAAATCTCTTGCCGGCGGTGAATCCGACAGGATAAACAATCTTGCGGTATCAGCCCCGTAATTTTCAAAGATTTCATCAGGGTCAACCGTATTACCTTTGGATTTTGACATTTTAGAGCCGTCCTTTAACACCATTCCCTGAGTTAAAAGGTTTTTGAAAGGTTCGTCAAAATCAAGCAACCCTAAATCACGCAAAGCTTTTGTAAAAAATCTTGAATACAAAAGGTGGAGAATTGCGTGCTCAATTCCGCCCACATACTGATCAACCGGCAGCCAGTGATTAACTTTATCCTTTGCAAACGGCATTTTATCGTTTTTAGCATCAGCATAACGCAGATAATACCAGCTTGAACAAATAAATGTATCCATTGTATCTGTTTCTCTTGTGGCTTTTCCGCCGCAGCAAGGGCAGGTTGTTTCAAGGAAAGTTTTTGAGGTAAGAAGCGGAGATTTCCCTACAACGCTGAAATCAACATCCTTCGGCAGCAATACAGGAAGCTGGTCTTCCGGAACCGGCTGAATACCGCATTTTTCGCAATATACAACAGGGATAGGCGCGCCCCAGTATCTCTGGCGGGAAATTAACCAGTCACGGAGCCTGTATTGTGTTTTAAATTCGCCGAAACCTTCTTTTACAGCTTTTTCAGTAATTGCCTTTTTAGCTTCCTCATTACCCATTCCGTCAAATTCGCCGGAATTTATAAGAACCCCGGGCTCAGTATAGGCTTCTGCTAAGTCCATCGCGCCTTGCGGGAGAGGGTGTCCGGAGGACGGGTGAGGGGTTATAACAACCTTCATCGGCAGATTATACTTTTTCGCAAAATCAAAATCTCTTGTATCGTGCGTCGGAACAGCCATAACAGCACCTGTTCCGTATTCAACAAGCGCATAATCAGCAGTCCACAGAGGGAAAATCTCTCCGTTAAAAGGATTTCTACAGTGAGTACCCAGAGGAACACCTGTTTTTACACGCTCTGTTGAAAGTCTTTCGATTTCAGTCATTTTACGGGCATTTGCACGATATGCTTCAACTGCCTCTTTATTTTCAGGGGTTGTAAGTTTTTCAATATCTTTATATTCAGGCGCCACAACAAGGTATGTTATACCGTGAACCGTATCAGGTCTTGTTGTATATACAGGCACATCAATTTTCTCACCATTCGGCGCATCTACAACAGGGAATCTGAAAATTGCACCCTGAGATTTTCCAATCCAGTTAGCCTGCATAGTTTTAACGTTATCGCCCCAGCCCGGAAGCTTATCCAAATCATCCAGCAGAACCTCTGCGTAATCCGTAATCTTTACAAACCACTGTGAAAGGTATTTTTTCTCAACTTCATGGTCGCATCGCCAGCATTTGCCGTCAATTACCTGCTCATTTGCAAGAACTGTCCCGCATTCGTTGCACCAGTTTACGGCAGCTTCTTTTTTATAAACCAGACCTTTTTTATACAATTGCAAAAACAGCCACTGCGTCCATTTATAATAATCCGGCTTACAGGTGGTGACTTCTCTATCCCAATCGTAAGAAAGCCCGAGCATTTTTAATTGTTTAGTCATATAAGCGATATTCTCCACAGTCCATTTTTCAGGATCTGCGCCGTGTTTCATTGCCGCATTTTCAGCAGGAAGCCCGAAACTATCCCAGCCCATCGGGTGAAGAACATTATACCCCTGAGCCTTTTTAAATCTTGCAATTACATCTGTAATCGTATAGTTTCTGACGTGACCCATGTGAAGCTTGCCTGATGGATACGGAAACATAGAAAGCGCGTAATATTTCGGCTTATCACTCTCGTCAGGAGTCTTAAAAGCTCCTGTTTCTTCCCATACTTTCTGCCACTTCTTTTCTATTTCCTGAGGAAAATAACTTTCTTTCATACTTATATTTTTCTCCCTAACTCTTTTGCCGCGGGGGTTAAGCCAATAACGGCAACTTAATCTTATTTCTGTTAAAAGGTTAGCACAAAAGAATTTCTGACGCAAATCACATAAATATATGTTATCGGAATACATTTTTTACCCCTCTCCCCTTACAGGATACCATTTGATTATAGACGCTCCACCACTTATCCCTCTCCATCTGGGAGAGGGTAGAATTTGTTAGTGAGCGTTAGCGAATTTACAAATTCGGGAGAGGGTTACAATTTTATATTTGGGGCTTTGCAGCCCCAAACCCTGCACCGGATATTCTTTCTTTTTGTTGCGATGCAAAAAGAAAGAATATCGGCTAAGAAAGAAAAACACGTATTATTTACAGCGCTGCTTCGCAGCGCAAGACCGAATGGATGTAGTTAAATGCTGACGCATTTAACCTTTGAGCCTCCCTATCGCACTTCGTGCACGTTCGGCAACTGCCTACGGCAGGTCTGAATCCCCCCTACCCCCCTTTACAAGGGGGGTAGTTCAGAACCTCCCTTGTAAGGGAGGTGGCGCCAAGCGCCGGAGGGTTTTCAGGCGAGCGTGCGGCTTTGCCGCGATAGCGAGCATATAAGGTTGAAGGCTCTGCCTTCAACTACTTCCATTTTATTTCGCGGCGCGTAGCGACGCTGGAATTTTTTGCCGATTTTTCTTTTCTTTGGTTCGTTTCTTTTCTTTTTTCCGGCTAAAAAAGAAAAGAAATGAACATACCTAAAGAATATAAAATTACCCCTCTCCCGAATTTCTATGCTCACTAATGTTCACTAAGAAATTCTTCCCTCAGCACAAGACATACAGGGTCACTCGCTTCGCACAGCTGAGCTGTTTCCTTTGTATCCCTCAAGGGGAGAGGGGATATGATTTACCCCCTTTGTAAAGGGGGGATGGGGGGATTGTTTCTTCCGATAACATATTTTTTGTAAAAATTAAAATTTGTTAAAAATTTGCATTTTTATCATGACAAAAACTTTTAGTTATTCTATTATTATTTCAACGGAGGTATAGGGTAGGATGATTGAAGAAATTGTTTCTAAGAAGTCAGATTTTGATTTAACATCAAAAAGTTCTTTTTCACACGGTGACGATGCATTTACATCACGTTCGTTCGCTGCGCTTCTTGCCAAAAACGTCATCCCGTACTCTCATAAAAAATTAGCTGATAATTACGTTATCATTAAACGCGTATTTAAATTTCAGGCAGTTCAAAGCAGAATTTCAAACTCAGATAAACAGCTTCTCGCAAAATATGATTTCAATATTCTTGAATATACAACCATTAAACAAATGTATGAAGAATTAGCTCTTTTACAGAAATGGTCAGCTTCAAGAGATGAAAAACTCAAACACGATGCCGATACGATTATGGAAATACGCACAAAAGAGTTGAAGTTTATTGACGCAAACAGCTATGCAAATATTTCAAACGAAATTTACAAGGGTTATATCGCGCTTGAACATTATTTTGAGGAAATCAGCAAGTACAAAGACAGTAAATAATTATTCTGTTATTATTGCTTTTATTAATTTATAAACGATTTCTATTTTTTCACGGCTTTTTATACTGTGTAAATCTTGAATAATTTCTTCAACGAGCACTTCTTGAGGCCGCAAATGATCAAAAGCAAACAGTTCGGAACTTGAAATATTTAAAACTGTCAAAATCTTTTCAAGAGTTTCTGCCGTCAAAAAATTTTCACCGTTTTCTATCCCGCAAAGTGTACGTGTTGCAATATCAAGCTTTTCCGCCAGCTGCTCCTGTGTAAAACCGCGTTTTTGCCGCAATCTTTTAATTTTTGAACCTAACTGCTTTTTTATATTCACGAAATTTAACCTCAAATTAATTATAAAAAATACTTTTTAATCGCAGAATGATACAAAATTTCAATAAAAGAGAAATATAAGATATTAACTTGCATGGCAATTTAATTAAGTATAAACTTTTGTAAAGCATTAAAAGCATTAGTATATCTTATTTTTATATAATTAAGAAATATAATATCATTTAATAGGCAATTTCTTATCCACAACATGTTTTTATAGAAGTATGAGATGTTAATTGCAATTACACGAGTGATACAAGAAAAGAAAAAGGAGATTATTATGACAGAACCGCTTAATATCGGAGGTGTAAGCTTCTCAAAAACTGAAGTTGCAAAACAAGAGGTTAAAACAAAAGAAAGAACAAGCGAGAAAGGTACATGGGAACAGTACAAAGAATATACAGTAACCCTGAAAGACGGGACTAAAGTGACTTATGAGCAGCAGAATGCGGAAAGAAAAGCTACTGTTGACATTCAAGATGACGGTTCAGTTAATTTCTACGGATTGAGCAGTGCTGAAATTAGAGATACAGAAAAAGATGATACATACAGACTTATGGGATGTGAATTTACATCTGTTCAGGCACGTCGTGAACCCAAAGGAATTATTTTTAAAGACCCGGCTGATCATGATAAAATTTCTACCTATAACAGAGAAATGCCTGACGGCTCAATTCAAGAATCAAAAGAAAATGTTGCAAGAGTTAATGCAGGTGACATGATTAATAATAGCCGCGCCCAACATACTTTCTACCCTAAGAATATTTGACGGTTCAACATAGTTTTATATAAGGATTATAGAAAAAGACCTGACTTAATGTCAGGTCTTTTTCCTTTGTATAAATCTTATACTTATGCTTCAGCCGGAGCTTCCTCTGCGGCTTCGGCAGCTGCTTTTGCTTCTTCTTCAGCTTTAGCCTTTGCTTCAGCTTCTGCGGCAGCCTTTGCCTGAGCTTTTTTAGAAAGTTTAACAGTTTCTTTTTTCTGATAGTTTAAAGTACCGTCTGCGTTGCAATTTTTCATCAGGTATTGAACTGTTTCTGTAGGTTGTGCACCTTTTTTCACCCAATCTTGAGCTGATGTAATATCAAGTTTCATCACTTTTGTTTTAGGATTGTAGTGACCTAATTCCTGAATAGGTCTGCCTTCACGTTTTGATGCTGAATTAATAACTACAATTCTGTATGATGCGGCTTTTTTAGCGCCGGTTCTTTTTAATCTGATTTTTAACATTTCTAATTTCCCTTATTTTTGTGGTAAACATACGGTCTGTCAGTCAATGCAGCCGCGCCTTGAATGCCAGCCCTTGAACAAGGCTAAGAGGAATTGCCCGTTCCAAACCCATATAAACACAAATATGTTTCTTTATCAAGCGTGTATTAATAATTCTACATAATATATGTTATCGGAAGAAGTATACCCTCTCCCCTTGCGGGAGAGGGTAGAATTTGTTAATGAGCATGAGCGAATTTACAAATTCGGGTGAGGGTTATATAGCTACAATATTTATATTTGGGGCTTGTGCAGCCCCAAACCCTGCACTGACATTCTTTTTCTTTTTTGCGATGAAAAGCGCATTGCCGCCAGAGGGCAGGAGCATACGCTATGCGTATGCGTGCCCGTTTAACGGCGGCAAGCAAGCTTAAAAAGAACGTCAGCCAAGAAAAAGAAACACGCTTATTTAAAAGCGTTGCTTCGCAGCGCAAAGACCAAATGGAAGTCGTTAAATGCGAGAGCATTTAACCGTTCAAGCCTCACTATCGCACAATAAATTGTGCACGTTCGGCATTTTTTAGCGAGCGTGTGCGAAGCACGATAGCGAGCAAAATGGTGAAAAGCAAAGCTTTTCACGCTGTCCATACAGTCTTGCAATGCCAGAATGGCATTGCTGAGAAAATAGCGTGTTTTTCTTTTTCGGTTCACTTTTTCCGCTTGTTTGCTCGCGTTTAACGGACTGCACACCGCCGCCTTCGCGCCGCTGTTTCGTCCTCAGCTCGCAATCCGTTTTTTACTTCGCAACAAAAAGAAAAAGTGAACATACTGAAATAGTGATAAGCTTCTATTTGTAATATTACCCCTCACCCGGGACTTCGTCCCACCCTCTCCCGCAAGGGGAGAGGGTAGAATTCTTCCGATAACATATTTTATGTTAAAAATTTGATTATTAGGGGTTTTATCATTATAATTCTAGTATGGATTTGATAGATACTACCAATATTAATGAATTAAAAAATAAAGTTAAAAATAAACTTAACGAAACCCAGCTTTTTAAATTCAAGGGAACAGTATCAAAACTTCTGGGGCTGACCGTAGAGGTAAAACTTCCCGGACTTAAGGTAGGAGATTTATGCTTTATCGAAACCTACGACGGGAAACAAAAACCTGCCGAAGTTCAGGCTTTTAAAGGAGAAGCTGCCCAGTTACTTCTTCTTTACGATGGCGAAGGCATAGGACAGGGAAGCCTTGTAACCTCAACAGGCAAACCGATTATCATACCTGTCGGGGATTTTCTTCTCGGGAGGTTGATTAATCCTATGGGCGACCCGATTGACGGAAAACCATTAGATACGACAGGTGCTCAGTGGAGACCGATAGAAGGTCCGCCTCCGGGGCCGTTTGAAAGACCTATTATTACGGAAATGTTCTCAACAGGCGTACGCGCAATAGACAGTTGTATGACAATGGGCTGCGGTCAGCGTTTGGGATTATTTGCGGGTTCCGGAGTTGGTAAAAGTACGCTGCTCGGTATGATTGCAAGAAACTCCGATGCCGATGTTAACGTTGTTGCGCTAATCGGAGAACGTGGTCGTGAGGTTAAAGAATTCGTAGAAGATGCTCTTGGCGAAAAAGGTATGGCAAAATCCGTTCTTGTATGTTCTACAGGCGATCAGCCGCCTTTGATACGTCAAAAAGCGCTTCTCACCGCTACTGCGGTTTGTGAATACTTTAGAGATCAGGGGAAAAAAGTTTTCTTAATGACGGATACGGTTACACGTTGTGCCATGGCTGGGCGTGAAGTTGGGTTATCTCTCGGCGAACCTCCTACTATGAAAGGATATCCGCCTTCCATATTTTCATGGCTTCAAAAAGTTCTCGAACGTGCCGGAAACAGCCCGAAAGGCTCTATCACTGCTCTTTATACAGTATTAATGGAAGGGGATGATATTTCCGATCCTATAGTTGATATTGTCCGAGGGATTGTTGACGGACACATTTTCTTATCAAGAAAAGTTGCCGAGATGAACCATTATCCTGCTATTGATGTTCTTGGAAGTATTTCAAGGCTTATGTCAGCTATCGCAACTCCGGAACACAAGGCCGCAGCCGGGAAAATGCGTGCAATAATGGCTCTCTATAGAGAAAACAAAGACTTAATCGATGTTGGTATGTATCAGCCCGGAACTAACCCCCGTCTTGATACTGCAATTGAAATGATGCCTAAGATTAATGCCTTCCTCCAGCAGAGAACAACTGATATTGTAAGTATGGATACGACAATCAGCACTCTTATTGATATGATGAAAGACGTAGATGTGTAATTCTTGGGCGGTACTTCCTTAAGAATTTTGTCGGGCTGGGATAATTTAGTGAATAGTGAGTGGTGAGGAGTGAGTTGTTCAATAATAAGCGGTCTCATCACGCATTACACTTCACTTTTCACATTTTTATTGTACTTAACGTCTTATCGTCCTAACGTCTTTTCCCTTAGTCCCCCCCACCAGTGCCCTGGTATCTTAGGAACTCGTCTTTAATCACAGTTTATATCGTACAACTGAATTTGAACCTTGGGCAGATATAAACAACAAATTTCCGTCTATATGCAAACAGTAAGGTTTTTGGATATTTCCAATTAATACAGAAACCTGCCCTGTCGAAGAAATTTTTAAAACATTATTTGCGTTGTAATTTGCGACATAAATATTTCCGGAAGAATCAATTTCCAATCCAATCGGACCATTTAGACGGGAATCTTTTACGAATATTCTGCGCTCCCCATCCGGAGAAATTTTAACTATATCATTATCTGAAAAACCCGCAACATAAAGGTTTCCGTTTTTATCCGTAACCATACCGGTCGGGCTGCCAAGGTTTTCGTAGACAGCATTACTTTGAGAAATTTTTTCGGATTGTGCGGCAAGCTGTTTTTGCTCATGTTTAATAGTCTGCATATCAGTCTTCATCGAAGCTGCAAGTTGCTGAGCTTTTGAATTCACAATACTGTTTGCCGGAATTAACGAAAGATAAGATTTTGCCTGATCAGGCATACCGAGTTTTACGCTCAATGCCGCTGCTTTGTATACAGCCTCGTAATCCGTAGGTTTTCTGAGAATTATTTGCTTAAATACCGCTAATGCTGCATCATCCTGTTTTATGTATTCTAAAATTGATCCAAGATTATAATAAGCGTCAATATAATTAGGATCAATATCAACTGCCTGCTGAAATGCCGTAATCGCCTCATCGTATCTGCCAAGACGATACATATCAACCCCTTTGTTATACTGAAGCTTTGCCTCCGTGGAAATTTCAGCCGCAAATGCAATATTTACGGCTGAAACTACTATAATTATTCCTGTCAGAATTTTTTTACTTAACTTCATCAAGTTCCTTTATTAATTTTGCATTTTTCTCAGCAAATTCGCTTCCTCTTGCAATTATAGCAAGTTTTAGAATATTTGCAAGATTAATAGGCTCCATTGATTTGAAATTATCAGGAAGTCTCAGGCTCCAGTTTGCATCACCGGAGGTTCCCGGTTTATTATAAACGTCATAGATTTTAAAGTAATCAGTGAAGAAAATCTGGATATTTTCTGCTTTTGATGCAAAGATTTCAACGAGTTTTGTCTGGGCTAAAAAGTCAGCATTCTTTGTCAATTCAACAATCAAGGCATCTTTATTGTCCCAATCCGGGAAATCCAAATCTTCTACGAGATTTTTTACATGCAGGTAGCCTTCGTGAGTATTAATCATAGAATCTGCCCACATTTTGATTGGTTCGTTGTCGTGTGTTCCGACCATTGCCCAGCATTTTTCCGTGATATTTTTACATCTGTAAGGGTGTTCAGGTTTTTCCGGAACTACAAACTGAGTGAGTTTCATTCCTAAAAGCCCGTATTCCTTCATGACTGCAGCTACCGGGTTTGTCAAAGTTCCCAAGTCTTCACAGACAATTGCGTCTTTATTCAGACCTTCTTCTTTTGCTGCGGCAATAACGATTTTTTCAATCAGTCTGCCGTATTTCTTAATCTGGGCTTTTGATAAGGTTTTAACTCTCTTTTCCTTATCGGCTTCAAGCGTCAAATCCAAATCATCCATAGTCGGAATTGCATATTTTTTCAATTCAGGATGTTCAGGTGAAGAATATAATCTTCCGGCGCCCTGTTCAATACGTGGTTTTTTGCCTGCCTTATAAACCCAAGGATCAATTAAACCTACAATGTGGTCAATTCTTACACCGCCAGGATTTTCCTTGAACATCTTTTTGAAAAGATTTTTCATCAGAATGCCGCCTTCATCCAGAGAACCGTCCTCGTGGAAAAGTTTTTCAGGATTCATTACAGGGAAACCCCATGCCTGACCGTCTTTTGAGAAGTAATCAGGAGGACAGCCGAGCATCCAGCCTTCTAAAAATAATGATTGATATGCCCAGGTATCTCTATCAGAGAAAGCTACCTGACGGTCTGCTATCATTTTTATACCTTTATCTTTTGCATATTCAAGCGTTTCTTCCGTCTGTTTTGAGAGAACAAACTGTACAAACTTGTAGAAATCAATTTCATCCGCGTATTTTTTAGAAATTTCTTCAATACGTTTTGCAAATTCCATTTTTTCTTCTATAGATTTAGGGTTAAAGAGGTTTTTATCTGTTTCGGAATTCCATAAAGGCCAGTAGTCGTTCCCGTGTTCAATAGAAAGCGCTTCATATAAGCTGTCTTTATCAAGCCATTCATTATTTTCACGTTTATAAACTTCAAAATCTTTCATTGCTTTTTTCGTTGCTGAACTTTTAAAGTTATTCCACGCTTCCAAAAGTGCCTCACCCTGTTTTTTATAAATATAAGAGTAGGCTGTTTTATTAATATCTTTATTAGGATTGCCGCTTACAATGTCATTATAAGTTTCTTCCGAAAGAATTTTGCCCCATTTTTTGGTAGTAAGTTCTTTCAAATCAATAAACAACGGATTACCCGAAAAAATAGTACCCGTATAAGGAGAAGAGTCACAGCCTTTAGTTTTACCGGCAGGACCGAGTTGTATTGCATTAAAAATACCGGATGCGTAATCAATAACTTCTTTTCCGCCGTTTGAATTGACACTGCCAAATCCCGTATTTTCACCTTCTGCAGCAGGAAAACTTCCGCTGTGTATAATCAAGGCAAAATTCTTTTTTCCGAGAGCTTTGAGAGCTTTTTGTATTGTTTTAGTTGCATTTTTTTCTAACGTGCAAACCATTTTATACCCCTTTCCCCTTATTTACTGTAAATACTATAACGCTTTGATGGTAGCATAAGCAAAGTTTTTTGACAATAGGACGTTAAGGAGAATAAAGTGAGATGAGAGTGATTTAGCAAAAAGACGTTAAGACGTTGGGACGCTAAGACGTTAAGTGTGCAATTAAGTTTTAAGACAACCCTCTCCCCTTGAGGGAGAGGGTTGAATTTGTTAATGAGCGTAAGCGAATTTACAAATTCGGGTGAGGGGTAAGAAAAAGAGAGTGGTGAAGTGGTTTTATAAAAAACCCTCCGGCACTAGCGTGCCACCTCCCTTACAAAGGGAGGCAAAAAGCTGATTGCTTCTTCCAACTCACAAAACGTGATTTTAGTCATCTTTTGTTCGGCAGAGTGCTCGCAATGTCTTAATCCTAAATTTGCTTTACTCCTAATTTATTATAAATATCTTCCACAACTACTTAACTGCAAAAGCAGCTTTTATTAATTTATATATTATTTCCTTATTTGCACTGCTTTGAACTTTTACAATATTAGCAATTTCTTCATCCAAATTTTTTGGTAAATCAACTGAAAAGAAATTAAAAAATTCCACTAACGGAACATCTAATACATTTGACATTTTATCCAATACATGGAGCGAAGGGAAAAAGCGCCCCGACTCAATGCCGCTGAGGGATGATGTTTCTATACCGACCATTTCGGAGAATTTCTCTTGAGTATATCCGAAACTCTTTCTTATTTCTTTTATCCGTTTACCAAGTAATTTTTTGTTATCCATTTTTATATAATATACACACATTAACGGCAAAAATAAGTAATCTGTTCACGTATTTTTAGTAAAAAATACGTAATGTTCTCTTAAAACTACTTGAGAATTACTTAGTAATAGTTTAAAATAAGTGTACAACAAATACTTTATAAACTGCTCCTTCTATAAATATTGGTGACAGTCAAGGGAGTTAAGAGATATTTGTACATAGCTTATAAAAAGATTCGTTTAAGAAAAAGAAAGGTGAAAATTATGACAAAACGTTTAGGTTTTACTTTGGCAGAAGGTGCTACACACGTAGACATGTTTAAAGGTTCTCGCAAAAATGCGTTTACATTGGCAGAAGTTCTGATTACTTTGGGTATCATCGGTGTTGTAGCAGCAATGACAATGCCTACATTGATGAACTCAACAAACGGTGCACAGTACAAAACAGCTTACAAAAAAGCATTATCTGTATTGTCTCAGGCTGTAGTTTTGAACGTTGCTCTTGATGACTATGATTTGTCGCAGACTACAAGTACTGTTGCAGGCAAGGATGAGTCAGGCAATGAGCCCCCTTCTCTGTTCAATTTGTTTGATCATCGTATGTATGTTGTCAAAACTGAAGGTAACATCTATAAAGCGTTACTAAAAAGCATGGGCTCTAATAACAAGATGAAAGATGAGACAGAAGATGTTTTTGGTGTTGATACCAATTACACATTATATTTCAACGACGGAATTACATTTACATTTCCTAAGACAGTAATGGGTTGTTCTGAAGGGGATAAATCTGGAAAAGCAGCGGTAAATTGTAGGGGGGTAATAGATGTTAACGGAGAAAAAAATCCGAATAAAGAGGTTGTTTGCGGTAGTGATAGTCCTGCGGGAGAGTGTGTCGTAACAAATCCTACAGATATCTATCCTGTTGTTATGTACGACCAAACAATACTTCCGGCAACTGACGCTGGTGATGCTGTTCTTTATGGCGGTAAGTAATTTTACTTGAAGCGCGAAAGGCTCGTTGGACAATATGCGCTTAACATAAGTTATCTTTTTGTTATAATCAGCGGGGACACATTCCCCGCCTTTCTTTATGTCATTGTGAGTCTTTTGCCAAAACAATCAATCCTTTTGCCTTCCTTTACAATGGAGGTAACACGTAAGTGCCGAAGGGTTTTCTCTGATACCCCTCACCCAAACCCTCAGCACAAGGCATACAGGGTCACACGCTTCGCACAGCTCAGCGGTTCCCTTTGTATCCCGCAAGGGGAGAGGGGCGAAAATTCTTCACTCTTCACCCCGCACCTTTTTATTGCACGTATCGTCCTAACGTCCTATACTCTTTTTCTCTTAGCATCTTTTTGTTATATAATTTTTCTATGAAAAATCGCCGCGTTATTTTTGGATATATTATTCTCATACTAATTGCAATCAGTATGCTGTATCCGTTTTTCGCAATGATTAATTTATCCTTTGTCCGGAGTAATCAAATTTTCTCCCAGGCCGGCAAGATTTTTTATTCAGGTTTCACGCTTGATAATTACAAAAATGTTTTTCAACAAATTCCATTGAGCAGATATTTTTTTAACAGTCTCGTTGTTGCGGTAATTACAACTATAGGTCAGGTTCTTTTTGCTTCTCTTGCCGGATACGCGTTCGCAAGGTTACATTTTAAGTTTCGAAATGCACTATTTCTGATAATACTTATCACAATGCTTATACCGCCGCAGGTCAATATTATTCCGCTGTTTTTTCTTATGAGAGAAATGCATTTAATTGATACATATCAAGCATTAATTTTGCCTGGACTTTTTGGCGGCTTCGGGATATTTCTTATGCGCCAGTATTTTCTCGGAATGCCGAAAGATTTGGAAGAAGCAGCAAAAATTGATGGCTGCAACCTTTTCCAAACTTTCTTTAAAGTTGCGCTGCCTCTTGCAATTCCAACTGTAGCAACGCTTGCACTGTTTACGTTTGTCACAACATGGAACAGTTTTATGTGGCCTTTAATAGTTACTAATTCAGAAGCTATGAGAACTCTCCCTGTCGGGCTTGCTATTTTTAAAGGGAGTTTCAGGGAAATTACTCTCTGGGGAGAACTTCTTGCATGTTCAGTTATCTGCACAATTCCTGTAATCGGAGTTTTTCTTATCGGCAAGAAATATTTTATCAATGACATTATGCAGGGCGGAGTCAAAGAATAGGTCAACCATAACTTGCCAAAAATGCGATTTTACGCTAATATTAAGCCTGTAAGAGAAATTTTTGGAGAGAGATTGATGTTAGAATATTTTCTTGGGTCATATATTATTACAATCGCAGGCATAATCGGCGCCTACCTCTGGGGTGAACATGTTCATCATGGAACAGGATTGGCGTGTGTTTTCATAGCACTTGTTCTCGGCGTGTTAGAGGTAAGTTTATCGTTTGATAACGCGGTTGTTAATGCTATGAAGCTCGAGAAAATGTCCCATAAATGGAGGCACCGATTTTTAACCTGGGGTATTGCAATCGCTGTTTTCGGAATGAGATTTCTCTTCCCTATTCTCGTTGTATCTATTTTTGCCAAATTAAGTATGCTTGAAGTTGCAAGAATTGCGACATCCAATTCGGCTTTATATGCACACTATCTCCACGAAACCCACGCACCAATCGTGACTTTCGGCGGAATGTTTCTTATTATGCTCTTTTTGAATTACTTCTTTAACCACGAAAAGGATGTTCACTGGATTAAACAAATTGAAGCTCCTCTTTCGCATCTTGATCATATAAAAGGAATTGAGGTTATTATATCTCTCGGACTTCTTTTAGTAACTCAGAATTTTGTCGGAGAAGAAGTTAAGCTTCACGTTTTAATCGCCGGTGTTTGCGGTGTTTTGACATATCTTTTGATAGACGGAATTACTCATTACCTTGAAAAACATGAAGAAATGCGCGCGGCAAAATGCGCGGTTCAAAGTGCAGGGTGTACAGGATTAATAAGTTTTATATATCTGGAACTTATTGACGCTTCTTTCTCTCTTGACGGTGTTCTGGGGGCATTCGCTCTTAGTAAAGATATTATTATTATTACTATTGGTCTCTCAATCGGCGCAATGTTCGTACGTTCGCTCACTATTATGCTTGTAGAAAAGAAAACCCTTGCTCAATTCCGATACCTTGAACATGGTGCTCACTGGGCTATCGGTGCTCTTGCTTTAATTATGCTGGTTTCTACAGTAAAAGAAGTTCCGGAAGTTATAACAGGCTTGATTGGTTTAGCTTTCATTATAGCTGCATTCATATCTTCTATAATGTATAATAAAAAACTTGAAAGATGTATTGCCAATGACAACAGCGAAAAGGGGGAAAATGCTTAAACTTCCGCTTGTAAGCTTTGTTGTAACATCTTTCAATTACGAAAAATTTATCCAAAAAACGCTTGAAAGCATTATTAATCAGACTTATGAGAATTTTGAAATTATAATCGTGGATGACTGCTCTCAGGATAAATCTTTAGAAATCTGCGAAAAATTTATAGCCTGCAATCAGGATAAAAGAATTACGCTTATTAAACACGAAGAAAATAAGGGGCAGCTCGCAGCTATGCTGACAGGACTTAAAGCGGCAAACGGACAGTTCGTCAGTTTTATAGATTCAGACGATATCCTTCTGCCGGATTACGCAAAAGCTCATATAAAAGTCCACATGGTAACAAGCGTTGCTTTTACATCATCGCTTATTGCGGAAATTGATGAAAATGACAATATTCATACAATTTATTCCGTTGCATCGCCGCAAAAACAAAAACATTTTAATATTAAAAATCTTGACGAACTTTTTAAATTTGACGTTGACCATCCGGATTTTAAACTCCTTAAGGCGCATTTCGGCGGATGGTTCTGGTCGCCGAACAGTTCTGCTATGTTCAGAAAATCATCAATAGAACTGCTTTTAAAATATGAAAATACCGATAAATGGAGGATTTGTCCGGATAAATTTCTCTTTAATTTTGCACACTTAATCGGCGGTTCCGCGATAATTTATGAACCTCTTACCGCTCACAGACGCCACAGAGATAATGCAGGAAATTCCTCCTATATTTGCGGCAATACAAAATATAATAACGATTTCGTAACCTTTACGAATATTATAAATAACATCAACGTCCGGCCTGAAACTTTGAAATTTATTTTTGAAAACAGGAAAGACTTTGTAAAACTTTACGGCAAAAAAAACACCGTTAATTTATTCTTAACAGTGCTTTTTTCATATTTATATTTATTAAAACAATTTATTAGCCGCTCTGGAACATAGTGAATGTTTTTTCAACGTTCTTGGTCAACATATTCTTAACCGTGTCATATTCAGTTGTGAGTGAAGAAATTTCAAGGTCAAGATTTTTCATATCAAGGTCAATTTGTTCTTCTTTATAATTAATTTTATTTTTCTTTTGTGTATAAGCAAGTTCAGCCTGAGTAATCGCATCCTCGTCACTGGCTTCTATAATATATGCACCTGCATTATACTTATCCTGATAATAGTAACCGTCCTGATTTATCGCGGTTATAAACAGTTGTCCGTTTTTCAACGCGTTATCAAGATATTCTTTATCTTCAATATAGATATTTTCATACCACCCGTTCTGACATAAGTTGTTGAACAATGCACTATAGAATTCTGATTCATAAATCTGTTGTGTTGACCAACCGTTATCATTAGGGTTTTTAATTTTATAGTAATATCCGTAATCATCGGTTACATAAGACGATTTGTTAGCATCCTGTCTGATATAATAGTCATCAGTATAACCTGATTTACCCTGAGCATAGAATGTCAGGAAGGATTCAGCCAAGCTTGACAAGCTTATAGCTCTTGAACCATAGTTTTTATTTTTAGAAGCACCCTTTGATACCCAGCCGTTTGTGTCGCTTGAAGCTGTAACACAATCATTAAACGCATCATTTGAGTGGTTTCTGCTGCCTAAGTCTCTTGTATCACCAAGTAATGCAAGTGTTTCCTGAATAGCATAGTTAAATGCCTGTACATCGGTTTCCTCTTCACCGACATCCAATATAGCCATAAAACCTTGTATTATCTGGTCTGCCATATCTATAACTAATTTATCTTCTTCTGTTGCATCATCAGGATATAAAGTACCTGAACCTAATAAACCTTCAATGCCGGCTTTACCTCCGCAAACTGAAGTTCCTGCGCCTAACATATTCTTAACGGCAGATGCAATCCTTTTGAAGAAGCCTTTCTTCGTTTTTTCGTTTGTAAATACGATTGAAACATTTTCATTCAACAAATCAGCAAGAGTAAATGTTATATCACTGTTTTCGTTAGATACTCTGTTACCGTTAATTGTTATATATGCAGATTCTGAATCAAGAGATTCTTTAAATAACATATTATCCTTTGAAACTTCTTTACCAGAATCGTATGCAGGGATAGTAAACGTTAAAATTTCAGCGAGTTCTCTTTCTTTATCAGTGCCTGTTTCAAGTTTGCTTGCTGCAATATCAATATAGTTAATCATATTGGTAATTGTCATTTCATAAGATTCAGTTTTATCAAGCAACACTCCGCCTACACCGACTGTGCTTTGCCAACCAATTGCGCGACAAGAACGTGCTGAAGTTTCTGACATACCGCCGCAGGCAACCATTGCGGTCAAGAACGCCTCATACATTTCTTCTGTCGGAGTATTTGTTCCGCCTTCAGGAATACCTGCAAGTTTTGCAGCACGTGCCATATCCGAATTTAATGCAATTTTTCCGTCACGGCGTGATACCATCCAAGGTACATAATCGTTTACTTCTGACGGATACATTAACAAATCATAATTCAAATCATAAGTATATGCACCGGAACCATCCGCATCCCAGACAAGTGTTGTTTTATTTAATGCCTGCTGATATTCGGTTGTTGCATCTTCCAGTTCTCGCGACAAAGAAAGCTTCTGCTGAGCCAACTGCATTGATTGAAATTCACAGCTGTTCTTTCTGGAAGTTATGGCTAAAAATCTAGCTTGTGATGCTGCCAATCCCATTTAGTTTCCGCTTTCCTTTCGTTTTATCTTAGTAACATATACTTCTGGTATTCATGTCTACGGCTATTTTTACGGAAAACTTTAAAATATAATAAATTTTTTGTTACATATATTTACATATTATTTTGAATTACACAATCGTAAATTTTGTCTATTTTATCTTTCATTTCGGAAAATTGCTCCTTCAAATCATGAAAACTATGGATAGACACAAATCGTTCTTCGACATCTTCTATAATTTCTCGGTGTTTTTTCTCCAGTTGTTCGGGGGTTACAACTATTCGCTGCTGGATTAAAAATGCGACAACCACTATTAATATTGGTGAATACTGTAAAAATTGTTCCATAAAAAATCCTTTCTTTGATATATGGGGCGGCACAAGCCACAAACAAATATCTGTCATAACGTAATAGGCCAATAAAAATCCACAAGATACGACGCTGCATCTATCGGATGAGAGAGGAATTTCAGTTCTTTGTTCTGTTTTATTTGTTGATAGCTCGGAATATCTATTTTTGAACTGCCTTCCTTATATCTTAAATTGTAGATATTATAAAGAAGTTTCTCACACTTTTTATCAACATAAAGACAGACATCACCGTCTGCGTTTCTGATTTTGGCGTTAAACGCGGCAATTCTGTTTTTTATGGGCGGATTATAAGCTTTTATTCTTATATCAGCGTCATAGCCGTATTGCAGAAGTTTTTTCTTGATAATGACATAATTTGTATATTCACTTGTGCAGCTTCTGTTATCGCCTGAGGCATCCCCGTTTACGATAATTTTTCCTTTATGATTAGAGTATCTTCTGCAAAATTCATCGCAGGCACCGGCTGTTGTTGTATTTTCAATAGCGATTTCATCAAAATAAAAGACCTTATCATCTGTCTTATGCGCGAAAACCCAACACATTGGATCAACGTTAAAGTCGCAGGATATATGTAAATCCATTTCCGGCTGATATGCAATATCTTTTACATTGTCATCAGTAAACCCTTTGACAACCAGATTATTATTAACTTCTCCGTTTTGCGCAAGTACAAAAATCCTGTAATATTCTTCATCGTAGATTTTTTTTAGTTCGTCGCAAAAACCATCAGGCAGATAAATATTCTGAGTTGTCGGGGCTGAAATAAGACGATAATTCGGTGCAAGATTATCTACAAAAGTCTTATATATCCAGCCTCTTTGCATTTCGGGATTTGTATGCCCGAAAATTCTGTAAGTAAAATTCTTCCACGATTTTTTGACACGCTGGCGCATACGGGATAGAAGAACTTTAAAGGTCTCATACGGCACCTCGGACATTTCTTCAATTTCAACAAACCCAAGATTTAAGGATTTTAATTTATTTGGTTCATCAAAATGCCTAAAAAGTATTTCCGAGCCGTTTTGAAATGATAATTTCTGCAAAGAAGATGACCATTCGTAATCAATACCTTCAATAAAACCGATATTTTCTAAATGCTCAAAATAAGATTGTAGAGTCGTATCACGTACAAGAGTATAAGTTTGTGCACCTACAAGCCCTCGTATACCAGGATATTTAAGAGCAAGCAGTATCCCCAGAAGCGAGCCTGCAAAAGTTTTCCCCGAACCGTAACCACCCTGATAAACGGCAACATCAAGCGAATAATTATGAGGAATTTCAAGAAATTCCCTCTGCGCCTTCAATAATTTATATTCCATATTTAATCTTTTCCTAATCCACCGCCACGGCGTTCATATTCCTAAACCAAAACACAGCAGCAATTCACAATGAAAAAGCCATTCCTAAGAATGACTTATAGATTGGATTTTCGCATTATTAAATTATACTATAAACAATTTTGATTATTAAATAACCATATGGCTATTCCTAAAAAAAGTGCCGCACAATAAGGAGGAAACAGAATATGCGGCACAGAAAGAGAGAGTTAAGATTTTACAAGAAAATTGTTTGCATTTTCAATTCCATATTGTTCCAGAGCGAATTTGAAGCATTCCAGCCAATCAACCTGCTCTGCAACAGTCGGAACTTCTGCAAAAGATTTCACCACTTCAAAAAGTTCTTTAAGCCTTGTTTTTCTCTCAAAGCTTGCCTTTCTATCGCCGTAGCGGTAGATATAGTTTGAATTTCTGACATCATCGTTTATTCTGTCAAAAATATATTTGCCGTGATCTTCAATTCTGATAAGTTCATCGCCGAATTTAAAGTTTGCAATAATCTCGGCTGTTTTTTCCACCATAGGAATTATAATTTTACGGTTAATTGCATCAAGCATCATATTAAGCCGTGCTTCCTGACCGCTTACGGAGTAATTCAATTCTGTTGCGGTTCGTTGAACATCCTGTAAATTTCCCGCCATATTTTTGAAAATTCCGGTTGCACTTTCTGTAGTGGATTTGAAATAGTTAAGGAAATCCCAGCCCTGCATAGCTTTATCAAAACTTATCGGGGTCGGTGCGGCAGGCATTAGTGCGGCGTCGTATTCAATAATTTTACCGGGTCTGACATCCTGCTGACCTTTAAAGCAGCCTTTCGGTGCAAGATACGGAGGATTAATCATCAAGGCAAGAGCATCAATTTGTTTATTCAAAATTGTTGATGAAACATTATTCAGAACTAATGCCACTTTTAGTGGTGAAATTCCTCTGCCAGTTGCAGGACTTTCAATTATATTTGCATGAATAAACGGGTTTATAACAAAAGGATTTGCTTCAAACCTTATAATTTCCCGTCTGCCCGCAACAGTTACAAGACGATTTCGTAAAATTTTGCCGTCAGAAAGTTCTATATCACCCCAGAATTCCAAAATCTCAAGTTTATTTTCGTCAATTCCTTTTTCATCGTTCCTGTTCTTTTTCTTTGCCACCACTCCTTTCAGTTTTTCCAGTTTTTCTTTATTCAAGAGGTTGTTTGATTTATCGCAGAATATTTCGTCAATAGTTGCATAGGTTCTATAGATTTTTGCACAACTGTCCCACTTATCGCGGTTTGATTTATCAAACACAAAATCTTCAGCTTTTATGAATTTAACCCTTGCGTTGTCGTAAACGACTTTATCTTCCAGCACAAAAGTTTTGCCGTCGGGGTTTTTCATATCTTCTTCAATTGTTTTTGCGCGGCGGGTTTGTTTTATAACGGTTTCCCAGCCGATAAAAAGAGTGCATTCGCCGGTTTCAACAATACTATCAATAACTTTTTCCAATTCGTTTTCAATATTCATCTGTTCAAAAGTGTTGACAAGCATGGCTTTTTGTTTATTGGCGTAAGATTGAGTCTGCGGAGTTGTTCCGGAAACATCAAACATTGCATCAGGATGGGAATACAAATTTTCGCTTATGTGGGATTTTAAGGTTTGCGCAAGTTCATAGATATCCGGTAATTCAATCTTACTTCCCCAGCCGTTAACATTCTGGCTTGCAGGATTATATATAGCATCTCTTACCAGCTTTATGTCAGTAAGCTGCTGCATACGGTAATCTTCAAACCTGTCATATTTTTCGGAAATTTCATTTACCAGAAGAATTTCATCCTCCGGCTTTATCCCGAGTGTTAAATCATCATTAGTAATTTCCATTTTTTCTAACCTTTCATATTTTTTTCACAAAGATAAATAGTGTTAATAAAAAATCCAACGTCACTTTAGAAGCCTAGAATTGTAGAATGCCGCGACTATGCGATTGCGGGTCACACAGCCTGCAATGACGAGTTACCCCTCCACCCTAGCCCTCAGCACAAGGCATACAGAGTCGCCAGACTCGTTACCTCGTCTGCACCCTTTGTATCCCTCAAGGAGAAAGGGTGAATAGTAGACACGTCATTGCGAGCAACAGCGAAGCAATCCAGCCTTTTAACACGTGAAATGTGAAGTGACTAATTTTTTATTGAACCTTTCACTCCTCACCACTCACTATTCACTTTATTGCACTTATCGTCTTATCATCTTAACGTGTTTCAATTTAGTGCCTTACAATGGCACGCCCAGCGAGTAAATAACCATATCCTGAGGTTTTCCGCCGCGCATTGTCTCAGACTTAAGTAATGCTTCCTTTATAAATCCGCATCTGTTTAAAAGCCCCACCACCCTGAAATTCTCCGGATAAATAAGAGCTTTAACTTTTTTAAGCCCGAGGTTTTCAAAACAGTAATTAAAAAATACAATCGCGGCATAATAAGTAAAACCGCCCCAAAACTTTTTATCAAAACAGGTCGTAACCTCAGCACAATGAAGTTTTTCAGAATTCCCTGTAAAATTTTCAAGATAGACAAATCCCGCCGCCTCATCGTCAGAAAATATTACCCAGAAATAGGGCGAAGCTTCTTCCACTAAATCAAGGAAATAATCGTAGAAATTCCGCCCGTCAAGTGCAAAATCGTCCGCTAAAAATTTCTTATACCGGCGGTAGAGAAACATCATCTGCGGAATATATTCCGTATTTTTGTAATAATTATTTTTGCGGTCTACAATAAGCTGTCTAAATTTCAACATCTATCTTCTCAAACTTTACATAAGCATCATCTGTCGTGAATGAACCGAGTTCACCTCTCAACATTTTTTCTCTTACGGAATTTTGAACACCGAGCATAGCCTCTGCCTGAACTCCGTTGACAAATGTTTCCGATTTATTTTTTCTGTTAAAAACTCTGAATACCGAATATTTTGAAAAAATTAAATTCTGCGGAACTTTTGAAATATCTGTTATGGTTTTTCGTTTGTGTTTTTTATTTGCACTGTTAAGTTCTGATTTGAATTCTTTTTCTATTTTAATTTTTATAAGCTCGTCCAAAGACGCATTATTTAACAATATTTGTTCAATATCTTCTTCTTTTTCTTTCATAATTTTCCTTTCTGTCTGTTGGCTACAAATATTTAAGGAATCTCCGTATTTATTTTCTCAACACGCTCCCGCCCTGCTCCCGCTATCGTTTCGAAAACAAACACGGAAATTCCTTCTCATAAGAATTGGGACTCAAGCAAGTACAGTCTGTTTTATTAATTTTAGATCTTACTGTCATCGAGATTTGAGATAGTAATAATTTTGGCAGGCTTGTAACCTTCTTCAAGCTTTGAATTAAACCCTAAATATTTGCATAAGCTTTCGAGTGCTTTCAGGGCGGCTGAGGTATCACGAAGTTTGCGCTTACCCGTAAAATTTCCCTCTTTATCCGTAATATCTTCTTCCTCCAGCGAGAATTCCGCTATTTTAAGAAGTTTTTGGATAACATAGCCTTTTTCCACACGCAGAGATTTTATATGGACATTAAGACGAATTTTCATTTCTTTGATAATCAACTCATCTGCGAGGAGTCTATATGCCATATCTTTTAAGTTTTTGGATTTATACCCGGCGTTACGGGCTGCGGCTTCGCCGTCTACGGTTTTTATATATTCGTCAATAAATGTTTTCTGTTGTTTGGTTAATCGTTTCATTGTTTATAATTATTAAGATTTCTTACTAAAATTTGTATTTTTGAGGACTATGTGCTATAATAAACATGCTATTTATATTTCGGCTAGTGTAAATCTTAACAGGGGGGAATGAAAAATAACTTCCTGTTTTTTTTGCGGATTTGCACTCTGCAGAACAATTGTATTGAAAGAGTGATGGCAGGGAAATACGTATTTCTGCGAACGTAAAACGTCATTCCGGAAGCGTAGAAAAACTAATTGAGACGAATGTCGAAATCTTGTTTTTCAAGCTATGCGGAATCGCATTATTTTGGACGCAACGATTATGCGATTGCGGGTCATAGCCCGCAATGACGTTACAAAAGAAATACACAGCACTATTAAGGTCATACTCAACATATCTGTTAAAACCAAATAATTCATATTACGGCAAGAGTGGGGGATTAGTGTCTGTGCATCCTTATCTCAGGGGTATAATCAGCATTAATACCTGACTTTGACCGCAAATTTGCTAATGCATCCCGATACATTGACATCCAGTAACTAAACCTTATGTGCTGCGGATTTCCCTTTAATCTCATACACGCACCGTATACTAGAACCGGCTCCGCAAACGCATCCGGAATTACGGACATGTCAGTGTCATTTTCAAATAAAGTTTTTTCGGTTCCGTCGGAACTCTTTACAAAATTTGACGTATAATAATATATTTCTGCAGTCTGCGCTTTCTCAAACTGTGGAAATAAAAATTTATCATTGAATAATGAAAAAGAATTTGACGGATTTGAATTTGTTAAAAACTTTTCGTAATCCTCAATAAATCTATACTTTTTCCCGTCAATAAAAATGGAATCTATTTTACCCTCTACGGAATTAGTTATCTCTGTAACATCCGCCGGAATTGTCAATTCGGTTTTTCTAAGAAGAAAATTCCAGTTTTCGGAATTGCAAATTTCCGTATTTAAAATATTTATAATATTTTTAATCTTTAAATGCTCATTCTTTGTCAACTCGCTAAAAGCATGCACCTGCTTGTAATTGAGTTCGACAAGACATTTATTTATTAAATCAAAATAATTCATATCATCTCCTTTTGCCGTAACCTCAGGCGGTCTTATAGAATAAGACCGCCAAAATTACGGATAATTTGCGCAATTATTTAATCAAGCCTTTACGGAGCTGTTCCATAATTGCTTTTTCATACTTTGCAAATTCTGCACCACT
The DNA here is from genome assembly GCA_944325635.1 of Candidatus Gastranaerophilales bacterium. Lineage (GTDB taxonomy): Bacteria > Cyanobacteriota > Vampirovibrionia > Gastranaerophilales > Gastranaerophilaceae > Scatousia. The sequence continues at coordinate 62,168 of CALVBD010000007.1, read as the reverse complement.
CATTTTGCCGATTTGCTCACGGGTGAAAGCCCTTGTTTTCAGATCGTCAAAATTGGAGTTTTGCGCATTTGCACGTAATCTCTGTTTTGCGATTTCGTTTTCGTCATTTAATGTCTTTTCGTGAGCAGTTTGTTTTAAATATCTCTCGATTGCGCCGTTTTCAAGCTTTTCAATCATTTGAGATATTAAGGAAATTTCTTCCTTATCACCGTCAAAGCCTGAACGTTTAAGGTAATCCAAAACCTCTGCCCTGCCGTCTTTATTAAAAAATCCGGAATGTTCAGCCTCAAATTCTGCAAATGCATCAGGTTTCGGCTGAATTTGGGCATCACCTCTGTTTTGGTTGTTCACCATGTCATACGCCTTATTTATTACATAGTTCACTAAATATTGTCCTTGCGTATTGTCTATAACACCGCTATCTACAAGCTGTTGAATCTTGCGGATATCGTGTAAGACAATACTTTGTACATCATACGTCAGAGGTTGGTTTTGTAAATTCCCTGTCTGCTGCGGGATTTGACGATTATCGGCAGAAGATAATCCCCTGTTAAAATTACTTGTCATATTTTGATTATTCATAAGTTTCTCCATTTGTTTTTTGCTTCAATGAATTCATGTAATCAACGGCGAATTCAATTGAATCGTCAATAAATCCTGACAAAAGGATTGCAATAAAACTGCGAAAAATAGCCGGTACCGGAAGTTTTGAGGTAACGTAGTCAATTGCCATTTTCTTTTTTTCCTGACCTTTTGAACTTCCGAGAGCTTTTTCCGCTATTGCAACCGCACTTTGTGCTAACTGTTTAATTGCATCTTTTAAGTGTTTGAACATATTTATCCTTTCTTAAAAAAGTACCCTTAAACCGCTCGGGCTAAATCTGCAAAACACAGAAAAAGAAAGAGTTTTTATAAAGATTTAAAGGTACTTTTTAGGGGTTTCACAAAGGCTTGAGATTATGCACCTGTAGGTTCTGTTGCCTCAGTAGGTTCTGTCGGAGAGGTCGGCACTGCTGTTTCATTTGATTTTACAACCATTTTTGCAAGCGCTTTCGGCTGAACTGTTTTTGCACCGTACAAATATAAGCCTCTGATTAAATCAGAAAAACTGTCTTTATCGCGTAAGCTTTCGATTTTTGCTAATTGTGATGCAAACGTAATAGCGTCGTTTGTACCTGCAAGAACATAGTATTTGCCTGATACATCCGTCAAGTTTGTGCTGACAAGAACATCCATACCCGCAATTCTTCCGATTGCACCTTCTCTCAAAGTTTCATCGGCAACGTTATGTGCGCCGATGAATTCCGAACTTTGCAGCAAGTAAGATTCAATTGTCGGGTTAATCACAACCCAAGGACGTTTAGTGGCAGATACAGCGTTTGAATTTTTCAAACATAATGCAAGTTTCACAAACTGAGAATAAATTGTTGTTTTATCAAGAGTAATCGGAGAGGAATCTGACCCGACAACGTTTGCAGAATCAACATAAGCATGCTGGGATAAAAGGTAAGCGTCCTGAACTTCTTCAATGGCTTTTTTAGCGTTTTCAAGGTGTGCTTCCATAATATCGGTATTAGATTGAACCTGTGCCACGTCATTAATTTTGAACGCGAAGAATTTTTTCTGATCAATAATCAAATCGGTCGCAGTCGGTTCTAATTCATCATAAGTAATATTACCGCTTCCGACTGTTGCAACGCTTACGGCTGCCGGGGTAATAATTTTTACGGAATCGCCCTGATTTTTGATTTCGCCTTCCCAGTTTCTGTTTACGCACTGAAGCATAACGCATTCTTTCTGAAGCATTGAATTCAATTTCTGGCTCCAGATTTCAGGGATAAAAGCAGAGTAAGAATTTGATGTGTTTGTGCTCATGATTTTTTGTCCTTTCTGTTAGATTTATAATAAAAAGTTTTTGGAATAATCCATATAGCAACAGCTCACGGCACGCCTAACCAACGAGTTTTCTGCCGAGATAACGGAAGAACTTAGATAGCGCACACCTCCCTTAGTTAAGGGAGGTGTCACGCTGTGACGGAGGGTTTTAAAAATCCTCCGGCGTATACACGCCACCTCCTTTAAAAAAGGAGGTAACGAGCAAGGGATACTGCGCCTGCATTTATCTGAATTATTCCAAATAATTAAGAGTGGTGCCTTAGTCATCGTTATAGATTTCGCGGAACTGAAGCCCGATAATCGCACAGGATTCATCAGAAGCTTCGCCGCTTATGCATAATTGAACGGAGTAATTGGATTCGGAGATTTCGGCTTTTTCAAGTGTATCAGCATTTATCGGCCATATAGGTACATTTTCATCATCCTTTGCCCAGTGACACGGAAGTGAATCCGGCGTATTATCATCCGCCCACATTAAATGGTCGTAATGCATTGAATAAATTTTTTCGGCATCATCGGGATACTCGCTGTCATAATCTTTGTACACAGTAAAATCAAAATTATTATCATACGATTCATCCAGAATAAAATAAAATTCATCTATAAGTTTTCTGTGATGGATTGAACCGAGCGCCAAAAACGGAGATTTCCACATAAATTTTATAGGTTCTCCGGCGAATGTACTGCCGTAATCTTCCCGGTAGATTTTACCGTCAGAATCAGCGCTGATTATGTAATCGTTAAACATACATGCGCAGGTAATATTCTGTGGAACAACCCTTTTGTACCAAGATTTATTTACATAATCGTTTATCCAGATTGTATGGAAATAATCATCATCAGAGTATGGAAGAAAATACCAGACCTGATTTCTGTTTTCGTAATGAAGGCTGATTGCCTCCGCCATTCTGACTTTATTAAAACTTTTAAATTCTTCTGTTATATTTTTTGAGATTTCAGACCCCAATTGTATCTGGTTTAATTCTCCTACCTGCTCCAGTGCAAAAATACCTGTATTTAAAAAGTATTGTTTATTCTCAACATTAACAATACTTCTCGAGGAATACGCGCCTTTATTGGCAAAAGGAACAATGGCAAAATCATCTTCGCTCATACCTGTCAGAAGATAAACTTCGCTTTTCTTATAAATTGCCAGATAATCTTTGTATGTCTTTAGAGCGGTAATAGTATCAGTATTCGTGTAAAAATTCCTGATATATCCTGCGTCTCCTGTTGTAGAAAAATCATCATAAGTTCCCAGAGCAGAATAATAAATAGAAGCCCCTGATGCAACCCAGACTCTGCCGTTATAAACACATATAACATCACTGTAGACAGGATTTTCAGAATCATCGGTCAGATTACATTCAACCACTTCGTTAGATTCATTATTTTTTATATAAAACAACGAATCAGATTTACTTGATATAAGAACACCATCCAGAAAACTTGCAAAAACAGGCGCCGCCCCCGTAATAGTTTTGTCAAGAAGAGTCAACGTCATACTTTGATAGTTATAAATATAAATTTTACCGGAAATTGTAGTAATAACAAGTTTTAAGCGCGGACCGCTACGCATTTCGAACATTCCTGTTATCGCTTCATTGACTGGAAGTTCAAGAAAAACAGTGTTGCCGCTTTGTTTTATAATTCCGCGGTTTTGCAGAATTTCAACATTTTCCGAATCCGTCCAGTAAAGTTTTTTGGTATCACTTCCGAGTTCAGTTTTTGTCAAAGCCTGATTAATACCGCCTGACAGGTTATAGTAGGAAACTTCCATAGATTATTCTCCTTGTAATTTTTCCTTGTACCACTTAATTTTTGATCTGATAAATTTACCGGTTTCAGATTTGTCAACCCACGGATACGGAGGAATATAAATTATATCAATTTTTCCGGCGCTTAATGTTGACGGGTGCTTTAGCCCGAATTCATAATGGGTCATAATCGTATTAGGGTTCACCGGAATATCATATTTTATTGAAAGCTTTGCACAAAGCTCCATTGCAGCTTCAAACTGCTTTTTTGTAATAGGATAATCCCCGCAGTTTTTACTATTTTTAAACCCGGCCATTGCACATAAAGCCACCCCGATAGAGCCGGTATTTCCGCCGCCGGTATGCGCGGCATAATATCCATTAACACACCTCAGATTATTTTCAGGTTTAAAAACACCTTCATGAATATTACCATCCTTATCAACCAGAAAATGATAACACTTCTTATCGTGATCGCAAGGGTAATATGCACCTGCGGTCCAGTGAATAATTATTCTTTTCATAGCACTCCAAATTATTTAAATTTCCTGAATTGTTACTAACCATTCAAGATTTTGTTTAGCGTATAACATTGCTGCATGGGTTCTGTTTCTTGCATGCATCTTCAAAACTATTTTATCAATGTAATCCCTTACTGTTCCGTAAGAAATGTTAAGTTTCAGCCCAATCTCTTTATCTGAAAAACCCGATGCTACCAAAGTTATAACATCAGTTTCCTTTGGTGTTAGTTTCATTTCTTCTTCCTTACTGGTATACTTCAGCTATTCTGGTTTCCTGATAAAATAATACCTAAAGAATAATCGCCGAATGGCTATTTTTTTAATAATAATTCCTTATTAAATTTTTATTAATAAAATGGGATGAATTAATTTCATCCCGCAGAGAGTCAAGATAATTTAAAAGGATTGAAGATTATTAAAGTCTTTATTTTCATACAAGCCGATTTTCAAAGTACTAAGATTTGAATAGCATCTTTTTTTAATTCCGTATTCGTTATAATTAAGATAGAATTTTCCATGCCCGAACAACGGAATTTTTTGTGGAACTTTTTCGTAAAGGATAAACTTTTTCAAAGATTGAAAAAATTTTTCGGCCTTTGCATTTACCTTTCTAACAGTAGAAATTTCATCATTTTCGTTAACCCTGGTAAGCTGAACAACAAAATGACCGCAAACAGGGCATTTTTTCAGCACATCAAGTTCACACATCCGGAAAGTTTTCCGTGGCACAAGAGCATAAGAACGCGTCTTACGCAGGCCTCCGCAGCAATGTATATATCCCATACACAAAACCTCATTTTCCCAAGAGCCCGGCAAACAGCTTTACCATCTAAGGGTTTGAGCCTTAACCGATTACATATTCAGTATAACGTATTTCAAAAATAAAAAAAGACGCCATTTCAATCGCCGGGAAAACATCCCCATGTTTTCATGGGTAAGCTTTCCCCGGGGCACTAAGGGTAAAAGACGTTAGGACGCAAGGACGATAAGTTCAATAAAGTAAAGAGTAAAGAGTGAGGGGGGCTATTACCCTCTCCCCTTGAGGGATACAAAGGGAGCAGACAAGACAACGAGTCTTACACCCCTGTATGCCTTGTGCTGAGAGGCAAATTTGAAGAAAGTTTTCCCTCTCCCACTGGGAGAGGGTGTCCGAAGGACAGGAGAGGGTATTTTAGTGTGAGGCGTGAGTAGTGAATGGGCAATTTAGTTGAAATGATGAAATGATGAAAACCCTCTGGCGCTAACACACCACCTCCCTTACAAAGGGAGGCTTTAAAATTTTCCCTCTCCCCTTGAGGGAGAGGGCTAGGGTGAGGGGGAAGAAAAAGTTACTAAGGTACTATGGAAAAATTACGTCATTCTGAGGGCGAAGCCCGAAAGAATCCAGCTTTTGGAATGTGAAGAGATATGTGTGAAGCGTGATGAAACTAATTCTTGTTGAACCCTTCACCATTCACTCCTCACAATTCACATTTCAAATAAGTTCTTCATAAAAAAACATTAAGACGAAGAGTTCAACAAGAATTCTTTCAAAAAATCCCCGACCTCTAAATCCAACGCAGCAGCAACTTTCAAAAAATTATATAAAGAAATACTTTTTTCGCCGCGTTCGACAAAACCGATATAAGAAAGACTGCAGTCTGCAAGTTCCGCAAGCTTTTCTTGCGAAATTTTCTGCCGCATTCGCTTCATCTTGATTGCAAACCCAAGCTCTTTAAGAAAATCATCCTTCTGCATTTTTTAATTTTATATGATTGACAAATTTCTTACTATCTTCTATAGTAGCTTTATAACTACTATAGTAATATATTATTAACTATAATAAGGAAATAACTATGAGAATAATGGCTTTTACACTTGCGGAAGTGCTTATAACACTTGGCATAATAGGAATTGTAGCAGCGATGACACTGCCGTCTGTTATTAACAAAATTCAAAATAAAGATAAAACAGCGAGACTCAAAAAATTTTACAGCTCTATTAATCAGGCAGTCAATCGTTCAATCGTTGATAATGGCGACCCTGTTTATTGGGTAGAAACATTAGCTTACCATAATTCAGACTCTTTGTATGACTGGTTTGACAAATACATAATGAAATATATGGTAGTTATAAAAAATTGCAGAAACGGAAAATCCGCATGCGTAGGAGATTATAAAGTTTGTAATACCCCCGGCCAATGCACCGGAGGAAGCGCACTTGCGAATAGTGAAGTTCTTTATATCTTTGGAGACGGAAGTATGATTACATCCATCACAGGCGGAGGAGTTGATAACGAAACTGGAATGGCAACATCTTTGACTTTACATGTAAGATTTGACACTAACGGTTACCAAAAACCTAATACCTTAGGAATGGATATTTTCTCTTTCAGGATGGACATAAACAAAAATTTTCACTATGCAAAATGCGATACTCATAAGAGTATCACAGGCGGTTCAGTTTCTTTATCGGACAACAGAGATAAACTTGTGTCAGCCTGTAAAACAGACCCGCAGACCTGCGGATGTTTACTAATGTATGACGACTGGGAATTCAAGAACGATTATCCATGGTAATTATTTAACACAGAGTTCGCAGCACATCTGACAGGCACCGAAAACTTTTGCGGCTTTCAGGTTTTTGCGGAAGCATCTATAGTGCGGAAGATTAAAAACTTCCTTTATACTCATATCTTTCACGTTTCCGATTTTTTGCGAAAGACACGGGTAAACATCGCCCGATGGCGTAATCATCATATTAGAATACGGATAAATACAAGGTTTATAAATCTCCGCTACAGGCTTATCCGCAGGATAATTAAAAAATTCTTCAATTTTTTTCAGCGGATCTTTGGAATATTCAAACTTTGGCGAAAATCTTATTTGAACTTTTGATTTCTTGCTTAAACTCTCTAGTTCTCTATAAACTTCCTTAAAATGTTCCATATCAAAATATTTTTGAATTGGATAGTTCGCATTAAATTCCGGCACAAAACTGTCAAAAAGAACAGAATTCTGTTTCAGATTATTATTACGCAAAAAGGAAATTGAAAGGAAATTAAATTTCATTTCATCACACATTTTGTAAAGCTTTACAAGGTCATCAAGATTATTTTCAAGAACAATAGTCTTAATATCAACCATCGGACGTTTTTCTCTGGAATTCAGATTATCAAAATTGTTCATAATCTTGTCCCAAATCCCGGCTTTGGCGCGGTTTTTGTCGTGATTTTCTCCGTAACCGTCTAACGAAACCGACAAAAGCATCATTTTGCTTTTGATAAAAGCGTCGATTATTTCATCGTTAATCAAAATTCCGTTAGATACGACATTGAGTTTTCCGAGAGTTTTCTTCGCGGTTTTCATTAAAATATCAATAAAATCTTTCCGCACCAACGGTTCTCCGCCAACGAGAGTTACAAAAGAATAAAAAGGGATTTGGTCAATAATCCGGAACCATTCCTCAGTAGAGAGTTCGTCTTTATTTCTGTCGTCACCAACGTAACAATAAGGACATTGAAGGTTGCAGCGGTAAGTAAGTTCAAAAAAGTATCTTAAAGGTACCAAGGCTTTCCCTGAATTAGAAAGGTAAGACGGCATTGCATAAAGGTTTCTTCCGATATCAAAAAGGTTGGATAAATTTGGCATTCTTCCTCCGGATAAGTAAATTTCAATAAGAATTATAGCGCAAAAACGCTATAAGTGAACGTGGAAATAACGGAAGCTTTTCTCTCCATACGGGAGAAGGATTGAAATATCATTGAGAGGCTTTAGTCGAAGCAATCCAACATTTTTATAGTGAAGGGTGAATGGTGAGTAGTGAAGGGTTCAATAATAATTAATCTCATCACAATACTCTCTTCACTCTTTATATTCCAAAAGCTGTATTCTTTCGGGCTTCGCCCTCAGAATGACGTAACATTTCATCCAGGCACGTGCAATCCGGAATTTTTGCCTCCCTTGTAAGGGAGGTGGCGCGAAAGTGCCGGAGGGTTTTTCTTGTACACCTCACCAGTTCTACAGGTACTTAGTTGGGCAAGTATGTCCAACCGACATTACCTCTTCATACGAGAGATGGACGGGATAGTCATTGCGAGCGATAGCGAAGCAATCCAGCTTTTTTGTGAGTAGTGAATAGTGAGAGGTTCAACAATAATTAATCTCAGCACAATTCTCACTTCAATTAATAGAAAAACTCCAATCAAACCATCACTTACGGCATAAGCAGCAGACTTGTCCATATAAAAAGAATGCCCGAAACAATTCCAATCATTGATAAGTGCCAGTTACCGTACTCTTTTGCAAGCGGCAGAAGAGTATCAAAAGAAATATAAATCATAATTCCCGCAACTGCAGCCATAGAAGCACCGACCATAATCTGCGGAAGGAAAAGATTTAAAAGAAACATTCCTATAATTGCGCCAATAGGTTCCGATATACCGGACAAAGCCGCATAAAGCATTGCATAACGGCGTTTTCCAGTAGCCTGATAAACAGGCAGCGCAACAGCAATACCCTCAGGAATATTATGAATAGCAATCGCAAGCCCGACTGAAAGCCCGAGAGTTAAATCCTGAGTAGATGTCATAAAAGTCGCCATACCTTCAGGGAAATTGTGAACACAGATTGCGACAGCCGTCAAAAGCCCTGCGTGCTTAATCATACTATTGTGTTTAGCGGGTTTATCAGGATTCATAAGTTCGTCTTCATCAACGTGATCCGGCAAAAAATAGTCAATCAAAATTGCTACAATAAGCCCGATAATAAAACTTATATAAACAATCCAGTTAAATTTATGCGGAAAAACATCTCTCAGCATTTCCGCGGCAGAAGGAATAATATCCACAAAAGAAAGAAAAATCATTACCCCTGCAGAGAATCCGAGTCCGATTGACAGAACTTTCATATTATCACGTTTAACAACAAACGCAACACCGGCACCTATTGCAGTTGCAAGCCCTGCTAAAAGTGTAATTATTAAGGCTATTCCGTAATTCTGAGGCATAATGGTTTTCTCCGAAAATATATTATCACAAATAAATTTTGAATGTACATCCCATGTTTGAAAAAAAATTTGTTCCTGTTATAATCGGGATATGAAAGATATGCTAGATAAAATATTACAAATAGAAAAGAAATATAAAGAGCTTGGAGAAACTCTTTCTGACCCTGCCGTAATTCAGGATTACAAAAGGTTCAGGGATTTATCCAAACAAAGAAAATCAATGGAGGAAACGGTTAACCTTTATTATGAATGGAAAAAAGCAACCGATGCAATAGCGGACGCAAAAGAAATGCTTCATTCGGAACACGATGAAGAAATGAAAGCGTTGATAAAAGCTGAAATCGAAGAAAACGAAGCAAAAATTCCTCAATTTGAAGAACAGATGAAAATATTATTGTTACCGCGCGACCCTATGGATGACAAAGACATTATGCTGGAAATTCGCGGCGGAGCAGGCGGTGATGAAGCGAACATTTTTGCCGGAGATTTAGCGAGAATGTATATGAGATACGCGGATAAACAGGGCTGGCAGACTCAGGTTCTGAGTAAAACAGAATGCGAAGCGGGCGGCGTATCCGAAATAATTATTTCCATAAAAGGTGACGCTGTATATTCAAGACTGAAATACGAATCAGGCGTACACAGAGTCCAGAGGGTTCCTGCAACAGAATCTCAGGGAAGAGTTCACACCTCAACCGCAACCGTTGCTGTTATGCCGGAGGTTGATGACGTTGAAATCGAACTCAACATGAACGATATAGAAATCACAACAGCCCGCTCGGGCGGCGCAGGCGGTCAGAACGTAAACAAGGTTGAAACAGCCGCCCGTGTATTCCACAAACCGACCGGAATTATGATTTTCTGTACAGAAGAACGTTCCCAGCTGCAAAACAAAGAACGTGCACTTCAAATTTTGAAAGCAAAACTTTACGATATGGAAGTGCAAAAACAAATGCAGGAAATTACAGACCTTCGCCGTTCACAGGTCGGAACAGGTGACAGAAGCGAACGTATCAGAACATACAACTTCCCGCAGGGAAGATTAACCGACCACAGGATTAACCACAACCTTAACGTCTGGACGGTAATCGACGGGGATTTGGACGAACTGATAAAATTATTGATGGAATATGACCAAAAATTAAAACTGGAAAAACTGGCAGAAGTAAGTTAGGATTTATTGAATGACAGACAGAAAATGCGCAGGGTGCGGAAAAATCCAAAACAGAAATTCAATGATAAAAATTACCAGAGAACATGCGCATAATACCATAGTCGTGAACGGAGATTCTAAAACATTTGGCAGATCCGTATATCTTTGTTATAATAAATCTTGTATAGAAGCCGCATTCAAAAAAAACAGATTGCAAAAAGCACTGAAAACTTCTCTACCGCAAGAGTTGAAAGGAAAATTAATAAATGAGTTTTGAAACAATAAGAATAAATGAATTAGCTAAAGAATTAAAATTAACAAGCAAGGAAATAATAGAAAAACTTGCACAAATTTCTATTACTGGAAAAACTCATTCAAGCACTCTGACAGTTGATCAGGTAAGAAGATTGAAAGATTTCATAAATGCCGGCTCTGTAAAAGAAGTAAAAAAACCTAAAGCATTTATCGTAAAAAAAGCAAAGATAGCAGAAACAGAACAGGTAAAACAACCTGAAGACAAAAAAGCGGAAGAACCTAAAAAGGCTGTTATAGAAAGGCCTAAAGTTGAAGTTGTAAAGCCTCAAAGCCGTCTTGAAATCGTTAGACGAGCACCAAGACCTGCAGCAAAACCTGACGGAGAAAAAACGACCATGCGCAGAGAAGATGGTAAAAAATTTCCGCCAAAACAGCAGGGTGAACGTCTTAAAAAACCGTTTCCACCACGAGACGGACAGGCCAAAGGGGAAGAGGGCAAAAGACCGGAAAGACCTTCAGGTATAAAAAAACCGATAGAACGACATATAATTCCGCAAGATATTTACGAAAATAAAGGTTCCGGTAAAAAACGCTCAGACAGCAAAAAGAAAGATAAAGAATTCAATAAAAAAGAAGAACAGGAAAGAATTTCATTAGAAAAAGCCGCTGCTCAAAAACATAAAAAGAAAGTTCATAAAGAAGAGGAAGTTCAGGAAGTCAAATCAATTGTTGTAAATCACGCAATGACAATATCTGAATTGTCGGAAAAAATTCAAAGAACACCGGCGGAAATAGTAAAATTTCTTATGATGAACGGAATTATGGCGACTGTCAACCAGCTTATTGACGTTGATGTCATTAAAAAGATTTGTGCGGAATACAACCTTGAAGTTCTTGAAGAAGATTTAGACGCATATATAGAAGAAGAACTTGAAAAAGAGCAGGAGAAAAAAGCGTTATCAGAAGTCGATAAAAAATTACTGAAAAAACGCGCACCTGTTGTAAGTATTATGGGTCACGTTGACCACGGTAAAACAACATTACTTGACAGTATCCGTGCATCAAAACACAAAATTGTCGCAACCGAAGTCGGCGGAATTACGCAATCTATCGGTGCTTATACGGTTTACCTTGACAACAATAAAGAAAAGAAAATCGTATTTGTAGATACTCCGGGACACGAAGCTTTCACGGAAATGAGAGCACGCGGTGCTAAGGCAACAGATATTGCAATTCTTGTTGTTGCGGCAGACGACGGTATAATGCCTCAGACAATCGAAGCAATTAACCACGCAAAAGCTGCGGAAGTACCTATCATTGTTGCAGTTAACAAAATTGATAAACCTGGTGCTAACCCTGATAAAGTGTTACAGCAATTAACAGAACACGGGCTTGTACCGGAACAGTGGGGCGGAGATACAATTACGGTTAAAGTTTCAGCTCTTCAGGGAACAGGCATTGACGAATTATTGGAATACATTCTGCTCGTAGCGGAAGTTCAAGACCTCAAAGCTAACCCGAAAGCTGAGGCATCAGGCGTTGTAATTGAAGCAAACTTAGATAAAGGGAAAGGACCGGTCGCAACACTTCTTGTCCAAAACGGAACACTTAGAATAGGCAACTGTGTGGTTGTCGGAACTGCATGCGGCAGAGTTCGTGCCCTTTTATCCGACAGCGGCGAAAAAATCCAAAAAGCGGAACCGTCAACTCCTGTTGAAATTCTTGGTTTAACGGAAGTACCGCAGGCTGGCGACAGGTTTGAAGTAGTTAAAAACGAAAAAGAAATGAAAGCAATCGTTGAAAAACGCCGTGAAAAAGAACGTGACAAACGATTAGAGGCAATGCTTCCAGCCCACATCAGACGTGAAGCTGTTGCTGGAGATGAAGATATCCCTCAATTGAACTTAATAATTAAAGCAAATACACACGGTTCAGCGGAAGCTGTTTCTCAGGCGATTGCACAGCTTGAATCAAAAGAAATTACGACAAAAATTATTCACGTCGGCGTAGGTGATATTTCAGAAGCAGACGTAATGCTTGCATCAGCCTCAGGGGCATTGATTTTAGGATTTACGGTAAAAACCGACAACAAAGCTGCGGCTGCAGCCGAAAAAGAAGGGGTTACAATAAAAACCTACGATATCATTTATCAGATACTTGAAGATATGGAAAAAACAATGCTTTCACTTCTTCAGCCTGAAATTAAAGAGGTTGAACTCGGAAAAGCAGAAGTCCGTCAGGTATTTACAATCGGTAAGACCACAAAAATTGCTGGCTGCTATGTAACGGAAGGTAAGATTGTAAGAAGCAAAGCCGCAAGACTGCTCCGTAACGGTGAAGAAATATTTAAAGGCGCAATCGACCAGCTTAAACGTTTCAAAGACGATGTTAAAGAAGTTGCGCAAGGGTTTGAATGCGGTATATCGTTCAGCAAATGGAATGATATTGAAGTCGGTGATATTATTGAAGTTTCAACAACAGAAGAAATCGAACGCGACAGCCTGTAATCATAAATTATACGGATAATCGTCTTTTACAACCCAGCCGTCATACTCAATTAAAGCCGCACAATAGTTCGGCTCTGATTTGCATAATGAAAATAATGAATTACGATTTTCCACATTTTGCGGACGAATGGGATGGAACCCTTTTCTATAACTTGGTGAGTCCATCGCATTTAATAGAAAACAAAATATGTCATATCCTGACTTATTTGGAGGAGCTATACCGTTTACATCAATAATCAAATCATACCCTCCGCCTTTATGAAAATACAAAATTGTCCCGTTATTTAGCTTTAAATACGGTGCATTACCGTTATCAATCGGGAAATATCCCGATTTTGTACCGGTTTCAATATGTTTAACATAAGGAGCAAAATATTTCATCATATAATCATTTAACTCCTCCCCGTTAGAGGGAACAGTCCAGTATTCCGCAGAACCATTTTTTGCCTCAGACATAGTCAGAGCTTGAGAAAGTATGCTATATGCAGCTCTAAGCCTGGTTCCTGCAATATGTCTTTTGTATTTTTTTGTAAGTACAGGCAGCGTCATCGCGGCAACCACACCAATAATCCCAAGAGTTATCAATACCTCAGCCAGAGTAAATCCTTTTCGCATGCATCCTCCTTATTTACAAACAATTAAATTATTTCATATTATATGAATATTATTCATGATTATAAACATATTTTCACGGTTTGTCAATGGAAATGTATAATACTGCTATGAACGTACGGGAAGAAGTAAAAATAGTGCTTGGTTCCAAATGTATGACAATTACGGAACTTGCAAAACGTATGACAGAACTTAGCGGGAAAAATTATACACAAAGCCTTATTTCCCATAAACTTGCGAGCGAATCACTAAAATATACAGAAATGAAGATGATTTGCAAAATTTTGGGTTACAGAATTTATATTGATATAGATGAAATCCGTCTGGGTCGTTAAATTTTATTATTTTATGTTATAATCTGATTAACAAGGAGATAATTATGACACTAAGAAACGAACGCGTCAGAAAAGAATTAATGCGAGATATCTCGGAAATTTTGAGAAAAGAAATCCGCGGATTAGCGGGAGTTGTTTCTGTTGTTGATGTTGAGGTATCGCACGACAATTCTTTTGCGAAAGTTATATACAGCGTCCTGGGTTCAGACGAACAAATTGAAAAAACAAAAGAAATTATAGAACACAGCACCCCGAAAATAAGATTTGAAGTCGGCAAACGCATTAGATTACGCCTTACGCCTGAACTGAAATTCGTTTACACTGATTCTCTGGAAAAAGGTTCAAAGGTCAGCGAAATCATTGATAAAATTTCACGAGGAGAATTGTAATATTGACCCAAACTTGCTCTTCGTTGTTCGGTTTTGTCAATATTTATAAGCCAAGAGGTATGACATCTCACGATGTAGTGGCGGTTTTAAGACGACTTACAAAGATTAAACAAATCGGACACACCGGAACTCTTGACCCGTTCGCGGAAGGAGTCCTGCCTGTTTGTATCGGAAAAGCAACGCGCTTAATCGAATATCTTGATGATGATAAGGAATACCTTGCAACGGTTCAATTCGGGTCAGCAACAACGACTTACGACTTAGAAGGCGAAGTTACCTCGACCTCCGATAAAAAAATTACAAAAGAAGAACTTTTAAATGCTTTAGAAGATTTTAAAGGAGAAATCTCCCAGCTTCCGCCTATATATTCGGCAATAAAAGTTAAGGGTAAAAAGCTTTACGAGTATGCAAGAAAAGGTGAAGATGTTGAAATTCAGCCGCGGCAAGTCATAATAGAAAAACTTGAACTAAAAAACTTTAACGACGAAAATCAGACCGCAGAACTTCTGATAGGCTGCTCCAAAGGAACCTATATCCGCTCGATTGCGCATGATTTAGGGCAAAACCTCAATTGCGGCGGGCATCTGATTAAACTCATCCGTACAAAAGCAGGCAGATTTACTGTCGACAAAAGCGTTCTGCTGGATAACATTAACGTTGAAACTAATATCATCAATCCGCTTGAAGTTCTCAATTTTCCGCAAATAGTAATCGACAGCACCACACACGAAAAAGTTCTCCACGGGCAGCAAATCAATAATCCTTCACAATGTGCCGATTTTGTAATTTTGATTTATAATAATAACATAAGTGCTGTCGGCTTTGCCGATAAAAATAAAATTACGGTGAAAAAGGTATTTTCATAATGAAAAAATTTTTAATAACACTTGGAATTATGGCATTAACAGCAGCTTCAGTTTCAGCAAATTGTGAAGATTTTATGTGTCCTTCAAATATGGAATTATCAAACGGATTTTCCCGCGGATTAAGCAACATAACAGGGACAACTTTCCTTGCAACAAAAACCGCACAGTCAATCCTTAAAAGCCAGATAAAAAAAGAGGCCGAAGGTGATTTTGATGTAAAATTGAAAGCCTACAGCATGCCTGATTTGAAAGCCGGAAGATTTAAATCACTTGAAATTACAGGAAGAAATATTGTCGCTGATGATGTTTATCTGTCCATGCTAAAATTGAAAACATTATGCGACTACAATTATATTGTGTATGACCAGAAAAATAAAACCGCAACTTTTAAAGAAGATTTCGGTATGGCATTTGCCACAACGATTACGGAAGATGACCTGAACAATACAATGAATGCTAACGGCTATAAAGAGCTGATAGATGAAATAAATTCAATGGGAAAAGCTTATAATCTTTTCAATATTACGCAATCCAAAGCAAAATTACGCGAAAATAAATTTATGTATGTATTTCAGGTAAAAATACCTCTGCTTAACACAAAACAGAATATTGTAGTGAGTTCGGATGTGAATATTTTCAACGGGAAATTATACCTTTCGCACACAAAGGTTTTAAATAATTTCTTTTCACTGGATTTGAGCAACCTTTCTTACGTAATAAATTACCTGAATCCATTGAGTTTTTCCCTCGGAATCTTAGAGAATAAGGATGCCACCTTGACAGTAAAAGATGCTGCAATAAAAGATAACAGGATTGACATAGATGGTACAATTATAGTATTAAAAGATGTAGTAACCGAATGTAAGGAATAAAAATATGAGAGCAGATCAAAAAGTATTTTTAGGATTTTTAGGCGTAGCAATGGTCGCCGCATCAGTGTTTTTAGGATTAAAACTTCTTGCTCCCGGAGATACAACGGAAGAAATTCCAGGCGCAGTACAGGAACCTCCGGTTGCAACAGAACCGGTAGAAAGACCTGATGAAGTTGAGCCGCAAAAACCAAAAGAATATGTAGACATAGTATTTATAGGGCAAAATGAGAATAACGAAGAAGTTTATAAAATAGTAAAACGTGAATATGATCCTGACATTGACGGCTCCAAAATAAAATATGCAATCAGCTCTCTGATTTTAGGGCCTAAACAAAATGAAAAGGCAAAAGGAGTATACTCAGAAATTCCTGGCGGAACAGAGATTATCGGAGTTCAGGAACGTCCGGATAAAGTTATAATAAACCTCTCCTCTCAATTTGAATACGGAGGCGGAACAGATAGTGTATATAAAAGATTATTCCAGTTAATCAAAACAGCACGTAAAAATACAGAAAAACCTGTATATTTATATATAGACGGTCGTCAGGCTGATGTAATCGGCGGAGATGGCATAATGTTGACCCAGCCGTTGAGTGACAATTCTTTAGGCGGTTAGACGTGGAAAAAGACTTAGAATACTATCTAAATCTCGACTGGACACTTATAGAAGGCGAAGATTTAGATTTTGAAGGAAAACCTTACCATTATGTAATGATAGAAGAAATTCCAAGTTTTTGTTTTTGTGCAAAAACGGCGGAAAAAGCACGAGAGAATTACAAAAAACAGCTAAAATTATCCTTAATGGTAATGTTAGAAAATGGAGATCACATAAGGGAACCGGGCGAGGAGGACGACGAATTCGACTGGGAAAATTTATGTCCGTAGAAGAAAGGAGAAAGTATGCAAACGAGTGATATGACAGCTTTGCAGCTGGAGGGAATAGGGTATTCCTCTATTAATACGGCTTTTAAGAAGAAAGTTGTATTTTCTGTAGGTTATTATGCAGGATTTTTTTCAGAAATAAACAACATGATTTTGGCAATGATATATTGCTTAAAGAATAATCTTAAATTTACTCTTAATTCTAAAAACAGTGCAATATTTGGCGATAAAGGGTGGGAAGAATATTTTGAACCATTTACAGAAGAAGCGGCTAAACCAATTCCACAAAAAATAAATTTTAGAATAACAACTAATTATAAATTCAGATTAAAAGATTTATTGAGAATAAATTTATATAAAATACAAAATGACGTTAATTATTTAACCTTTGATATTTGGGATAAATTTTATGATGAATCCTGGCATCATGCATGCGATAAACAGTTATCAAAAGAACGCATAGATATAATTAATCATATATGGAAATATACGCCAGAAACAAAATCCATCATTGATAATAAAATTAAATTGCTAAATCTGCCTGATAAATATGATGCCTTACATATTAGAGGCGGAGATAAATTGCTTGAAGCACCATCTTTGTATAGACCTGAAGATTTAATAGAAACTCTTTTTCATAAATCGGAATTGAAAGATATTTTCATCTTTTGCGATGACTACAGTGCATATGAATATTTCGTAAAGAATTACAAAAATTATAAATTTTATACGTTATGTACTCCAGATGAAAGGGGGTATGATAACGAAAAATTTCAAAACGAAAAATTTAGCATGCGACGCAATAAAATCATAAATTTGCTCACTGACATAGAAATATGCAAAAATGCAAATTTTTTTGTTGGAAGCGAGCAGGCGAATACCGACTATTTCCTGTCTTGGATAATGAACCCTCAAGATTTTATTTTATTACCTTGGTATACTGAAAAGTTCTATTCAAATAAAGAAAAGTATTTTTCAAAAATCAATTATTAATTCTTATAAATCTCGGCATACTGCGGGTTTACGGCGAGCCATTTGAAGGTTTCTTCACCCGTTTCCGGAATATCTACAACGAAAGTTCCGCCGTAACGCCCGCGGGAAAACGCAAGATACCCTTCTTTTGCCAGATTTTGGAATGCCTTCCTGATTGTATTAGGGCTTAAATCCATCTGCTTGGAAAGCTCTATAATGGATGGAAGTTTTGAGCCGATTTCGTAATTTTCGCTAATCATTTTCTTAATATGATTTTGCGTCTTTTCGTAATAATAAAAAGCAGTATCCTGAGCAGATGCAAATATTGACATCTCTTTGCGTTCATTATTCTTATCCGAATAAGGCATTTTTATTACGGTAGTCCCGTACCGTCCGCGGCGCGGAAGAAGAATACCCTCATCAATCAACGATTTTAATGCATCGTGTATTGTTTTTATACTAACCCTTAGTATTGATGACAATTCCGCATGAGCCGGAAGCTTATCACCCATTTTCAAATTAGCCCCTATATAATCTTTTAAATCCTTTTCAACTTTTGAAACAAGAGTTTTCGGTTCACTGTTTTTTTTCTGATTTTTGATATCTGAAGATTTTAAAATCCAACCGGATTCTTTTGTTGATTTAAAATTATGTTCCAGAATCCCCACAGAACAAAGATACTCCAGAGCAAGACGTGTGGTATTTGCAGAACAGCCGATTTTTTCAGCAATCTTTCTTGAAGAAGGCAGACTATGTCCGGCTTTAAAATTTTTATCAAGAATAAAACTTTTAATAGCCTCAATTGCAATTTCACGTTTTGATGTAAGCTTTCTTACGCCATAGTCGGACTCCCCCTTGATAATCGTACCGATACACTGTTTTGAACAAACAAGGCCTGAATCTTCAACATATCTTACTGCATTTTGAATAGTTCCTGCGCTGACGCCTAGAAAATAAGCAAGAGAAGCTTTTGATGGCAGAAGATTATTAACCTTAATTTTTCCCTCGGCCAAATCATGTCTTATCCAATCACTAATCCACTTAGCTATAACAACAGCTTTTGATTCTTTTATATTTTTTAAATCCGGTAATTCAAATTCAATGTCAGAAGTTTTTATTTGAATTAAATCGGCTTTTTGCGGCAAAATAAAGTTATTATCACTCATACACACACCCATTTAGTAATAGTACACTATTTATAAAAAAACATCAATATATTTTTTGATAGTTTATGAAGAAAAATAACAAAAAAGACCGCGAAAAAAATCGACGGTCTTTTACCAAATCCCAAATCCAGTAACCATGCCCTTTTAGAGAATTTATTCCAATAACTCTTCAAGGATAGCGGCGTTTTTACCAGCAGTAGTTGATTCTCGAACTTTTTGTTTATAAATATAAGTTCTCAAAGCTTCACGGATTAATTCACTACGTGAACGATTTTCACCATCTGCAACCTGGTCAATCTTGTTCAAAAATTCCTCGGGCATAGAAATAAGTACTCGTGCCATATATTCTCCTTTTCTGCTATTGATATAAATTCTCGCTATACTATATAAAAAACATTTTATTTTAAAAAAGTGCCCAATTTTATATTCTTTTTATATACTATTTTTCAAAATAAGTGTTATAAGCGGGTTTTAGCCCTACACTCACCGTTACATTTTGTAACAATTAAAACTTTTTCTATTTTGTGTTTTTACTTTACAATACGGTTGGTTTAATGTAATATAAAGGGAAAGAGGTCGTTTATGGATAAAAATTTAAAATATAAGAGAGTACTTATCAAAATCAGCGGAGAAGCATTATTAGGAGAACAGCAATTCGGTATTGATCAAAAACCGGTTGCAATGATTGCGAATGAAGTTAAAAAGGCACGTGAACTCGGTGCTGAAATTGCAATTGTTGTTGGAGGCGGAAACATATTCCGCGGGATGAGAAACAGTGCCAAACTCGGAATGGATCAGGCATCAGGAGATTATGTCGGAATGCTTGCAACAGTAATGAATGCAATCGCGCTGCAGAGTGCTTTCAATCAAATCGGAGTACCTTGCAGAGTACAGAGCGCACTTGCAATTAATCAGGTTGCGGAACCTTACATAAGACACCGGGCAATAAGACACCTGCAGAAAGGTCGTGTAGTTATATTTGCAGCAGGAACAGGAAACCCGTTCTTCACAACAGACACGGCAGCAGCACTAAGAGCTTCCGAAATTAATGCCGAAGCAATGCTTATGGCTAAAAACGGTGTTGACGGTGTTTATACTGATGATCCGAAAATAAATCCTAATGCAAAAAAACTTGAACAAATCACCTATGATGACATTATCAAAAACGGATTAAAGGTTATGGATACATCGGCCTGTGCTTTATGTAAACAAAACAATATACCTATTCTGGTGTTTGACTTTGATGCTCAGGACGGTATCAGTAAAATTTTACAGGGCGAACAAATCGGTACTTATATAAGTTAATTGAATAAAAGAAAGAGGTAAAAATGTCAGATATGGCAAATGATTCGTTGGAAGAATTATTCTTATTCGGCGAAGAAAAAATGGAAAAAGCAATCACCCAACTTAAGCGTGAATTTGGTCAAATTCGTTCAGGTAGAGCAAATCCTATGATTTTGGATAAAGTTGTAGTTGATTACTACGGTGCACCTACACCTTTAAGACAACTGTCACAGGTTAACGTACAGGAGGGAACAACTCTTGTTATCACTCCTTACGACAAATCAATTCTCAAAGAAGTTGAAAAGGCAATAATCAAAGCTGAAATAGGGATTACTCCAAACAGTGATGGTATCTGCATAAGACTGGCATTCCCGCCTTTAACTGAAGAAAGAAGAAAAGAAATCGTTAAAGATGTCAAAAAAATCGGGGAAGAAGCAAAAGTTGCAGTTAGAAACATTCGCCGCGACATGACAGATTCTTTGAAAAAAATCGAAAAAGAAGAAAAATTACCTGAAGATACGGTAAAAGACAATCAGGACAAAATCCAAAAATTAACGGATAAATATACAGGTATTATAGACAGCAACGTATCTGAAAAGGAAAAAGAGGTATTAACCGTATAATGGCTAATGAAGAAGTAACTAAGGGCTTGAACAAAAACGCAACAAGAATGCTTACCGGATTTATTATGGGGACAATAGCAATGCTCTGTATAATATACGGAAAGCTAGCACTTGTTGCACTTGTATTGTTTGTAATATTTTCGGCATCGAAAGAGTACGTCAAAATATTGGAAAACAAAGGATTTTTCCCGAGCCTGAAAGTTATGATAGCCTCAGAACTTTTGATTGCGGTCATTGCATATTTTCAAAGGCTTGATTTAGTAACGGTAGCACTCACATTCTGCGTAATCGGTACCTTTATGTGGGTGCTTTTCCGTGGAAGACAGCCTTATATTGCAAATGCCGCAACGACAGTTTTAGGTCTTATTTATTGCGGCTGGTTTCCGCTTCATTTAATCTTTTTAAGAAATCTTTCCTGCGAAAGATTTGCTGACGGACTCGGGTTTGTAGTTTTGATGTTCTGTGCGGTTCTTTTAACGGATATTGGCTGTTACTACGCTGGCAGACATCTTGGGAAACACAAACTTGCGCCTGTAGTAAGCCCTAATAAAACAATTGAAGGTTCAATTGGCGGTGCTATTTGTGCAATAATCGGGTCAATTGTCATTGGCTACTTTTTCGGGCTGGAATGGTATATGGCAGCAATTGCAGGAATTCTCTGTACAACATTCGCTCAAATCGGCGACCTGTGTGAATCTTTAATAAAAAGAGATGCAGGAGTTAAAGATTCAGGTCACAGCCTCCCGGGACACGGAGGATTTCTGGATAGATGCGACAGCTTTATTTTTACAATTCCGGTAATGTATTATTTTACAAAGCATTTTATATTCTCAAATGACATTATTATGGGTGCAATCCACTTTATAAAAGGACTTTTCTAAATGAATTCGGTTGCTGAAATATTCGGAATAGAAACGGAAAATGAAAACCTCTATAGAATTGCTCTGACGCATCCTTCATATACAAAAGATAACAACCTTGACTACACGGAATGCTATGAGAGATTAGAATTTCTTGGGGATTCTGTTTTAAAACTTGTGATATCCGAACTTTTGTATAAAAAATACCCAATGTATGCGGAAGGAGAGATGTCAAAAATTCGCTCCATAGCAGTTTCTGATAACACACTTTCTAAAATTGCCATAAATATAGGCCTAAACAAACTTATAAAAGCAGGAATACATGACGCAAAACAAGGCGTGACTCAACTGGAATCCGTCACAGCCTGTGCGTTTGAGGCAACACTCGGAGCATATTATCTTGACGGAAAACTTCCTGAACTGAAAGAATTTGCAAAAAAAATCTTCACACCGTTCATAGAAGAAATAGACAAAAATTTTGCAAAATATAATGCAAAAGCAATCCTACAAGAATTCACACAAGGGCAGACAAAGGAAATCCCCGAATATAAACTCATCGGAACAAAAGGTCCTGAGCATAATAAAATTTTTGAAATAGAAGTATCTTATCAGGGAGAAGTTATTGCCAAAGGCGAGGGCAGAACGAAAAAGGATGCGGAACAAAATGCAGCCTATGATGCCTGTATAAAACTGGGGGCAATATGTCAAAAGTAATAATATCACCATCCATTCTGTCAGCGGATTTTGCAAACCTTGAACGCGACATAAAAAAAGTGGAGAAAGCCGGTGCGGATTGGCTTCATATAGATGTTATGGACGGCCATTTTGTCCCGAATATTACAATCGGAGTTCCTGTCACTGCGTCTATAAAACAAGTATCCTCAATTCCGCTGGATGTGCATTTGATGATAGAAAATCCCGAAAAATATATAGAACCCTTTGCAAAAGCGGGCGCGGATATTATAACTTTTCACTATGAAGCAGCAAAAGAAAACACCTCAGATATAATAAAACTTATACATTCTTTTAAAATAAAAGCCGGCTTATCAATAAAACCGAAAACCTCCCCTGAGGAAATTCTTAAATACCTGCCGGAATTGGATATGGTATTAATAATGACAGTAGAGCCTGGTTTTGGCGGACAAAAATTCATGCCTGAATGCGCAGAAAAAATTCCCGTAATAAAAAAACATGCACCTGGAAGTATGATTATTCAGGTAGACGGAGGAATTAATGCTGAAACAGCAAGAGTCTGCACTCAATACGGTGCAAACTCTCTTGTTGCAGGAAATTATATATATAAATCAGAAAACATTGAAAATGCTATATTAAGCTTACGCTAAACCTTTTCTTTCTTTACGTTTCTGAATTTCGTTAGGGTCGGTTGTGATTGTTTCATCAGCGAGGGTAATATCTTTTTCTTTTGCGACAGTTTCATCCTTTGTCTCTGTTTGCTGTGCTCTATCACCATTTGTATTATTAGGGGTGTCAGTTGCTCCGACAAACGTATTATTTTCAACGGATGACTGAGCATTTTTAACCTCTCCAATATTACCTTCAACCTGAGCTTCAGCAGCAGTTCTTTCAGCAACGCCTTCTGCGCCGGTTTGAGCATTAGCAGTGCCCTGACGGGACGCATTTACACCTAACCGATAGTCAGCATCAAATAAGAATCTGCTCAGATTTATTTTTGAATTCTGCTTAATAACATTTAAGGCACCATCTTTAGCACTTGAAGCAGCAGCAGCTTTATCAGATACTGAAGCCTGTTTATCCTGTGAAACACCCATAAGTTCCATACCGATACCGGTTGTTTCATTACCATAATCAAGTGCCATCTCAGGAATTCCGTTAAATCCGGCAACAGCTGCTCTTAATGCTTCAGATTCCGCATCCAAACCGGCAAGAGTTGCCTGTGCATTTGTACCTATCTGCGTAAGCTGAGCCCCTAATGCGGTTAATTTTGCCTGTTCTGCTTCAGTTAAAGGTTCTGCCGTATTATCACGCGCTCTTGCAACAAGTGCGTCATACTCACCTCTTAAAGCATTGGTTTGTGAATCTGTTTGCGCAGCTATTTCATTAGCAGAAGCCGCAAGAGTTGCGGAAGCCTCGATTGCACCCTGTAGTGTACCGGCCATACCTTCAGTTTCTCCTGCTGCAGCACCGCTTTTATTCATAAATATTTTACCCTGATCGGCAAGTGAAGTTCCGCCTTCTTCCAATACTGAACGTTCTGCCTGAGCTCTACTCATATTAGTATTGGAATCAGTTTCATCCTTGTCATTTGCATTAGCGCTATCTGATATAGCAAGAACCTGATTAATTTCATCAATACTTGTACTCCCGTTTACCATCTCGTATGTAACATCATCCGGAGCGCTGGCAAGTTTTGCAATTTCCTCAGCCCAAGCAAGAATGGCAACAGGAACGTCCTCACCCTGCCCCTTATATTGCTTAATTTCATCAGCCGTACATTTTTCCCAGTTAATTGAAGAGTCCTTGCTTCTAACAAAAGGTTTGTTACTGACTGATCCGATTGCGTCTACCATATTTGTTCTCCTTATTTAGATATATTTAATCATCTTTTATTACGGACATACAGATTTAAAACTTTAGCCATGTTAAGAATTGTAACAAAATTTATATAAAGTGAATATAAAAAGTCAATATTTTTTTATAGGAATTTTTTATATAAGTACGAGAGATAAATAAAGAGAGAGGTTCATCAAATGGCTAAGTTATTAACATTAACCAATACGGTTTCTGATACTTATAAAAATACAGCTCAGGCGTTGAAAGATGTAAATTTATCTAACAGGTATGTGGTTAGAAAAACATTGGTAGAATTGATGAGACAATCTTTCTTTCACGGTTCAAATAAGTTTGGAAACAACTTCATTGCATAGATGTCGTTGGAAAATATAAAAGGAAGAAAAGGAATAAAGGATTTAAACATAAATGCAGGCTGGCTAAAAAGTCAGCCTTTTTATTTTTCTTAATATTTTAGAAAAAATTTGTAGAAATTCTTAAAAATATCCGTATATAAAAAATAGAGTCACTAAAAAATTTGGAGTTTAGAATGGGCATGAATGTCAATGCATTAGGTCAAGTTGCAACATTAGTAGCAATGGATAGCGAATATCAGAGAATTATCAGAGAGTTGAGAGCACTGGGGCTGGAGCCGACGGGAGATAAGGCGACGGATAAAGCTCGGCTTGAGGCAGCAAAAGCAGAAAAATCTTCACAAAAGAACTGTGAAATTCAGGCGCAGGCTGTGGAGCATGTTAATGAACCGGAAAAAGCTGACGCAATTTCAAATGCTGATATTGCAAAAGAAGAAACCGCAACTGCTGCTCAGAATATGACAGGAGCAGAACAACTCGGGCAGTTAAACAAACTTAAACTTTTAGGCCTTTATTAAGCAACTTTTTCCTTTCACGAAACTTACAAACAGTGGAAGGAAAAAGTTTATGCAAAACATTTCGTTTACTTCTGCAATAAGACCTGTGTCTCTCCATAAATTTGACAAGGAAACAGCGGACATTGCGAACAATGTAACACAATGGTGTATTGAAGGTTCAAAAAAAGGATGGTCTGCAAAGACAGACAGAATAATGGATTGCACGGCCCTTGGACTTACAGATGGGGAAAATGTCTTTTTAATGCATATTATTCCTGATATTAGCTCAAATAAAAATTTTTTTGAAAAAATAATTGCAAAAATAAAACAAAATATTGATATAACATCTGAATATATTCAAGGCTTTCTTGTTGGTTCAAAAAATTACAGCCGCGAGAGCCAAATTGGTTACAACAACTTTGCGAGGTTTTTGAAAGCCAATAAAATTCCGTTTTCAGAACTAAAAGGCGGTGATACCGTCCATGAAATTGGATATCATGCAAGAAAAGATGAATGGCTTGTATCAAATTTTGATATAGACAGTCTTATAAGAAGCGGAGAAAAAGACCCGATGAAATTGTTAGAACTCGGATTTGATAAAGTAAAAATAAACAAACTCGACGAAGTAATTTAAAAAACAAACCCAAAAGTATATACCCACAGATTACACACAAGGATTTTTGCATTAAAAAAGAGTGACTGAAACCCTCTTAAAATGGCGGGAACGACGAGGCTTATCTTGGATTTGCTCCACGCTCACAGAGTTCCGCCTTAGAGCCTAACGGCTCAGCCGGCTCAATCTGTTCGCTATCCGGACTCGCTATGCTCCGTCCGTCCGCAAATCCGCCGAACTCGCAATTAACTGTTCTCACCACTGTCATACCGCCATTAAAAAAGCCGCACAAGGCGGCTTCTTTAATGGCGGGAACGACGAGGCTCGAACTCGCGACCTCATGCGTGACAGGCATGCGCTCTAACCAAACTGAGCTACGCTCCCATCTCTGGTCTTTTGACAAGTTTTATTATAAAATGCTAAAAAAAATTTTGCAATAGTTTAGCAAAAAAAATTTTTACATGTTTTTATCCTCATATGATAACAAATATAACATCTCAAAATTCTTTTACAGGGAAATCAGCATTTCAAAAAAATATTAAAAAAGTAAAAAAAGTGTTCTTTACAGAATTCAATGACGTAAAAAGCCCTGCTAAATATGAACTTCTCCCAATCGAACAACAACAGGAACTGGCTCCCGAAATCAAAGAGTTAAGCGACAGATTAAAATTTGTCCGCCGTTTCAATAAAACATTATATCAAGATGGTGGCCTACCTGAAGTGTTCCGTGGGCTTATCGGCTGTGTGAAAGCTTTTAAAGTCGGCAACTGCGCAGAATTCGCAGAGATTGGTAAAACCATTCTTAAAATGAACGGGATTAACAACTGCGACATATATACTCTGCATGCAAAATCTCCGGACGGAACATTGCGCAATCTGGACCAGACTCTTATAGCATTTAAAGTTCCGCACACAAAAAACAATCCTGCTACCAAAAGAAACGGTACATATTTTAAACCGATGGAAAATACACGAATTTTAGACTTATGGCTCGACGGATTTTCAGGCAACGTTCGACAGGCAAAGAAAAAATACAAAATTCTCGGAATGAAACAGGATGATGAACTTATTCTAAAACCGGAAAATACTTATGAACCGGATTTAGAGACAATAAAAAAATTAAAAAAAGAATTTCCGAAGCTTATGTTTACAAGCTAGAAAAAAGACCGGTTTAATAGAAACCGGCCTTTTTTATTTTTAACTCTATTAAGCTAATTGTAAAGCGGAGCAAGCTTTTTAGACTGCTGCGGGATTACGCCTTCCTCAATTGATTGATATACTCTGTAATCAATTACAGGGAAGCAGTTGTCAATACTTTCTATTTCGCGTAATACAGATTCATCAATATTACCGCCTTCAATCATATCGCAGATTTTTTCAAATCTGTCAACGTGTTCTCTGAATCTATCTGTAGCATAGTCTTTTGCCTGCCATGTCGTAATCAGGAACGGCCAGTCAGAACTTTGTAATAATAAGTTTTCTCTTGCCATCTGATTAAGCGCTCTGTGTAAAAGCTTATCTTCAGGAATTTCCGGATATCTGTCCGCAATTCTGTTAATACGTTTTTCACAAGCGTGGATAATAGGCCACATCCATTCTGTCAGGTGGTTGTTCCATACGTAGAAGTGACCGCCCTGTCCCCATGAGCTTTCAGGAATTTGAATAGCTTCTGTCGGCGGATGAGCATGGAGATATTCACCAGCTGTCATTCTTTCTACTTCAGGAAGGTATGTGTTGAATTTTCTGATAACCTGTTTGATGAATTCAACACCTTCAAACCACCAGTGACCGAAGAGTTCTGTATCAAACGATACCATTACAAGACCTTCTTTACCGTTGTGAGATTTTTTGTAATCATTCAACAGGTGGTAAATTAAAGTTGTATAGTGGTCAGAGTTTTCGTTAATTTTATTCAAAGCCAAGACTGGATCATACAACATTTTGTCGCCTAAATCCGTAGTCGGAGAAGTAATTCTCCAGTAGTGCATTCCGGATTTATCGTCTTTTTTGTGGAATTCACGGAAGCAACCATCACCAGGATATCCGTCAGCTGCAGACCAAACCTGATAGCCGGCTCTGTCATTTCTGCCCATTACAGCAACCTGAGCATCCGGCAACCAGTAAGCTGAATAAGTATCATAGCCTGTAGCAGGACGATCTGGGAGCGGAATATATTCAATATTACCGTAAACACCGATAACACGTCTGTTACCAATTGAATTTCCGCCTTCAATTACGTGAGATTCTGTAAAGAAGTATTCAATATCGTTATTTTGAAGAGTAACTTCAATAGCCGGTCTCCAGTGTTTTTTACCGTCTTTTCCAACGTATTCATAACCTTGTCTGTAAGCACATTCAGGGAGCCAGCAGCCTTTAGCTTTTTTGCCAAAAAGTCTTTTAGTTGTATCAGAACCGACTTTGAATTGAGCATTAAGGTTGCTGTCTGTTGCCAGAAGCGGAGAAAAACCGTGAGTTGCACCTGATGTTGTAATTTCAATACAACCTAAGTCCTGATACTTTTTAAACTCACCGATTAAGTCCATTCCGTATTTGTTTACATAAGAATCTTTAATATGATTAAACCAGTCGAAATAGTATTTTGCCAAATATTTCAAGTGCTGAGAATGAGCGACTTTCGGATCAGGATATCTTTCCAGATCTTTAGAAACTTGCTTAATTCTTGAATCCAAATATTTGACAAACCCGCGTTTAAGGTGTTCATCATTAAGCTGTTCTGCTAAAATCGGAGTAATACCGACCGTCAGTTTAGCTTTAATTCCTTCTTCATACAGTTCGGAAATAGCGTTCAATAATGGAATGTAAGTTTCTGCCATACATTCATAAAGATTTTCTTCCCCGAAAGGCCACATGCCTGCTTTTCTGTAATAAGGAAGGTGGCTGTGTAACATAAATACGAATTGTCCTACTGACATTTGTGCCTCCATATCTCTCTTTTCTTGAATTATTATATAACTATAATCCAATCCTTTTATATTAATATATAGCACAAACGGGTAAAAAATATAATCCTTAAGAACTAGTTCTTGTGAATAATGTTACAAAAGTTAAAATATAAAATGTATATTCTTATTACATAAGGAAATAGGCTTGTGCACAAAAGACACTAGTCTGTTTATATATATATATGAGGCTTGTGCAGCCCCAAATCCCACACCGGATATTCTTTCTTTTTGTTGCGATGCAAAGCGTATTGCCGCCAAAGGGCATAAGCATACGCATAGCGTATGCGTGCCCGTTTAACGGCGGCAAACAAGCAAAGAAAGAATATCGGCTAAGAAAGAAAAAACACACTATATTACAGCGCTGCTGCGCAGCGCAAGAGCGAATGGATATCGTTAAATGCTGGCGCATTTAACCTTTCAGCCTCACTATTGCACTTCGTGCACGTTCGGCAACCTGCCTTGCCGTAGGCAGGGCAGTATAAAATCACCATTACCTCCTTTGTAAGCAAGGTGATGCGTTAGCACCAGAGTGTTTTCTTTTTACCCCTCACCCGCCCTTCAGGCACCCTCTCCCTCAAGGGGAGAGGGGATATGATTTATACCTCCCGTGTAAGGAAGATGGCGCAAAGCACCGGAGGGTTTAATGCGAGCGTGCGGCGCAGCCGCGATAGCGAGCACTAGAGGTTGAAGGCAGAGCCTTCAACTGCTTTCATTTGATTCCGCGGCGCGAAGCGACGCTGTATTTTTTGGCGTTTTTCTCTTTCTTTGGTTCATTTCTTTCTCTTTTACTCGCAATAAAAGAGAAAGAAATGAACATACAAGAATCTAGTGTCTTTTGCGCACTAGTCTGTTTCTTTATGTAATAATTTTAACAAACCTATTGAAAATAAAAGTTTTTTTATATAATATAAAATCACTCACATCCTCAGAGAAGGTGCCGTCATTAAGCACCGCAAGACTTAGAAAAGGAAAATTAAAATGGCAAATATTAAATCTGCTAAAAAAAGAGTTCTTATAGCTGAAAAAAACAGACTTAGAAACGTAGCATTCAAATCTTCTATCAAAACCGCTTTGAAAAAAGTTCTTGAACTTGCAAAAGGCGAAGACAAAGAAGCTTTAAATGCAGCACTTTCTAAAGCATACCAGTTATGCGACAAAGCTGTTTCAAAAGGTATTCTCCACAAAAATACCGCAGCAAGAAAGAAATCAAGATTAACTATAGCTGTAAACAAATTACAGGCAAAATAGTTAGCATAACAATATAAAAAGCCCCTCGTTAAAAAGAGGGGCTTTTTATGTGAATTTATATTAATTACACCATATAATGTATGGAAAAATATTCAAAAAAGAGTTAAAATATAAATAAGATGATAGTGTTTTCTGTAATAATATTTTTAATAATTCTTTTAGTGTCCTTGTGTATATACCTGTTCTGCAAAAGAGTAATCTACAAGCTGAACAAACGTGTGCTTGCAAGAAATATGGCGCTTGTTAAAAACTGTCAGTACATGAAACGGTTTGAAGAATTAACAGAGACTGAAATCCGTGAAAAAGTAATATTTCCTTTCTTTATGGTTCTCGGCTATAACACTTACGACATGAGGGAATTTAAAAGTTACTTAAACCGTGCGGCATTTTATCCTGATTATGTTGTAAAAAAATGGGATAACAGCAAACTTGCAAAAAGAGCTCTTGCAATAAAATATATTCCGTTTAAAGACGAAGATGTTGACTTTGATAATAAAATCTTTAAGGATAACGCGGCAGGCTGCAACCTTGACGAGTTAATGGATAAGCTATACTTTAAAGCAGAACATTATGTAATCACAAATGGTTATCTGTATCTGTTTTTTAGCAATAAGCATAAAAAAGGCTGCAAACGCTTCGATTTCTGTTTTAATCTGAAAAAATATTCAAAAGAAGATGCAGCAAAACTGGCATACTACTCTAAACAATATCTGTTCCTCCAGATTTCCGATGTTTATCGTGCATAAAAAAGTTTATTCCGAACATTTTCCCTGTACTTACTGCAATTTCGGTGTGGTTAAAATTATGTAAAGATAGTGGCAATAATTTATTTTGTGAGTATAATAATGGTATTATATACTATTTTTAAAGGGAATTTCGGAAAATGATACAAACTCCTGAGAGAAAACAGATTAAAAATATTGATTTTAATATAGATTTAGCGCAAAGCTTCGGTATCTATAAAAACAATGCGGAATACTCGCTGCTTGATTATGCAAGTTCCGTAAATATTTCATGCGGATTTCATGCAGGAGATCCAATGACAATCAAAAATGCTCTTTTAAAAGCAAAAGAAAAAAATGTCGTAGTCGGTGCACATATTGGTTTTGATGATATACAAGGATTCGGGTACCGCCCGATGGAGCTTTCAGAAGATGAACTTGAAGCACTTGTAATTTATCAGGTTGGGGCTCTAATGTCTTTTGCCAGAACTTTTAAAATGGAAATAGAACACGTCCGCCCGCATGGTGCAATGTATAAACAGGCCGCAGAAGATTTTAATTTTGCGAAAACAATTGCCAGAGCAATTCAAAAATGCTCTCAGTGGCTTGTATATTACGGAGCTTCAGGTGATATTACAGCAAACGTCGGGGAAGAAATAAACATTCCTGTAGCACATGAAGTTCACCTTGAAAAGGTTTACAACACAGATGGAACAATAGATTTTAACCAGAAAGATATTGATAATATTTTTTATTCAATAAACAGATTAAAAACTCTGCTTGCTACATCTCAAATAGAAAATACCGCAGGCGGTAAAACATGTGTAATTGCAGATACAATACATTTTTCAAACAAAGTTGCCAATGCACAGGCACTAATTAAACAATCAAAGGAAATAATAACTCCTGTTCCGGTAAATTACAAAAATGCGTGTCTTTCCGGATGGGTAGAATAGGTGATGAATATGAAAAATTTTAGACATGGTATGAAATTTCCGAAAGATGCAGGCTGGTTAATTCCCGGCTTACAGGTGAAACGATGGTTTGCATTAATTTTCTTAGGCGCAGTAATGATGGCACTCGGTTTTCTCATTTTGTGTGACATAAAACCTGTATTCTATACCATGGAATTTATAAGAAAAGTTGCAACTAAAATTTCAACAGAATGGGTTGCTTTTACAATAATAATGTTTGGTGCAGCCATATTTTTCAAAGGCTGGCAGAAAACAAACCTGTCCATTCTTGATCTTAATAACGGCAGAGAAAAAGAAACAATTCTTGAGGCATTATATAGAAGAAGAAAACTTAACAGAGGTCCGAAAATTGTAGCAATCGGCGGCGGAACAGGGTTATCAATGTTGTTGAAAGGGATAAAACATATAACAAATAACATCACAGCTGTTGTGACAGTAGGCGACGACGGCGGAAGCTCAGGACGTTTGAGAGAAGATATGGGAGTTCTTCCTCCGGGCGATATCAGAAACTGTATTGCAGCACTTGCAGATGATGAAGATTTAATCACAAAATTATTCCAGTATAGATTTAAATCAGGCGAAGGTCTTGAAGGGCACAGTTTTGGAAATCTTTTCTTAACTGCACTCTGTGCAATCACCGGCGATATGGTGCGCGCGGTGAAGGAATCTTCAAACGTTCTTTCTATCAGAGGGAGAGTTTTACCGTCAACACTGGACGACATGAAGCTTGTCGCAGAAATGGAGGACGGAAGAATTATCCACGGGGAATCAAATATTCCTGAAGCTCACGGAAAAATCAAAAGATTATTTACAGATCCCGCTCACTGTAAACCGCTGGAAGATGTTATTGCCGCAATAAAAGATGCAGATTTAATTATCCTTGGACCCGGCAGTTTATATACAAGCGTAATTCCAAATCTTTTAATTGAAGAAATTGCTAAAGAAGTTGCAATTTCAAATGCAAAAAAGATTTATGTATGTAATATCATGACACAGCCCGGAGAAACTGACAACTATACAGTATCAGATCATTTAAAAGCACTAATGAACCATGCAAACAGTAAAGATATTATTGATGCAGTCCTGGTAAATGACTTCATTCCGGTAAACCTTGCAAGCAAATATAAAATGGCAGGTTCATACCCAGTAAACATTGATATTGAAAATATCAGGAAATTAGGCGTAAAAATATTCTCGAAAAAACTTATAGAGGACAGCAAAGAAGGTCTTGTACGCCACAGTTCAAACAGAGTAGCACGGGCACTTTATTACTGGTATAAAAAAGAACACAAGAATACAAAATCTTCAATTTTTGCGCATAAAGAATTAGCAGTAAAAGGTTAATTATGGCAAAAAAAATAAGTATAAATACAATTCAGAAATATAAAGACAATAATGAAAAATTCTCTGTCCTTACTGCATACGATTATTCAACGGCAAAATATATAGATGAAGCAGGCATTGATATCATCCTGATAGGGGACAGCCTTGCAATGACAGCTTTAGGTTATCCGAATACTAATTCAATCGGGGTTACGGAAATGGAAATTTTCACCAAAGCCGTTGCCCGTGCAACAAATCACGCGCTTGTGATTACAGACATGCCGTTTATGAGTTACCATAAAACAGAAGCTGAAGCCATCGAAAACTGCGGAAAAATGATAAAAGCAGGCGCTAACGGAGTAAAAATTGAAGGAGCAACCGACTACATCCTAAATGTGATAAAGCACGTAACTCAGGTAGGAATTCCCGTAATGGGTCATGTAGGGTTTACTCCGCAATTTTTGAATGCAATCGGCGGTTACAATATTCAGGGAAAGACTTACGAAGCAACACTAGAAATTCTTGAGCAGGCTAAAAAACTTGAACAAGCAGGAGTATTTTCCATTGTACTGGAAATGGTTCCGGAAGAAAGTGCACAATATATAACGGAACATCTGAAAGTTCCGACAATCTCATGCGGCGCCGGAAGATATTGTGACGCACAAGTTTTAGTATGTGACGATTTATTCGGCAAATTTTCAGATTTCAAACCTAAATTTGCAAGAAAATACGGCGATATGAAATCCTTAATTTTTAACTGTGCGAAACAATATAACGAAGATGTAAAAAGCGGTAAATTTCCGTCTGATGAAGAAGTATTCACGCTCGGAGAAGATGAATTAAAGCAGTTAAAAATTCATTAGTAACTTACCTTATACGGATAATCGTCAGGAATTTTCCATCCGTTCAGTTGAATTAATGCTGCGCAGTAGATTTTGCCACTATTAGCATTGCTGCTTGTATAAATTGGTTGATTTTTATAACACGCATTTTTTAATTGTTCCTCCGTGCCGTCCCAGTAATATTTCCAAGGTTCAAACCCCTTATTGTAACTATGCGACCAGTGAGGCTGCGTGTTTGCTGGATTAAAATTAAAATAAAACAGGCAAGTACCGTAACTGTTTCCGTTAGCGTAATCACATTTATTTGGTTTCCCCGGGAAAAAGACCCAGTCTCTTGTCGTGTGTGATAATGTTCTTAATGCACTACCGTCAGGGAAATATGCCATGAGGCTTCCATCTGAAAGGGTTTCTGTTTTAATAATTTTCATATAAGGCGCAAGGTATTTGTTAAACCATTTTTCGGCTTCAGAGGAACCCGGCACAGGATTACCATCCTTATCAATCTCCGCACCAGCTAAATCCTCCCACCAAAATTTTTTATCACCGTAATCGACTTCCGCCATTTTTACAGCCTGATTTATTGCAGAATAAAATTTCATCAATCGTACTTCTACAACCCGATTGTTATTTTTTTTGTACCAGTACAGGCAAAGTCATTGCCGCAACAACACCTATAATGCCAAGAGTTATTAAAACTTCTGCTAATGTAAATCCAAACCTTAACCCCCTATCAAAACCTTTACCTGAGAGGTATCTACTCTGCCCCCCCCCCCGTAAACTCAGTCATATCAATAGTTTTCATACTTTCCTCCTTTTCTTTTATTATAATATATTTCACATAATTATTCAAGACACTACCGTTTAAATTTTTATGATAATATAAATGAGAGAGGGAGTATAAATTATGATTATCCATACAATAAAAGAATTAAGAGAGTTAGTAAAAAACTGGAAAAAAGAAGGTTTGACAGTAGGTCTGGTGCCGACAATGGGAGCCTTGCACAACGGACACCTCAGCCTCATAAAAAAAAGTGTTGAAAAATGTGACAAGACAGTAGTTTCTGTATTTGTAAACCCGATACAGTTTTGCCCTGGAGAAGATTTGGAAAAATATCCAAGGACTCTTGAAGCAGATGAAAAATTATGCAACGACGCCGGAGTTTCTGTCGTTTTTGCTCCTTCACCAAAAGAAATGTACGGAGAAGGTCATATCCTTTCTAACGATTTTTTAACATACGTTGTACCGCCTTTCTTTTATACGGATAAATTATGCGGGAAATCCCGTGTAGGACATTTTGACGGGGTTTGTACAGTTGTAAACAAGCTTTTTAACATTGTACAGCCTGATTTCGCATTCTTTGGGGAAAAAGATCGCCAACAGTTAATAATTATTAAGAAAATGGTTAAAGATTTAAATATTCCGGTAGAAATTATTCCATGCCCTATAGTCCGCGAGGAAAGCGGATTAGCGCTCAGTTCGAGAAATAATTATTTATCTGAAAACGGAAAAAAAGAAGCTCTTGTTCTTAACAGGATTTTATTTAATATAAAAACATGTTATAATAAAGGAATAAAGGACGTAAAATTATTAACTGAAACAGCATATTCTTTTTTAAACGAAAATCATACCTTGGAATATCTGGAATTCAGAGACAAAAACAACTTGGAAGAAAAAAAGGTTGCGGATAATAATACAATAGTATTTATAGCAGTTCGGGTGGAGAACGTACG
This sequence comes from Candidatus Gastranaerophilales bacterium, assembly GCA_944325635.1. Taxonomy (GTDB): domain Bacteria; phylum Cyanobacteriota; class Vampirovibrionia; order Gastranaerophilales; family Gastranaerophilaceae; genus Scatousia. The sequence goes on along the minus strand of CALVBD010000007.1, from coordinate 26,416 downwards.
TCTGATAGATAATATTGAATTATAAGGCGAGGAAAATTAGTGCATAAAAATTTAGAAAAACTAAAAAAATTAGTAATAGTCTCCGGTCATATACTAACATTAGTACAGATTATTGCAATAATCCTAATTTTGTTAGTTTCTCTTTATTGGTTCTTTGAATTGACAGAAATTCATATGCTTGATTTTATGACCCCATTTATTGAGTCTATTAAATCGTTAATGCAGGCAAACTTCGGTGAACAACTGAAAAAAGGTCAAGCAGGGCTTGACGGTTCTTTGTTTATATTTATAGCCCTCACCGGTCTTTTAATTTACACAGTTGCTCAACTAAAAATTTTTATAACCTATACAGAAAAAACTTTGACAAAATCAATTATTAAAACTAAACAAAAAGAAGAGGAAGAATTCAATATTCAGCTGAATATTGAAAAGCAACGCACCCTCATGCAATATAAAAATATTGTAATTCTTGTCAATATCACATTAAAAAGTTTGTTAAAAGATATGTATCAGACTCAAAATGATAGTAAACACATAGACAAACGTCAGGAAGCGGCTGCGCTGGTATCTTTTTATAATATGATGAAAACGCTTCCGGGCTGCGGATTTTCAAAAGATGGGAACATATTGATAATTACAGCAAAAAAATTTGAATTGGTAGATTCTATTCTTTTAAAAATAAATGAAACCTTACAAACTCTAAGACGTGAATATAAAATGAAAAAAATAGATATGAATACCAATATGGCAATAGACGTATATACAGACAAAGTTTTATTAAAAGATGTATATACAGACTTGAAAACCCTGCTGAAATTAAACATGCCGAATGAAATTCTATGCTACGGAAATTTCTGCAACCGTTATGAATTAATGAAAAAGCCCCAATTTGAAGCATATTTAAAAGGTACTTATGACATTACTGATGACGAAAATATCTGGGCTTTAGTTAAGAAAAATTAACTTTTCACTTGATTTTTATTAACTCTTTTGCTATGCTAGTAAGGCAACCGCAGACAATTAGTCGGGGTTGGGGCGAAAAGGGACAGACCGGAAGATAACGGGTTTGTAGTGAAAAGAAGATGATAAGCCTAAAGTAACAACAGGTTTGTCATACAAGTAAGTAAAAGCCTCTAACCGTTAAATGTCAAAAGACAGCTAATCGAGGTTACACAAAGTCGAATATAAATATACTTTTATATGCCTGTGTGTGATTTTGCGGTTCCGGATAAAAAGGATTGCAAAATCTTTTTAGTATTCGGGCAAAACAAAGGTCGATAAAATCAGTTACGATAAAAGGAGCAAAAATGTCAACAAAAGCATTTAAATCAGAAAAAATAGATGCAATGAAAGAAAAGTTTGAAAAAGCTCAAGTTGCAGTTGTAACAGAGTATAAAGGTTATTCAGTAGATGAGATAACAACTCTTAGACGCAATCTTCAAAAAGAAGGCGGCGACTATATGGTAACCAAAAATACTTTAGCAAAAATCGCAGCTAAAGGCACAAACTATGAAGCTATTGTAGACCTGTGCAAAGGACCTATTGCTGTAGCATTCGGGTTTGAAGATCAGGTTAGCCCGGCTAAAGTTGTATCTAAATTTATTAAAGATTCCAAAAAAGGTGAAATCCTTGGTGCTGTATTGGAAGGCAATTTATTGTCAGCAGATGAAGCAAAAGCATTAGCAAATCTTCCTTCAAAAGAAGAACTCTACGCAAAAATGCTCGGCTCTATCAATTCCCCTGCATCAGGTATCGTTGGAGCTGTCAACGCAGTTATGGCATCTCTTACGCGTGCTATGGCAGCAGTTAGAGATCAAAAAGAAAAAACTGCAGCTTAGTTAAACAACAATACAATCAAAATTTAAACGTATAACAACAAAAACAATTAAAGGAGAAAAATAATGAGTAACGTAGAATCAATTTTAGAATCAATTGAAAAATTAACTTTATTAGAAGCAGCTGAATTAGTAAAAGCTATGGAAGAAAAATTCGGCGTATCTGCAGCAGCTCCTGTAGCAGTTGCAGCAGCAGCTCCGGCAGCAGCTGGCGAAGCAGCAGCTGAAGAAGCTTCTGAAGTAAGCGTAATCCTTGCATCTGCAGGCGCTAACAAAATCGCTGTATTGAAAGAAGTTCGTGCTATCACCGGTCTTGGCTTGAAAGAAGCTAAAGATTTAGTTGATGCTGCTCCGAAACCAGTTAAAGAAAACATCAAAAAAGAAGACGCTGAAGCTATCAAAAAACAACTTGAAGCTGCTGGCGCTACTGTTGAAATCAAGTAATTGTATTTTCAATATAAAAACAAAAATCCCTTGCTTTATGCAGGGGATTTTTGTTTTTAGAAACAGAACTTGACGTATTCACAGAATTTACAGTTATCGGAAGAGCTTGCAAAATCTTGAGTTTGAGAAATTTCGGCACAGATTTTCGCAAGCTTTTCAGTATATTCACCCCTGCGTTCCGGCGTAAATTCAATCACACAATTTTTATTATTTTTTAAATCAATATAGACAAATTTTAAAGCCCCATAATCTTTCAAAAGCCTGTCCGCACAAATAAGATAGACCATGGTTTGATAATCGTATTCGGGATTTTTCGGAATTGAGCCGGTTTTGTAATCAAGGATATAGTAATTTACCCCCTCACCCTGTTTTCTATTCTTCAACTCACGAGTTTCAGATTGAAAACAGTCCTCTCCCGCAAGGGGCGAGGTAACGAATGAATCTTTCATCAAGGCGTCCAGACGTCCTCCAATCCAAAAATCCCCGACTTTAGCACTTAGATTGTACTCTGAATTCACGTAACTTTTTTGGAAAAATTCATTATTTAAAAGATTTTCCCAGATTTGATGTTCTTCGAAAGAAAGTTCACGCAGAAGATTTGAAATATCCGCGCCTTTTAGATAATAATTTGCAAGCGCGTGTATTTTTTTACCTTTTTCAAAAAACGATACAGGCTGCGGAACCGAAATATTTTGGACATATTTAAAATAATATTTTTTCTGACAAGTTTCAAATGTTTTGAGCATATTAGGCGAAAAACTATTCATAAACAACGACCTCCCCGAGCAATTTTTCAAATATAATTGACGGCTCCTGATTAACGATTTTTTCGAAAGATTTTGTCTTACGTGCGGAAGAAAAATAGAGTTTTCGCTTGGCGCGGGTTATTGCGACATATAATAATCTAAGATTTTCGGCAATTAATTCCTGCTTCATTTCATACTCTGATTTTGGTTTGTAATTTGGATTTAGTTTTTTAACATCCTCAATAAAATCGGATGATTTCAATTTTATTTGCGGAAAATCCAGCGTCAAATTTTTCTCTGCCATTTCCGGCAAAAATACATAATCGAATTCATCACCCTTTGATTTATGAAGCGTCATAATCTGCACCTTACCTTCAAGAAATCCTCTATCGCTTTCATCTTCTTCCGAGAAAAATTTAAATCCGCTGAGGCTGTTTCTTTTTGCAAGTTCAGCGAGTCGCTGCATAATCGTTGAAAGATTTTTTGTATTAAAAGAAATACGTTTAATCAGGGTTGCTATTAAATAGATATTTGATTTTTCAATTTCGCCGTTAAAATAATGCAGACCGATTTTTATGGCAAGTTCGTCCGCAGTTAGGTGCGGGAAGAAAAGCCAGTAATTCAAATCCCAGTAGAACTGAATGAGCGAATTATTTTCAAGCAAATCACAATCCAACGATACAAACGGATTTTCATATTTTCGTATTTCCGCACCCAGACGCTGCTTATAAAACCCTAATTCTGCAAGAGTTTCGTAACTATCAGCGATAATGCCGTTGTCAAACGGATGTAAAATCATATTTATCACAACAAAAATTGCTCTAAAAATTGATTTCTGTTCAAGACACTCGCTCCGAGTGATACTTTTCAAGCCGCTGTCATTAATAAACGATGTCCACTGAGCAACTTGAAAATTATTTCTGAGTAAAATTCCGACAGTCGCCTTTGGATTTTTTCTAAATGCGTTTTTAATTTCTTTTAAAACAAAATTCTTTTCTTCAAGAGTTTTTTCAAAAATTCTTGCTTCGATTGCGTTTTCGCTCACAGGGTTTCTGCCCTCAACCGGCTGCATCAAAATATGGAAAAATGCATCTTTTGTTTCTTCATCCTGCTCTGATGATATAAGGAGTTTGTTTGCAAGTTTCCAAACATCTTCACAGCATCGTTGTGAACAATTCATGCTTACGTTCTGACTTTCAGCGATAAATTTTCTAAAACCTTTTACATCTGCATTCGTAAAAGTTGTCGTAATTGCCTGATTAATATCCCCGCAGCGAATAAGATTTTTATGTTTAGCAGAAAGAAGATTAATTAATCTTTGCTGAACAGATGAGGAATCCTGCGCCTCATCTTCAATAATATACATACAAATATTCTGATAATACTCTCTGATATCTTCATTTTCTTCAAGGAGTTTTACTGAGGAAATAAGCATATCGTCGTAATCAATCAGGTTTGCTTCTTTTAAAATTTTCTGATAACTTTCAAAAAACTGTTGGAACTTTGCAATTTTTGCATTATTTCCCTCGCCCCTTGCGGGAGAGGGATTAAGGGTGAGGGGTACAAACCTTCCGCCACCGATTTTAAACACAGAAATCGCTCTATCGAATTCATCAGTTTCGTTTTTCTTTAACTTCAAACCTGCTGCGACTTCTTTAACAATTCTTGTGCGCTGAGTATCGTCGCAAATATCAAAATCGGAAGAAAGCCCGAGGCGTTCAAAATTTCCGTTTTCTTTTAAAATTCTTAAGGCAAGTCCGTGGATTGTACTTATGTTTGGAAGCTGTGTTGAATTTTCACGGATTGATTTAATTCTTTCGCGGAAATTTCTCGCGGCAGATTCCATATAAGTCATAACAAAAATATTATCAGGATTAATTCCCTTATCAAGAAGTTTTAAAATAAGCGCAAGAAGAATTGTCGTTTTGCCCGCCCCGGGAACCGCCGAAATCGCCATCTGTCCTTTTTCATAATCAAGCACAGGCTTCTGATCATCACGCGGAATTATAGGACGTGCTTTCGGAGCCTCGAGCGCAGTCTGTGAGTTTTCTTCAACAACAATAAATTCCTCAATTCCGCCAAAATTTTCAACTCCGTTTCCGTCAAAAAGACTCGAATATGTAAAAATATTTTCACTTGAGGCAAGCGTAAGTTTTCTCAAAATTCTTGCAGTTTTTTCTCGCCCGAGTTCAATATTATCATCAATTGTATATTCATCCTTACTCCAGCCGCGCTGGAAAACCCACGCATTATACAAAGGTCCCGTGTCGCTTTTTATCCACTCATCACTTGAAGTATCAAGCCAGATTTGATACTTTGTTTTAATCTGATTATCAATCATCTTTTGCGGAGTACTTATTACTAAATCATTCTCCCCAATCTCAAGAACAGAATACGGATTTTCTGAAATAATTGAATTTTCAATCTGAGTAATTATTTCTTCTTTACGGTTTAAGAATTCGTCGCCGAAAACATTTTCAAAATCCTGAAGTTGTTTTATAAAGAAATTAAATTTATTAATTTCGTTTGGATTAATGGAATAAAATTCAAAAAGTTTTGTATAAATTTCATAAACCTGTTCAGATAATTTTTTATCGGAATTCTCAAAACTTTTTACGATTTCTCGTAAATTGTTATACCTTGAATTATACTCCTCATCTACAAATTCAGCCTCAGGAAGAGTGTGAGTTTTATCAAATTCTTCCAGAATATTTTTGCAATATTTTACAGGAATTCCGAGCATGCCTGTGAGAACGGAACGCAAGTCAAACTCAGATAAATTTTCACGCAAATTTGTGTTCAATTTCAAAATCGTAAGAGCTGCAAGAACATATTTATTCTGGATTAATTTTTCACTTCCGGATAAATAAAGAGGTCTTGCCAGATGATTTAAATTTTCAGAAATTGAAAACTTTAGCATTTCATCAATAACCGGAGTTACAATAGAGATTTCCGACGGCAAAACTTTATCCTTTAAAAGTGAGTTAATTTTTTTAACTGCAAGTTCTATCATGGAAGAACGCTTTGATGGAGATTGAACCGTAAAAAATTCCAGCGGAGTTTTTTCACTTTTTATAACGTTATTGAAAATATTTTCCGCGTCAAATTTTAATTTTGTCGCTGAATTCAAAACCGTTACAGGCTGGTTAAAAAGTTCACCAAACTCCCACACAGCAGTTCTATCCGCGCTTAAGTATCCTATACGGCTCGCGCCTTTTGAATCATAAGCAACAAACACATCTTTCAATTGTGGCGCAAGAAATTTTATAAAATCATAACAAATCGGCGTAATTTCATCACCGTCATCGAGAATTAAATACTCGATATCTTTAAAATAAGTTGTGTTTTTATAAATATAATTAAAAACAAGCCCCTGCCTCAGATAATCGAAATCTCTCAGATAAAGAGTTTTTGCAAGGAGTTTTTTTAAAGCCGCCTTCGCATCATCAGAAAAACTTTCCTGCAAAATTCCAGCACGCCAATCAACCTCATCATCGGTTAAGTTATTCTGCACGATTAATGAATATCTTCTAAACAGTTGGTGAAGCAGGGATTTTTTTGAATTATAACCTTTAAAAGGCACCTGTTTCAAAATATCTTTCAATACAAACTGCGACACTTCCAGCCCGGCCATATTCGGCAAAATTTTCGGATTATCCTTAAACGGGTTTCCGTTTTCAATAAATGCCCAGTTATCAATTATTGAATTATAAACAAGTCCGAAAAAAGAATAAACTTTTAACTTTTCAAAACAATCAACTTTAAGTTTTTTTAAAGTTTCGTTAACAAATTTGTTTTTAAGATTTGAATTTTGAACAAGCACTAAAATTTTAGAAGCGTCCACTCCGGAGTTCAAAAGAGACGCGTATTTTTCAATTAAAATATTTGTTTTATCCGATGAAACACTTCCGTCAATAATCACAAAAATCAATCCTCTTTTTAATGTATTTTAGCACAAAAACAAGTGTAAAAAATACAAATAATTTAATACTGTTAAACTATTGCATTTTTTTAAAATTTAGTCTACTATTTAAGCATAGAAAATAATTCAAATTATACTATGCATTGCAAGGAAAGAGTAGGAGGTAGAAATGCAAGAATTACAAGAACAAATCGGACAATCAGCAGGTCAAATATACAACTATTTGAACAGCAACGGAGAAGCTACATTCTCTAAAATTAAAAAAGAATTAGATCTTAAAGGAAACTTTGCAGACTTAGGTCTTGGTTGGTTAGCAAGAGAAGACAAAGTTGAACTTTCTAAAAAAGGTTCTTCTGTAAACGTAAGACTCAAATAGTTTCGCTTAAGTAAAAGATTAAAAAACACCCTTTATAAAAAAGGGTGTTTTTTAGTTTTATTGGAGAATGCTAAACGCAACGATTTCGTCAATATTAACATTCAACCAGTCATAACGGAAACAGACATAATCATTACAATCACAATTATCGTCATCACATTCACAATAATCTTTCAAGCGGCAAACAAGCGCATTTTGCAAAGGCAAAATATCCTCATGGCATTCATCGCATTTTGAATTTTTGGTATATAATTCTCCGTCAATTTTTAAATAATTTGTAAAAAGAACAACTTTAGATGCATCATTTTTTTCTGCAATTTTGTAAATAGCTTTAGAAATAGGCTTAGACATAAAAAAATCTCCTTATATTTAATTACGGAAAAATTATAAAGGAGATTTTTGCCAAATTTTATTGCCTGCAAAGATAGACTATTTAGGCAGGTTCTCCCAGTATCCTTTTGTCGCATCCTCAGGACTTTCATCCACAATTGCATTGTAAGTACATCCAACGCCGTTCCCCTTCTGGGTTGATGACATTGAACAAGGTGAACCAGCAACAAAATCAGCAAACTTATCATTCCCATTTTTCAAATCTTCCAATTCTTCATCGGTATACAATTTCGACATTTTTCTCGGCAGCAGCCTATCAGTAGAATCAATATAAAAATAAAAAATATCATGCCCGAGCCTGTTAGGGCGTTTTATTCCATTTACATCAACTGCAAAATTAATAGTTCCTGCGTTAATCAAAATACTTGCACACATTCCGTTTGATAAAGCATCAAAAAAGCCTTCTTTTCCGCTTCCCATTTCGCCGCTATAGGAAGTATAAGCTTCTGCAGTATTGTTAAAATTCATTATTTTACTTTGGTGTTTGCATGCTCCAATGACTTTTAATTTTGCATATTTATAAAATTTATCATAAAACTCTTCAGCATCCGGATAAACCTTATTAGCTTCATCATATACAGCGTATCTTTCCTTTAAGCCTTCGCCATCCTCTGCCCGCATATTCAAAACAGCCTGATTAAATATGGAATAAGCAACCTTAAATGCACTTTCTAACTGCTTGTTTTTTGTATTGTTAATCACAGACGGCAGTGTCATTGCAGCAACCACACCGATAATACCTAAAGTAATCAAAACCTCTGCTAATGTAAATCCCAAATAACCTTTAAAACTTTTTCCTGAGAGGAAACTATGCTGCCCCCCCCCCCGCAAACCCAATCATATCAATAGTTTTCATACTTTCCTCCTTTTCTTTTTTCATTATAACCAATTTTTTATGGTTTTTCAAGATATGTTAACTCCATATTTTGTCACAAATTAGCCAAAATTAAATGTTTATGCTATAATTCTGGTATAGTAAAAGATTTTTAATAAGGGGAGAATTATATAAATGGCTGAAGAAACTCAAAATGTAACTACTCAGGTCGAAAAGGTTGAAGTAGTTGATATTCCTGATAATAATGAAGCTATAGAAACCAAGACTTCTGCAAGTTACGACGCGAGCAACATCCGTGTTCTGGAAGGGCTGGAAGCTGTCAGAATGAGACCGGGTATGTATATCGGTTCTACATCACAGCGCGGGCTTCACCATTGTATTTATGAAATTGTTGATAACTCAATTGACGAATCCCTTGCAGGTTTTTGTACGGATATTCATGTTACCGTGCATAAAGATAACAGTGTTACAGTAGAAGATAACGGGCGCGGCATTCCTGTTGATATAAAACCGGAAACAGGAAAATCCGCTCTGGAAATCGTTCATACAGTTCTCCATGCCGGCGGGAAATTCGGTGACGGCGGATATAAGGTTTCAGGCGGCCTGCACGGCGTTGGTGCTTCCGTTGTTAACGCGCTTTCCGAAAAATATATTGTTGAAGTTTCAAGACAGGGGTATGTATGGCGTCAGGAATACATGAGAGGCGAGCCGCTTTCTCCTGTTGAAAAAGTTGCTGAAACTGATAAAACAGGTACAAAAACTACATTCTGGCCTGATCCTGAAATCTTCACGGAAACAACTGAAATTGACTGTGACGTAATCGCTAACCGCCTGCGTGAAATGGCATTTTTGAATAAAGGTTTAAAAATAATTTTCCACGTTGATGCCACAGGTTCTGAAGAAGTTTTCCACTACGAAGGCGGTATCGGAAGTTACGTTGAATTTCTGAACAAAAACAAAACCGTTCTCCATGACAAACCGATTTATATTGATAAAGTTGTTGATAATATGCAGGTTGAAGTTGCTATGCAATATACAGATGCATACAACGAAAGCGTTCTTTCTTTCGCAAACAATATCAACACTCATTCGGGCGGAACCCATTTAACAGGTTTCAGAAACTCCATCACGCGTGTATTTAATGATTATGCAAGAAAAAATAACATCCTGAAAGATTCTGACCAGAACCTCTCAGGTGAGGACGTTAGAGAAGGTTTGACGGCAATCGTTTCCGTTAAAATTCCAAACCCTGAATTTGAAGGGCAGACTAAAGAAAAATTAGGTTCACAGGAAGCTATGGGTGCGGTTCAGGATGCTGTTAAAGAAAAATTGCAGGAATGGCTTGAATTTAACCCTAAGATTGCAAAAACAATTCTCGAAAAAACACTTCAGGCGCAGCGTGCAAGAGAAGCCGCAAGACGTGCAAGAGAACTTACAAGAAGAAAATCAGTTCTTGAAAATTCTACCCTTCCGGGTAAACTCGCCGACTGCTCAAACAGAGAACCTGAACGCTGTGAAATCTATCTTGTTGAGGGTGATTCCGCAGGCGGTTCCGCAAAACAGGGCAGAAACAGAATGTTTCAGGCAATTCTCCCTCTAAGGGGTAAAATTCTTAACGTTGAAAAAGCAAGATTAGATAAAATTTATGCAAACAACGAAATCCAGTCAATGGTTCAGGCGTTCGGCATAAACATTTCCAAAAACGAAGAAGAAGTTGACCTTGAAAAACTCCGCTACCACAAAATTATTATCATGACCGATGCGGATGTTGACGGAGCTCACATCAGAACGCTTCTTTTGACATTCTTCTTCCGTTACGCAAAACCGTTAATCGAAAACGGTTACGTATATATCGCACAGCCGCCGTTGTTTAAGGTTACAATAGGAAAACAAATCGAATACCTTTACGACGAGCATGCTTTAGATAAAATGCTGAAAGAACGCGGAATTAAATCTCTCAGTCTTTCAGATAAAGCAAAATCAAAAGTCAAAACCGGCGATGAATTATTAGAATTGATTAAGAACATGTCAACCTTCTACAATTCATACAACAACCCGATTTTGAACCTTTTCCCTGCGGTTGTTTTAAGAGGACTCGTTCGCTCGGGCATAACTCCTGAAGATTTTGACGATCAGGCAAAAATGAACGAAATTATTGCCTACTTAAATCACTATCTGCAGGATCACGCAAAGAATTACAACATCCACGAAGCGGCAAATTATAAAGCCGAACTTAAATACACACCTGAAAACTCTAAGTATTCAATAATGCTCTTCACAAACGAAGAAGAACACGTAATAATTAACCAGAATATTATAAAGAGTTCGGAATATAAGAGATTGAAAACATCATACCCGCTTATAAGAGATTTCTTAATTGAAGAATCTGACGGACTTATTCTGGAAACCGACACCGAACAATATGAAATCAAGTCATTTGAAAAACTGCAAAAAATCATTGATGACAGAGGTCAAAAGGGTATGACAATCCAGCGTTTCAAAGGGTTAGGTGAAATGATGCCGCAGCAGCTATGGGAAACGACAATGGATCCTTCAACTAGAACGCTTTTAAAAGTAAGCATTGAAGATGCAATGCTTTGTGACCAGTTGTTTGATGTCCTGATGGGCGACAAGGTTGAGCCGCGCCGCGATTTTATTGAAGCCAACGCTGTTTACGCAACAAATATTGATACATAATAAAAAGCTCCCATAAGGGAGCTTTTTATTTCGGTAAATTATCCCAGTAAGTTTTAGTTTCATCATCAGGGCTTATATTGTTTATTGCATACCAGGCACATCCCATACCGTTTGCAGATTGAGTAAGAGTAATCGAACAAGGATAACTCATGGTACAGGAGTCTGATCCTTCCCCATCAGGGGTACAGGTAATAACTTGACCGTTTTGTAGCAAAGGCATCACCCTATCCTGCATATCAACATAGAAAACAAATGCATCAACCCCCATTCTGTTAGGACCTTTATAAGGACCGTTTGTATCTACTGACAAATATATATTTCCTGAATTTATAAAAACTCCAACGCCGCTACCGTCAGGCAAAATTCTGGTAATATGTGGACATCCAGTTGCACAGGTAGACGGATTTGTCTGTGTAGTATTGTTGAAATTTTTATAACTGAATTTACCATCCACTGTTTCTATAGATTTTAATTCTTTATAAAAAGCCTCCTTAAACTCTTTTGCCCTGGGATAAACTTTATTCTCCACATCATAAGTAGCAAATTCCGTTTTAATATTCGAGACACCAAATGCAGCTTTGGTCATAATATACGCATTTTGGATATTAGCATAGGACTTTTTTAATCCTGTTTCAAGCACCTTAGCCCTATATTTATTTACAACCGACGGCAGCGTCATTGCTGCTACAATCCCGATTATCCCCAAAGTTATTAAAACTTCCGCTAATGTAAAACCAAAATAACCTTTAAAGCTTTTTCCTGAGAGGAATCTATGCTGCCCCCCCCCCCGTAAATCCAGTCATATCAATAGTTTCCATACATTATCCTCCTCTTTTCTTTTATTATAAAACATTTTTCCTGTTTTTGCAATCCTTGCATTGAAATAGAATAATAATTGTAGTATAATTCAGGTGTGAAGGGTTAATAAGAAGAAAAGAGACGAAGATGACAAAAAAAGAACTTATTTTTTTAGGGCCGCCTGCCTGCGGTAAAGGTACTCAAACCGATAAACTGGCGAAATATTTAAATTTTCCGCATGTTGATACCGGATCTCTTTTAAGAGCAGAAATTAAAAACGAAACAGAAGCAGGTAAAGAAGCAAAAGCATTTATTGATAAAGGTCAGCTTGTACCTGCAGATTTAGTTGCAAAAATTATCAAAAACAGACTTTCTCAAGCTGACTGCAAAAACGGATACATCCTTGACGGATATCCGAGAAGCACCGAACAGGCAGACAGATTAGAATTAATCAATAAAGAAATTGATAATGGTGAAAACGCAGAATTCAAAGCAATCTACTTTGATATTGACACAAATCTTCTGGTTGAAAGAATTGTAAACCGCCGCTCCTGCCCTGTGTGCGGAGAAATTTACAACCTCGAATCAAAACCGCCGAAAGTTGCAAACCACTGCGACAACGACGGCGCTGAACTTACCCAGAGAAAAGACGATACCAGAGAAGTTGCTCAGGCCAGATTTGACACTTACTTCAAAGAAACTGCTCCGCTAATTGATTACTATAAATCAAAAGGGCTTCTGAAAACAATTGATGCCAACGGAACAATCGACGAAGTATGGGAAAGATTATTGGAAGTACTAAAATAAAAAGAAAGGATTACGCAAGCTTTCGGTGAGATTATATATAAAAATACCCGAAAGCCGGCGTAAACTATAATAAGAAAATGATACACAGAAAATCAAGAGAAGAAATCAAATTAATGCGCCACGCAGGACACATTGTGGCGCTTGTTCATCAAAAAATGAAAGAAGTTCTGGAACCCGGAATTTCTACAAAAGAACTTGACAATATTGCACATCAGGTCATAAAAGAAAATCGTGCAATCCCGACATTTTTAGGCTACAACGGTTTCCCGGGCTGTATCTGCACATCAATTAACGAACAGGTCGTACACGGAATCCCGCACGAAGATGTCAAGGTTAAAGAAGGCGATATAATAGCCATTGATGTCGGCGCAACCTACCACGGGCTTGTAGGTGACAGCGCATGGTCTTATGCTGTCGGAAAAATCGACGAAGATAAGCAGCGTCTTATGAAAGCAACAGAAGAAGCCTTATATGCAGGAATTGATAAGATGCGCGTCGGAAACGTTCTTGATGATATTTCAGGCGCGGTTGAAGATGTCGCAAACAGCTATAAATTCGGTATTGTAAGACAATACGGCGGCCACGGTGTAGGGCACCAGATGCACGAAGAACCGTTCCTCTTTAACTACAGAGTCGGGGATAATACCTTAATTAAACAGGGCTATGCTATAGCAATTGAACCGATGCTTAATCTTGGCAAAGATGAAGTTGTTGTTGCTGATGACGAATGGACTGTTTCAACTGCCGACGGAACCCCTTCCGCGCACTTTGAGCATACAGTAATCGCAACTGATGAAGGTCCATTGATTACAACTAAATTAATGGAGTAAGAATGAAATATTATATAGGCTTGTCGTTAGCCGCAGGCTCAAGCATGGATTCAGGGCTTGCTATATTTGATGAAAATAATAACTTAATAATGGTTGATAAATTATACAAAATGAATGATATCATACATTTTTTTGATAATTATCCATCGACAAAAGACTCTGAAATATGCGTTTCTCTTGCCTGGGATAAGACTATGCTCAACGGGAAATGGAGAATTTTATCAAAACCGTATCAGATGGTTTCAACAAACAAGCTTATCCCTAATCAGGATAACTGGACACAGCGATACGCAACTCGCGGAAGCGAATATTTCAAATCGCTTGCAGATAGTGGAATAGGCGTAAACCGTTTTGAAATATACTTAACTCGTCAGAGCATGCATCTGAATTCCTGCTATCTTGAACGATCTCCTGCAGATTGCAAGTTTCTTCAGCAAACTCTCAATAACGAATGGGGTATAGAACTTCCTCAAAATATGATGCCTATGTCTCAACTTGAAGCCATTGTCGGTGCAATCTTAGCCAGAGAAAATTATGAAAACAAAAATAATAATATTAAAGTAATATCAACATTCCGCGGACTAAATGTCATTGATGTTATAAAAAATCCTAATTTGGTAAAAATCTAGTATAGCCGCTTTCCGCCGGCTTCTTGGATTTACTTCTAGCTCACGGAGTTTCACCTTCGAGCTGCCGGGCGGTTCAATCCGCTCGCTACCAGGAATGCAGTCCCCTCTCACAAAACAATTCACCGGATTGTTTTGTTCGTCAGAGTGTAAATTCGCCCAACGCCGCCGTACAGCGAATTACAATATTAACTATTCTTAAAAAATATTGACCTATTAAGTTATTCCATGACAGGTCAATATTTTTTTATACATTTTATCATTTCCAATTAATTTTTATCAATTAAAGGTGATAAGAAATCACTGATAAATGGTAAAAATTTATACACCAGCAATTTATAATATAGGTTAATATGGAAATGAGACCGGACGAAAAAATCTTAGTTCAAAAACTTGCGGCAAATATCAGAAAATACAGAGCAATAAAGAAATTAACGCAAGAACAGTTAGCAGAAGCTGCCGATTCATGTCAGCAACATATTTGCATGATAGAAAAAGGCATAGTAAATCCACGGATAGTTACAGTATCCAAAATCGCAGAGGTATTTGGCGTAACCGTCGACGAATTAATCAGCGACCCGTAAAAACAGATAATAAATTACATCTTTGCAACAAACATCCGTAAAGTTTCAAGAACATCTATACGGATATCTTCTATTGCTTTTGTTGCATCAAAAACTTTAACACGCTCAGGCTCCTGTCTGGCAATTGCAAGATATCCGTTTCGCACTTTATTAAAAAACTCCATGCCGGAACTTTCCATCCTGTCCTTCTGAGAACCTACACGCTGCATAGATGTTTCAATATCAATATCAAAAACAAATGTTAAATCAGGTTTTCTACCACCTGTAGCAATGGAATTAAGAGTTTTAATACGTTCAATATCAAGCCCGCGACCGTATCCCTGATATGCAACAGTACTATCTGTATGTCTGTCACAAAGCACAATCTTTCCCGCGGCAACCGCAGGTTTAATAATAACATCCATGTGCTGTGCCCTATCTGCAAGGAATAAAAACAGTTCCGCTTTAGAAGAAACTTCGCCATCATAATTCAGCAAAATATCACGCAGCCTTTCGCCCAGACCTTTTGCGCCTGGCTCTCTTGTTACCAGAACTTCATAGCCATGCTGCTTTAAATATTTAGCCAAAAGCATAAGCTGTGTAGTTTTTCCACAGCCGTCAGCGCCCTCAAATGTAATAAATAAACCTTTGTTCATAAATTTACCTTTAAGAAAAGTATAAGATATAAAGGAATATTTTCAACATAATATATGTTATGGGAATACATTTTTTACCCCTCTCCCTATGGGAGAGGGTAGAATTTGTTAGTGAGCGTTAGCGAATTTACAAATTCGGGAGAGGGTTATATAGCTACAATATTTATAATTGGGGCTTATGCAGCCCCAAACCCCGCACCGGATATTCTTTCTTTTTGTTGCGATGCAAAGCGTATTGCCGCCAGAGGGCATAGGCATACGCTATGCGTATGCGTGCCCGTTTAACGGCGGCAAGCAAGCAAAGAAAGAATATCGGCTAAGAAAGAAAAACACGCTTGTTTACAGCGCTGCGTAGCAGCGCAAAGCACGAATGGTAGCCGTTAAATGCTAACGCATTTAACCGTTCAAGCCTCACTATCGCACAATAAATTGTGCACGTTCGGCAAGAATTTTAGCGAGCGTGTGCAAAGCACGATAGCGAGCAAAGGGGTGAAAAGCTTTGCTTTTCACGCTGTCCATACAGTCTTGCAATGCATTCTGGCATTGCTGAAAAAATAGCGAGTTTTTCTTTTTCGGTTCACTTTTTCTTTTTGCTTCGCAACAAAAAGAAAAAGTGAACTATACCTATAAATAAACAAAAGTTTGAACTTTCCCATACTAAAGTATGAAATTTTGCAAAAAACATTAAAGTTTTTTGCACCTTGTGCCGTAAATAATAACAAAAGCATGCAAGTAGAAGGAAAAATTGATGAAAAATAAAGATGTGAAAAGCGGAGTTTCTTTATTCGGACAATCTGAATACCTTATGGAAAACGATCCGATAGAGGAAATCTTTGCGCTAAACCTCGGTGATTTTATATCTGAACACCTTATCTCGGAAGATTTGGCAAAAAAGATAGGTTCAAATGTAAAGGATAAAAAAGAGAGTCTGAAAAATCAATTAAGAGAGCTTATTTCAATATATTCGCTCAAAAATACGCTCTGCGTTCTGAATTTTGAAACAAAAGAAGATTACGCTATTTACACATCAATAGCGCATTCAATCTGCCTTATGCTTGAGATAGAAAAGTGTAATATATACCTTTCAAAAGAGTTTACCAAAGGAATAAAATCCGATAAAGATTTGGTCCTTGTTGGTACTACAATGAAAAGTTTGAAATGCAAAGGATTTAATCTGAATGAAAATTCAATCGTAAGTGTCGCTTTCCGCGAACAGGATACGATTACAGAAAATAATGTAACCGCAGTTTCTATGCACTGCAATTCAAGAAACGTCGGTGTAATTGTTCTCGAAAGTCCGGAAGAAGTTCAAAAAGAATATCTGGCTCTGGTTGAAAGTATTGCGAGCCTTTTTGCAACTTCAATGAGCCTGCAAGGAGAAATTGACACCACCAACAAACTTATAGAAGATGAAAATCCAAATATAAGCGACTTGCAGCATGAAAGAGCCGAACTAACAGCACTCATCGGCGATCTTTGTGATTATCAGCAGGAATTTGTAGAACAGCTTGCCAAAGCAGTAGACACAAAAGGCCAGTATAAAGTTTCACATTCTAAAAACACAGCAAATCTTGCACGTCAAATCTGTCGTCAGATGGGGTTGAACGAAAAAACAACCGATTTAATCTACTATGCAGGATTACTGCAAAATATCGGGAAAATAACACTTTCGGAAAAGATTTTCGCAACAAACGGAAAACTGTCACCGGAAGATTTGAAAAAAATTCAAAACCACTCAAACATCGGTGTAAATTTATTAATGAACATAAACTTTCTGTCAGAAGTTGTTCCATATATAAACTACCAGAAAGAACGAGTAGACGGCTCAGGAGAACCGGAAGGATTAAAAGGACAGTCAATCCCTCTGGGTTCCAGAATTATTGCAGCAGCTGATGCATATAGCGCAATGACCTCGGACAGACCTTACCGCAAGGCAATGCCTCAGGAAAAAGCAATCTCCATAATGAAAGAAGAAGCCGGTAAAAAATGGGATGTTGATGTGGTTAATGCTCTTGAACAAAGCCTAAAATAATCGACAATGATCATATAGAAAAGGTGCCGTCTTGGAAACTTTTCCAGACGGCTTTCAACATAATATATGTTATCGGAATACATTTTTTACCCCTCTCCCTATGGGAGAGGGTAGAATTTGTTAGTGAGCGTTAGCGAATTTACAAATTCGGGAGAGGGTTATATAGCTACAATATTTATAATTGGGGCTTATGCAGCCCCAAACCCGCACCGGATATTCTTTCTTTTTGTTGCGATGCAAAAAGAAAGAATATCGGCTAAGAAAGAAAAACACGCTTGTTTACAGCGCAGCGTAGCAGCGCAAAGCCTGAATGGTAGTCGTTAAATGCGTTAGCATTTAACCGTTCAAGCCTCACTATCGCACAATAAATTGTGCACGTTCGGCAAGAATTTTAGCGAGCGTGTGCGAAGCACAATAGCGAGCAAGAAAGGTTGAAGGCAAAGCCTTCAACTACATCCATTTAACCCTGCGGCGCAAAGCGACGCTGTAATCTTTTGCCGATTTTTCTTTTCTTTGGTTCATTTCTTTTCTTTTTTCTGGCTAAAAAAGAAAAGAAATGAACATATACTCATAACATATATTATGTTAAAAATGTTTGTACTATAATAAAATTCAACAGAAAGGATTGTTTTTATGAAAATTGCAATATATCCGGGAAGTTTTGACCCCATTACAAAAGGTCACCTTGATATCCTCAAAACAGGTGCCGAAATTTTTGATAAAGTTATTATTGCTGTCGCCAGAAACTCTGAAAAAAAAGGATTTCTGACAGTAGATGAACGCGTAAAGCTTATTAAAGAAAGCGTTAAAGATATAGAAAATATAGAAGTCGACAGCTTTGAAGGGCTCACAATCGAATACGCGAAAAAACGAGGTGCAAAAGTCCTTTTAAGAGGTCTGCGTGCGGTATCAGATTTTGAATACGAATTACAGCTCTCCCAAGCCAACAGTGCACTTTCAAGCGACATAAAGACTGTATTTCTCACAACAAAACCAAAATACAACTTTATATCTTCAAGCACTATTAAAGAAATCTACCTGAACAACGGAGACATTTCAAAATTTGTACCCGAACCTGTATTTGAATTTTTGAAAACCCGTAATGTATCTTAAAATATAGGCTTATAATTTGACAATTATTTTACGCTTATGTAGAATAATATTATTAGAAAGGTATATGTGAAGCCATGCAGCAAAATGGAGTATTTGATTTATTAAAAATGTTGGAATTATCCATAGACGAAAGTTTTCCGATAATTCCGGGCAGATATGTAGTTGTAAAACCAAAAGAGATAGAAACATTAATTGATAGAATATATGCATCATTACCTGTAGAAGTACAGGAAGCAAGAGCGTTTTTAAGACGCAGAGACGAATTACAGCTTGAAGCACAACAAAAAGCTGAAAAAATTGTCGCAGATGCTCAGATGGAAGCCGATAGAAAATTATCGGAAGCAGATTTCATAAAAGCAGTTGAAAGAGAAGGAATCCGAATCAGAAATCAGGTTCAGGAAGAATGCGAAGAACTAAAAAGAAAAGCTCTTGAAGACGCTGAAAATATCAGAATTCAGGCAACTGAAGATGCAATGAAAACCAAAGAAGGCGCTGAAATTTATGCGGAACAGGTTCTGACAAACCTGGAAAAAGACCTTACGCAATTGCAACAGGTAGTCAAAAACGGACAGGTCTATATGGAAAAACTCCGCTCAGAATCTTACGGTAGCAGCTATGAAGCAAATTATGCACCATCTAAAGAAAAAGCCGGAAACTATACTATAAAATAAATATTTTATAATATACACACAAAAAAGACCGATAGCTTATCGGTCTTTTTTGTATAAAAAATCTTATTGTTTGTTTACAATTTGTTTGCTTTTTTATTTTGTTTGTTATATTATGAAAACATAAGCCGAAAAAATAGAATGTGATGATTTCACATTCTATTTTAAAAAGCTTATAAAATCGATAAAATCAACAAAAAGGAAATAAAAACAATGGGTATCAAAGGAAAAAATGACAGAATGGTAGTTCTTGCTTGTGAAGATTGCAAGGAAAGAAACTACACTACAACAAAAAACAAAAAAAACATTAAAGAAAGACTTGAATTGAGCAAATATTGCCCAAAATGTAAAAAACACACAAACCACAAGGAAACTAAGTAGCCAATATTCGGGCGAGTCAAGCTAGGCAAAACTCGTAAAGTCCGAAAATCCGATTTAATTTAATCCAATACGTAATATTAAAACGGAGTCGGATAACCGAATAATTAGGTAAAGGAACAAGCCGTGAATACCATGGCACAAGCGTCCTTAGTTCAGTTGCCCAGCAAGCCGTCGGGCTTGCGTTAGTCCATATAAGTTCTACCAACTGAACAGGATTTTTGAAAAGTTAATAAATTTCACAACTACTGCCAAGAATTTTCAAGGCAGTCTGTGCGTCCTTAGTTCAGTTGGTAGAACGTCGGTCTCCAAAACCGGATGTCGAGGGTTCGAGTCCTTCAGGGCGCGATTTATAAACAAATAAGGAAAATACAATGGATCCGAAACTAGAATCAATGGTAAATTCAATACAAACATACTTCCGCGGCGTAAGAACCGAGTGGGGGAAAATTAATTGGCCTGAAAAACGTCAGGTTATTACTGAAACAGTTTTTGTAATTATAATTGTATTTGTATTTACAATTGCAGTCTATTTGATGGATATAATCTTTAAAAGCATATTCGGTTTAATAAAATAACACGCAAATTGTTTGCAAAAAAAGATAAGGTGGCTTATGACTAAAAAAGAAAAATCTATGGAAGAAGAATTGAACGAAGATAAACAGCGTGAAGCTGAAGAAGTTCAAGCCAAGGAAGAAGCAAAACAAGCGAAAAAAAATCAAAAACGCTGGTATATAGTTCATACATATTCAGGTCACGAAAACAAAGTAAAAGTGAACCTTGAAAAACGTATTGAATATATGAACATGGGCGAAAAAATCTTCCGTATAGAAGTACCACAAAAAACAGTTACCCAGATGAAAGGCGGCAAGAAACAAGAACGTGAAGAAAAAATCTTCCCGGGTTATGTTCTCGTCGAAATGATTATGGATGAAGACAGCTGGTACGTTGTAAGACACACAGCAGGTGTTACAAAATTCGTAGGCTCGGCAAAACGTCCTATCCCTGCAAAAGACAGCGAAATCAAAAAGATTATCAACCGCTCCACATCTACAACTCAAAAAATTGAACTTGATGTTAAAGCAGGCGACAAAGTCAGAATTATCTCAGGACCATTCGCAGACTTTATCGCAGATATTATTGAAGTTTATCCTGACAAGTCTAAACTTCGTGCAAACGTTTCAATCTTCGGACGTGAAACTCCGGTTGAATTGGAATACAAGCAAATTAATAAGATTTAATTTTCTGGAAAGTGACGCGTTTTACAATGCGTCACAACCACAGCAAATATAATAAAATAAAACTAACAGTACAAAAACGTGGAAGGATTTTTGTTGAAGTCGACAAAAACCGCTAGTACCACAAAAGGAGAAAAAAATGGCTAAAAAAGTAGTAGGAAAAATCAAGCTTCAAATCGAAGCAGGTAAAGCAAATCCGTCACCACCGGTTGGTCCGGCTTTGGGTCAGCATGGTGTTAACATCATGGATTTCTGCAAACAGTTCAACGCTAAAACAGAATCACAAGCAGGATACATTATCCCGGTTATCATTGATGTTTACGAAGACAGAAGCTTCTCATTCGTAATCAAATCACCTCCGGCACCTGTATTGATTAAAAAAGCATTGAATCTCTCTAAAGGTTCTGCAGTTCCTAATAAGGACAAAGTTGCGGAAATCACAAGAGAACAGCTTGAAGAAATCGCTAAAATAAAAATGAATGACCTTAACGCTACAACAATGGAAGCTGCAGTAAAAATGATTGCAGGTTCTTGCAGAGCAATGGGCGTTACCGTAAAAGAATAGTAAATGGAAGGAGTTAAAAGCTCCGCTAACACCATGAAAGGAAATCTTAAAATGTCAAAATTAACTAAAAAACAGAAAAAAGTGCAGGAAATGCTTGCAGACTTTACACAGCCTGCAACAGCAGTTGACGCATTGAAAAAATTACAAGAAATATCAAAAGAAACATCAAAATTTAACGAAACAGTAGAATGCCACATGAGATTAGGTATTGATGTTCGTCAGGCAGACCAGCAAATCAGATCTACAGTAGTATTGCCGGCAGGTCTTGGTAAAACAGTTAGAGTTTGCGTTATTGCAAAAGGTGCAAAAGCAACTGAAGCAAAAGACGCAGGCGCTGATTATGCAGGTGCTGAAGAAATCATTGATAAAATTTCAGGCGGCTGGTTTGAATTTGATACACTTATTGCAACACCAGATTGTATGGGTATGCTCGGTAAATTAGGTCGTGTATTAGGCCCTAAAGGCTTGATGCCAAACCCTAAAACAGGTACTGTTACAATGGATGTAGCAAAAGCTGTTAAAGATGCTAAAGCCGGTAAAGTTGAATTCAGAGCCGATAAACAGGGAATGATTCACTGTCCTATCGGGAAAGCTGATTTCTCTAATGAAGACCTCGTTAAAAACTACGCAACATTGGCAGATGCAATTTTAAGAGCAAAACCTTCATCAGCAAAAGGTACATTTGTAAAATCAGTTTACCTTGCAACAACAATGGGACCTGGTATCAAATTAGACCCTAAAAACTTTGCAGCAGAAGTTAAAGAACTGATTGCGTAAGTTTTATAGATATAATCAGAAAAGCACTCGAGTAATTCGGGTGCTTTTTTATTTTATAATACAGCCAAAATTAATTTTTTAATGAGTTCAAGCTGTTCAGGTTTTGCAAGAGTAAGGATGTCATTTATGTCAGATTTTAAAGACGCATTTTCGTCAGGCGTGTTTGTTGAAAATTCCAGCAAATCATTAGGGCTAACAGTAAACACTGAACATAATTTCAATAACGTCGGGATAGAAGGTAAGGACTCACAAGCCTCTATTCGCGCTATTTGACGAACATCTATATCAACAAGTTCAGCAAGCTGTTCTTGCGTAAATTTTTTAAATTTTCTTAATTTTTTTATCCTTTCCCCGAAATGACTTACCAAAATAATAACCTCCTTTTATAAGATTACACTTATAGAAGAAAAACATTAATGCAATATACATCTTGACAATATGCAATAAATAGCATAAAATTATTATAAATATGCTATGGAGGTCATATATGGAAAAATTGAAAGGATTTACACTTGCAGAAGTCCTGATAACACTTGGTATTATTGGGGTCGTTGCAGCCATGACTTTGCCGACTGTAATTAACAATTATAAAAAGCAAGTTGCTGTAAATAAACTAAAAAAGTTTTATTCAGTTATGACACAGGCAATCAAATTAGAAGAAGCACAGAATGGAGCGATTGAATATTGGATGACGGATTGTCCTGATAAAAACGGATGTTTTGAATCCTGGTATAATAAACATTTAGACAAACATATAAAATCTGTCTTAAAGAGAAAAGCAAATGGAACAAGTCCATCAAATTATGAGGTTGAATTTGCCGACGGCAGCGGTTTTAATGCATACGCAGTTTCCGGAGTGGTGAATATTTTCTATTGTACGGAATTTGCATATTGCGGAAACGAAAAATATGATGGAACAAGAACCTTTTTATTTTCAATTTGCAAAATTAATGATAAATATAAATTTGTTACTTCAAACTGTACTGCACAAACAAAAACCAGAGAAGAACTTTTGGATGGCTGCTTAAAAGGAAATTATGATGACGCAGATGTATTTTCACAAGGCCGTAGACATTACTGCACAAGATTAATTGAATATGACGGCTGGGAGATGAAAGACGACTACCCTTGGATACAGGCAAAACAACCGGAAAAAGAAGATTAAAAAATTGACCCTTACAAGTATTAATGCTTTAATGATTATATGAATTACATATTCTATTTTTTAATAGTAATATCAATAATCGCAGGGGCACTGAACGGAAAACTTTCTGATGTGGTAAATGCAATTCTCTCAGGAGCTGAATTATCAGTTAAAGTGGCATTTTCTCTAATTGGAATTATGGCATTCTGGCTAGGTATGATGAAAATAGCAAAACAGAGCGGATTGATTGAATTTATAGCTAAACTCATAAAACCGATTACGAAACGTCTGTTTAATGAAATTCCTGAAGATTCACCTGCAATAGGGGATATTGCAATGAGTTTTACGGCAAACGCCTTCGGACTTGCAAATGCGGCAACTCCAATAGGTATAAAGGCAATGGAAGAATTACAGCACCAAAATAAAGACAAAAATTCTGCATCAAATGCAATGTGCATGTTCCTTGCAATGAGTACAGCGGGATTTCAGCTTATCCCGGCAACTGTTATAGCGGTTCTTATTGGTATTGGATATAAAAATCCGACGTCAATAATAGCTCCGACACTGCTTGTAACATCAATTGCTTTTATAAGTGCAATAGCTTTAGCAAAAATTTTCCAAAAATATTGGAAACCGCAAAAAAATAACGGAGGGAAAGATTAATGTTTCAATCTGTAATGAATTTCATATCCCTCTGGGCGCTTCCGGCAATAATAATAACAATATTAACACTTGGATTAATCAAAAAAGTTCCGATATACGAAGTTTTCACAGACGGAGCTAAGGAAGGATTTAAAGTTTCTGTAAACATAATTCCGTATCTTGTTGCAATAATCGTTGCAATATCAATGCTTAGGGCATCCGGAATAATAGAATTGACGGGAGAAATTTTAGCGCCTGTGCTTTCTCATTTTAATGTTCCGGCAGACATAATTCCCATAATGATAGTAAGGTCACTGTCAGGCTCTGCAGCACTCGGTATTTTCTCAGATATCGCGCATAATCTCGGGCCTGATAATTACGCAACTACGCTTGCAGCAGTAATGGTGGGGAGCAGCGAAACCACATTTTATGTGTTAGCAGTATATTTTGGTGCAGTGGGAATAAAGAAATTACGTTACGCGCTGCTTGTAGGGCTACTTGCAGATTTCATCGGGATAGCTGCAGCAGTAAGCGTTTGCAACCTTATGTACCTTAGATAAAAATTCAGAAATGCCATTTATATACATTTCTGAATTTTATTTATTCAAAAAGACAAACCATTTGATTACATATATTCCTGATATCAAAAGGTGAATTAAGATTCCAGTTTTTATAGTCAGTTGTTATTAGTTTCCTATTGCACCATTTAGACCGCCTTCGATGGCGCCTTTACCAGCTGCCTGCAGAATTTCATTTGGTAGCCCTACCTCTCCGCTCAAATCAGCATTAGCTATTTTTCTGGTATCAGTATCACCAGTCGAAGTTCCATCAGTCTCACCAGCCACGACTCCCTCTGGGTTAACTGCTGTTCCTGATTCTGTTACCTCTCCACTGACATTTCCAGTTCCAGTATATTCAAGAGTCCATCCTTTCATCGGGTGCTCCATAGCTTCAGCCTTACTACTGCCATTCAAGATATTCCCTATTGCACCACTTAGCCCTCCCTTTAGGGTGCCTTTACCTGCTTCTTGCGCAATTTTCTTTGTATCAATATTCTGAGGAACTTGTCCGTTTGCGCCAATACCACTAATACTCATAAAAAAACTCCTTTCTTTGTACAAAAACTCGTGCCAATTGTCTGTATATTTCTATTAAAACATATTCCTCGAAACTATTGACACGTCGCCCATCCATCCTATCCTATCCTATCCTATGAGGCAGTATAACTGGGTTTCAGGTGTTTTGAAATCCATATTTACATTTCGTTACATTTAACATAACTTCATCCAGGGTTGTGCCACGGGATCGCATAGGCGTAATTATTTACTGAAATAAGCGATTACCAAGCAATCCAGACTTTTTGCCTCCCTTGTAAGGGTAGTGGCACGTTAGCGCCGGAGGATTTTCCTCACCCTCTCCTGTCCTTCAGGCTCCATCTCACTCTGAGAAAGGGAGTAATGTAGGTTGGGCATACTTGCCCAACAACAATCTCATAAATCGCATTATCGTTTCACACGACAGAACTACAATTCTGCACAGCCCCCTCTCCCTACCCCTCTCCCCTAGGGAGAGGGAATATAATTTACCTCCCTTTGTAAGGCTGATTGCGAGCAGAGGGCACTCTGCCAAGCAAAACAATCCGGTGAATTATTTTGCGAGAGGGAAGGGCGAAGGCGGCAGCGTTGCAGATCCGTTTAGCGCGAGCAACCAAGCAGGAGGTGGCACATAGTGACGGAAGGTTTTCTACCAAAACCACTTTACTCACCTCTTGATTTCCGCCCCCTCACCCTGCCCCTCTCCCCTAGGGAGAGGGAAAAAACACTCCCTCAACACAAAGCATACAGGGGCGAAAGACTCATTACCTCGTCTGCTATTTTTATCCCAGAGGAAGAGGATAAAAAATATACCCACTTTGTAAAATCTCACTTAATTGCACTTATCTTCCTATCGTCTTAACGTCTTTTTTACCTTAGTCCCTTAGTATCTTAGTATCTTTTTTACATACACAAAAAAACAGAGAACTGAATTATCAATTCTCTGCTTTTTCTTAAATTTGGTGCTTGCATCTGGTTATCTTCCCAAGCGGTGGCCCGCCAAGTATTTTCATTGAAGTAAGTCTACCTCCATAAAAAAGATACTCAATCTTTTTACGGAGTCCTTGACCGTGTTCGGGATGGACTCTGCCGAGCAAAACAATCCGGTGAATTGTTTTGCGAGAGGAGGTGGTTTTCTTACAAAAAAACAGAGAACTGAATTATCAATTCTCTGCTTTTCTTAAATTAGGTGCTGGCATCGGGTTATCTTCCCAGGCGGTGGCCCGCCAAGTATTTTCAC
>CALVBD010000006.1 GCA_944325635.1 Candidatus Gastranaerophilales bacterium | reverse complement strand
GATGCAATATCAACGGAAATGGATGCAGTATCGAAGGTAATCGAAAAGAACACAGAAAGTACATTCAAAACCTTCGGGTAGTATCAAAATAACCGACAGAAAAAACGGTCAAGGAGTAATAAAAAAAGATAAAAAATTAAAAATTTTAAATAAAAATAATGAAATAAAACAGGCTTATCCGCGAAAGAGAGCACGATAGGCTTAAGAAAAGATATACAAATAAAAATTTCCTTTCCCTTTTTCCTTTTTCCTATTAATTTTCCAACGACGAACTACAAAGTGAGTCGTTTTTTTTTATGTTAAAATAACCTTATGGCATTCAGTAATTCTTACGGAGAGATTTTAAATATTGTAAAAAGGGATATTGAGCGGGTTAATGCAGAACTTTTTAATGCATTTTCTGCAGATACGCCTGTTCTTGAAAAGTTGCAGTCTTTTTTGCACGCTCCGTCAAAAAGAATTCGGTCACTTATGACATTTTTGTATTTGAATGCCTGCGGAATTGAAATTACAGAAGAACAAGTTTTATTACAGGTAATTGTAGAAATGATACACAATGCCTCGCTTATTCATGATGACGTAATTGATGAGGATGAAAAAAGGCGAGGCGAAAATACTCTAAATTATGATTTTGGCAATCGTCTTGCAATTATTTCAGGTGATTATCTTTTATCGGTTGTTATGAAAAAACTTGCTGAGTTAAAGTCTTTTGAGCTGTTTGATATTTTTACAAGAACTTTGGAAAACATGTGCAGCGGCGAAATTCAGCAGCATTTGAATTTGTATAAAATTCCGACAATAGAAGATTATCTTGAAAAGTCTTACCTGAAAACAGGCTCTCTTTTTGAAGCTTCTATTACCGGAGCCATGCGTCTTGCAGGTGATACAAAAATTATTCGGGCAGTTGAGTTTGGTCGAAATTTCGGGATTTCATTTCAAATAAGAGATGATTTGCAAAATGTTGTTCTTCCGAACTCACGAGATATTAAATCCGGTGTGTATAATGCCCCTGTAATATTTTCGGGCAGTACGGACATTACATCGGCAGGTATTGAAAAAACAAAAGATTTGTTAAATAATTATTTGAAAAAAGCCGGAGAATGTCTTTCTGATTTGGAAGATAATGTGTATAAATCAGCTTTAGAAGAGTTATTGGAGATATTGCAGGATGTCTAAATTTATTGGCGAAATGACTTTTGAAGAATTTAAAGATGCCCTAAGTATAATTCTGTCTAAGGAAGGAGATATTAATTGTGAAGAAAAAGATGAAAGAACTTTTTCTGAAAAAGCCCATGATGGTATTAAACAAACTGTAAAAGATATAAAATATCTTTTTTCCGTAGAATTTTTAGAAGATATTAAGAAAGATTTTTTGAAATTTTTAAAAGTTTTAAAAGATATAATTACGTTTAAATTTTTGAACGACAAGATAGCTCCTGCGCAAAAAGAACCTTTAACCAAAGATGTATTTATTCGTGAAGGTAAAAAATTTAAAGCGGCTCTTGCAGATATTGTAGAAACCGTTGTTTTTGTTGTTGTAATGGTCGTAATTATCCGTTTTTTTGTAGGGGAAATCCGCTGGATTCCGTCCGGATCAATGAAGCCTACGTTGCTGGAAGGGGATCGTATTGTCGTAGAAAGATACTCAAGATTTTATTCAACTCCTAAACGCGGAGATATAATGGTTTTCTATCCGCCGTTTGAGGAGTTGAAAAACACTCCGGGCAAATTGTTTGCGCGCTTAACTGGTTTTTTCTGCAAAGATGTTGCATATATTAAACGTGTTGTAGGTATGCCGGGTGATAAGTATGAAATTAAATCTGATGAATACGGCAAATATACTGTCTATATTAACGATAAACCTTTAAATGAACCATATATAAAAAGCCCTTATGACTATACCCCGTGTACGGAAGCAATGTTTTGCGGACCTGCTGTAATACCGCCAAAACATTATCTTATGCTTGGGGATAACCGCGGAAATTCTCAAGATGGCCGCTATTGGGGATTATTGCCGGAAGACAGATTTATCGGCAGGGCAGTATTTCTTTTCTGGCCATTTGACCGTATTAAATCTTTGACTAAATATTAAGTTTTGTAAAACGTCTGAAATTCTGTTATATAAAGCTTTTTAACGGGCATAATATATATGTATAGGCAATTTTATATACTTTGTTGTTTTTAAGTATATATAGAGTATATAAAAGAGGATTTTATTATGGGCGGCGTATCAGGCGGTAATTTTTATACTAAAATGAGCGAAAATTATAATAACAAATTATATGGAGGCTCGTCACGATCTGAATGGGCAAATAATCAGCGAGCAGGATTACAGGCACGATTGAATGCATCAAAAGTTCAGACTACTAATGAGAATATTGCCAAAATTCAAAACGCCGCACAGATGTATGGAGTACAATTGGATTCAAACAGTATTTTCATGATGGCAAATACTGACGGAAACCAGGTACTTTCAAACAAAGAAGCTACAGCCTTTATGTCAAAACTGCCACAGTTAGCGCAGATGAATATGGCTAATAATGCAGGCGGAGCCTCATCATCAGGTGGCGGCGGCGGCTCCAATATCCTATCGACATTAAATTCCATAACAGACACTGCAGGGAATATTCTCGGTGCTATCGGCGGAGGAGATGGAGGCTCTTCAGATGGCGGCGGCGGCTTCTTGAAGAAGGCCGGAGACTTTCTGGGCGGCCTGTTCGGCTAAATGTAAAATTACGTAAATTTTTTATATACATGCACTTGTCAAAATATTTTATCTGGTTAACAATACATGACGGGAAGGACAAGTGTATTATGCTCGTTGGAAAAGCACAACTTAACATACGACCGGTACGAAAAGACAAGGTCATGTTATCTCCAAAGCAGGTGCCTTTATCCTCTCCGGAACACATGTCACAATTTAATATTCGAGATATTGAGAGACCTTTAAATCGTAATTCAGAGCAGTTATCATTTAAAGGTCTTTCTGTATCCAGAGCTTTAAACAAAGTTCTCTATAAACCGGGTACAAAAACTTATCAGCTATCTAATCTTACATCAATTACTGATGAGCACCTCGGTGAGATGGTTAACAATCTTGTTGCCCACCTCAAAAAATCAAAACATGCAGAAAAACTTATTAATTTTAACGGCGATGATGTTATCGTTAATATTAAAACCATCCCTCATCATATCTGGGATGGTTTAATTTATCCTTTTAAAATATTGCCTTTTGATATTTTGAACGGCACTGTTGAAATGCTCGGTAAAATTAAACCGCTGGAAAAATGGTCAAAGAATGTTCTTTCAAAACCGTTCTTTAAAAATATCAGACAGCGTTCAAAAATAGATTCCGAAGTTAGTGCTTTAAAAGGACTTCTTGAAACAGCGGATTCCCTTAAAGGAAAGTCAAAAGATGAAATTTCATCAACCTTATTCCAGAAATCCGTTAAAATGTTTGACCCTAAAACAGGTAACTATGATACAAAACACGAAAGAGCCCTCTGTCGTATAGTATCAGGTTTGCCGCCTGCGGTACTTCTTGCAACTGATGCTTATAACCTTTCTAGAATGATGGATGATGATCCTGAAGCCGCGAAAAAAGAAAAAAAAGCAAGGTTCCGCCAAGAAATGAGCCGTCTTGTGATGAATGCATATTTGATGCTTGTAACATTTGGTGCTCTGAATAAATATATCAACCAGTCTGCGTTCGGTACAATGTTAATGACCGGTGCAACTACACTTATTACGGAAACCTACTCTCGTCTCAGAAACGGAAAACATATTACAAGATTAACTCCTGAAGAAGCAAGGGCGGAAAATGAAAAAAATCAGGCTCCTGAAAGATTAATTAAACCTACAACTTCATTCGGATCTGCAGAAAAAACTGCTCCTCAGCATAAAGAAGCCCAGAAGCCTCTGCTTTCATTTGATACGATTATGAAGGCTTCGGCAGCTGTAATTGCTGCAGGTTTTGCAGTAAAAGGTGCTAGAAAATTCATCCCGAACCTTGATCATACAATAAAAGTTATTACTGCTCCTTTTAAAAGACAATATAATAAAATGACAACCATTGCAGACTTTAGAATTAAAGGCGAAACTTTTGATAATATTGTAAAAGTCTTGGAAGATAACAATTATACGGAACTTGCAGAGAAATATAAATCCATTGCAGCAATGACAAGAAATGATGATGGTACAATAAGTCTCGGTTTGAGAGATAAAAAAGTAAAACCTGCAGTGGATTTCTTTATAGCGCCTGTTAAATTTATATGGAATGCAATTACACTTCCATACAGACTTGTGGATAAAGCAATAAGCGGCATTATGAATAAGAAAGACCCGCTTAAAGGTGTTAAAGGACTTGAAAGTTTTGCTAAAAATATTCAAACTTTAAAATCGGATGCTTTGAAAAAAGGTTATGCCGAAGATAAATTCCTCGATTACGTAAAGGATAATGCAACGCAGATTAAAGATATAAAAGCTCTCTCTATGAGTATTGAGAAAATCGGGCATGAGGCAACTAAAAAAGGTTACAGTCCTGCCAAATTCCAAAAATTCGTAGAAGACAATATTATGAAATCTTTCAATACCGATACAATGTCATCAGTATCAAATGCGGATCTTGCAAACCTCGCAAAAACAGCATCAACTGCCGCAACAATCTGGTTCCTTATGACAGATAACTACAATATGGTTATGTTGAAATCAAACGGTAATGACAAAGAAGGTGCTGAAACTAAGTTTAAAGAAAGATTTGTACAGGAATGTTCAAGACAATTCTATTCAATGCTCTTGATAGACCTCTTCAATAATACATTTAGCAAACAGTATCACGCATCACTTCTTGGAATGAGCTGGATTACATTTGCTGATACGACAATCAGTGAAATTTTGACAAGAAAATCTGTAGGTATGACGGTAACAGAACATACACGTGATGAACTGCTTGCAATAGAAGATAAGCAGAATAAAGCAACTGGAGCTTTGAAGAAATACTATAACTTTATGCAGAGATTAACCGGAAAACGCTCTATTAAATCTTACGAAGTCAAGGCAAAGAATGCAAATACTGCAGCTGCAGCGGACGAACATGTGAAGGCGCAAAAAGAACCTTCAATGCAGGGCAGCAGTGTTTTGAATAAAATGATTAAAGGGTAGGTTTAGAAGAGGAAGTTAATAAGATACTAAGGCACTATGTTGTATTGATAAAGGGCTCGTCATTCCGGAATCATAGAAAAACTGATTGAGACGGAAGGCGAAATCAAGTTTTTCAAGCTAGCGGAATCGCAGTGTCCTTGGATGCCATGACTATGCGATTGCGGGTCGCAGCCCGCAATGACTTTCTTCCCTCTCCCTCTGGGAGAGGGATAGGGTGAGGGTAAAATTTTCCACACGCTCAAACTTTTAAACTTGCTTTTTATCAAAAATTATGCTAAATTTAATATTACAAAGACAGGAGGAAATGATGAAAAGTATTGCTATGACTGGATTTACGGGGGGGGGGGGCAGCTTAAATTCCTCTCAGGTCGTGGATTTTCTGTACGATTTGGGTTTACATTAGCAGAAGTGTTAATTACTCTGGGTATTATCGGAGTTGTCGCAGCAATGACTTTGCCTGCGCTTATTCAGAAACAAAATGATATGCAAATTGTAACAAGTTTAAAAAAGAATTATTCAATTCTTTCGCAGGCACTTATTAAAGCCCAGTTACAATATGGATTTTTTGACACCTGGGATTATGATACCTCAGAAGCGAATAAAGGAGGTATACCTGCTGATATGAAACGAGTATTTGAGATTATCAAACCCGAACTTAAGGTTTTGAAAGTCTGTGAAGATAAAGCCGGGTGCTGGCACAAAGGAACAACTAAAGATCTTAACGGTAAAAATATTTCAATGAGATCTTCTATAGGTATAGGAACATCTATTCTGATATTTAAACTTGCCGATGGTACTAATATCAGTATGGACGACCATGCAATCAGTCTTAGTAACTTTGGAATTAATTATAATAAAGGTGGTTATGTATTCTGGATTGATGCAAATGGTGATAAAAAGCCGAATACAATAGGCCGTGATATTTTTGTTTTTGCTCTCACTAAAAAAGGGCTTGTGCCTGCAGGTATCGATTCTGATAAACCTTGCGTCAATGATACTTTAGGTGTGTTTACAGGTGTAACTTGTACTGCTAAGGTTATGCAGGATGGCAAAATAGATTATTAAAAACGGGATTTTTTAAATCCCGTTTTTGTTATCTGACTTTATTTTCTTCGCCTTTCATCAGACGTTGAATATTACTTCTATGAAGCCATATTATATAAACAGCGCCGAGAACGCAGTATCCGATATAGGCAACAGGCGCCTTACACCACCACATTAAAAACGGAGAAACCGCAAGCGCAATAATTGAACCCACTGAAACATATTTTGTTGAATAAGTTATAACCGCCCAGATTAAGGCTATCATCAAGCCTACCTGCCAGTTGAGAGCAAGGATTGTTCCAACCCCTGAGGCAACAGATTTTCCGCCTGTGAATTTAAGGAAAATGGACTTGCTGTGTCCGAGGATTACTGCAATTGCCGCAACTACAGGAAGCAATCCTATCCCTGTAAATGTTGATGTAAACAATTGCGCAAGAATTACCGGAAGCGCACCCTTGAATGCGTCAAGCAGCAATGTTATAAAGAACCATTTTTTCCCCATAACTCTTTTTACATTTGTTGCGCCGGTTGAACCGGAGCCTATTGTTCTTATGTCCTGTCCAGTAAAAGCCCTCACAATAATATAACCGGTCGGAATTGATCCGATTAAATATGCAGTTATAAATACAACAATAAATTCTAATATTTTTTCCATACTCTCTCCTTTTATGCAAAAGATTATATCATAACCCACGAAGTTATCGCAATATTGATTTTATAATACATATATGCTATTATTATATAAAAAAGAGTTGGTATATGAATAAAAGACTAATAATTATAGGACTGCTTATTCTCGCCCTTTCCATTGTCGGAAAGCTGATTTTTAGTGCAGCTAAACATATAAAAGTTGATGATTTTAAACCTGCAGCTGTAATTTTTGTTGTCGATTCATCGGCTTCCAACCAGAAAGGTCTTGCCGCTCAAAAGAAAACGGTAAGGCAGATCTGTAATATTCTGGATCCTGAAGATACCGTGAAAATTCTTAGAGTTTCTGAAGATGCATATCTTATTTATGAAGGTGCACCATTTAACGGTTCCGGTATAGATAAGGCTATGAATGCTTTCACCAAATATGATGAATCTGATTACGGTACAGCTTATGGCGTCGGTTTGAAAAAAGCCTTTTCTCATGCTCTTACAATGAAGAAAAATGGTTATATGCCTGCAATTGTTGTTCTTGGTGATCTGGAAAATGAGGGTGCTGTTGAAAAACAGATTAACTGGGATACCTTACCGCAAAATGTTAAAAATGTTCAAAAGTATGCACCTGATCTTGCCATGATGTTTTTGTATGCACATCCGGAAAAACTCGATATGGTTAAAGAAAAACTGGGGCCTGTTCTTGGAGAAAAGAAACTGTTGATTTCTCCGGAACAAAATGTAGATAAAACCATTAAAAATTTTGTTCACGCTCTTGACAGATAGAAAGGTTGTTTAAAATATGTCAATTGTTATTATCTCTTCTTCTCAGGAAAAATCTTTTGAGGATAAAGACTTAATTAATATAGGTTCAAATCAGAACTGCGATTTTGTTGTGAATGTCGGATATGACGTATTGTTAACCGTCCAGGTTGATAAGATTACCGGAAAATGCTTTGTTATGAATAATTTTCATAACGAAAAAATCCTTTTTAAAGGAAAACCTCTTCAGAAAATAGAGGTTACCAATGTTTGTAAAATTGTCTTTGCCGATACTACGGAATATGTCGGCATAAAACTTGTTCAGGAAGCAAAATCTATGGCTATGATTGAACAGGAAGATTTAAATGAAGAAGATTTAAAGCATCTGTATGGAAATGATTCTGCCACAATTACGAGAGTCAAGATTGAAAAGACAAGAGAACCGATAGAACATGCTCGTGTAGCCATTATAAAGCAGGTGTCTTACCCGATAAGCGAACTCAGACAAAAATTATCTGCTAATACAAAAACAAGTATATGTTTACATATTGCGTTGCTTGGTTGTGCAATAATTAATGCATTTGCTGTGTCTAATTATCTTATGGGACTCACGGTGAAAGAAGCTGAGAAATATTTATATTTACCGACAAATATAAAAGTTTGGGGAATTTATACTCTTATTATTTTCGCCATTTGTTTGATGTTAAAGCAGGGTGTCTCTCTGTTTTTGCAGAACAATGTCGTAAAAGACACTATAAAAACTTCACGTATTGCACAGAATTTTATGCTGTGGCTTTCTGCTATATTTTTACTGGGGATTTATGCTGTTAATTTAGTATATTTTATAAATGTAAATAATTTTATGTCATTTGCAATATTTATTTCGTTGTTCTTTACAGGCATAATGACCACAGTTGCAATTGCCTGCGGATATTTTAAATGTAACAGTTCTGAATGGCAGGCGGCTTTAAATAAATTGGAATTCAGAGAAGATTTTGAGGCTGTAATTAAAGCTTATAGAGTTTGGATTGACCGATATATTAACAGTTTGAGCAAAACAAAAATTCAAAATATTAAAGACAGATTATTCAATTTGCAACTAAAATCTACAGGTGAAGTCGTGTTGGGTATTTTAACCGCACCGTTTCTCGCGTACGGAGTATCAAATACGCTTGCTATGTGTTTTCCTGAAGCTGCAGGATGGGTAAGAATTTCAGGACTCAGATTCAGTCCGATATTCCTTGTTCTTGCAACATTTTTAATAATATTTGCATTCTTCTCATTTGTTGCGGCGTTTACTGCATCAAAGAAAATTCAGGGATCTGAAGTTATAAAACAGGATGGATTTAGTGATTACAGACAGCACAGCGTAAATATTTTCGGGCTTGAAGGTGTTAAAAAACTCAGGGCTGATAACAGAAGATATTTATGGATTGCACTTTGTATTATTTTTATAGAGTTTACCATGAATGTGTCATATTTTATGACAGAAATAGGCGGGGATTTCAAAGGTCTTGCTCTGAGCTTTATTGCAGCACTTGTTCCGACGGCTCTTTTGCTTGCGGAAACTGTATTGTTAAGTCAGACAAATTTTGATATTTACGCCTGTGATGAGCTAATTGCTAAAATTGATAAAGATTAATTATGAAATTGTTAAAAATATTTGTAATACTTGCAATAGTTCTTTTAACTGTAGTCGTAGGTATAACTTCTCCAAAGCTGCATAAAACTTTTGTGATTACCGGCGCTGACTTTAAGCTTGAAAGATATACCGAAAAATTATCACAGCAGCAGATAAAAACAATTTCGCAAAAACCAAATAGCGTGTCACGCCACGTAAATATAGAACCATCAGTCTTTCTTACAGAGCAAAAAAAAGTTATACAGCCTGAAATTGATATGCCTCAAGAAAAACAGGTAGTTAATGATACAAATCCTCAGGAGGATATTGTTTCTCAACTTCCTTTAGAATTACAGGAACCGCTTTCTCAGCTTATGAACGAAATGCAGGAAGAAGTTTCAGACGAAAAATTAACAAAACATGAAGAACTTATAGCCTGGAACAAATGGAGAAGCGATATTATGAATGAAGTTATGATTTCATCAAATGTGGATGCTCCAATAGGTACGGGTTTCTATTTTTCATTTAAAGTCGATAAGTTCAGGCATATTTCTAACGTGAAAGGTTTTTGTACAAATCCTTTGTACTCATCTCAGGTTGGAGAAAAGTTAATCCCTGCCATAAAAAAACTTGAATATACTCAAATGCTGGAATTTCCTAAAGGGTCGGCGAGAAATAGTACATCTGTCAGAGGTATGTTTGCTATAGGTACCGAGACAAGTCTTGCAAATCCCGATGATTTTAATGATTTAGAGAGGATAAATGTCTATGAATAAAAACTCTTTGAAAATTTATATAATTTTTATTATAACTGCTCTTTGTTTAATAACGGTTTCTGTAGCATTTATCAAACCTGCTATCAATAAAACTATGGTGCTGCAAATCCAGAAATTTGTTAAATAATAATTCATTTGAAAGAAGGATTTAATTTAGGTTTGTAAATAATAAAATTTAGTTTGTGTTTAGATGTACTGTATGTAAAAAATTGCATAGCAGAAGTGTCGAATATTGTGATTGCGGAAACGATATGTTTGAAGAAGTTTCAGAAAGTGAGACTTTATCATCATTACAGCCTAAATTAACCGTAACTCCGCAGCAAATACTGTCAGGTGCAATATTTGCTGCGTGTCTGGCTGCTTCCGGGTGGATATGGTTTGGATTAAATCCTCAGAAAACTATAACACCTTCAGAAAAGCCAAAGCAGGAAATCCAAAATGAAGTGAAAAATATTCCTCAAATTGATGATATCTGGAATGATGCTTTGCCTGATACCGTAATGGAGACTCACAATCCTGTTTCTGTGTATAAATCAGAACTTCAAAAAGCTTTATACAGCAATCTTGAGAATATTGATGTCATTGAAGAAGGACGATGCAGAATTGAATTTAGGATAAATAAAAACGGAAAACTTACAAATCGCCGATTGATTAAAGAAACTGGCGGAAACCTTTTTAATAATACGGTTATTAAGATGATGAGAAAAACATCAAAAGTTGATGCTCCTCCGAATGGCTATGCGGGTATTCAGTTTACAGCAGATGTCTTTACCGAAAATGGTGTCATTAAAATAAAATTAAGATAAAAAAAAGACGGTGTAAAAACCGTCTTTTTTATTTATAGTGAGGTTACGTTAAAATCCCGCTCTGATTTTGCGGCGGAACTTTCAAAAAAAACTTTAAAGCATTTTTCAAAAAAACTTTCAAGCCCGCTGATTTCAGCCTTTAAAGCTTTGAAATCTTCTTCTCTTTTGCTGTCTATTGACTGTTTTAATTCTTCATAATTGTACATAATTTTAATACTCCATATTACCTTCTCATTGTAAAATACGGAATATTTGTTTTTAACTTTAATAAAAACCGATAAAGTTTTACAAAACTTTAAAAATCCGGCAGATACTTTTCGTCTACTTGAAACCCTTTGCTGTAATATTCTGAGCGTACAAATTTGCAAATCTGGGGATTGTGCATATATTGTCTCCAGATTTTTTCGGTAGGATTTTCTTTTCCGTATTTGTCAGGTTTTAAAAGCAGTGCGTTATACAGAGTTTTAACATTTTCTCTTGAAAAATTACATGTTACAACCAATTGACCGTTTGCAGTGCCGGTAATCTGCTTATATCCGCAATAATTTCCGTTCCAGCCCATTATTTGTTTATAATCGTGAAAAACTGTTCCATACATATTAAAGGTAAAAGGTTCGGAGTATACTTCACAGGTTTTAAATTTTTTGATGAATTTCCCGCTAAAACCGTTTGCCTGCGGTGCTGCGCAAACTATATTATTGGTCAATGTTATTAAACAAACAAAAAGTAAAATGTATTTAGACATATTATTATTATACCTTTATAGTTAGTTAAGGCAATTTTTTTAAGCTGCATGTTTTTATATTAATATACGGGGAAATATTATAAGGGGTTAAAAATGGTTGACAAGGTTTCTTCTGAACAAGCGTATATTAATTACGTTATGAAAAATCTTCCTGATGTAAAACGCGGTAATATTCATACTATGCAAAAAGGCGACAATTTATGGAATCTTGCAAAGAAGGCTTTGAATAAAAAGGATGCTACAAATCAGGAAATCAGCAATTATATGCTATTGATAGCGAAGCTGAACAATTTGGAAACTGTTGAAAAAATGAATAGTTTGAAAGTTTCCGATAAGATTTATATGCCCGATACTTCTGCAAGTCAGGCACTTAAATCTGTTGGCAAGGATAATTCTGAACCGCGGACTGCGGCTGAAATAAGTATTCAAAATTTAAAAGAGACATTGATTAACGATAACACGGTATTTACCGAACAGGCTTACCCGAGATTTTTAAATTTGTATCATGTTTACAACAATTATTATAATGAAGAAACCGGTTACCGTTCTTTCAAGCATCCTTTGATGTCGGTTAATCTTGACAAGAACGGCAACATAAAAAAAATTACATTTGATGATACCGAAAAAAATCGTAATCCTATCAAATACGATTATGATATGGATGCAAACGGAAATATTGTTATTGATAATTATGGACGGCAGACAAATGTTGGAAAGATGGATAAAGAGGAACTAACAGAATTAAAACAGATTTTGCAAAATCAGATAAAAAATGCAAGATTATCCTACTAATTGTTTGAGAAAAATTCGCGATAAGGGTCATGAGCTAAACTTTTGAGCCGTGACACTAGATTAGATCTATTTAGCAAAAATACTGTTTTTAACTTTAATTTTTAAGATAGGGAAAAGATCATCTCTGCTTCCGAAGTGGGAATAAATTAGAGTTTCAGGTTCTTTTACCTCAAAAATACCCTTAATCAGTTCCGGTTTTTGGTTGGAATTTTCAAAGGAATATTTATAAAAGTCTCTGTCTGTATCATTTACAAGCAGATATGTACGAGTTTTATTTCTTGGCTTTTTGAGTACAATTTTGTTGTTTTTAAATTTTGAAACGTAAATAATTTCGACATCAGGAAAAAGAGCCTTTAATTCATCAGCCTTTAATTCTTTTCTGGTAATTTTGTTATCAAAACCAAGTTCAAAGAATTTTAAAAGATGCATATTGTGTCCGATAAGTTTGTCACCGTCGAAAAATTCGTAGGTTGTATTCGTATCATAGTAATGACTATCTGATACATATTCCGAAAAACTCCCGGTTCCAACTGTTATATGTTTGACAAAGTTTATATTATCCGGATTTACATTACGTTTCCATTTTGCCGTTAGCGGATTGTAGTTTACCTTTTGATTAACCTTAACGGAATTTTTTATTGTGTTTGAGTAATTATAAGCAAATGCGCTGTTTGCAAACAACAGTAAGGCAAGTAAAACCGTAATTTTTTTCATCAATTGCTCCTTATGTGATTACTTTTCCAATCGGAAATTTTTATGATAAGCATAAAGGTAAATAATACCTGTTAGAGATACATAGAATAGTAATTCTGTAATTTCTTCCATAACCATATTATGATAAACTTCTTCTGCAAGTGTTCCCCATATCATACCGACAATCATTAAAATGACATTCCATACAGGGAATTTTATATTTTTTACTATTTTCCAGAGAGTTATAAATAATTTATTAATTAAGAAATAAAATGCAACATAAGCCATATAAAGTCCGTAAAGAGGGTGAGCAAGCCATCCGTATTTTATATCTTTCCAACCATAAAATGTATTTACTTCGCCTGGCACAGGGAAGAATATAGTTCTTCCGCAATTTATTTCTCTTAAAAATAATATTACAATAACAAGAGCCGCAAAACGGAAAAAATTCACCATTGAAGTATGCAAAGAATCTGCATCATCAGTACTTTCAGGTTTATTAAATTTCGGGTATGCAAGACAAAGTATAAAACCGATTAGTAACGCCACAAGCTGAATATTTTCCAATAATCCGTTTTCGTAACCAAATTTTTCAGGCAAATATAATATGCAAGGAATAATTAAAAGCGCATTAACTATTGCAATCCATGTTACGGGATAAACCTTAAAATCCAGATGTGACGCTGTAAAATTTCTAATCTTTTCTAACATTTCTTTAACCCTCTAATTCCATAAATTTTTAATAAACATATATTACTACAAAAATAGATTTTTAGTTATAAAATGTAGTTGGAGAAATTTATGTCAAATGATATATTTGAAAGACTTGCAAAATCCGAATTCAGAAGCAAATTTAAGCTTTCCGATAAAGATACGGCTTATATAGAAGAAAAAGGGCTTGATACAATAAGACGCCACGCGGAGGATTTTATTGCAAAACGGATTGCGCCTGCTGTTATAAAAAATGACGGAAAACAAACACCTATGAAAAATCATCCGGTTTTTGTAGCTCAGCATGCAACGGCTTGCTGCTGCCGCGGGTGCATTAGTAAATGGCACGGATTTACTAAAGGAAGACAACTTACAGCTGACGAACAATCTTATCTTGTTGATATTATTATGGAATGGATAACCCGACAAATGGCTAAGTCCGGCAGGCTTGCTAAAATTTCATAATTCTGATATAAAAGAATTTATGAAAAATTTAACAAACCTTAAAGGCGATATCCTTGGCGGTATAACCGCAGGTATTATTGCATTGCCATTAGCAATAGCTCTTGGTGTTGCTAGTGGGCTGGGTGCTACAGCTGGCCTTTACGGCGCTATAATTGTAGGATTTTTCGCTGCCGTTTTTGGCGGAACTCCGACGCAGATTTCTGGTCCGACAGGACCTATGGCTGTGGTTGTTGCATCTATTGCAGCATTGCATGGAGATAATTTGCATATTATATTTACTGCGATTTTTCTGGCAGGGCTCTTTCAGATACTTTTCGGTTTAGCGAAAGTCGGAAAATTTGTGAATTTTATTCCATATCCCGTTATTTCAGGGTTTATGAGCGGAATTGGCGCAATAATTATTTTATTGCAGATGAACTCTCTTTTAGGCATTGACTTTAACGGAACGCCTGTAGCCGGATTTATACATTTACTAAAATCAATCAATCTTATTAATCCTTCTGCAGCATTACTTGGTTTGTTTACGTTAATGATTGTATTCTTTTTGCCTCAAAAGATTACAAAAGTTATACCGGCACCGTTGATAGCCTTAATTTTAGGTACAGGTGCTGCTGTGATTTTTAATCTTGATGTAAAAACAATAGGAGAAATTCCGACATCTTTTCCGCAATTTATAGCGCCGCAGTTCAATTTGAAAGATGCTGAAACCATTGTAACACTTGCGCTTACACTTGCGGTTTTAGGATCTATTGATTCGCTTTTAACCTCTCTTGTTGCAGATTCTCTCACAAAAACAAAACACAATTCTAATAAAGAATTAATCGGTCAGGGTATCGGGAATCTTGTCGCCGGATTGTTTGGCGGTGTTGCTAGTGCCGGCGCCACGATGCGTACGGTTGTGAATATAAAATCCGGAGGTACAACAAGATTCTCCGGAGTCGTTCATTCATTATTTCTTGTCGGAGTTGTTCTTTTTCTTGCCCCTGTTGCATCTAAAATTCCGCTTGCTGTACTTGCTGCAATTTTGATAAAAGTCGGCGTCAGTATAATTGATTATAAATTTATTAAAGTTATAAAAGCCGCGCCGAAACACGACTTAATCGTTATGTGCCTTGTTTTTCTTGTGACGGTATTTGATGATTTAATTCTTGCTGTCGGTATAGGTGTAGTTCTTTCATCAATTTTGTTTGCTGTGAATATTGCAAAACAATTTGAGGTTAATTTTCAGGATAATACTTTTGATAAAGACATAAGTTCAAAGATTATGACAATTCATATCAACGGAGTCTTTTTCTTTGGTTCAGCATCAAGTCTTATGCGCAATATTGATGAGGTTATGGAAAATAAATGCGTAATTATTGACTGTAAAAATATTAAAACAATGGACATTTCAGCAGTGTTTGCGCTGGAAGATTTAATACTGACTCTCAAAAGCAGAAAAATTGAACCTGTTATTATTTTCAATAATCGTCAGCTTGCGGCTTCGGTCCTGAGACTTGGTGTCCGTAAACTAGTCAAAAATGAAGCTGTCACATTTGATGAAGCAGAAGCCCGCAGAAGTGCAAGGGCTCTAATAGGTGAATAATTATTCGCATATATGCTCGAGTGCTTTTTCAAGGATTAATTTAACATGATGGTCATTGAGTGCATAATAAACATTTTTTCCGCATTTTCTGTTGCGTACTAATTTTGCAATTTTCAGGACTTTCAATTGATGAGATACCGCGGATTTAGTCATATTCAAAAGAGCTGCCAAATCGCCGACGCAGAGCTCTCCTGTTTCCAGCGCCCATAAAAGTTTAAGCCTTGTTCCGTCTCCCATAATTTTAAAAAAATCGGAAAGCTCATTTAAAGTTTCACTTTCAGGCATCTTAATATTTTCCATCAGCAATTACTCCTAATATTATTATAACATAAATGAATAGTTGTTCAACTATATAAATTTATGTAAATAAACCGGTAAAGAGGATTGACAATTGAACAGTTGTTCAATTATAATAATGATATAGTTTATTAGTATTTTGAAAGGCTTTATTTATGTGCGATTGCGAACATTGTCAAGGACATAATCATCAACATAATCATGGGTCTCAAAGCTTGCCTTTGTTGAGAGTATTTGTTGCTGTATTATTAGTAATAAGCGCAATATTTTTGTTTTTTACAGACTGGGTAAAAGCTTTTGTATTTTTTGCTGCGTATTTAATTGCGGGAGGCGATGTTGTATTTCGTGCAATAAAGAATATCTTGAATGGTGAAGTTTTTGACGAAAACTTCTTAATGAGTCTTGCGACCGTTGGTGCCTTTGCAATCGGAGAATATCCCGAGGCTGTTATGGTAATGGTTCTTTATCAAGTCGGAGAATATTTTCAGCATAAAGCCGTCGAGAAATCAAAAGGTTCAATTGCGGAATTAATGGATATCAGACCTGATTATGCAAATATAGAAGTAGATGGAAAACTGGTGAAAAAATCGCCTGAGGAAATAAATATTAATGATATTATTACCGTTAGGGCGGGGGAGAAAATTCCGCTCGACGGAACTGTTGTGGAAGGACACGCTGTTATTGACACATCAGCTTTAACAGGGGAATCTGTTCCGCGGGAAATGTCTGTTGGTGATAATGCTATCAGTGGTTTTATTAATACAAACGGGGTCATAAAGGTCAAAGTCACTAAGACTTTCGGCGAATCGACAGTTGCAAAAATTCTTGAACTCGTTGAACATGCAAGTTCTAAGAAGGCTAAGGCTGAAAATTTTATTACAAAATTTGCAAGGTATTATACTCCTGCGGTAGTTTTGGGTGCAGTAGTACTGGCAATAGTTCCTCCGATAATTTCAGGCGGGCAGTTTAGCTTATGGCTTTCAAGAGCCTTAACTTTTCTGGTAATTTCTTGTCCATGCGCACTTGTAATATCTGTACCGCTTACATTTTTTGCAGGTATAGGCGGTGCTTCAAGACACGGAATTTTAATAAAAGGAAGCTGTTATCTGGAAGCGTTGTCAAAACCTGAGGCAGTTGTATTTGATAAAACGGGAACTCTGACTTATGGTACATTTTCTGTAACCTCAATCTGCCCTGTTGATGGTGTAAGTTCAGAAGAGCTTTTGAAGTGGTGTGCGCAAGCCGAAAGCTATTCAAATCATCCGATTGCAATTTCATTAAAAAACGCTTACGGAAAAGAAATAAACTCTAATTTGATAAAAGATGTTGAAGAAGTTGCGGGCTGCGGTGTAAAAGCCGATGTTGACGGTAACGTAATTCTTGCAGGCAATGACAAGCTTATGTCCAAATTCAATATTGAGACTGATAAAGTACATTGCGGCGGAACAGTAGTTTATACGGCTAAAAATAACCAATATCTCGGATATATAATA
Source organism: Candidatus Gastranaerophilales bacterium (assembly GCA_944325635.1). GTDB lineage: Bacteria > Cyanobacteriota > Vampirovibrionia > Gastranaerophilales > Gastranaerophilaceae > Scatousia. The sequence goes on along the minus strand of CALVBD010000006.1, from coordinate 86,601 downwards.
ATTTCCGATGAAGTGAAAGAAGATTCTGCAGATGCAATAAAAGGTTTGAAAAAGCTCGGTGTTACAACGGAGATGCTGACAGGAGATTCTGCAGCAGCCGCAGAATACACAGCTGAGAAGCTTGGCGTGGATCGTGTATATTCGCAACTTTTGCCTTCCGACAAGGTAACAAAACTCGAAGAACTTATTGAAACAAAAGAACATAATAAGAGTGTTATCTTCGTTGGCGATGGTATAAACGATGCGCCTGTTCTAACGCGTGCAGATATCGGAATTGCTATGGGCGGACTTGGCTCTGATGCGGCTATAGAGGCTGCTGATGTCGTAATTATGGATGATAAGCCGTCTAAAATTGTTAACGCTGTTTCTATTGCAAGAAAAACAATGAATATTGTAAAACAGAATATTATTTTTGCTGTCGGAATAAAGGTATTGTTTTTAATTTTAGGAGCAAGTGGCTTTGTCACAATGTGGGGAGCCGTATTTGCAGATGTCGGTGTTGCATTGTTGGCAGTATTAAATGCGCTCAGAGCCTTAAGGTAAATACTTTAAAACCCGCCATTTTAAAATATACTCTGTTTGGTGTATTTGTATCGATTTTTATTGACAGAGGGAGAATAATATTTTAATTTAATTGTAGAAATTTCTACTGTTAAAATTACCTTAATATTATAAATTGGAGAGAAGCATGAAGATTAGTTTGACCAGGAAACAATGGGCAATTGTCGTTTTATTAATTATTATTGTGCCTATTATTTATAACAAAACATCTGTATTTATAACAGGTTTAATTCAGCAGCAGGCTATGAGAATGCCGAAGGAAGTTGAGGTTGCTAATCCTCATCTGGAATCCGTGAATGTCTCCGCAGAAGCAACCGGCAGGGTTGAGGCACAGTATTCCGTAGACCTTGTAGCAAGAGTTCCCGGGTTTTTGATAAAAAAATATTTTAAGGAAGGCGATTTCGTCAAAAAGGGTCAGCTTCTTTTCCAGATAGATCCGAGAGAATATCAGATTGATGTAAACAACGCGGCGGCAAACGTTAACCAGTATCAGGCATTACTGAAAAATGCGCAGCAAGAATTAAACAGAGCCAACGCTCTTATAAAAGAAGATTTGATAAGCAGATCTGATGTAGACCAGAGTCTTGCAACAAGAAACCAGAATAAAGCACTTCTTGATGCGGCAAGACAGCAGCTTGAACTTGCGAAAGTAAATCTTGGTTATACCTCTATAAAATCTCCAATAGACGGAAGAATTGGTAAAGTTAATATTACGGAAGGCAACTACGTAACTGCAACCTCCGGCGGGCTTGTTAATATTTCAAGCGTTAATCCTGTTTATGTAACATTCAGTCTAAAAAACGATGATTTTGTGAAACTTCTCAAGGCAAGCGACAGATATAAAGACGTTGAAGTAAAAGTACAGTTCAGCGCCGGCAACTGGTATGACAAAATCGGCAAAGTTAACTTTGTAGATAACAAAATTGATAAAGATTCAGGTTCTGTATATATGAGAGCAACCTTTGACAATTCAAAAATGTGGCTTGTTCCGGGTGCTTATATGAAAGTTCAATTAACAGCGCCTGAAAAAGTTAATTATATAACAATACCGCAGTCCTGCACAAAGGGGGATGCAATGAGCGGATATTATGTATGGGCTGTGGAAGATAATAAGGCCGTCAGAAAAAATATTAAGGTAAGCGACAATATTAATAACAACTGGGTTGTAGATAGCGGGCTTACACTTTCTGATGTAATTGTGGTTTCGGGTATCCAGAATATTTCGGCAGAAGGTCAGAAGCTTAAAATAGTTAACGATACAGAAAAAACTGCGGCTCAACCTGCAGAGACAAAAGCGGAAAAATAGTACAGGTAAAGGTTAATGAAACAAATATTTGACAAAGAAAAACTGTTCTTTTTTATAAGAAAACCGAGATTTGCACTTGTAATATCATTGTGTATAGTGATTTTAGGGTTGATTTCTCTGTTGAGTTTGAAGCAGGAAAGTTATCCTGAAGTAACCCCTCCGCAGGTCAGGGTATCTGCTAACTATCAGGGTGCGAGTGCCGAGGTTATTGAATCCACCGTTGCGACAGTTCTTGAAAACAAGCTCAACGGTGTTGAAAATATGACCTATATGACCTCAACTTCAACAGATGGCAGTTATACTTTAACCCTTTATTTTAAGGTTGGTACAGATAAAAACATTAACCTTATGAATGTCCAGAACCTTATCCAGCGTGTTCAGTCACAGTTGCCTGAAGATGTTCAAAGAACGGGTGTTACTGCGATAAGCCGTTCATCAGGCTCAGGTGCTATTATTTTGACACTTTATCCTGAATCCGGCGACTGGACTCAATTGGATTTGACAAATTACGGTTCAATATATATTAAAGATGAATTGAAACGTGTTGAGGGAGTTGCTGATGTAATGGTATTCGGCGGCGGCAATTATTCTATGAGAATTTGGCTTGACCCTGAAAAGATGGCTGGTTTGAATATTTCAACAAGCGAAGTTCAGGCGGCTATTAAAAACCAGAACACACAGGTTGCAACAGGTGCCCTGGGACAATTACCGACGGATGAAAAGCAGGCACTCCAGATGACTTTAAAAACTCCGGGTAGACTTTCAGACGTTAAAGAATTTGAAAATATAATTATCCGTTCAAATATGGACGGAACTAACGTTAAAATCAAAGATATTGCAAGGGTTGAACTCGGTGCGGAATCTTATTCAAACTTAGGTCTTGTTAACGGCAAACCTTCCGCGGTTGTTGTAATTTCGCAATTGCCTGACGCGAACATTATTAACCTTTCAAAAGCAGTTAAAGCGAAGGTAAACGAATTAAACGACCGTATGACAAACGGTATTAAAATTTTATACGTAAAAGATGATGCGGACTTTATCCACGAATCCATGAAAGAGGTTGAATTTACAATCCTTTTGACCGCATTAATCGTTGTTATAATTATTTACCTGTTCTTAGGCGACGGAATGGCAACACTTGTTCCTTGTGTCACAATTCCGGTGTCGTTGATAGGCACGTTCTTTGCACTTAAGGCAATGGGAATGACGATTAACCTGTTGTCACTTTTTGCGCTGGTACTTGCAGTCGGGGTTGTAGTTGATGACGCTATCGTTGTAATCGAAAACGTAAACAGGCACATTGAAGAAGGCAAATCTCCGATTATTGCAACTCAATTGACAATGCAGGAGGTAGGTTTTGCCCTTGTTGCAATGGCACTTGTTTTGATGGCGGTATTTGTTCCGATTATCTTTATGACAGGCATGACGGGTGTTATGTATAAGCAGTTTGCCGTATGTATTGCGGTTTCAATCGCAATTTCAGCAATCTGTGCGCTCACGCTTTCCCCTGCTATGTGTTCGCATTTCTTCGGTCATAAAGGAGAGCAAAAGCACCATGATTATTCAAAATATCCGTGGCTTGAATTAGTAGACAGAATAAAAGCAAGAATAGGCAAACGTACTGCAGTCTGGGTTCATAAATTCAATGATATGTTTGCGAAACTTGAAGATTTTTATATTGAATATGTAACTAAATTTGTTTATAACAAAAAGCTTGTTGCAATATTTTATGTTGCAGTTCTTGCGCTGACACTTTTGTCATTTAAAACAATTTCAACAGGGTTTATTCCGGATGAAGATCAAGGTGTTCTGCTTGCGACAATAACTCTTCCAGACGGGGCATCATTATCCAGAACAGAAGAAGTTTCAAGAAGATTCACCGAACAGATAAAAGATATCCCTGGGGTTAACCCTGAAAAATTGACTGTATTTGGCGGTGACGGTGCCACAAACCAATCTACCGTAATTATACAGCTTGATGATTATGCAGCAAGAAAAATGAATCCTGTAAAATGGATTAAATATAAATTACAGGGTAAAGAAACGAATTTGTCGCACGTTGCGATATTGAATAAAGTAAGGGCGGTTGCCGCAAATACAAAAGAAGCATCTATTATGTCATTTTCACCGCCGGCAATTAACGGTATGAGTATGATGGGCGGGTTTGAATTCCAAATGCTTTCGCAGGGCGAATACACAGCACAGGATCTGGAAAGCTGGGCAAACAAACTCGTTGCCGCCGCAAACCAGAATCCGTCATTATCGAGCGTGTATACATCATTTCAGGCAAATGTTCCTCAGTATATAGTTGATATTGATTATGATAAAGCGCTTGCGCAGAATGTTGATTTGCAGGAGTTATACTCAACCCTCACCTCAATGCTCGGTACTTATTACGTAAACGACTTTAATAAATATGACCGTGTATTTAAGGTTCAAATGCAGGCTGAAAGTAATTTCAGAAATAAAGCGAGTGATTTATCAGGAATATATGTAAAAAATAAAAACGGGGTAATGGTTCCGATATTATCAATCGTAAAACTGAAACAGACCGTAGGTACGGCATCAATTTCAAGATACAACCAGTATAAATCAGTACAAATTCAAGGTCAGCAGGCACCTGGGAAAAGCTCAGGCGATGCTATGAATGCAATGGAAGAAGTCGCAAAGAGTGTACTGCCGTCTGATATAACCTTCGACTGGTCAGGTACTTCCGCTCAGGAAAGAGAAGCCTCGGGGCAGACCGCAATGATTGTAGGTATGGCGCTTGTGTTTGTATACCTCTTCCTTGTCGCATTGTATGAAAGTTACACAATCCCGATTGCAGTATTGTTAATTTCCCCGATTGCGGCATTGGGTGCCTTGATATTCCAGATGATGATTAACCAGTCATTTGATATTTATTCGCAGGTCGGTATGATTACGCTTGTCGGTCTTGCAGCAAAACAGTCAATCCTGATTGTTGAATTTGCGAAAGAAGAGCACGAAAAACACGGACTTTCCGTTAAAGATGCGGCAATTAAAGCTGCAAAATTAAGATTCAGAGCTATTATGATGACGGAAATGGCATTTATCTTAGGTGTAATGCCGATGCTATTCGCAACAGGCGCCGGCGCAAATTCAAGAATTTCTGTCGGGTCTACGGTATTCGGCGGTATGATTGCAGCCGCAACTTTAGGCGCGGTTCTTACGCCGGCATTCTATGTAATAGTTCAGGAATTTGTTGACCTGTTCCCTAAAAAAGAAATTACGGAAAAAGATTTGGAGATTTCGGTAAAATGAAAAAGGTTCTCAATGTATTATTAATATGTTCGGTTTTGACGTTAACAGGAAACTTGGCGTTCGCAAAGAATACTGAGACAAAAGCTGTTGATACAACAAATATTGCCAAAAAGCCGGAGAAGATAGAAATTGTTAAGCCGGAAAAGAAAAAGAAAGTTAACCTGAAGCGAGAAAAACGTAAAAACGCCGAAAATGCCAAAAGCAAAAAAGCGACTTCCAAAGAAGCGGAAGGCATGTATGAAACTAAATTCCCCGTGATTAACAGTAAGATTGAATACGCTGATATGAACGGCGAAGTTACCCTGAGTGACTGCATAAAACTTGCAATCACCCATAACCCGACAATTATGTCAGCGATTAGTAATTCCGAAATTTTTAAATCCCGTATAGGTCAGGCGTGGTCAAACTACTTCCCGACCCTGAGTGCAGGTGTTAACTATTCCAGAAACGATATGTTTATGACAATGAACAGTTCCTATATGCGTGCAATGAACCAGCGTTATAACATGTATTATATGCCGACGATTTCCGCGGATATGCTTCTGTTTGATTTCGGAAAAACAAAAGCCGCTGCTGATATGGCAAAACGGAATTTTGAATCATCAAGATATGATGCTGAAACAAGTATCGAACTTGTAATTTATAACGTAAAAGTTGCATACTATAATCTACTTTTTGCAGAAATTCAAAAGACCGTGTATGAAGATACCGTAAAGGATTTCGAACTGCAGTTGAAGCAGGCATCAGCTCATTACCATATCGGGAAAAAGGCGAAAATTGATGTCACGACAGCGGAATACAACCTCGGGAACGCAAAGGTTAACTTAATCAAAGCGAAAAATACACTAGAACTTGCGGCTGCAGAACTTGCAAACGCAGTTGGTATTCCGGAACTTGAGGGAGTAATTTTAAAAGATAAATTAAACACAAAAGCTTATGACGTAAACTTCCAGAACCTGCTGGAAACCGCGGAAGCCTCGCGACCTGCGCTTCTTTCCGCAAAAAAACAGGTTAGCGCTGCTGAAATGAATGTCAGAAGTTCAAAACGTGCTTTTACACCTGACATCAGCGCATTTGGTTCATACAATCAGGGCGGACGCCAGATTGACAGCGATTACGGCTATCAGTTCGGGGTTCAGCTGAATTATACAGCCTTGAACCTGATGTTACTGAAAAAACAGGTTGATGAGGCGACTGCGACTTACAGAAAAGCTGTAGCGGATTACGAACAGCAGCGTCAGAATGTTTATCTGGAAGTAAAAAGTGCCTATATAAATCTAATGAACTCCCATGACAGTATAGGTGTTTCAAAACTTGCTCTCCAGCAGGCAAAGGAACGTCAATATCAGGCATTCAGAAGATATCAGGTCGGCTTAGGCGATGCAATAGAATTTAAAGACGCTGAAAACACATACCTAAATGCTCAGCTGGATTATTATTCTAACGTCTTAAACTACAATATAAACGCTGCGGAATTGGAACGAGTAATTGGTGCTCCTATAAAAGAAACCGACATAGAACTGTAATACGCAATTGGGTATTATTAAGTGAAGTGTGAGGAGTGAATAGTGAGTAGTTCAATATAAAGTAGTTGAAAGGTTAAACGGTTGAAAGGTGGAAGGAGTGTCTTTTAAATCCCTCTCCCCAAGGCGGGAGAGGGTGTCCGTAGGACGGGTGAGGGGGATAAGCGTGATGAGTAAATGTTAATGCCGAGAGGTCAAGGTATATGTGTTTACCACCTTTTACAAGACGGAAAGTATTTTCATCCCCTCCCTCAAGGGAAGAGGGTGTCCGTAGGGCGGGTGATGGTAGTTAAATGACGAGTGAAGGGTTCAGCATAAGAAATTGAAACGGTGAAGAGTTTTCTTCATCCCTCTCCCTACGGGAGAGGGGAAGGGTGAGGGGGAGATGTTGCGAGTATTCGGAATCGCATAACCGTGCAACGACAATGTGATTTCGGAATTATTGTTGGGCAGGTATGCCCAACCGACAATCCGAAATCTTTGATTTCGAGGAGGTGAGTAATGAAAAGTTAACAGACACCTCCTTTTGGGAAAGTGGGTCTGCAGGGCGGGTGAGTGTAATTAAGTGAGGAGAGAAGTGACTGCTTATTTTAATTGAACTATTCACTACTCACGCTTCACTATTCTCTATTATTTACCCTCTTGACTGATAGCAGCTATCAGGTTGTAATATAATATTGTTAGGATAAATTTTGGAGAGTTAACAATGAAACGACGTGAATTTATTATAAATTCCGCTATTGCAATCGGCGGTACAGCATTACTTTCGGGTTGCGGTGAGAAAAAACTTATTAAATCGGAAAATCAGGTTGCTAAAAGAAAATACAGAGATATAGAAGTCCCGCTTTTAGCCCTTGGGTGTATGAGGCTGCCGATGAGAAACGATGAGATTGACCAGCAGGAACTCGACAGAATGGTCGATTATTGTATGGAGCACGGCGCAAATTATTTTGATACAGCTTATATGTATGTTGATTCAAAATCTGAACTTGCTATCGGTAAATCTTTGAAAAGATATAAAAGGGAAGATTTTATTCTTGCTGACAAAAGCCCTATTTATAAGATGAAAACCCGCGAAGATGTAAGGGAAATTTTTGATGAACAGCTTAAAAAATGTCAGGTTGAATATTTTGATTTTTATATGTGTCACAATATTAATAAAAATACGGTTGATACATACAGAAATGTTGCTATGTATGACGAACTTGTAAAATTGAAAAAAGAAGGCAAGATAAAATATCTTGGATTTTCTTTTCACGGAACCCCTGATATTTTGCGTGAAGTTGTAAAAGAACACAAGTGGGATTTTGCGCAGTTACAGATAAATTATCTTGACTGGGATGTTGTGAAAGCAAAAGAGCAGTACGATATAGTTCAGGCGGAAGGAATTCCTGTAATTGTAATGGAACCTTTGCGTGGCGGCGGTCTTGTTAATTTAAGCGATAAGGCGCTTGCAAAACTCAAAGAACATTATCCTGATACAACACCTGCGTCATTCGGGCTCAGGTGGGCGGCGAGCAGAAAAAATGTTGTAACTGTATTGAGCGGTATGAGTAATTTACAGCAGGTTAAGGAAAATATTCAGACCTTTATTGATTATAAAGAAATGACGGAAGATGAAATAAAGGTTGCTGATGAGATTTCAAAAATTATACAATCTCAGGGAGAAATCAATTGTACTGCCTGCAAATACTGTATGGAGGTTTGCCCGCGCGGGATAAATATTCCTGCTGCTTTTGCGCTTTATAATCAGTATAAAGTTTCGAAAAGCAAAATGTCTTTTACAATGTACTATGATACCCTTTCTGAGGCGGAACAGCCTGATGCCTGCATAAAATGCGGTTTGTGCAGTAAAAATTGCCCTCAGAATCTGGATATACCTGCGCTGCTTACAAAAATCGCAGATGAATATAAGAAAATTAAGGCAAGTTAAAAATGAAAAAACATTCTTACACTATAAGGCTAGTAATTGCAGGGATTGTCGGCGTGCTGGCAATTCTTGCTATTAGCGGCATATTTTATCCCGTAAAATTTTTAGATTTGCAATTCACGGCATTGCTGCAGAGGGTAATTTTTGATTATTCTTTGATTGCGCTCGGGCTTTTACTTGGAGTTGTTCTTTTAACGTTTTTGTTCGGAAGATTTTACTGTTCCATAATTTGTCCTTTTGGAATTTTGCAGGAATTTGCGGCTCTGCTGTTCAGACGCAAAAGCCTTCCGCAGAAAAATTTTAAATTTAAATATATAATTGCGGCGCTGACATTTGGTGGTCTAATCGGCGGGAGCGCGCTTTTAATCCGTTATATTGACCCTTATACAGTGTTCGGTTCTACAATAAGCATTTCAATTTTCGGGATAATTTTTACACTCGCTGTGCTTGCGCTTGTGTTTTTTAAAAACAGATTTTTCTGTACGAATATTTGTCCTGTGGGTGCTGTTCTAGGATTAATTTCAAAAATTTCGCTGTGTAAAATTTATATTGATAAAAATAAATGCGTTGAGTGCGGGGGCTGCGCACATTCGTGTCCTTCCGGCTGTATTGACAGTAAAGAAAAATCAGTTGACAATGAAACCTGTGTCAAATGCCTCAAGTGTATTTCAGTATGCCGCGGCGGTGCCGTTGAATTCGGGATTAAGCCGAAAAAAGAGGTAAAATTCAATATAAAAAGACGAGAATTTATCTGGGCGGCGGCAGCGCTTGCTGTTCTCGGCGGGGCTGTGAAAGCAGGGATTGAGATAGGAGATAAATTTGCGAAAAAAATCAGAGATATTATTGTGCCACCGGGTGCACTTAATACACAGAGAATGGCAAATAAATGTCTGAATTGTAACATCTGTATTGAAAATTGTCCGAACAAAATTTTAGTAAAATCGAATGAAAATTTTCCAGCCGTACATATTGATTATTCAAAAGGCGAAGGTTTTTGCAAGTACGATTGCAATGAGTGTTCAAAGGTCTGCCCGTCGGGTGCAATAAAGAAAATTTCGATTGAAGAAAAACAAAAAACACGTATTGCGATGGCTATGGTTAAACAAGAGAAATGCAACAGCTGCGGCGTCTGTGTTTTTGAATGTCCGACAGGCGCCATAAGCAAAAAAGACGGTCAGCCTGCCGTTGTCGACGGTTCTAAATGTATCGGCTGCGGAAAATGTAAGCACGCATGCAAATTCGATGCAATAGAAATTTTTGCCGTAAATGAACAAGTGGTGATATAATAAAATAAAAATATAAAAAAGGAGAAATTTAATGTCATTAGGAATAACAGAAATTACTTTAATCTTAGTTGTAATCCTGCTTTTATTCGGCGGAAAGAGAATCCCGGAACTTGCCAGATCTTTAGGCAGAGCTTCTTACGAATTTAAGAAGGCAAAAGATGCCATAAAAAAAGAAACTGAAGAATTAAAAAATTCCATAGCAGAATCGGAAGAAAAACCTGAAGAATACAAATTGAAAGATGATGTAAACACTCCGCAAGTATAAAAATGCCAGAGACACAGGATAATGAAAGTTTAATTTCGCATCTGGAGGCGCTCAGAGAAACTTTATTAAAGTGTTTTATTTCTCTTGGTGTTGTATTACCGTTTGCACTTTTTGCGGCACCGAAAGCTTTGAATTTTTTGATAAAAATTTTAGTCGGAAACCATGATGTAAAATTCAATTATTTTTCACCGGCAGAAGTTTTCCTTTTGCAGATAAAGGTGGCGCTTGTTCTTGATATTCTCATTTGTTTTCCTTATATGGCAAAGAAAATATGGGATTTTATTCTTCCTGCACTCTATGAACATGAAAGAAAATTTATAAAATCAATAGTTCTGCTGTCGAGTTCTTTATTTATTCTCGGGGTGTTATTCTGTCTTTTTGTAATGCTTCCTCTTGTGATAAATTTCGGGCTTAGTTTTGCAACAGATAATATTCAGGCGGTATTCGGAATTTCAAATGTTGTGAATTTGTCGTTATGGCTTGCTGTTGTATTCGGGCTAATGTTTCAGATGCCTTTGATTACGCATTCACTGATAAAGTGGAAAATAGTTGATTACGAGACAATTGCGGATAAAAGACCTTACGTCATTGTCGGGCTGCTTATTATTGCGGCGATTTTGACGCCTCCTGATGTATTGAGCCAGATTATACTCTTTATTCCAACTTATGCATTGTTTGAAGTCGGGCTTCTGTTTTCAAAAGGCTCTAAAAAAAATAAACAAAAAGATCTTGACTGATAGTTACTCTAAGGGGTTAAAATAAAAACTATGGAAAAGAAATACACGGATTTAGGTTTTGCAAAATTGGATAAAGACAGAGTAAGGCGCCGCGGAAATTCAGAGGCTGTATTTTGCGAGTGCAAAACTTCTGAACAATTGGTTGACATTTTTAAATCCTTTAATGCTGACGGGCAGAACGTCATCGGGACTAGAGCTTCTAAAGAGCAGTATGAGGATTTAAAAAAAGTTTTTGAAAATATTGAATATAACGAAAAAGGGAGAACGCTGAAACTTATCACATCTCCTGTTGAAAAGGTTGGAGAAGTTGCAATCTGTACAGGCGGCACAGGAGATATTCCGGTTGCTGAGGAGGCGGCTGATGTTGCGGAATTCTACGGCAGTAACGTGAAAAAATATTATGATATAGGCGTTGCCGGAATTCACAGGCTCTTTGATAATATAGAAGAGATTAAAAAAGCAAACGTGATTATTGCGGTTGCAGGAATGGAAGGGGCGCTCGGCTCAATCATTACAGGAATGGTTGATGTTCCTGTTATTGCGGTTCCGACCTCTGTCGGGTACGGTTCATCATTCAAAGGGCTTTCTGCACTTTTAACTATGCTGAATTCCTGTGCTGAAGGGATGACGGTTGTGAATATAGATAACGGATTTAATGCAGGCTACAGTGCCTGCCAGATTAATAAAAAAATATGCGGGTGCTAAGCGGAAATATCTTTCCCCGCAGCATATAGGAGGAAATAACTAAAATGGATTTATATTTTGAATGCAGGTCGGGGATTTCAGGCGATATGTCGGTTGCCGCGCTGTTGGATTTGGGTGCAAGCCGCGAAAAACTCGATAAGGCTTTGAAATCTATGAATTTGGAAAATGAATTTACTTATAAAATCTCTGATGTTCAGATAAATTCAATTAAGGCAACGGACTTTGATGTAATTCTGCCTCACAACGAACATCATCATGAACACCACCATAATGAAGAACCTCACCATCACCACCATGAACACAGAAACCTTGATGATGTAAATGCGATTATTGATAAGGCAGATACGACAGAGCGCGCGAAAAATCTTGCAAAGAAAATTTTCAAAATTGTTGCGGAAGCCGAAGCAAAAGTTCACGGGAAAGATATTATGGATGTGCATTTCCACGAAGTCGGCGCAATTGATTCAATCGCGGATATCGTAAGTTTTTCGGTTCTTTTTGATGATTTAAACCCGGAAAAAGTTTATTTTTCGCCTCTGACGGAAGGCGCCGGAACTGTCGAATGCCAGCACGGGACTTTACCAGTGCCTGTTCCTGCGGTTTGTGAAATCGCATCAAAATATCATCTTCCGCTAAGATTTACGGATAACGACGGCGAAATGGTAACCCCGACAGGTGCTGCTATTGCCGCGGCGCTTTATACGGGAGAACATCTTCCGGAAACCTTCACGATTGAATCTGTCGGCTATGGCGCAGGTAAAAGAAAGTACAAAAACCCTGTTTTAAGGGTTATGAAAATAAAAGGAGAGTAATTATGCATTTAGGAAATTCTATTATTTGTCCGGTTACGGGAATCCCTATGCTTGCACTGATGGGCGGTGCGGCATACCTGGCTTTTAAAAAAGGGAAAAAAGATTTTAAAAAAGAAAATATTTTGCCTGCAGTTATGCTGACATCTCTTGTTTTCGGCTTGCAGATGATTAATTTTTCAATTCCCTCAACCGGTTCAAGCGGGCATATTGTGGGCGGGCTTTTGCTTGCTGTTTTACTCGGACCTTATGCGGGATTTCTTGCAATGTGTTCAATTATCCTTGTTCAGGCTTTGTTTTTTGCAGACGGCGGTTTGACTGCACTCGGATGTAATATCTTTAATATGGGATTTCTGGCATGTTTTGCAGCTTATCCGCTTGTATATAAACCTCTTGAGAAAAATAAATTTGCAGCTGCTGTATTGGCGTCAATCGTTGCACTGCAGCTTGGCTCAATCGCTGTTGTCGCAGAATCTTTTGCATCAGGTTCAATCACAACAAATGTCGGATTTTTCGCAGGCTTAATGCAGAGTATCCACCTTCCTATAGGTTTGGTTGAAGGAGTTGTTTCTGCTGCCATTATTTTTGCGGCTCAAAAAACTGATTTTTCAAAAGAGTTTTCTTACACAACCGGCGGAATTGCACTTATCCTTGCCGGTGTAATTTCAAATTATGCATCATCAAAACCGGATGGGCTTGAATGGTCGCTTTTGAATATATCAAATTCATTTGTGGCGCAGACTCAGGGGCAGATTTATTCTCTGGCAGAAGCTTTGCAGGCGAAAACAGCAGTTCTTTCTTCAATCCCGTCTGTTGCCGCAAATATTATAGGGCTTCTTGCAATTGTTATTTTGATGAGCTGTGTTGCAAAATTATTGACTGTTAAAAAAGCGGAAGTCTATGAAAAATAAATTCGAAAATTTAAAAAATTATTTATCCGAATTGGGAAAGCAGGGCATCTGTCTTGCTTTCTCAGGCGGAATAGACAGCACGCTTCTTTTATATCTTTGCAAAGATTTTAATACCGTTGCAGTTACTTTCAGTTCTGTTTTTCAAACAGAGGAGGAACTGGAACTTTCGGAAAATTTATGCAAAAAGTACGGAGTAAGTCATAAAGTAATAGAATTTTTCCCGCTGGAGGATAAAATTCTCGTGAATAATCCGAAAGACAGATGCTATCATTGTAAAAAACTTTTTTTCGGAAAACTGAAAGATTTTGCAAAAGAAAGTACTCTTAAATTCATAATCGACGGGACAAACGCTGATGACATTCATACATATCGTCCGGGTTTGAGAGCGCTTGAAGAAATGGAAATTATCTCTCCGCTTGCAAAATTTCAAATCACCAAACAGGAAATAAGAGATTATGCTAAAGAACTCGGGATAGAAATCTTTAATAAACCATCGACCCCGTGCCTTGCAACACGGTTCCCGTACGGTACGGAATTAAACGATAGAATTTTAAATATAGTCAGGTGCGGTGAAAGATTTTTAAAAGAAATCGGTTTTGAAAATAACAGATTCCGTATGCATAATGATATTGCGCGGATTGAAATTCCAAAAGAACAGTTTGAACAGTTTGTCGACAAAAAATCAAAAATCGTTGAATATTTAAAAAGTATCGGGATAACGTACGTTACTCTTGATATGGAAGGAATAAGAAGCGGCAGTATGGATCTATAACCGGAAGCCGCAAATAAGAAAAGGAGGATGGATGAAAAAATTCTTCACAACAATGTTTATATGTACAGCTTTAATCACAGGAGGTATAACCATGGCAGAAACTCAGGAAAATGTTACCAGTACTCAAAAAACTCCGGTAGCCGTGCAAGAGTTAGAGCAGCCGTTTGCAATAGGTACCCTTAATCCTTTTGGCAAATTCTTTACTGGTACAACCTATCTCGGGAGACTCGTTGAAAAAGATGATATCTGGAATTCCTCAATTGCTAACGTAACTTTTGAACCAAAAGCAAGAACAAACTGGCACAAACATTCCGGCGGTCAGATACTTCTTGTAACAGCAGGCGAGGGAAGATATCAGGAACGCGGTAAAGAAATTCAGATATTGAAAAAAGGCGACGTCGTAAAAATTAAGCCTGATGTGGAACACTGGCATGGTGCAGCCCCTGATAGTATGTTTGCTCATATTTCAATAGAACCTAACCTCCCGAATAATGAAACAACATGGCTTGAACCTGTCAAAGATGATGAATATAATCCGGAAGATTAGTTAATTATAAAAGCCGGAAAAAACTTTTTCCGGCTTTTTCTACTTAAAATATAGAGATTTTTAAATTATGTTTGAAACTTATGTAAAATATCTTGAATTCTTAAACGGAAAATTGGCAAAATTTTTCGAATCCCAAAAGCCTTACATCTTTTGTAAAAAAGGATGTGCGATGTGCTGCAAGCATAGTCAACTGCCATATTCTTTACTGGAAGTAAATTATCTTTTAAGCGGTTTTTTAAAACTTGATAAAGAAACTCAAAAGAGAATTGAAAATAACATTATAAAAACTCTTCAGGAAAAGAAAAATTATAAAGGTGATGAGTTCTTATACGATTGTCCGTTTTTGATAGATAATGTCTGTTCTGTTTATGAATACCGCGGGATTATTTGCAGAACTTTCGGTTTAATGATGAAGAAAACCGACGGTAAAATAACTGTTCCTTTCTGCTGTTATGAAGGTTATAACTATTCAAACGTGATAGATTTAGAGAATAAAAAAATTTCGGAAAAGAAAGTTAAAGAACGCGGTTTTCCTGAAGAACCTCTCGGGTTTAATGTTTCCTATGAATATTTAACGGATCATGAAATTGAACACGCTTTTCAAGTGCAATTTGGGCTTAAAAAACCACTTATTGATTGGTTTATAAGTAATTAATAAATCGTAATATTATCTTGACTGCTTAGAAAAACGGAGTTATTATTAAACAAAATTGTTAATATAAGGAGTTTAATAATGGAAAATTTAACAAATCTTGCAGCAGCAAATAACAATGATAATTCTAAAATGAAAAAGTTTTTTATCCTGATTTTAATGCTTCTGCTTCTTCTTATTCCAATAGGATTTTGGTTCGGAATAATTAATGAAAGAGAAGCTTACAGGAATGAAGCCGTAAAGAGTATTGCCTCTTCCTGGGGTGATGTCCAGATTTTCGGCAGTCCTGCAATGTCGTTTGAAAAGAAAAAAGATAAAAATGCAACAGAAACTGTCAATCTGCAGTTAAATAATTATTCGGTTAATGTTAAAATTTCAACCGAAATCCGTAAAAAAGGAATTTTTAAAGTACCTGTTTATGTAGCAGATGTTCTTTTGAAAGGCGACTTTATAAATAATTACGGGGATCTGTCTGACAAAAATATTACAACCTCATTTGCCGTAGAAGATTCTACCGGTTTTATTGAAGAACCGAAGTTTAGAATTAATAATGAGACGCAGAAAATTTCACAGGATACCAAATATACGACAAAAATTAAAAACCCGGGGAAAAATATTCCTTTCGAAATAAGTTATAAAATACGTGGAATAAATGAACTTTATGCTGATTTGGGCGGTCAGTCAAATAAAGTTAATATCTCTGGTAACTGGGCTAATCCAAGTTTCAATGGAAATTTTCTTCCTTCATCACGTGAAGTTACCAAGGATAATTTCACGGCGGAGTGGAGTATTCCGAAAGTTGCGACAACTAATGTTTCGCAGGTTAACCCTAATTCTGTCACAAAATACTCGTATAATGATGACGGTAATAACCGCGCAAGGGTAGGGGTATCTCTGCTTGTGCCGGTCGATAACTACCGTATGGCAACAAGAGCGCTGAAATATTCTTTCCTATTTATTGCACTGACATTTTTGAGTTATTTTATATTTGAAATAACTGAAGCCTCTAAAAAACGTATCCACCCGCTTCAATATTTACTCTTAGGCGGTGCGATGCTGATATTTTATCTACTGCTTGTGTCAATTTCGGAATTCCTTCCGTTCCTTGCGGCGTACGTAATATCTTCTTTTATGACGATTTCACTTATCGGTACGTACACATATTACGTAATAACAAAACGTCAGGATGTCAGATTTACTGCTATAATTTCAGTCCTGCTTGTGATTTTGTATACCTTCCTTTATATATTGTTAAACCTTCAGGATCTGGCGTTATTAATCGGAAGTTTAGGACTGTTTCTCATAATCGCCCTGATAATGTATGCGACAAGAAATGTCGATTGGTACAACGAGGGTTAAGGTGTAAAACCGCGTAAGATAAAGTATGCAATGTATGTAAAATAAATATGTCAAAGTTAATATGGTGACAATTTTGAGGGAGGATTATCCTCCCTTTACAAAGAAAGAAACAATAATCCCCTCTCCATACGGGTGAGTGATAGGGTGAGGGGGACGTTTCTTTTTAACGTAATTGCATGCATCAATATGCAATCATATAGGCGTTGAAATTTTTCTACGCTTCCGGAATGAGAATTCATACAATAAGTTCGTTTAAAACTGTTAAACGATTGTAAAATCATCATTTGAAAATATATGAGTGCTGATTTCTTTTAATTCCGCTTCCGCTGTTTTCATATTCATAACATCAAATTCAATACTTGAAAGTTCGGAAGTTGGATTTTCTGCAATAATTTTTTTCGCAGTGGATAAATTTTCAATAAATTTAGGGTTAATATTTACGCTTTGCACTATCTTATCTATCTTATCAAAATTTTTATCTTTTAAAAAGAGTTTTGATATAATATGCCGGAATAGTGCAACTTCGCCCCTTGCCATTGTTTTCGGGCATTCATTCAGCATACTTTGTGCAAGAGATTTATCAGAACTCAGCGTTGTTTTATAACAGTATTTCATGTCAGGAAAGAGGTTGTTGGAAAAAATAAGGTTTTTATTTTTATTAATGTCAATTACCGTATTTTTGTCAGTGTTGTTTGTGAAAGTATCCTCAAATAATCCTGCAAATTTTCGGGTTCTTTCTTTATCTCCATGGAATTCTTTTTTGACGGATTTTAATAATTTTGAACCCGGTTTTGCCTGAAATGTTATATTGTAATTATTGTAATTTATTTTCATAAGTTATTCAATTTTACTCAAAGTAACGCAGTTGGAAAGGTTTGAACAGAGAAGTTTTGTAATATTATCTGTGGTCTTTTTTAATCCTGATTTCCCTAATGATACAACATCTTCCGCGGCGTCTTTAACGTACAAAATTTCGCCGTTTGATTTGCTGAATGTTATTGTATCTCCAATATAAATTGATGCCATTGTGTTGTTGGTGCTGTTGTATGAAATTCCAAGCGGAACAACTTTTACAGAGTCCTTTGAGTCAAGAATATTTTTGATAATTTTTGAGACTCCGGGCTGGAATTTTTCTTCAAGTGTTTTATCTTTGTAAATGGAATTGTTGCCTTCTGGGAATATAAATAAATTGCATTTTTTGTGCAGAAATTTAGCGATTAAATATTTCATCGGAACTACATTGTCTTCGATTTTTTTATCAGTCATATAGGCGTCCACAGGTATTAATCCCATTTTTCTGTAAATATTGCGCAATTTTTTATTAACTAATTTTATAAAATTTTTGCTGACCAGAATATTCGGGCGAGGACAGTCGTTTTGTTTCCCGTAAGCTGTGTATGCGTAATTCAAAAATGAATTAAAAATCGGATAAATAAATTTATCTTTTTCAGGGTTGTCGTGGTTTAGTATAAAGATGTGAGAATCATTTGATTGTGCAATCTTTTCAATCTTTCCATCCTCAATATTCATATCAATAAATCTGTTATGGATGGAATTACCCATCTTAGCCCATTCTTCAATATACTGTGGTGAATCCGGAGTCATTTTTTTTATCAACCTGAAAGAATTATAAAAAGATCTGAAATGTTCCAATACAAGAATTTTACTGGCAAATGAGCGGAGTTTATTTGCGGCATTAAAACTTTTTCTCAATAGTTTATTTTTAATTTCGGAATTATCAGGTTTGCCTTGTTCTTTTCTTATGCGATTTTTAATTTTTATAGAAAGGTCATCTAACTTTTTCTTACTTTTGGGTTCTTTGTAGAAAAAATCCATAGGACTCGCTGAATAAAGTATGTCAGTTTTCTGCGGAAGATTCAAAAGTCCTTTATCTGAAAGCTTAAGCCTGAGTCCGAAGCTAATTTGCGTATTTCTGTTATGAATATTTTGGAGCATAGATTAACTAAAACATATAAAAAAAATTTTTGCCAGTATAATTAGGTCTCAATTTTCCGGATAATTCTCGCAGGAACTCCGGCAGCAATTGTGTTTGACGGAACATTTTTGGTGACGACGCTTCCTGCCCCGATAATCGCGCCATCACCGATTTCAACACCCGGTAAGATCGTGGAATCTGACCCGATCCAAACATTTTTACCTATTATAACAGGTTGGGGTAAAATATTTGCACGTTTGTCAGGGTTTATGTCATGGTTCAAAGTTGCTATTGTAACATTATGTCCGATAAGACATCCGTCTCCGATTGTAATTCCTCCCTGATCCTGAAATTTACAGCACGCATTTATAAAAACATGTTCTCCTACTGTTATATTCTTTCCGCAGTCTGTATAAAACGGCGGAAACATACGAAAATTTTCCGGAACTTTTTTGCCGGTTAATTCCGAAAAAATTTCAACAATTTCCTCCGGAGTGTGGTATTTATTGTTAAGTTCCATAGTAATTTTGAGGGCATCCTGTGCAAGTTTATTAAAGGTTTCACCCAGGCAGGAGCCGGCATTTACATATTCTCTTTTGGCCATTAATTCTCTGAAATCTTTTATATCCATTGTTTTTCTTCTAAAGTTTTCTCAGGTATTATTATTTACGAAATCATGGAAAATAGCAAATGCTTGTAATGTATAAAAAAAATACCTGTTATAAATGTATTCAGATATTTATTTAAAGCGTTTAAAAAATCCGCCGCCGTATTTCGTATATAAATATTTAATAGTATTTTCGGTATTGAGAATGTCAGCTTCTTTAAGTGCTAAAAACTGTGACAGTTCTGTTTTCCCGAGAGGTCCTTTTATCGCCCAGGCAAACTGCATAGTCGGCGTTACGTTGTACTGGAGGCCGATGCGGTATTTCCCGCGATAGTCTTTTGCAATAACTATTTCAGAATTATCAGAACCCCACTTGCTGATATTTTCTATTTGTTGTTCTAGTAATTTTGTCGTTTTTTCTTGTCAGGGCCTTTAGACAGTTGGCTGTGTAACAGGTATTTTACCTGCTCTGAAACAGATGCTTTAAAATTGACAGGTGTATTATTTGACCTTTGGATATTTTGAATTCTCATGACAAAATCCTTTCTGATAAAACAACTTATTTTTCTTTAGATATAAGACCTGTTTTTAATTTGAATTCGTATTCATTCATGTATGAAAATTTTTCAAGAAGTTTTCTGAACTGGTCTTTTTGGGTTAAAATAACAGGGCTTTTGCCGGATTCTGAAGCGTACAATGTATGTACAGGCTGTCCTTTTTGAAATTCTTTTTTATAACTAATTGTAATAGTATCTGAATTCGGAACTTCCGCAAAGCGTCTGACAGCAGAGCAAAATTGTTTATATTTTGACGGGACATTATTTTTTTTGTAAAATGCGTCTGCCGCATCCAAAAAGCGTCCGTCAAATTTCGCTGTAAAATTGGGCGTATTATAGGCTGCCTGTGTAATTTTCATTATTTTCTCCTTTTGTGCGCTTTGTTATTAAAACGTTGTTATCATTATAAAACCCCAAAAAGAATAATTTGCTATCTATATACGGCATATTCTCAATTCTATTTTTATATAATTTTAATCATTTATAAAACATATAAATATTTGTTTATTATAAAATCGACAGTAAAAATGTATATTAAGTCAGACCAAGCAAAAAATAAAAGACCGGACAAGCCGGTCTTTTTTAGTGGCTGGGGCGGAAGGATTCGAACCTCCGAATGGCTGGACCAAAACCAGCTGCCTTGCCGCTTGGCGACGCCCCACTATTCTAAATCACATTTACTATTTTATCTGATGAAACACGATTGTCAAGATTTATTCTATTTCTTTAAAGAAGTCATTTATATCTACACGTAAAATTTTTGACAATTTAAAAATAACAAGAGCGCTCGGTATTATTGTTCCACGTTCTAATTTGCCGACATAATTTATACTCATATCAAGCAGCTCGGCAAGCTTGTCCTGTGTGTAATGCCGCCTGAGTCTTTCTGCCCGTATATTAGAACCTAAAATATACCCGAAATCATTCTCCATAATAATAATTTTATATTATTGACAAAAACTAGCAAAGAGACTATTATAAATAATATGTTTACTATAATAAATATTTAATCTATTATTATAATTGTTAATGAGGAATTGCTTTATATGAATAAAAGACGAATTGCTTTTACTTTGGCTGAAGTTCTTATCACTTTGGGTATAATTGGGGTTGTAGCTGCAATGACTTTGCCGGCTTTAATACAAAAAAATAATAATAAAGTAGTAGAAACACGACTGGCAAAATTTTATACAACATTTAATCAGGCAATTCAGCTTGCTGAGGTCGAATTTGGAGATAAAAAAGATTGGTATCTGGATACCGGTGGTGTGGATTTGTATGATGAAGGCAAGCCTATTGAAGGTTCAGCAAAAATTGACATTTGGTTTCAGAAATATTTTTCAAGATTTATTGTCATAAAAAAACAAGTAAACACTTCGGGAACAATAAGATATTATTTAAGCGACGGGAGTGCTTTTCAGTTTGGAAACGACGATCTGGTGAATTCTTCGCGTGGAGTTGTATTTTTTTGTAGGGAATCCTGAAAAGTGTCCGCAAACAGGATACGGTCAATGTAAATTTTATTTCTTGTATATGCCGGTTAATAATACAGACTACGTTTGGAAATATCATTATAACCGCGGCTTGGAACCTTTTAAATATTCCTGGGACGGACGTACAGAAACTGCTGTCAAAAATTGTAAAAACGGTACGGATGACGGAAAGTGGTGTACACTTGTTATTCAGCTAAATGGTTGGAAAATTCCGGATGATTATCCGTTCAAGGTAAGTTATTGATAAATGAACGGACTTTTTTCAACGGCTCTTACTGTTTCAATATCCGGCAAAAGTTTTTCAAACACTTGTAAAACAAGAATTTCGCTTTCAAAATGTCCGATGTCAAAGAGGACTATCGGACTTTCGAGAGCCGTATGGAATTTTATATCACCTGTAATAAATGCGTCCGCGCCTTTTTTAAATGCTTCTTCTATAAAATCGGAGCCGCTTCCTGCGCAGAAGGCAAGTTTATTTAATACTTTAATTCCATTATTATTTACGTAGCGCAGATTGGATGAAATTTTTAGAAGTCTGTTTCGCAGTTCGTCTATAGAAACTTTTACATCTGCAAATCTTAAAAAATCATCGGTTTCACTCACTTCAAATCCCAGTTTTGAAATAAGGGTGTCTGTGGTTCCGCCTTGCGCGCGGTCAAGGTTTGTGTGGGCTGCGTAAATATCAATAGACTCCTCACCTGTCCTTCGGACATCCTCTCCCGCAAGGGGCGAGGAAATGCTAAACGGAATATAGAACATCGGGTGGTGGGAAATTATCATATCGCAATTTTGTTGACGCGCCTGTTTTATTATGTTGTCCGTAACCGTCAGACATAACATAATTTTGTGTACTTCTTTCCGATTTGTTTCTACAGCCCAGCCGGAACAGTCCCAGCTTTCCGCAAGTTCTGGCGGTGCAAATTTTTCAATCCTTTTTACAATTTCGTATTTATTCATTTATAACCTTTAAAATTCCGCGGGCAATTTCAGATTTCGATGCGCGTTCAAGTTTTATCATTCCACCGTTTTTATCAAGGATTGTGACTTCATTATAGTCGCTTGAAAATCCGATGTCTTTTCTTGAAATATCATTTGCGATTAAGTAGTCGCAGCCTTTTTTTTGAATTTTTTCTTTTGCGTTGGTTAAAAGATTTTCGCTTTCCGCACAGAAGCCGACAACTGTTTGATGAGTTTTTTTGTTGCAGAGTTCTTTTAAGATATCAGGATTTTTTACAAGTTCCAGTGTCAAAGTGTCATCGTTTGTTTTTTTTATTTTTTGGTCTGATTTATTTTTGACTCTGTAGTCAGCGACGGCTGCAGCCATTATTATAAAATCAGCAGTTTCAAATTCAGCGTTAACAGCCTCCTGCATTTCAATTGCAGATTTTACTTTTATAATTTTGTAAGGTCTTGTGACATCGACTGTGGTGATTAACGTGACATCATTGCCGCAGTGATAAGTTTCATCAGCAAGTGCAAGCCCCATTTTACCCGAGGAATAATTTGAAATATATCTTACAGGGTCAATATCCTCAATTGTGCCGCCTGCCGTGATTACGTATTTTTTGCCTTTAGTTTTTGTTGTAAGAATGGAGGCTGCTTCATCGTAAATTTTTTCTAAACTGCAGAGCCGTCCTTTTCCTTCATATCCGCAGGCAAGAAACCCGCTTTCAGGTTCAAGAATTTTATAGCCGCGGGAGGCAAGCTTTTTTAAATTCTCCTGAATTGCAGGGCTTTCCCACATATTACAATTCATTGCAGGCGCAATTATAACAGGCTTTTTAAAAGCGCAGGTAATTGATGTTAAAAGGTTATCACAAATTCCGGAGGCGATTTTTGAAATTGTATTTGCGGTTGCTGGCGCGATTATCATAATATCCGCTTCATCTGCATAAGAGATATGTTCCGGTTTGAAATCAGGAATATCAAATTCCTCAACGCCTACTTCGTTTTGGCTGAGGTTTCGGAGGGTTAATTTTGTGACAAAATTTAAAGCGTTCGGGGTACATACAACACGAACATTTGCATTCTGCCGTTTGAACATCCTTATGAGTTCGCAGATTTTGTAAGCGGCAATTCCTCCGGTAATCCCGATTAAGATATTTTTCCCGCTTAACATTTTTGTTCTCCGATTATAATTTTTTCAAGTTCTGCAATAGCTTTTTCTAAATCGTCATTTACGACTTTGTAATCAAATTTTTCAGCACGTTCAAGTTCGGTTTTTACTTCCTGAAGCCGTTTTTGGATTGTGGCTTCGTCTTCTGTATGGCGGCCGCGCAGACGATTTTCCAGAGCCTCAATCGACGGCGGGCAGATAAAAATCAATACAGCTTCAGGCATTTGTTTTTTTACCTGCAGCGCACCTTGCGTATCAATTTCAAGGATAATATCTTTACCTTCCTCAAGACACTGCTGAATATATTTTTTCTTGGTTCCGTAGCGGTTGCCTGCAAATTCCGCCCATTCCAAAAATTTGTCATTATCTATACAGTTTTGAAATTCTTCTTTAGTGAGAAAAAAATAATTTACGCCGTCAACTTCGCCTTTTCTCGGTGCTCTGGTAGTACAGGAAATTGAAAGCATAAAATTAGGGTTTTTCTCCAAAAAACCTTTTAAAACAGTACCTTTTCCGACTCCTGAGGAGCCGGAAATTACAAATAATTTTTTAGTGTCTGAATTTTTGTTCATATTATAATTATACAATGAATATGACATCTGAAAAATTTCTTTGTAAATTTTTGAAGAAACTTAATACAAAAACGTCAGTAAGAGAGCTTTGTACAGATGCTGCACAGGAACTTTTAAAGTTTACAAAAGCGCATGCCTGTTGGTTTTATTTGGTGGATAATGAGGCGAATAGTATTCTCGCGAAAAAGATTTATTATTCGCCGGAGTGTGATAAAAAGATTCAGGGTGAAGTTGAACAAATCTACACACTCGGCGAGGATTTGTTTTTGAATAATTATGATATGGAGGATACGCTTGAGTATTTCTATAAACTTTCAAAAGAAAATGTCATAATCGTTCCGGTAATATGGCGTGAATTTTTATTCGGCTATATTGCGTTAATCTCTAAACGTCAAGATTTTAATCTGAAAAATCAAAATTTTATGGAGATAATTTCAGAATGTGTGAATGCGCGTTTGGAAAATATAACTCTGCAGGAAGAGTTAAAACGTAATAACAAAGATAAAATAGAATTTCTTGCAAGTATTTCCCATGAATACAAAACTCCTTTAAATTCAATAATAGGATTTTCAGATATGTTGAAGCACAGAATAAAGGATAGAGAGGATTTTAAATATATTTCGAATATTTCTAAAAGTGCAAAGTTTTTACTAGGTTTGATACAGGATATTCTGGATATGGCTAGGTCGGAATTCGGGCAGATGGAGTTGCATTATGAAAATTTTCGTCCGAAGGATGTTATCGAGGATATAGTTTTGAGTTTTGATGAAATTATACGATCGAAAAATCTTCATTTTTCATATACCGTTATGGATGTTGAGATAAATGCGGACTTACGGCGCTTTCAACAGCTTGTTATGAATTTGATTTCAAATGCCGTAAAGTTTGATAATTTGAACGGTAAAATTAAAATTGTATCTTATATAAATGATTCTCATGAGTTTGTATTTGAAATAACAGATACCGGCGACGGAATAAGAAAACGGGATTACGACAAGATTTTCAATTTCTTTTCGCAGGTGAACCGAAATCAGTTGAAACGACAGCAGGGTTCCGGCGTCGGGCTTGCTTTGTGTAAAAAAATAGCGGAAGCACATGGGGGCAAAATCGGTTTTAAATCAAAGTTGAACCATGGAAGTACATTCTGGTTTACAATACCGCAAGGAAAGTAATTTTTCATACAAATAACGTTGATTTTTACAAAAAATCCATTAAAAGGTTGATGTGAAGTCGTGCGGAATATAATATTGTAGTTTTGGGGAAAACTCAATTTACCGGACTAAATAAGGGGATAGTTACAACCATAATGGAAAAATGTAAATCTACATCAGATAATCTATATGCTGAATACGATTGGTTTCAGAAACTTTTCCCGCTTGCCATGCAAAAATCAAGCGATGGATTTTTTTCGCCCGGTTTAAGATGTGAGTTGATGGGTGTAAGCAGAAATATTAACCTTCTGCAAACCAAAGAATCCTACTTTGTTACAAAAGTCCGGATTGATAAATTTTATGATATGTTTCTCAGGGTTTCCGAGCAGGCTGTAGCGCTGCTTTTAAACAGAGCACTCGGCAGACCTAACAGAGCTTTTAATATTAACAAACTCACCGATCTTGAAGGTGAGATTATGACTGCATTTAACGATTATGTTTATCAGATTATTCTGCAGTTTTTGGAACCCCCGCCGGTTGTAAACTTTAAACGTACAAATTTTGATATGACCCATGTAACCTTTCTCATTAAAGATGAAGAAGAAAATGCTATGGGAAAATTTATTATTTCAGTTCCGGACGGACGTTTAAAGCCAAATAAAATTGTTTGTAAAGGATTGAAATTTGAAAACAAAGATTTCTACAGATGTCCGGTTAAAGTAAAAATCGAAATAGGTGCAACAAGGTTTACCGTAAAAGACTTGAAAGGTCTTGAACCTGAGGACATAATTGTTCTTGAAAGAAGTGACCTCAAAGTATGGAAGGTATTTTTGCAGGATTACACCAATAAAATGTTTATAGAACCCAATATGGAATTAGTTCATCCGCTGGATGATAACGGAGGAGAAGAGATGAGTGAAGAACCAAATAACTTATGGGACAGTATAGAAGTTGATATGTACGCAGAATTGGATCCCGTAAAGATTACTCTCGGAGATTTGAAGAAAATCGAAGAAGGTCTTGTTGTTGATGTAGCAGCTTTATACGAAAATAAAGTGACCCTCCGTGTTGAAAATAAAGTTATCGGGCACGGAGAACTTGTTATTATTAACGACAGATACGGTGTTAAAGTTAGTGACATTGTTCAAAAAAGCGCTGATGAGATTGAAGAGCAGGCACAAACTCCTCAAGCACCGCAAGGAGGTGCAGCACCTGCCGCAGCTCCTGTTGAATATGATAACAGCCCTGCTCCTGCAGGACCTCCTACAGTTGATAACAATGCCGGAGGCGATGAAGAAGATGAGTTCGATTACAGCGATTTTGAACTTGAAGACGAAGATATTTAGTTAAATTAAGAATCGAGGGGATTATGGGAGGATACTTAGTTAATTTTGCAGTTTATACTATGGCAATGATAGGGTTAATATTCTTTGCCCTCATGTTGTACAAAAAATTTGCGTTAAGTGAAGGTTTTAGTAAAAAATCAGGATTTTTGAGTATAGAAGAATCACTTTCCGTTTCGCCGCGCAAAAATTTGTATGTCGTAAGAGCCGGACAGGAAAGGTTTCTTATTGCAGGTGATGCCGATAAGACGACATTGATTTCAAAACTTGATGTTGAAAAAGCAGATGACTTTCAGCCTGTTTCTACGAGGACTTCAAGACACGAATTTCAGCATAACGTGACAAGTGTTGAGGATTTGCCGATAATTTCAGCATTTCCGAAAAAGGATAATAATGTTCTTCACAATATGGTAAGAAAAATTAATAACTAAGGACGTATACAATGCAGAATGTTTTAAGTGATTTAAATCCGGTTATACAGATATTATTGGTAATGACGTTATTTTCGTTATTGCCTTTAGTCTTTTGCTGTATGACAAGTTTTTTAAGGTTTGTAATTGTATTTTCAATGCTCAAAACCGCAATGGGAACACAGCAGGTACCGCCATCTATTGTTATTATCGGGCTTTCGATGATATTGACGTTTTTTACTATGGGCGGAACTTTTCAGAAAATGTATGAAATGGGAAGCGTTCCTTACCAGAAGAACCAAAATATAATTGCAGCAATTGATGAAGGCTCAAAACCTTTGAAAGAATTTATGATGAAACAAACCAGAGAATCTGATTTATCATTCTTTATTGAGTTATCAAAGAAACGACCGCCGGCTTCCCCTGATGAAATTACTATATGGGAGGTCGCTCCGGCTTATATTATAAGCGAGCTTAAAACCGCATTTGAAATCGGATTTGTAATCTTTGTGCCGTTTATCGTGCTTGACCTTGTTGTTGCGAATATTCTTCTTGCACTTGGTATGTTTATGTTATCTCCGACAATCATTTCATTGCCGTTTAAACTTTTGATATTTATTGCGGTTGACGGCTGGGCGCTTATAGTTCAGGGGTTAGTCACAAGTTACAATTAACAAAAATTAGAGAGGTTGATATGATAGAAGTTTTAGCTGAATATTTGGCAAGAGGGTTTCTGGTAATGCTCGCAATTTCAATGCCGTGTGTACTGGTTGCTGCGGCAATAGGGCTTGTTATCGGTATATTACAGGCTGTTACTCAGGTTCAGGAACAAACAATTGCTGCGGCACCGAAAATTCTTGCGGTATTTCTGGTAATTGTTATAGGAGGTTACGGTTTTATCAGAGTTTTGACCAATTTATTTACTGACGGGATGAATTTGGCTTTTCAGGTTGTTCCGAAAAATGATAATTATGTGCTTGCGGCTGATTACTACAGATACACTTCTCCGTATGGGAATATGGCACCGGATAAATTCAGGAACCAGCAGAATATAGATTATATTATGAAAAATCCGGGGAAAATTCCGTTTATCCGTAATGAAGAACGAATCCGTGATATTCCGTCTAACAGAATGCCTAATCCAAGGCCTGATTTAGTTGAAACAAGAAAAATTTTAGGAAACTGATATGGAGCAAATTCTTGCAGAAATAGTTAAATTATTTCCTCAGATAAATACCGCACTTTTGTCCGGTATTTATGTCTTTGCAAGAATGCTAGGATTTTTCAGATTTGCTCCTGTTTTTAACAGAAAAGAGGTGCCTGGCATGGTTAAAATTGCACTGGCACTTTTAATGACAATTTGTATTACAGCACTAATCAAGCCTGATAAAATGGGAATGGAAGATTCTATGCTTCTTTCGATAATTCTTAATTTCGCGGTAGGAGCAATGATAGGTTATATGGCTCAATTAATTTTGCTTGCAATAGATGCAGGAGCTGATATGATTAACATGCAGATGGGATTGTCCTCCGCGATGGTTCTTGACCCGACAACATCAAGTCAGGTTTCTATTTTAACCAAAATAATTTCGCTTTTGGGCGTATTAATTTTTATTCAGCTTGGCGGAATTTACTGGCTTATCAAAGCGTTTATGAGAAGTTTTGAAATATTTCCGCTCTTTGCTACTTCTGTACCGCTTGCAAAGATTGTGAATATGGATTATTTAATCAAAATGACATCAAATGTGTTGTATATGGGGCTCCAGATTGCGTCACCTATTTTGCTTGCGACTCTCGGGCAGGATATTATACTGGGTGTAATTTCAAAAACAGCTCCGCAGGTAAACGTATTCCAATTGAGCTTTCTTTTTAAACCTGTATTCGGTGCGGCGATTATGGTCTGGATTTTACCGATGCTTTTGAATGTAATTACCGATTATTTTTTGTCTTATGCGAACATATTTTGATATAAAATAAACTTATGGTTAAAAATGCATACATTCATATTCCGTTTTGTAAATCAAAGTGCAGGTACTGCTCTTTTATTTCATATCCTGACCTGGAATTAAAGGAACAGTATCTTCAGGCTTTACAAAAAGAAATTAAGTATTTTTATAAAGAAGAACTTTTGAATACTTTGTATATTGGCGGTGGAACTCCATCGGTTTTATCTGTCAAGGAACTCGAGAGCATAATCACAAATTTCAGATTAGAACACAATACCGAGGTTACTGTTGAACTTAATCCTGAATCGTTGACTGCGGAATATTTGGCCGGGCTGAAAGATATAGGTGTAAATCGGCTGAGTATCGGCTGTCAAACTTTCGACGATGAAATTCTCAAACTTATCGGGCGGCGGCACAATTCTGAACAGGTAAAAGCTTCTGTAAAACTTGCCGCGGATGTTGGGTTTGAAAATGTGAGCCTTGACTTTATTTATGGACTTCCGATGCAAACATTGCGAGGTTTTGAAAATGATTTGAGCACAGCAGCCAGCTTAGGTGTTAAACATATTTCGCTTTACGGTTTAAAAATTGATGAAGGTTGTTATTTTTATGATAATTTTCCAGAGAATTTGCCGGATACAGATATGCAGGCGGATATGTATTTAAGAGCAATAGAAATTTTGTCGGCATTGAATTTTGAACATTATGAGATAAGCAACTTTGCCAAAAAAGGTTTTGAGTCACGTCATAACCTGAATTACTGGGATAACAACACATATTATGGTTTTGGAATTGCAGCACACGGTTATACTGACGGTATCAGATATTCAAATTATGAAGATTTTGAAACTTATTTTAAGTTTCCACATATTCATAACCTCACTCATCGTGTTACATTAGATGAGCAATTGGAGGAAGAAATTTTTCTCGGTTTTCGTAAAATGAATGGGATAAATATTCAATCAATTAACGATAAATTTTCTATTGATTTTGAAAAAAAATATTCAGATATTTTGAAAAAGTATCTTGACTCAAAACATATTGTTAAAACTTATGAAGGCTACAAACTTTCTGATGAAGGAATTCTTGTGAGTAATGTGGTTTTAGCTGATTTTTTGCAATAAAAAACTCCCTGTTAAGGGAGTTTTTTATGTATTATGGTGTGTTTTACTTATTTTGTCTCAGTTGCAGCTTCAGAAGCATTTTGTACAGTTTCGGCAGCTTTTTTAGCGCCTTTGCCTTTAAATAGTCCCAGAATAGGATCAATGATTTTTGTTCCGACCCATTCTCCTGCCTCGGCAAGTTTACTTCCTATTTTAGCTACACCTTTTGCGTCTTTATCAATTTTTAAAATATTCCCTCTGGATAATCCAAACAGGGCAAGTCCTGCAACAACAACTGCAGCTATTATTCCGCCTATAACTTTTCCGGCCTTGCTCCCGCCTTTTTTCTCCGGGTTATCAGCCTTTGTAGAGAGGTCTACTCTATCTTGCGGCGCCTTATCCGCAGGTTTTTGGGTATATTGCCCTTCACTTTCAATTAATTTCTGCCAGTCCGAATTCGGAACATCGCCTCGAAAACTCACATTAGACACTGCGCTGATCATAAGTAAAACCTCCTTTATAACTTCACACTTTTAGACACTTTTATTAAAACGACTGATGTTTTAATTTTGACGCAAATTAAAAATTTTTACAATAATCTTTACAAATCTTTACAAAATTTTTGGAATATTTTTACACCATGTGTAATCAATATTAATAGGAGGAATAAAAAATGGGCATGGAACAAGAAACTTTAATTTATGTAGAAGAAAATGACAAAGAAGAAGCGAAGCTTTTAACAAAAGGGCTTTTAAATAATGAAGTAAGGAGCCGTGCATTTTTCAATGCACTCGGTGCAGAACTTGGTTTGAAATATCTGGCTCTTGAAAATATAAGCAGTGATAAAACTTATAATTTGCATAATGTACATAAAATTTTAGAAGAATTTGATATTTCGGATATCATGCTTAATAATATTCATATTGATGTACGTGTTGTCTTTGACGAAAATCAGATTTTTATTCCTAAATCTCATTTTGAATACGATATTCTTCCTGATATTTATTTTGTATTTCTTTTATCTGAAGATCGCTCTCATGTAAAATTCCTCGGTTTCTTTGAACCTAAGCTTATTAATAAAAATAATCAAAATAAAGACTATTACTTTATTGAAAAAGAAAAGTTGACATCTCCTTTGAATTTGAAAGCATATATAGAAGCATTCAAAGGTAATACAACGCAGACTTTACCTGAAAATATTAAAGATACTGCAGAAACATTAATGGTTTCTCTGGTTGATCAGAGTGCCTCCAAAGAAGAAATAAAAGAACTTTTGCAATATTTAACAAAAAGTTCTCAACTAAGAGACAGATTTATAGAATTTGAAAATTTTGAAATTTTGTCCTATAAGGCAGAACGTTCTCCTGATGTAACAGTTCCGGAAGATGTTGCACGAGAAAATATTATAGATGCAACTATTGATGATATCAGACCTCAACAAGAAGCAGAGACTACTGTTGAGGAAAACTCAGCTGTTTCGGATATTGATGATAATAATACAGTTGAGTCACAAACTTCAGGAGAGGAAGTAAGCAACTTGGAAAATGCCGGAAGTTTTATCGCGGGCGCAGCTGCTGCAGGAACTCTTGTAGAGGCTGTTACGGCGAGTGATGCTGCGGAAGGCGCTGTTGATGCTGTTGTTGATACGGCTGCAAATATAGCAGAAGAAGCAGTCCAGGATG
This sequence comes from Candidatus Gastranaerophilales bacterium, assembly GCA_944325635.1. Taxonomy (GTDB): domain Bacteria; phylum Cyanobacteriota; class Vampirovibrionia; order Gastranaerophilales; family Gastranaerophilaceae; genus Scatousia. Next base: position 55,040 of record CALVBD010000006.1, on the reverse strand, counting down.
TAACAAATATGTTTACTAATGCTTCAATGACAGATATGCAGGAGGTTATGCAGGAAAGTGCAGATCTTTCTCTTCCGGAAGTGCCGATGGAACCTCTTTCTGGAGAATCTGATATGCTTCCGGCTTCTTCTGTTGAAAATTCAGCAGAAGCTGCGGATACTGAAGCTTCTGCAAATTTGACAAATACATCCGTGGAAGATTTACCGTCTTTGGGCGAGTCTGATGCAGACACTTCCAAGGGTGCAGATAATCAGCAGGAAACAATTCAAGAACAAACCTCTGAAGAAACCTCCCATGATTTTGTCGAAAGTAATACTGATGATTTCTTCGCCGATATGAATTTTGATGAACCTGTATTTGATGAAAAGCAGGATGAAACATCAGAAAAATCTTTTGATGAAGGCCTGCAAATGGTAAATGACGTTAATGACAGCAGTGAAACTGTTGATTTTGATGCAATGCCTCCGTCGGAAATTTCTCAGCAGGTTGAAGTATCCTCCGGTGACGAGATGGAAGTTCTGGATATCTCAGATGTTAATGCTGTTCCTAATAATTTGGATCAGAATATTAGTGAAACTATTGAGTTTAATAATATCGAGCTTTCGCACGAAAAACCATGTTTTAATGAGTTGAACGGTGAAGAAACTGTTCCGATGTTAAATATGAATGATTTTACCCCGTTAGAACCTCTCCCTGCGGATAATTATAATGCTGAATCCTATGATATGGACAGCCTTTCAATTACAGATAATATGATAATGCCAAAACTTGAAACTGCAGAGGAAACTTTTGAAGCTGTTAACATGGATGATTTAAATATAAATTCCGGTATGGTGCCGGCCAAACAGCAGCAAAAAGATTCTAAAGCAAAGGAGGAGGAAGAGGCTCTTAATGCGCTTTCTTCCGAATTGGATACAATACCTGATTTTGATGGTGAAGATATGGGTTTGGGGGATTTAGAGGATACCCAGGAAGTCTCATCCGGTGCTGCTGCAACAGTGGAAAATCCGCAAGCCGCTCCTGAGCAGGCAATTTCTGCGGATGATTTGTCGCAGAAAGCAGATGCAATGCCTCCTTTAGAAGATATTGAAAAACTTACAGTAGATGATATTGTTGATCAGACTTCTGACGAGCCTGCAGGTGACGAACCGGTAACAGATTTGGAGTCTCTTGTTCATAAAGATGAACTGGAAAATGTCGAAGCTAAAAGTGAAGAAATTCCTACAATTGAGGATGCATTGGAAAATCCTGAAATTCAGAACGAAGAATTAAATGAAACTGCAGATAATTCGAGTGAAGGAAATGAATTGCCTCAGTCAGAAGACGTTACAGCAGAAGAAAATCAATCTGCCGTTGAAGATGATAATAAAAATGGTTCCGATATAGGCATGCTGTTTAATGAAACTTCTGATGACGCAACTTCGGAAATACAGGATTTTGGTAATTTTGATGAAGATTTGGAGCAAATTCCTTCAATATATAAAAATACTCAAAAACTTCCGGTTAAAATGTTTGCAATTGCTGCAGTTGCTGCGGTATTGGTAGTTGGTGGTATTGCCGGTTTTTCACTAAAAAATAAAAATGCTTCAGTTGACTCTGAACCATTGGCACAAGAAGTTCCTGAACAATTACCGGTAGCAGAAAATAGTACAAGTTCAGAATCTGCTGTTGCAAATAATGAGAATGTTCAGGGGCCTATAGCAGACAATACAGACATTCTTGCTAATAATACTCCTGAAGTTCAGACAATTCCTGCTCCTCAAAAAGAACCTGTTAATGTAAAAAAAGAGAGTCCTAAGGATGTTAAAAAGCCTGAAAGTTCAGCTAAACCTGCCGCAACTCCTGTATCTTATACCGGTGTTAGCAAACTGTCATGGGAAGTCCCTGATTACCTTTCTTACAGTGATAATATTAAGAAATATTTACAAACTGCGGGCAAGAGTATTAAGCTAACTTTATCAAGCGACTTACTTCTGGTTAATGAATATGCCTATTCTAATCAGATGAAGGTCGACTTAAAGTTAAGCAGTGACGGGAATTTGAAGGCTTCTAACGTAGTAAAATCAAGTGGTTCAAGCCAAATAGATAAAATTGTGTTACAAACTGTTAAAGATACGTTAAATGTCATCAAACCAGCTACAGGAGAGGTTCCTACGCCAGATTTCCGTTTGGCTCTTATAATTAATTTTTAATTATGCTATAATCTTATAAGATAAGGAATTTTTTAAGTGGAATTAACACAAGAAAAGTTAAATTTAATAGAGAGAATTATAAAAAATGATAGGAAATTCGCAAATAATGAGGATTTGTATGACGATTTCTTTAATGAAATGTGCAAACGTTCAATGCCGATAGTTAATACAATTACCTCTGATGTTACTTTGGAAGCCTATTTGCGAAAAATTGCAACAACAAGTATATTAAATGTTCTCAAAGACTCAGGTAGATTAAGACGTACCAGAGAAGGATTTTCGCAGGTAAGAGATGTTTCTATGGATGCTGTGCAGACTCCGGAATCATCTTATCATGAGGATAATTACTCGCATGTAGTAATTTCATATCCTCAGGCAGATTATGACAGCAATCCTGAAGATATCGCAGTCCAAAAAGAAATTTTGCAAAAAATTGTTGATGCGATATACTTAATTAATGATGCCGAACCTGACAAACAATATTTAAGAATTTATAAATTACGTTATGATGAAGGTATGACCCAGAAGGAAATCGCTTCGGAGTTAAATCTCTCTCAATCAGAAATTTCTAAAAGATTGTTTAAATTGATGGAAAAGGTTAAAGAGGCGTTTAATTAACAAACGGGAATTTAACTATGAAATGTCCAATCTGTAAAAAAACAATTCCGGATAATACCTTGAAGTGTCCGTATTGCAAGACACGTACAGGGTTGATATGTAAGAATTGTCATACGGTGAATTCAATATTTGATATTGTTTGCCGAAAATGCGGGGAGGAACTTCTTAAGCTTTGTCCAGAATGCAACAGCGTTAACCAATTAAATGCAAAAAAATGCCGAAAATGCGGATATCCTTTTATTGAGCCGGTAAAGGTTAAGGAGGTTATCCCTGAGGATTTTAACAGTTTTGAATATCCTGCCAAATTTATGAGTCAGGAGGCTGCTAAAAATACTCTTGTGAAAGGCTTTTTAGATCATTCCAAAAAGGTGTTCTCATTAAGCGGCGATAGAGGTATCGGAAAAAGTGTTGTATTGTCCCATGTGATGAATGCACTGAAAGATAAGCATTACGTATGGTTTTACGGTAAATGTACTCCTATTACTCAGTTGACGCCCGGCGGTTTAATTCAGGATATGATGCTGAATCTTTTTAATCTGCCAAATTTTTGTCTGAACAGTTTAAAGTTTAAGAAAGATGCAACAAAGTTTTTCCAGAATGAATTTCCGTATCTTAATCATGCAGAAGTTTATGATTTTTTGAATTTTCTCTATCCTTCACAGATGGGGACTTTTGAGGAGTTGAATACTAATAAAGTTAAGACTTTTGATTTATTAAATAAAGTTTTTGAAAAAATAATTTCGTATAGTAAATTTGTAATAGTTGTAGATAATTTTGAAAATATAGACGGTTTTTCTTATGAATTTTTGAATGAATTTATCAAGAAAGAGAATATATGGAATGAACTTAATCTTCTGCTTTTATATAATGAGCCGAAACCTGCAAAAAGTTATTTCAATTTAATGAAAAAAGAGACGGATGATATTTATCTTGATATAAGTATTTCTGCTCTGACGCCGGCGCAGATGATTGAATTTGTAAATTATAAAGAAGAAAATGTTCAGGGTTTCCCATATATGAACGATACGGAAAAGAGAAACTTATTTTTAGCTGCTCATGGAAATCCTGCTTTTCTTGAACAGGCATTAAGCTTGCGTTTTGATTGTCACATTTCCGATTTTACATTTAAACTTCCCGACACTTATTCTGATTTGATTAATGAACGTTTAAGAGTTTTAAAAGAATCTAATAAAACCGCGTATGTTTTTTTGATAGCCTCTGCAATTCTGGGCGATAAGATTAATCTAAATTTATTAAAACAAATTTTCGGGTTTAATGATACCAGATTCAGCGAAGTTATTTCCTATCTTGAGCAGTCTAATTATGTTTCGCCGTTGAGTGATATTTTCTATCAGTTTAAAGATTTGCTTTTATGGGAAACGATTATTAAAACTGCAAAAGATGATGAAGGTTTTATTGATTTAAATACAAAAGTCTGTAATGCGCTCGGAAATTTTACATTGAATTCAAATGCTATTTTCGGAATTATTGCTCAAAACCTAAAACATCCTAAACTCGCGTTGGATATATGGACAAGAAATACAAGACTTGCAGCATATATAGGCGACACTAATCTTTACGCAATTTCTCAAAAGCAGTGTCTTGCATTAATAAACGAACTTGATGAGAGTGCTACATTAAAAACAAGGTATAATATTTCAGAACGTTTAGGCAAACTTCTTGCTGATTTTAACCCTAAAGAGGCAATGGATTATCTGCCTGATGCTATTGCAAATGCTCAGGCTATCGGAGATACTCCGCGTGAGATTGAATTGCTTGGGTATATGGCTCACTGTTGTGAAAGAGTCGGAAATTATTTCGGTAATGTAGAATGTGTAGATGTCGTACTTTCGAAAATAAATTCTGATATGGATTTGGAAACTGCACTTGTCAAATGTTCAAAATTGAATTCTCTTTTGTATATCGGAAATTGCGGACAGATTATTAATATGATTGATAATGAGATTATGCCTGTATTTGACGCATATCTTGGTAAGACATACACTAAACAAAATATTCCGTTTGAGTTGTTGTATGAGACTTGGCTCAAAACTTATCTTATTCTTGCAAATGCTTTGATATTACAGGGTAACGATCGTTCGTTTGAAATTTTGACAATTCTGTTTGATATAATTGAGCGCAACAACATAAGTGATAATTTATTTATTTGTAAATGTAAACTAGGACTTGCATTTGCCAATACAATGAAGGGAGATTTCACCTCATCCGAAAAACTTCTGGAAGAAATTCTCAAAAATTATAGAGAAACGTCCATGGATGATGAGGCGATTTTGCGCTGGAATTTGATTAATATTATAAATAACTTTATGCGGAAACGTTATAATGGACTGCAGGAAGATTTGTTCCAGGTCGTAACTTTTGCGAATAACTGCGGAGATAATTTTACTAAAAATATGTTGAAGTCCCTGCTGGGCAAAATTTTTAAAGATAATAACCAGACAAAACATGCCATTGAAATTTATAATGATCAGATAGCATATTTTTCAAAAGAAAAAATGGCGCTCGGCGCATTGTTAACCTGGTATTTAATAGCGGAAGCCGCACTTGTGACAGAAGGGCCATATGCTGCTCAGGAAATTGCATCTCAGGCGCTTGAGGTTGCTCAAAATCCGAAAATTGATAACTACTTCTTTACTATTCTTTTGAAAACGACAATTGTAAAGGCCTCAATGGCAACTTCTGATTTTGATACTGCAAAGATGAATCTTGAAAGTGCCATAATGCTTGCAAGAAAATTTAATCTTAATGATTTATTATCAAGATTATATTTGCTTTTTGGTAAATATTATCAGGAAATAGGGCTTATACATTCACCACAGCAGCAGGAATATCTGAACGGTGCGGCAAAAATGTATTTTAAAGCCTCGGATCTAGTCAGACAGACACGTAATAATTATGTACATATTGATATCCAAAAAGCAAAAAATGCCCTGAAATCTTTTTGTCAGGTTAACAATATTAAGCTAGGTCAGGCATAAATAGCAAATTTTTTCACGTTGTATTTTTTATATAAATGTAGGACTTAAATATAAGAAAATTTTTGTGTAAATGGGTCAGTTCATAAATTCCGTACGTGAAGTAAAAAATAATTACAATATCTATGACAAGTGGGAACAGCAGCAGGCTGATGAAAAAGCTCAGAAACAGTATCTTGCAAAGAATTTACAGCTTCCAAAAGATAAGGTAGAATTAACCGAAGCCAGGGCAAAAACTGTTATTCGTGCTGCAGAAATGCTTGATAACCGTTCGGAAAATAACTGTGAAGATATGGAAATGTTTTCATCGGCAATGAGTATATTTGCACTTTTGCCGTTAACATTCCTACCACTTCTCGGAATGAAAATGAAATCTTTAAAAGCACAGCAAATACTTAATATCGGAAGTTTAATCACCACATTTGCAGTAAGTATAGGGTTTATACTCTGGGGAACAGCAAAGCAAAAAGAGGCTTCTCGTATCGGACGTTTTCAGGCAAAGCAGGATGAATTGAAAGATGTCAGAAATTTCGTAATTTATACCCCTGAACAAATTGAAGCAGCCATTAAAAAAGCGGAAGAACTTCCGGATGAAAAAGAGAAGAAAAGTTTCCTCAAAAGTTTTTCTAATATTAAACAAATTTTTAAAGATAAAAAGGCCTATGAAGAAGCCAAATCACAAAAAGATGACGGTGAAATTGACAGGTTAAAATCAAGAACCTATACCACTCAGCAGCTTGCAAAAGCCGATGAGGATAAAGAATTAATTATAGATGCGGTAAAAGATATCAATATCAGGGCAGAAGAATATTCAGAAAACGCAGAGAATGCCTTTGATACGCTTGGCGTATTTTCGGCGATTTTAGCAGTACCGGTCGGTGTCGCTCTGAATAAAATCCTGAAACTCTTCGGCGGAAAAACAGCTAAATACAGCGGAATTGTTTCGACTGCAGCAACGACATTAACAACGCTTACACTTTTGACAGCCGGAACCTCTGTTCAAAAAGAAGCTTCCCGTATCGGGAGATATAAAGCAAGACAGGATTTGATGAAAGATCCTGCTGCATTGATGTCGTTTACAGAGGAACAAAAGGCAAAGGCAAAAGATATTAAAGCAGAGGATCAGAAAAAATCTTTCTTCCAAAAAATTGCACAAAATTTTGCGTTCCTCGGAACATATTTGAAAAATGCAAATGAGTACAAAGAATATAAAGAAAAAGAACTTAAAAAGAATGAAAAAATTATCAAAATCCTGAAAGAAGATACGGAAATTTCAGATAAACAATTGCAGGACGCAAAACATTTGCAGCAGAAAGTCTTTATGGCGTTCGACGAAATTGATGAGATGTCCCAGCGCTATTCAGAAGATATAGAAGCAGGAACGGAAATCGCAAAACAAGCGTTCGGTGCGGTATTCGGGATTAGTTATGCCGTTGCAATGACGGCTTTATCGCTTGCCCTTATCAAAGGAAAACTCCCTATTGATAAAATCCTAAAAACTTTCTCAAATCTTACCCTTGATAAAACATCTCCGTTCAAGGGGATTGTTGATAAAGGTTATGACCTTTTGAAAAATGATAAAGAATTGAGAAAAGAATTCAATAACGTAATGATTAACGGCGGTGGCAAACTTAAGGAACATCCTGAATTTAAAAAAGTATACGACGCATTCAAAGAAGAATTCCAAAAAGTAATTTCAAGCGGATCTGATAAAAAATCTCTTACGGAGGCTCTAAATAAACATTTCAAAAAAGGTTTTCTTCCGACCTGGGGACGCCATTTTACGTTTGATATCTTAAAAATAAAAGCAAGAAAGAATATGAAAAAGATGGGCGTTGAAGTGCCAATGGAACTAAAAGTCAATTACGGGAACTATAAAACATTCTGGAATACTGTGGCTGTCGCAGGTGCGCCGGTTCTTGCTCTGGTAATCGGAATTCCGTATGCATTTAATGCTTGGCTTACGAATATTCAGAAAAAAGCCGGTAAAATTGGGATTATGAAAGCGATGGAGAGGATAGATGACCCGAGGGTTTTCGTAAACGAAACAGAAACGTCTCAGCCTGTTTTAACTCCTGCTTCTGAGGTACAGTCGACGAATAGTTCTCCGTCCAATCTTTTAAACAAGTTTAAGAAAATATAGTAAGCCGACTGTTCCCCCTTGAAAAGGAAGAAAATTGCAGATCCGTCATTTCGGAAGCTAAGAAAGACTGATAGAAGCGGAATATTGAACATGTCATTCTGAACTTGTTTGATTACTTTTGCCGAAATCTTTGATTTCGCGCAAAATGTCTGGTTTTCCACAGAATCTCAATAAAATCTTGTTTTTCAAGCTATGCGGGATTGCATTCCCTTTGGAGGGAACGATAATGCGATCCAGGGTCATAGCCCGGGATGACGTGAAGATAATATATAAAACCCTCCGGCGCTCACGCGCCACCTCCCTTACAAAGGGAGGCAAATTAATCTTCCCTCTCCCTCTAGCAGAGGGTGAAAGTTTGTAGGTTGGGCTTTCCAGCCCAACTAAGATTCTTTGCAAAAACGGATTGGGGAATGCTTTTCTACGCGTTTTTCTTAATCACATTTGCAACGTAGTTGAAATATTCATTGTTTTTGTATTTTGAAATATGTTTTTCAAGCGTTTCTTTGTCAACAAAACCCATTCGATATGCAACTTCTTCCAGACAGGCAATTTTTATTCCCTGGTTTTCTTCAATCGTATGGACAAATTGAGACGCCTGCAATAGCGAATGATGCGTTCCCGTGTCAAGCCATGCAAAGCCGCGACCTAAGATTTCAACATTCAGATTGCCTTCAGAAAGATAAACATTGTTCAAATCGGTAATTTCCAACTCTCCGCGGGCAGAAGGCTTTAATTTTTTTGCATATTCAACAACTTTATTATCATAAAAATATAAGCCGGTAACCGCATAGTCAGATTTTGGTTTGTCAGGTTTTTCTTCAAGGGATAAAACTTTGCCGTTGTTGTCAAATTCAACGACCCCGAATCTATGTGCATCTTTAACCTTATATCCGAAAACTGTTGCTTTACCGGATTTTGTATTTTCTGCCGCATTTTTTAACTTTGCGGAAAATCCGTCGCCGTAAAAAATATTATCTCCGAGAATGAGTGCTACATTATCATCCCCGATAAACTCTTCCCCGAGAATAAACGCCTGTGCAAGCCCGTCAGGAGATGGCTGCTCTCTGTATGAAAATTTTACCCCGAAAGGTGCACCGTCGCCGAGGAGTCTTTTAAAATTCGGCAGATCCTGAGGGGTGGAAATTATCAAAATATCCTTTATTCCCGCAAGCATAAGAACGGAAATCGGATGATAAATCATCGGTTTATCATAAACAGGCATTAACTGTTTTGATACAGCTATTGTACTTGGATGTAACCTTGTTCCGGCGCCTCCGGCTAAAACGATACCTTTCATAAAATATCCTTATTCTTGAAATTGATTGTTAAATATTATATAATAAATTTATAATAACATGAAAATAATAAAGGAGATTGAGAGTATGAAAAACCTTGATATAACTGGATTTGGGGGGGGGGGGCATCGTAGATACAACTCTCCGACACTAAAAAGCAGAGAAACAAGGGGATTGTTATTAAGGCTGAGCCGCTTTGGCTTTTCTTGCCTGTCAGGTGTTAAAAATGCATTTACCCTTGCGGAAGTTCTTATAACCCTCGGAATTATTGGTGTAGTTAGTGCTATGACACTTCCTGTACTAACGGGGAAATATCAGCATAAAGTTCTGGAATCACAATTTAAAAAAACGTATGCAAACTTACAAACTGCAATCAATACAGTGAACTCAGAAAACGGAATTCCTTATGAATGTTATACATTAACTGTAGGCGGTAGCGGATACAGATATGATCAGTGTAATGAATTCTGGCAAAAGGTTTTTGAACAGTATAAATCCGTCAAAATTTGCGACCATAATAATTCCGCTTGCCGTCCAAAATATAAAACAAAGGCAGAAGTTCTTGCTGCAGGCGGTACTATCGTTAATAATAATTGTTCCTTTCCTATTAATGAACATGTTGGTTTTAATTTAAATGACGGCTCAATTATATATATCTACGGGGATGTGTACGACCCTGATTTTAAACCTTTTCATAATACTCTCTTTTTCGGTTTTGATGTAAACGGAACAAAAGGTCCGAACAAATGGGGATATGATTTATTCTATCTGAATTTATATAAAAGGAACGAAAAATCAGCCGTACTTGGCTTGACTGCTGTCTGCGAACTTATTGAAAAAGGCGGACAGTCTGCAGAAGAAATGATGCTGAAATGATTTAAATATTCCGCAGCTGTAAATAGTCGCGCAGCGCAGCTTTCCAGTCACGGCAAATGTGCTGGTTATCCATAATGCTGTATTTCGGACGCTTTGCAGGTCGAGGAAATTCATCCGTAGTACAAGGCTGTAAATTTACCTCAACTCCCGCCTGTGCAAAAATTTCTTGTGCAAAACCGTACCAGCTTGTGGAGCCTGAGCCGCAGACGTGATATGTTCCGTACGGCTTTTGGAATAATTTTACAATCCCGTTTGCAAGTTCTACAGTCCAGGTAGGGCATCCGATTTGATCGTCTACAACTTTTATACTGCCTTTTTGAGCAAGAGTAAGCATTGTTTCAACGAAATTTTTGCCGTAATGTCCGTATAGCCAGCTTGTACGTGCTATGTAATATTTCTTGCAGTATTTTTTGACTGCTTCTTCGCCCATAAGTTTTGTCAAACCGTAATTATTGATAGGGTTTGTCTTGTCATCAGGTTTATACGGTTCTGTTTTTGTGCCGTCAAATACATAATCTGTTGAAATATACACAAGCGGAATATCTAATTTGCCGCAAACTTTTGCAATATTTTCCGTTCCTGCGGCATTTATAAGTTTTGCTGTTTCAAAATCTTCTTCGGCCTTATCAACATTTGTATACGCCGCACAATGAATTACCGCATCGGGATGTTCTGCAGTCAGAATTCTTTCAACATCAGCAGGTTTTGTAATATCAAGCGAATCAACGTCGGTTTCTATAACAAAAGCCCCCATATCTTCCAGTATAGGGCATAAATCCTGCCCCAGCATGCCGTTAGCTCCTGTGACAAGAATTTTCATTATATAATTTGTCCTTTCCGCTGTTCGACTGACTTAATCCATTTTTGATTATTTAAGTACCAGTCAATTGTCAGAAGTATACCTTCTTCAAAGGATACCGCAGGTTTCCAGCCTAGTTCTCCTGTAATCTTATCGTTGCATATAGCGTAACGGCGGTCGTGGCCTAATCTGTCCTCTACGTATTCTATGTAACTTTCATCCTTATTCATTGCTTCTAAAATAAGGCGTGTAATTTCTAGGTTTGTTTTTTCGTTATGTCCGCCAATATTGTATATTTGCCCAGGAGTACCTTTATGAAGCACCGTATCAATTGCCGAACAATGATCATATACGTAAATCCAATCGCGGACATTCATTCCGTCGCCATAAACAGGAACTTTTTCATTTTTTAGTAATCTTGCGATAAAGAAAGGAATTAATTTTTCAGGATACTGATAAGGTCCGTAATTATTTGAGCAGCGTGTAATCAGTGTCGGAAGTCCGTATGTTTCAAAATACGACCGTACTATTAAATCCGCACTGGCTTTTGATGCCGAGTAAGGACTGTTTGGAGCGAGCGGAGTTTCTTCTGTGAAATAACCATCTTTTCCGAGGCTTCCGTAAACTTCATCAGTGGACACTTGCAAATATCTTTCTATATGGAAAGCTTTTGCCGCCTGCAAAAGAATTGATGTTCCTTTAATATTTGTTTCAATAAACACTTCAGGCCCTGCGATTGAGCGGTCAACGTGGCTTTCTGCCGCGAAGTTTACAATTGCGTCAACTCCCGATACAACCTGCATTACAAGATGCTTATCGCAGATGTCGCCGTATACAAATTCATAATTCGGATTATCTTTAACATCGTACAGATTTTCAAGATTGCCTGCATAAGTTAGAGCATCAAGGTTTACAATGTGGTAATCCGGATGGTGTTCAAGCATATATCTTATAAAACAGCTTCCGATAAATCCGGCGCCGCCTGTGACTAATAATTTCATAAAAGCTCCTCTTTATTTATTTCTTTTAATGTAGGTTGAACTTTGTCTTTATCGCTAAGAACCGGTTTAAAATCTATTTCCCAGTTGATATTAATATCTTTGTCGTTCCACAAAATCCCTCTATCTGCATCTTTATTATATTCTCCGCTTGCTTTGTAGCAGAGTTCGGCTTCATCAGAGAGAACAACAAACCCGTGGGCAAATCCTTCCGGAATATAAAGCATGTTTTTATTATTTTCAGAAAGTTCGACTTTTACATATTGACCGAAGGTTTTGGAATTTGGTCTGATATCAACTGCGACATCGTAAATTCTGCCGCGGACGCACCTGACAAGTTTTGCCTGCCCGTAAGGTTTTGCCTGATAGTGAAGCCCTCTTAAGACATGTGCCGAGGATTTTGAGTGGTTATCCTGATTAAATTCAACGCCAATTCCGTTTTGGGCAAATTCTGATTTTTTATAAGTTTCCATAAAAAATCCGCGGTTATCGCCGAAAACTTTCGGTTTTACAAGGATTACATCCGGAATAGATTGTCTTTCAAATTCAAACGGCATACAGGCTCCTTAATTCTTCTGACAACTATTATATCATAAAATAGATAATATGTCAGATTTTTTATAAGTGAAGAGTGAGGAGTGAAAGGTTCAGCATAAGATGTTGAAATGGTAAAAGGAATTTTTAACTGAAAAGACGAAGGGCTGGAATTTTACTTCCCTCTCCCTAAGGGAGAGGGGTTGGGGTGAGGGGGCAGTTAAAAGATATTAAGTACTAAGGAATTTGTCGGTTGGGCATACCTGCCCAACTAAGGCACTATGAAAAATGTTACGTCATTCTGAGGGCGAAGCCCGAAAGAATCCAGCTTTTAGAAGTGTGAAGTGTGATGAGTGAAGCGTGAGGATTATAGTTGGGCAGGTATGCCCAACCGACTTTACCCTTCACATTTCACTCATCTCCTCTTAACAAAATTTAAAAATACCAATTTTCTTGTTTTTATGCTACACTATTGATATAGAATGACTTGGATAATAAGGAGAAGATTTTGAGCCAGCAAAATATTTTTGAGGACGGAAAGATTGTTCCGGTTAATATTAGAGAAGAAATGAAGCGCTGCTACATTGATTACGCGATGTCAGTAATCGTAGGGCGTGCGCTTCCGGATGTTCGCGACGGGTTGAAACCTGTTCACAGACGTATTCTTTACGCAATGAACGAACTCGGAATGACACCGGATAAACCGTTCAAAAAATGTGCCCGTATCGTTGGTGAAGTTCTGGGTAAATACCACCCGCACGGTGACAGTTCCGTTTATGAAGCGCTGGTTCGTCTCGCTCAGGATTTTAACACCAGATACCTTGTTGTTGATGGGCATGGAAACTTCGGTTCGGTCGATGGCGACGGCGCGGCTGCTATGCGTTATACGGAAGCCCGTATGCACAAGATTACCACCTCAATGCTTGCTGATATTGACTGCGAAACAGTCGAATTTGAGCCGAACTTTGACGGCTCACTGCAGGAGCCGTCGGTTCTTCCGGTAAGACTGCCGATGCTTTTGTTGAACGGATGTTCCGGTATTGCTGTCGGCATGGCGACCAACATTCCGCCGCATAACCTTGCGGAAGTCGTTGATGGCACAATTGCACTCATTGATAATCCGAATATTACGGTTTCTGAGTTAATGGAATATATAAAAGGACCTGACTTCCCGACTGCGGCTACAATTATCGGACTGAATGATATTAAGCAGGCATATGAAACCGGCCGCGGTTCGATAAAAATGCAGGCGGTTGCAGGGTTTGAAGAAATTGCAGGCGGCGGCGGGCGTCAGGCGCGCACGGCAATTGTCGTAACCGAAATCCCTTATCAGGTTAATAAGTCCATGCTTATTGAAAAAATTGCAGAACTTGTTAAAGATCAGAGAATTACAGGAATTTCCGACATCCGCGACGAATCCGACCGCGAAGGTATGCGAATTGTTATTGAACTTAAACGTGACGCAAAACCTGATGTTGTTAAAAATAACTTATTTAAATACACCCAGCTTGCAACAACTTTCGGCGTAAACATGCTTGCACTCTGCGGTAAACAGCCTAGATTAATGAATTTGTACGAAGTTCTTTCGGAATTTGTTGAACACAGGGTTGAAATCGTCACAAGAAGAACAATCTTCTTCCTCAAAAAAGCTAAAGTACGCGCGCATATTTTGGCAGGTTTAATCATTGCACTCGGTTCAATTGATGAAGTTATTGAACTTATCAAAAAATCCAAAACAACCGATGAAGCAAGAGAAGGCTTGATGTCGAGGTTCGGACTTGACGCTGATCAGGCTAACGCAATCCTTGAAATGCAATTGAGAAGATTGACAGGATTGGAGCAGGATAAAGTTAAGGCTGAATATGATGAACTCTTGAAGAAAATTGCGGAATACGAAGAAATTCTCTCAAGCCGCCAGAAAATTCTTGATATTATTAAAACTGAATTGTTAGAAGATAAAGAAAAATACGGTGACGACAGAAAAACTCAAATTCTTCCGGAACAGGGCGAAGTGACGATTGAGGACTTAACCCCTAACACTCCGATGGCTGTATTTATCACTCATCAAGGATATTTGAAACGTATTTCTCTTGATACATTTGAACGCCAGAACCGTGCGACACGCGGTAAATCAGGCATTAAGACCAAGGAAGATGACGATATTCAGCACTTCTTCACAGCAATGATGCACGATAAGGTGTTGTTCTTCTCATCCAAGGGAACTGTTTACAGTCTGAATGTATATGACTTCCCTGAAGGCGGTCGTCAGGCTAAGGGTTTACCTATCATTAATGTTCTGCCTATAGATCAGGATGAAATGATTACGGCCGTTGTACCTGTAAGCAATTTCTCGCATGAATTAAACCTTATTATGCTGACGAAAAAAGGCTACATCAAACGTATTGAACTTGATAACTTTGTAAACATTCGCCGCAACGGTATTATCGCAATCGGTCTGGAAGAAGGGGATGAACTCAAATGGGTTAAACTTGCAACAGGACGCGATGAAATTATCATCGGAACCTCCTGCGGTATGGCAATAAGATTCCCGATTGAAGATTTAAGACCTCTGGGCAGAAGCGCAAGAGGGGTTACTTCAATGAAACTTCGAACAGGCGATGAAATTATCGGATGCGACATTGTTCCGCGCGACTATGACGCTGATTTGCTTGTTGTAACGTCTGACGGTTTCGGCAAACGTACAAAGCTTTCCGAATTCAGAACCCAGAACAGAGGCGGCATCGGATTAATCGCAACAAAATTCAAATCAAATACATCAAGACTTGTTGCACTGACTATCGTAAAAGATTCTGACGATATAATGATGGTTACGGCAAACGGAGTTGTTTCAAGGCTGAACGCAGGCTCGATAAGCTGTCAGGGCAGACCGGCAACCGGTGTTCGCGCTCAGAACCTTGTTGATAACGATGTTGTTGTATCGGTTAACAAAATCGTAAACCCTGATAACGACGAAACGATTATAAAAGACAATGCGGCTGTTGACGCAGCAGAGGCTGAACAGAACGTTTCCCAGACAAGTCTTTTAGACAACAATCAGGTGGAATAATTTAAACTTTGCTCTCTTTGGTGGAAATGCGACTCCCCTCGCCCCTTGAGGGAGAGGGTGGGACGGAGTCCCGGGTGAGGGGTGAATAAGATATGAACCGGGATGAGTATTGAGTTATTCCGTAGTAATTACCTGCCTTTGCTTTTTATCCATTACTCTTCCCTAAAAAATTGCAAATACCATAAAAATATGGTATCATTTTTTTATGAGTATTGATTTTTCAAACTTTAAATCTGCGCTGAAAACTTTGAAAGCAGGTATGGAAATTCTTAATAAAAATAAGGATACTGACCTTGCTGATATGCTGGAGGATTCCTGCATAAAAAGATTTGAATATACTCTTGAGATTGCTCGCAAATTGATGAAAAAAGTTCTCAAAAAGGTTTACGGTAAATTTGAAGAAGAGCTTACTGTTAATAATGTTTTCAGATTTATGCAGGGCTACGGGTTTATTCAGGATTGGGAAAACTGGCGCGGATACTATGAAAAACGTAATAATACCGCTCATGAATATAATCTTGAAAAATCAAGAAAATTGGTTGAAATAATTCCTGAATTTATAAAAGATGCGGATTTTTTATCAGAAAAATTTGATGAGATAAAAGAATGATAGCGGGCATTACTGAAGAAGAAATTTCTATTATTAAAAATATCCTGAAGGATTATACCGGAGAATTTTTTGCCTATGGCTCGCGTGTAACAGGAGGTTTCTCACCTCTTTCAGATTTAGATATCCTTGTAAAATGTGAGGATTTTCAAAAGTTTAAATCTGAATTGAAGTTTAAATTTGACGAAAGCAGATTGCCGTATGTTCTGAATTTTACGGATTACAACTCTATTGATAAAAATTTTTATGATTTGATTAAGAAAGATTTAGTTAAATTGAATTAGAATTTTTGATATATAATAGAATTATGGATAGACAAGATTTTATTAACGCAAAGCGTATTGTATTTAAATTCGGCACTAATATTCTAAGAGGAGAAGACGGCTCTGTTTCCTTGCCGAGAGTGTTTTCATTTATTGAAAACATAGCAGCACTCGTAAAAGCAGGGAAAGAGGTTATTATCGTAACTTCAGGTGCCGTGGGGCTTGGCAGGAAGCGTCTCGGGCTTGAAGGCTCTAAAGGTACCGCTCTAAAACAGGCGTGTGCCGCTATCGGGCAGAGTAAACTGATGTCGATTTATGAAAACGGTTTTGATTCCTACGGGCTTGTTGCGGCTCAAATTCTTCTAACGGAAGACGACTTTTCTATAAGGACAAGATATTTAAGCCTCCGCACAACCCTGAATAAACTCCTCGAACTCGGTACTGTTCCTGTTATTAACCAGAATGACACGGTTTCAAACGTTGATATAATCCCGCGTTACGAAAATATGCAGGTTTGTTTTTCGGATAACGATAAACTTTCTGCACTTGTAGCAAGCGAACTTGATGCAGATTTACTTGTTATACTTTCTGATGTCGACGGCTTGTATAATGAAAATCCAAAAACCAATCCGAATGCCAAAATAATAAGAGAAGTCGATGAGGTTACGGATGAAATATGTGCAATGGGAACTGATGCATCGGAAGGCGGCAGAGGCGGCATGAGAACAAAACTGGAAGCTGCGCGTATGGTGACACGTTTCGGCGGGAAAGTTCTGATTGCAAACGGTACTGTTCCTTATATTATTAAAAAGATTTTTGCCGGCGAAGATTACGGTACAATGTTCCTCCCGCAAAACGAGGGACTTTCGGATAAAAAACGTTGGATTGGCTATGCCACAAATATTATTGGAAAAATCGTCGTCAACAACGGCGCCAAAAAAGCTCTTTGCGAAAAAAGAAAGAGCCTTCTTCCAATCGGTGTTACAAGTGTTATTAATACCTTTGATAAGGGCGATGTTGTATCTATCCTTGATGAAGAAGGAAACGAATTTGCACGCGGTATTGTGAATTATGATTCGGTTTCGTGTAAACGTGTTATGGGCAACCATTCCGACGATATTATGAAAATTTTAAATTTTAAGAATTACGACGCGATTATAACCCGTGACAATATAACAATTTTATAATGCGCAGGCTCCGCCTTGGTACGCTACCTGTGTAACTGCGGAAATTTTGAAAAGAGGTAATTATGGATTTTATTGAAATTGCAAAAGCTGCCAAAAAAGCTTCTCTGGAAATTGCAGATTTGCCGGCTGATATTAAAAATAAAGCACTTTTAAAAGTCGCAGATGCAATTGAGGCGAGTAAAGATGAAATTTTTGCGGCAAATAAAGAGGATTTGGCAGCCGCAGAAACCCTTGTGCAGTCCGGCGAAATTAATAAATCCACTTTTAACCGTCTTAAACTCGACGAAAATAAAATGCGCGATATGATTCAGGGAATACGCGATATCGCAAAATTAGACGATCCTGTGAATAAAAAACTTCTTGTAAGAGAACTGGATGAAGGGCTGACATTATATAAGGTTTCCTGTCCGATAGGGGTTTTGGGGATAATCTTTGAGGCGCGTCCGGATGTTATTTCACAGATTTCGTCGCTTGCAATTAAATCCTCCAACGCTGTTATTCTGAAAGGCGGAAAAGAATCTAAAAACACAAACCGTACAATTCTCGGAATAATAAATTCCGCGCTTGAAAAAGTGGACGGTTTTCCGAAAAATGTATTAAATCAAGTTTTTTCACGTGACGACGTTGCGGAAATGTTAAAATGCGACAAATATATTAATCTGATTATCCCGCGCGGCGGCAACAGTCTTGTAAAATTTATTAAAGAAAATACGAAAATTCCTGTTCTCGGGCATGCCGACGGAATTTGCCATATCTTTGTCGATGAAAGTGCGGATTTGGAGATGGCAGAAAAAGTTATAGTTGACGCCAAAACTCAATATCCGAGCGCCTGTAATTCCGTGGAAACCCTTCTAATCCATGAAAATTTTACAGAAAAGGATAAATTGCTTGCTGCCCTGCAGCTTGCAGAAATTAAACTGGAATTCAACCCGGAAAGCTGGTCGCACGAGTACGGTGATAAAATTCTTTCTGTAAAAACTGTCCGTAATGTCGATGAGGCAATAGAACATATAAATACCTTTGGCTCAGGACATACGGAAAGTATTATTACGAAAAATATTGAAAATGCAGAAAAATTTATGAATAAAGTGGATTCTGCAGGGGTATATTTTAATACATCAACCCGTTTTGCAGACGGTTTTCGCTACGGCTTCGGCGCGGAAGTGGGGATTTCCACAAACAAAACCCACGCCAGAGGACCAGTCGGGCTTGAAGGCTTAACTATTTACAAATACAAACTCATCGGAAACGGACACATTGTCGCGGATTACGCATCAGGCGAAAAAACTTTCCACCACAGAGATTTGCCGCTATAGGTTAATGCTTTTTCATTTCTTTATGCAGGACTTCTTCAAATGAAACAATAGGCTTCATCTGATATCCGCAGTCGTCAGATAAGGCGCCGCCCATAGAGAAAAGTTCCTCCTGCGGGTATCTTCTGCAAATTCCCGGGCGGGTTTTGTGGATTTTACACTTATGCGTTACGGGGTCTAAATTCATGCACTCAAACACAAGCCCTGTTTCGTCTTTATCTATAACTTTTAAATAAGTATAAAATCTGTGCAGGTATTTTAGTTTTTCAAACTCTTTTTCATCCTGAATGACGTGTTTGTAGTGTTTTACATAAATTTTTGTACAGCATTTTCCGCAGGCTTTGCATTTGCCTGTGCGGTAGTATTTCCGCCTCAGAATTTTTGAAAGGATAAATTTTCTGATTGGCAGAATAAAATTTTCTATCTTTGTAACGATTTGTAAATTTTTCATTTCCCTACCCGCAAAAGATTTTTTTCAGGGGTATTTATAAGTACGAAACACTACCGAATTATAAATACCATAACAATACTATAACATAACCAAAATAACCAACCTTGGCCTCTTGATAATCAAAAATAAAGAGGTCTTTTTTTTTATTAAAAAAAATGTTATTATAAAGCAAACAATATAGGAGGACGTTATGCTTCAAAATAATTACGGTAGACTCGCAATTGTAACGGTTTTTATAATCGTGGCAATTATATTAATTATGGCGCCGGGAATGCAAACCAAACCTTCAAATGATGACCAGTTAAATTTTACAAGTATGCCAAAGGATAGTAAATCAAAAGAAGTTACAGAAAAACCTGTCCAGGATGTAAATAAAAATACACAGTCTCCCGTTTCAACTACAGAAACATTAATTTCTCCCGAGCAACAAATGTTAAATGACTGGGGAATGCAGAAAACATCTTCACAAACAGATACAAACGTGGATTCGCAGGAGGATGAATTAAGTCCGGAAGACGTTAAGCGTCAGCAGCAGATAAGAATAACACCTTTGCAGGTAGAACCTGAGAATAAAGCTATTCAGCCGCAGGTTCCTGAAAAACCTCTTGAACAAGCTGCATCGCAAGAAAACACCTCAGAGCAGGATAAGGCTGCTGCAGCTCCTGCAAATATTATAAAGGTCGGAGATAAATGCTATACGTTTCCTAAACAGGCTTCATCTATGGATAAGGCAGAGTGTGATACAAGCAAAGAGGCTTTGGGAATTAATGCCTGCCCTGCAGAAGGGCAACAGGATGCCTGGGCAGGTGCAGTAAAAGCCTGTGGCACAGTAAATGCAATGCCAACTATGGATGACTTATTTGAATTGGCAGGGGTAGTTTATCGCGGGAATTCTTTTACAATTCCGGATCGTATTAAGCAAAATTATAAAGCATACGGTACATATAGTCCTACATCCGGCTCTTCAGACAATTTAAGATTCAGGGACCTGGTATATCAGCCAGAAAAGGCAAAGAGTCTGGGTTTACCATCAGCGCCTGGGTATTCTGTATGGGGTAAAGTAGAAATTAGTCCTATAGAGGCGCTTGCCCTGTCTTTTGAAGACGGTGTCGTAACATATACAAGTGCAACACTTAAAACTTCACAAAATTTCTATACAATTTGCCGTGTTCCATGTAAATAAATACACCTTTTGAAGGAGTTACTTTACAACAGGATAGTTTATCCTGATTGTAGAGTAATATTATCGTACTTTTACAACTTGGGGAAACGGGCATGCTTTTTGTATTTAGTATTACAAATTGTAACCAAAATTTAAGTTATGTTAATATGCCTGAAATCATGTCATTATCATGGTTTTCAAGCTTATTAAGGGGATGAATTTACACTTAATACAAAATAGTTGTCCGTATGAGTGAATAAGAGTACAATTAATATATGCTCATAAAAGAGATATTTCTTGTAGAGGGTTAGATTATTTATGTTCGAGACAGTAAAAGAGAATCTTACGCGTATACAGGAAGAAATCGCACCTTATACACCAAATATAGTTGCAGTTACTAAATACTTTGGACAGGATGCAATTGTTGCTGCATATCAGGCCGGGTTGAGAAATTTTGGAGAATCACGAGCAGTTGAGGCTATTGAAAAAATTAATCAGCTCCCTGATGAGATAAAGCAAAATTCAAAATTCCATTTTATTGGTCATTTACAAACCAATAAGGTTAAAAAGGTTGTAGAGAATTTTGATTATATACAATCCGTTGATAGTGTAAAGCTTGCTTCGGCAATTTCACATTCGGCTATGGAAATTGGAAAAGTTCAAAAAGTATTGTTACAGCTCAATAACGCTCATGAAGTTCAAAAATTCGGCTTTGATAAGACAGAGTTAATCGATGCATTTGTTGAGATAAAAAGTCTTGAAGGTATAAGAATTGAAGGACTTATGAATATGGCACCGCTCGGTGCTGCAGAAAATGAGTTGGAAAAACTCTTCAAGGATGTAGTTTCTACAAAGAAATTACTCGAGGAAAAGTTTAACTGTAAACTTCCTGAAGTGTCTATGGGGATGAGTCAGGATTATGTGGTTGCAGCCCGTTCAGGTGCTACAATGCTAAGAATAGGACGAAAATTATTTAGTTAAAGTAAGATAAATTTAATATTGGAGGAAAAACGGTGGCAGTAGTTACAGACAAAATTAAATCAGTAGTTGATTTTTTGGTAAAAGGATTTGAACCAAGAGAAACCATTTTTGACGAAATGGCTGATGAAATGAATGAAGAAGCTTATGAAGTTCAGGATAATCTTGCAATTGATCCTGCATACTCATATCAGCCTAAACAGGATAAAACAAATGAATTGAAAGTTGTTAATCATCCTAACTTCAGAGGTTATGAAGTTCTTGTTATGGAACCTCGTTCATTTGATGACGCTGCCCAAATCGTTCAACACCTTAAAGATAGAAAAACACTTGTTCTTAATCTTCACTTGTTAGATAAAGAACAATCACAGAGAACTATTGATTTTGTATGCGGTGCTGCACATGCTCTTAACGGCAAACCGCAAAAAGTCGGAGACCTTGTATTTGTATTCACTCCAAGTAACGTAACTTTGTCTGTAGATATCAAGACAAATCAAAACAAATTTAATGATTCATTGTGGAGAGTACCTCTGCAGTAATCATATATGGGATAAGAAGAAAGAGGATAGTTTAAAATAAAGGAACGGTATTTACCGTTCCCTTTTTTTATGCTTGTGTATTTTAGTTAATTATGATATGTTTTAGCTGTTATGAATATAAAATCTTTTGCAATTGCCTATAATCCCGAAATAGAACGTTCTTTGCAGGTTCGTGTAAAACTTGAAAATATTTTAAAAAAATATAATATCTCTGCTGAAATTTTGGATATTGACAGTCTTAAATCGGGTTATGACTTTGTTTTTGTAATCGGCGGGGACGGGACAATTTTGAAGTGTGCAAGGTTTTATTCAAAGTATTCTACTCCTGTTTTCGGTGTAAACCTTGGAAGACTTGGATTTCTTTCGCAATCTTCAGAAGCTGAGCTTGAACATTCTGTAAAAAAAATTGTACAGGGGGCATTTGTCGTTGAGGACAGAGTTATGCTTCAATACGAACGCTCAATAGCATTGAATGATTTTGTAGTAAAAGGGTCAACCACTGGAAGAACGTCACGTTTTACACTAAAAATCAACGATAAGCCTGTCTGTGATTATTTGGCTGACGGGATTATAATTTCAACCCCTACAGGTTCTACGGCTTACGGGCTTTCTGCCGGCGGTCCTGTTTTGTTTCCGTCTTTGAATGCTTTTGTTGTTGTTCCTATATGTCCGCATACTCTTGCGGCAAGACCGCTTGTTATTCCCGATAATGAGATAATTTCAATATCCTCCTGTTCTGCAGAAAAAACTTATGTAATCTCTGCGGATGGTCAGGAGTATTTTGAAACTTCCGCAGAGATTACTATTTCTAAATCTTCTTACACTGCCAAACTTGCCCTGCTTGATAATACGGATTTTTATGCAATTCTTCGCGATAAGCTGCACTGGGGCATATCTCCTGCTCATATAAAATAATCTTTACCGGAGTGACTTCCGCGAGTCGGAAGTATGTATTGAATTATTAATTTTTGTTCATAATTGTTGCGAAATTATTGTACTTTTTGCCTATTTAAAATAGTATGTTATTATACCATTGGGGGTGCCCTGTATACAGGGTGCAGAATTATTGAAAAGATAAAGTAAATATTTAATAAAAGAGGTAAACATAGTGGAAAATTTCGTATCAGATATCTTTGCTAAAAAAGATGAACCAAATGCTCAAGCACCTTCCCGTTCACCTATCAACCCTACAAATATCAAAGTAGTCGGTGTAGGCGGCGGCGGCGGTAATGCTGTTAACAGAATGATTAAATCAGGATTGTCAGGTGTTGAATTCTGGTTAATGAATACAGATTTACAGGTTCTGGAATACGGCCAGACTAAAAATAAAATTCAATTAGGTGCAAAATCAACAGCCGGTCTTGGTGCAGGCGGAGATCCTTCGGTAGGTGAAAAAGCTGCGGAAGAAGCTCAACAGGAAATTACCGAAGCTCTTGACGGTGCTGATATGGTATTTATCACAGCCGGTATGGGCGGTGGTACAGGTACGGGTGCAGCTCCTGTAGTTGCTAAAATTGCTAAAGAATTGGGGATTTTGACAATTGCGGTTGTTACTAAACCTTTCTCTTGGGAAGGTCGTAAAAGACAAAATCAGGCAAATCAAGGTCTTGAAAAACTCAGAGAAGCTGTTGATGCCGTTATCGTAGTTCCAAATGACAAATTGCTTCAGGTTGTTGACAGACAAGTTTCTCTTACTGAATCATTCATTATTGTTGATGAAGTTCTTTTAAGAGGTGTTCAGGGTATTTCTGATATTATTACGGTTCCTGGTCTTATCAACGTTGACTTCGCCGATGTTAAATGTGTTATGCAGGCATCAGGTTCAGCTCTTATGGGTATCGGCCGCGGCACAGGTGAAGGCAGAGCTGTTAAAGCAGCTGAAATCGCTATCAATTCTCAATTGCTTGAATCTTCTATCAACGGTGCAACCGGTGTAATCGTTAATATTACAGGCGGTCCTGATATGACACTTCATGAAATTTCAGATGCAGCAAATATTATCCATGATGCTGTAACCGAAGATGCAACTGTAATTATCGGTACTGCCGTTAATGAAAATATTAACAATGAAATTCAGGTAACTGTTATAGCAACAGGTTTTGAATTGAAAAATCCTGCAACAGAAGCTTCTAAAAATGAAAATGCAATTAAACAAATGAGTGCATCTGATTTCTTTGCAAGTTCATTTAATACCTCAGCAGGTGTTCAGCAGTCAAATGTCAGAAGACCAATGCCGGAAGTTTCATCAAGCTTCACAAACATTGAAATCCCTGACTTTTTGAAGAAATAATTTAGAATAGATATCTGAAAAAAGACTCCTTATACAAGGAGTCTTTTTTATTGAAAATTAATTACAAATAGATTATAATAATAAAAAAAGAAGGAGGTATTTATGAAAATTGTTGATATGACTGCATTTGGGGGGGGGGGCAAACTAAATCCCTCTCAGTTAGCGGGTTTACATTAGCAGAGGTTCTGATAACTCTTGGTATAATCGGAATTGTTGCTGCAATGACTCTTCCGGTTTTGACAAAAAAATATCAGGAAGTAGTTTTAAGAAATCAGTTTAAAAAAGGATATTCAATGCTGTCTCAGGCAGTTATTAAAGCGCAATCTGACTGGGGTGGTATGCCTTCTTGTTATAGGCGGACTTACAGTTTAGTCCCGACAAAATGTTCAAACTATAATTCTCTTGGCGTTTGCACCTCATCAACCCAGTTGGATGGTTCTCCTGTTCCTAAAAATCAAACAGGCGAAGTTGATGATTGTCCACAATTTTGGCCGCTTGTAAGAAAACAGATAAAGATTATAAAAACTTGTGATAAAAATTCTTTACAAAAAGGCTGTATTCCGCAATACAAAGGACGTGACGAGATTGCACAAGAAAGTCAGAGCGCAAAACCGGGTGATGATGATTATATGGATGATTACGGCAAACAAATGATTGCGGGCTGCGCAATGTGGACTAAAAGCCAGCTGGATAATACAACCGCCAGTTATGTTCTGGCAGATGGAAGTATTATAATAAGTGCTTATAATGGTGATAAGGGGACAAGCTTTGCCTATGATGTGAACGGTAAAAAAGGGCCTAATAAATGGGGATATGATATTTTTGTTATGGCGATTAGGAATAATGCCAGAACAGGTCAAGCTTCAATATCACAGTTAATAGTGGGTGCAGGAGATTGCATGACTGCAGAAAGCGGCGGAAAACTTACTGCAGATATGATAAAATCTCTTTATAAATAAAAAAGACCGCTTCATTAGAAGCGGTCTTTAGATATTTGCCTAATATACAATAATTAGTCTTTAGCGTGTCCTGCAGTTCCGAGAACGTCGCGCATTTTGTGCATAACCATTTCTTTAACAGCAGTTCTTCCTGGACCCATATATTCTCTCGGGTCAAATTTTTCAGGGTGTTCAACAAAGAATTCTCTGATTGTTGAAGTCATTGCAAGTCTTAAATCAGTATCAATGTTGATTTTTGCAACGCCGTGTTTAGAAGCGTAGTTAAGCATATCTTCCGGAACACCCTGTGCATCAGGAAGCTGTCCGCCATATTTATTACATTTAGCAACAAATTCAGCAGGAACAGATGAAGAACCGTGG
Organism: Candidatus Gastranaerophilales bacterium; assembly: GCA_944325635.1. Taxonomy (GTDB): domain Bacteria; phylum Cyanobacteriota; class Vampirovibrionia; order Gastranaerophilales; family Gastranaerophilaceae; genus Scatousia. The sequence continues at coordinate 29,413 of CALVBD010000006.1, read as the reverse complement.
AGTACTAACGGGAAGTCATATCCAACAGCTTCGTTAACAGCCTTTTTAATTTCTGCAAGTCTTTCAAAGTCTAATTTAGCTTCGCCTTTGAATTTGTAAGCACCGTGAGAAGTTCCGATAGCAACAGCCAATGAATCACAGCCTGTTTCTTTTACAAATCTTGCAGCTTCTTCAGGATCAGTATATGTTGAATCTTTAGCGTGAACTTTAACATCATCTTCAACACCGGCTAATTTACCGAGTTCAGCTTCAACAGAAACACCGCGCGGATGAGCGTAATCAACAACCTGTTTTGTTAATTTGATATTTTCTTCCAATGGGAATCTTGAACCGTCAATCATAACTGATGAGAAACCGCCGTCAATACAAGCTTTACAAATTTCGAAATCAGCACCGTGGTCTAAGTGTAAAGCGATAGGTACTGTAGTTGTAGCTAACGCAGCTTCAACCAATTTGATTAAGTAAGTCTGGTTAGCGTATTTTCTTGCACCTGCAGAAACCTGTAAAATAATAGGTGACTGAGTTTCTTCAGCAGCTTCTGCAATACCCTGCAAAATTTCCATGTTGTTAACGTTGTAAGCACCGATAGCATAACCGCCTGCGAGTGCTTTTTTGAACATTTCTCCTGTTCCAACTAATTTTCTTTCACTCATTTGAGTTCTCCTTCTTTTTTATTCATTTACCGATAATGTCGGACTTTTTTATATTTATGCCAGAGGCTAATGTCTGTGTAAATATCATACACACATGTAAATTACAACAAAAAAAGAATTAATACAAGATGGCATGTAAGGTGCTACTTTTATAGTAAATATTAAGAAAGATTAAAATCATATATACTATTTTACAAAACACTAAAAGCCTGATATAATCAAGCGAAAAAGGGGAAGATGAAGTAAGTATATAAACTTTAGGTATCAAAATTTTGAATGCCTGATTTTTATATACGGAAAGTTATGTGGAAATTTTTTGCTAAAAATGGAGTAAGAATATGGCTATAACACCTATCAGTAATGCATTAACAAGAAATTATAATGTAGGGTTTAACGGGAATAATAAAAAATCAGGAAACAGAGTAAATAATGTTTCACATAATGTGACTTCGTTTGTAAAAGCGGCACCTCTTGCGGCGGTTATTGCGATGAGTCCTTTGACAACACAAAATATTCAGGCATTAGATAAGCTTCCAAATACTGCGCATACAACACTTGTATATAACAATAATGCTAATGCTATTGACGATATTAGAGAATCGGGAAACATTATTTCGCATAAAGAGTTTGAAGATGCAACTGATCTTGGATTGAATGCAGAGGTTAATTTGATAAAAAATCCGAAAGGTGCGGAAACAAAAAACAGTGTTGAAGTTGCTGTATCAAGCCAAGATGACAGAATATATGATTTAGGCGGTCTGCAGGGCAAGGTAAAAGGTCTTGTAAATGTCACTTATGAAATTTACGGTGATGACGGAAATGAATACGGAAAATTCAGGATCAGACAGTTTCTGGTAGAGGATAAGAATAATCCTGGTGATATCTACAATGTGACTGCGTCAAAGGTTTCTGATTATATTGAATCAATTGTTAATAATCCTAATTATGATACAGGTATAGAAACTTTAAATTTAACACGTAAGATCAGACCGTCTGTAAGTACGGGATTTCAGAATGTTCCGACAGATCCTTCCTGGATGGAAAAAGCCAAAAAAACTTTCACAAATTTCGGAAAAGAAATTGTGACAGCGGAAGTTCAGGGTGATTACGGTACTTACCAGCTTGTCGGATATTCAACAGACGGAAATGATGACGATTTTGAAGTTCTGACGATAGGAAAACTGGGTGAATACGAAGGTATCAGAGCTATGGTTGGTCCTGAAATGAAAGTGGATGGCATAAGAGATATTAATTCACAATTCTTCAGCTATGATATTTTTGACAGCATGGACTATAGTCAGGTTAATATAAGTAAAGAAGGCGTCGGCAAATTCGCAATTATGGATGATGGACTTGTGAAGGCATTGCGTAATGCTATGGGAGCACCTCAATTTAATAATGCGTATAAAGTTGACTCAAACATTGAACACATCCTTGTTATGCCGTCAGGTTTGATTTCAAAACTTAATTATCAGGAAGGACTGACAAAGTAGAAATTTATATTAACAAATGTAAATTTTTATAAGCATGTTGAAATCAGCAAATTTAGTATGTTTTTACATGGATAGGTACAAAAACTAAGAGAGAAATGGTTATGTCAGAAATTGAAAGAATAGTCACAAGTCAAACAACAACCGGAACCTCTTCCTCTACAACAGCGGGGGCAAGTTCCGCGTCGAAAAGTGACAACACCATTTTCGCAGGTACCAAAAAGAAAGATTTAACACAAGAAGAAATAAAATTGTTAAAATCATTAGGAATTGATCCTAATGATACAGCCGCAGTCGAGCAGTGGCGGGCATTACCGGAGGAGCAGCGTACTGCACAGCTTAACCAGTATTACATGCAGTCGGAAGCAAATAAAGGTACAGCGCCTCAAACTCCGCAAAATACAACACAGCAGCCGTCAGCTTCTTCTCCAGTCACACCGGAAGCTGATGTTTCTGCACAATCTTCTGCAACACCGGCAGCACAGGGAGCTGATACTTCTGTATCAACACCAACGACGCCGGCTGCAACAACACAAACTTCCCAACAGGCAACTACGCAAACAGCAGCACCGACGACACAGCAGGATGGAACAACAGCTCCAAGTGCACAGGCAGCGCCTGCAGCAACAACTCCGACGACCCCAGCGTCGGCACAAACTACTGCTGATACACCTGATGCGGCAACCCAATCTGCTGCACCTCAGGCACAAGGTGCTGCTGAGAAGATGCCAGGAGAGGCTCCTGCTCCAATTAAGATGGAGGATTTGCCTACTCTTGCTGAAACCCTGGCTCCTAGTGCAGACCTTGAAAAGATTACTATTAAAAAAATGGATATTCTGCAGAATACCTCAGAAGAACAGTGGAAATCTTATTCAGAAGAACAACGTCTGTTCTTATTGCAAGATTCTTTAGACGATCAGTTTAAAGAAGAATTAAAGGGGATGGATAGTAAACAGCGTTATGAAGTTATAACGGGCTTGATTGATAATGAAATCAAGAAAGAGCGAGGTTTGTCTGATGAAAAATGGGATAGTTTTTCTGATGATAAAAAATTAAAGTATCGTTTGAAATACGGAACTTCATTTGCTATTGCTATTAAAAAGGGTTACACAAGAGAAGATCTCGAAAATCTTTCTTCTTACGAAAGAAGTAAAGCGGAACTTGAAGCATATAATGAGTTGAAGACTTCGTTTCTTAGCCAGTTTGACAGTGCTTCTATAGACCAGGCTACACTAAAAAGATATGAAAAAATTGATAAGCAAATGCAGGAACAGCAAGAGAGCATGGATGTCGTTGATGCGCTTGCTGAATTCAGTCAAAACCAGTCGTTAAATGAATATGTAGTTGATGAAGTCGGACGGACTGCAGCTTCTGCTGCTGTAAATACTCATAGTGCAGCTGTTGCAGATGCTATTATTGAAACTGCTAATACCGTAAAATCAGAAGTTGCGCCTGCAGAAAATACTAAAAAGAATTCATACTTAAATAAGTTTGAAGAAGAAATCGGTCTAAAAAGTTCTGATATAAAACCTGGCGATATAAAAGCTGAAAGAAAATATGAGAAAGAACTGTCTAAAGCTTTGGAAAAAGATTTGCAAGATAAAACACCTGAAGAGCGTGATGCGTTTTATAAGGAGCTGATACTTAATAATAGCGGGGATAAAGACCAGCTTATGCACTTAGTTAACGCTATGAGACTTGCCGGTAAAGATCAGGTTTATTTCACTGAGATGACGGATGTTATGAGGCGGATGGGTAATAAAACCAATCTTCAAAAGAATGAAAGACAGCAAGTACAGAATCTTTTGAATGCAGCTATTGAAACTACCGATAAAGATAATGATAATACTAAAGCCACTGCAAACCTTGCAGATACAGCTATGGGGTTAGATGATACAAAGGCAGCACGCGAACAACTCGAAAAATTGGAAGGGACTACAAAAGATCATACTGAAACAATTCGCAGGTATGCTCGCAACACTAATTTCTCACAAGCTTTAGGCAAAGGCGTATTAGGTAAAACTGTAAGAACCTTTAAATTACCGGAAGCTAAGATTAAAAGTACGGCTGTTCTTGCTGAATATGAACACAGAGAAGATATTACCGAGGCTATGAAACCTGCAGAAGGCGAAAAACCTGACGGTAAACTCCAGTTAAAGCAGCAGGCGGCTGCTTTGGCTGCTAATCCGAAAAGTGTGGTTGTTAACCAGGCTTTAAAAGATGCAACGCCATTTATCGCAAAGGATGCTACAAGTGAATACTTTGAAATCGGTTTCAAAGCTACTGAAAACCTCGAAGGAAAAGATACTCAAATAGAGGCCCAGAAGGGTTGGAGTGATATAATTAAACATTGCGATGCTTCTGTTCAGGGTGATTTGTTCGAAACAACCATGACTTCTAAATATGATGAAGTACTCGAATACGCTTCTTCTAATATTTATCAATTAGATGAGTCTGTTCAGGCTGAAGCAATTAAGTTGTCTTACGATACAGGCAATCAAAAAGCTATTGATGCAGTTAATGCTCAGCTTGATAAGTGTGATGCAAAAGCCGTGGAAGCCGTCGGTTCTGATGTCATTGAACGTCAAACTCAGGCAACTGAAAGTCGTTATACTCAAGAGGTTGCTCAGGAGGTTGCAGAATTTAATCAGAAATATCAAGAACTTACCGGTACTACAGCTCAAGAGAATTTACTTCCGGATGCTGATGAACAAAAAATGGCTTTTGTCCAGAGCTTCCTCTCCGCTACTCCGCAGGAACAATATAAATTAATCAGTAAAATTCCGCAGGCTTGGCAGGGAACTGTATTCTCTAAAATTTGTCAGTATTGTCCAAATCTTTTAACAGGGCTTGTTAAACAAGGGTATGGTAAACAAATTCTTAAAACTCCTGGCATGCCGTCTGATGTTATATACAAGGTTATTAATACAATGTTAACATGCGGTGCCTCTGATAAAAGAGATGCCTCTAAATATGTTACTGACCATAAATATCTGTTTACAGAATCAACACTTGAACGTTGTGAAGAAATCCTTGCAGGTTCTAAAGGACGTGAAAAAATTTATTCTTCTACTCCGATGAACGGAGGGGTACAGTCAGCTTTACAGCCTGGTATGAGTGCAATTTATCCGGGTAAAAAGGCTATGTTTTATAAAGCTTAAGAGGAAAGGTGCGAAATTTGTAGTAAAAACGCCGGCTTTTTAAAAGCCGGCGTTCTTTATTCTATAACTGATTATTCTGCGTCTTTATTGATATCTTTTACGCTCAATGCAATTCTGTGTTCCTGTGGTGTGAATTTCTTAATAAGAACTTCTACACTGTCGCCTACTTTGTATTTGTTAAACGGATTAACGTTTTCTTCTGCCATTTCCGATACCGGAAGAAGAGCTTCAACTCCAGGGAAAATGTTGATAAATGCACCAAAACCTGTTACTTTATTAACTGTTCCGGTGATTACCTGACCTTCTTCAAACTGGCCTTCAATTTGCTGCCACGGATCTTCACCCATTCTTTTTAAAGAAAGCGAAATTCTTTTTAATTCAGTGTCAATTTTAATGATTTTAACTTCAACAGTTTCTCCTAACGAAATAACATCAGATGGATGTTTAATTCTCTGCCATGAAATTTCCGAGATAGGAAGAAGTCCGTCAATTCCGTTAATGTCGATGAATGCGCCAAAATCTGCAATTCTTACGACTTCACCTTTAACTACCTGACCTTCTTCAAGAGTTGAAAGAATATTATCCACAACCTGATCTCTCTGTTCTGCAACAGCCAATCTTTGAGAAAGTATTAATTTGTTTTTCTTAGGGTCAGCTTCAAGAACTTTAACTTCGATTTTTGTATCAATAATTCCGTCAAACGGAGTGCCGGTTCTTAATTGTGATGACGGGATAAAACCTTTCAAATCTGCAACGTCAACAAGAACGCCGCCTTTTACAACAGAAACAACTTTTGCAAGAATCGTGTCTCCCTGAACTTTAGCATCATTAAGCTGAGCCCAAGCCTGAGCAAATGCAAGTCTTTTAAGTGATAAAAGCATTCCTTCTGCATCATTTTCTTCTTTAAGGACATAGAATTCTTTAACATCTCCAACTTCAATAGTTTCAGAATCTGAAGACGGAAGTTCTTTATTTGGTAAGTAAGCTTCTGTTTTAGCACCACGGACGCTTACGAGATATCCGTCGCTGTCTTTTTTCATAACCGTACCTTCAACGATATCAGCTACTGAGTATGATTTTGAGAAAGATTCATTTAATAATCTTTCAAATTCATCTGCCATGTTTGTTTTTTCTAATGTTGTTGTCATATTTGTATTATTCTCCTTTTTCGATTTTTTTAATAACTTTTTCAATGATATTTTGCGGTGTGGAAGCACCTGCTGTTATACCTATTTTCTGAGCTTTTTCAATCAAGTCTTTATAATTATCCAATTCAGTATCATTTTCAATGTGAATTGTACTTGTAATATCTTTTAGGATTTCTGCAAGGTGGGTTGTATTCGCACTTTTTTTAGAGCCTACAACGATAACAAGATCATTTTCTTTTGCGAGTTCTTTTGCTTCACTCTGTCTCATTGCCGTACTCTGGCATATTGTATTTGCAATATGTAATTCTTTTGAAATTGAGGTTAAATATTCAACGATTTCGTTAAGTGTTGTAATTCTTTGTGTTGTTTGAACAACGACGCCTGTTTTTTTATGTGTTTTAATTTCTGTTTCAAAAGGTTTGAGCTGTTCAACGGAAGTTGCGACAACTACTTTATCGCTCCAGAGTTTGGCATTAGCTTTTATTGCAATCACTTCAGGATGTTCAGATTTTCCTACAATGACTAAGTAATAGCCATCTTTTGCGAGTTCAACTGCTTTTTGCTGGACTTTTTTTACGTCAGGGCAGGTTAAATCAACAGGGGTAAAGCCTGCATTTTTGATTTTTTCAATAACTTCAGGGCTTTCGCCGTGGCTTCTTACAACACATATTCCGTCACCGTGTTCCGGAATGTCTTTTAATGTTCTAATACCAAGTTCTTCAAGCTCTTTTATTACATCCGTATTATGAATAAGTTCTCCGAGAACGGAGACATTTTTATCCGGATTTTCGGCTTTTAATTTTTTTACGGTTTCTACGGCTCTTTTTACTCCGTAACAAAAACCTGCAAATTTTGCTAATGTAATTTGTTTAGGCAATATTGAATTGTCTTCTTTCTATAAAAACTCGCAAATAAAAAATTTGCTGTATTTACATTAAATTACAAATCAGCAAAAAAATCAAGGTTCAGAGATTAAATCATCAAGAGTAACTCCGAAAGCCTCTGCAATATCGCAAGCAACTTCCAAGCTAACTTTGACCTTACCTTTTTCAATCAAGCAGATATATTGTTGACTGGAATCGGCAGCCTCTGCTAATTTTTCTTGAGTCCAATTTCTAACAGCTCTATATTTTCTTATATTAGCAGCAAGTTTTTCTCTGAGATTTTTTCTTTTTGGGCTATTCATGTTATCCTCCATTATAAATTGCTTGCGTTCAAATTTTTATCGAGTATAGTTGATGTATTATCAACTACTATTGATAAAATTTAAGTTGGAGTTATAAAATGAATGATAATTTTAATGGAATTAGGGAAAAATTATATGATTTAGAGATGGATTTTGAACAGATAGTCATGCTTGCTGAGATAATAAAAAATTTTGGGGATTTTAGTGATGAAGTTTCCGGAGGTGCAGAGAAGATTGTCTGTTTAGCTGAAATTTTGACCCAAAAATGTAACGAATATAAAACAATGCTTTGTGAGATTATACCTGTATTACAATCGGAGTTAAGTAATGACAAATAAAAAAAAAGAGGCTTTTAAAAGCCTCTTTTTTATTCTCCGAAATAGTTTTTTAAACCAACTGTAAGTTTTTTATTTTTACAGAGCTTTTTAAGTTTTGCAATAGCTCTGTTTTCTATCTGACGGATTCTTTCACGGGATACTCCGTACTGTGAGCCTATTTCGTCAAGAGTCTTTTTTGTTCCGCTGTTATCAAGCCCGTAGCGGAGAATAAGTACATCACGTTCTTTCTGACTTAACTGGCTTAGCATTTTCCGGATATCTTCAAAGAGGTTTTCCTGTGAAACTCTGCCGTCAGGTGTAATTGTAGTGTCATCGACAATAAAATCCGCAATTTTAGATGAATCTTCCGATGAATTTGCCGGGGTTTCCATGCTTATTGTCGACTGTGCAGATTTTATAATTGAATTAAGCTTGCTGACAGGAATACCAAGTCTGTAAGCTATTTCCTGTTTTGTCGGCGAGTGACCGAGTTCTGTAGTCAAATCTATAGTAGTACGCCTGATTTTACCGAGAGATTCAATCATGTGAATAGGCAGCCTGATAATTCGTGCTTTATCAGCGATAGCCCTTGTAATGGACTGCTGAATCCACCATGTTGCGTATGTGGAAAATTTGTAACCTTTAGTATAATCAAATCTTCCTGCCGCTTTCATCAACCCTAAATTGCCTTCCTGGATTAAATCTAAAAAGGATAGACCGCGACCTATATATTTTTTTGCAATACTGACAACCAGTCTCAGGTTGGCGTTAACTAAGAGGTTCTTTGCGAAATCGGATTGTGTTTCGTAGATTTGTTTTGCAAGATCAAGTTCCTGTTCCGGTGAAAGAAGCGGAATTTTTCCGATTTGCTGTAAATATATTTTAACGCTGTCATCGGAGCTTACGGAGGACAGGCTTTCCTGTACTTTCGGGTCTTCAACTGAATGCAGCACATCTTCGTCTTCTTCTTCCTGAAGCTGAGAAAAATCTACACCTTCTTCCGATATTTCATCTGTAAGCATACCTAATTTTTCAATTTCTTTTTTCATAAAGACTCTCCGTTTACTAAAATTATATATATTATTTTTTAGTTTGTCCCTTTGTTAACTTTTGTCTCACTGTTTCAAATATAATGGCAGAAAGAGCATTTGAAACATTCAAAGAGTTGAAATTATTTTCCATTGGAATTTTAACAATAAAATCGGAGGCTTTAAGTAAAGATTTCGATACACCTGCGTGTTCTGCTCCCATTATTATTGCAAAATTCATATCAGTGTAGTTAACATTATAATAATTATCTTTTGCGGAAGCGTCCGCTGCAATTACCCACCAGTTGTTTTCTTTTAACTTTTGGACTACGTTGGTCAGGCTGTTGACTTTTATAATCGGTATATGGTTAATTGCCCCGGCACTTGTTTTTTCTACAACGGAATTAACCTGAACATTTCGTCTTGAAGGAATTACAATTCCGTTGACTCCGGCGCACACGCATGTTCTTATAATGGCACCGAGGTTATGTGAATCTTCAACTCCGTCGAGAATTACCAGAGATGAATTTTCATGCGGCATTTCCAGAAATTCATCAAAGTCTGCGTATTTTATCGGCGAAATCTGGGCTATTATGCCTTGATGATTAAATTGAGCATATTCCGTGAATTTTTCTTTTGCCACAAATTGAAATACAATTCCGCGTTCACGGGCAAGGTCTTTAATCTTTTCTGTTTTATTATCTGAATGTATGTTTTTTGAAATTAGAATTTTGTTTATTTCCCGTTTGCCTGATAATAGAGCTTCCAGCACGGAGTTTTTACCAAAGATTATATCATTCATTATTTTGAAACCTCTAACATTCTATCAATGCACCGGAGTGCTTTTTGTGCGACATCACCTGCGACATTAATTTCATGCTGTTCATTTTTAAGCGCATTATAAATATCGTCTAAAGTATGCCATTTCATGTTTGGACAAATAATATTATCTTTTATGAGAATAAATTCTTTTTGCGGATAATCACGTTTTAATCTGTCAACGACACCTTTTTCAGTTGCAATAATGAATTGTTTTGCAGGACTTTCTGCTGCATATTTTATAATCCCTGTTGTGCTGCCGACATAATCCGCCAGTATTGCAACTTCTTTATGGCATTCCGGATGTGCAAGAACTTTTGCTTCAGGATATTTTTTCTTTGCATCCGAAATATCCTGAGGCTTAATTCTCAGATGCGTCGGGCAATATCCCGGATATGTTATTACCTCGGTTGTTTCAAGCTGAGATTCCACCCATTTCCCTAAATATGTATCAGGGAGGAATAAAACTTTCGGGGCATTAAGACTTTTTACTATTTTCAAAGCATTGGAACTTGTGCAGCAGATGTCGCATTCGGTTTTGACTTCAGCCGTTGAATTTATATAACATACAGTCGGTATGCCGGGATATTTTAATTTAAATTCCCGGAGTTGTTTCAGGTTAATCATATCAGCCATAAGACATCCTGATTCAAGACGCGGAAGAAGCACTTTCTTTTTCGGATTAAGAATTTTTGCTGTTTGTGCCATAAAATACACTCCTGCAAAAACGATAATCTCAGCGTCTGTTTTTGCAGCCATCTGGCTAAGATATAGAGAATCTCCAACATAATCCGCAACCTCATCAATTTCAATATTTTGATAACAGTGAGCAAGTATTACGGCATTTTTTTCTTTTTTAAGCTTATTTATTTCGGTTATTATTGCGTTCATGTAAAGACTTCTCCTCCATACAGTGTAAATTTTTGTTAAATTTGATTAATCCGGTAAATATATTGTATAATAAAAATAAGAATTAGTTACATTATAGAGAAAATATTAAGAAGATGAGTGAAGATTTTTTAAGTAAGATGTTGTCGCAATTCAGCGGCGGTGGAAGTAAAGAGTATGTATTTCTTTCTATTACACCAGGTGTAGGGTTGGAAATGTGTCAGCTTGATGTCACAACATCTCCGAAATCTGTAAAGGCCTATGCAGTTCGTAGCCTGGCATATAATGAAACGTCTAAAGAAATTGCAGACTATGACGCTTTTAAAGATGCGGTTTTGGAGATGTATGAAGAATTAAATATTAATCCAAAGTGTAATGTTATTGTAAACCTGCCGCTTGTTTCTATGGGAACCATGAATTTACCGCTTATTCTCTCTGATGATCAACTGCTTGTCAGTATTACGTCGGAAGTTGAGCAAACATATATTTTCAGACGTATGGAGCCTACTATTGCTTGGCAGGACGTTAACGTAAATCAGGGGACAGACAGCAGAAAGATTTTATATGCCGCAATTCAAGCACCTGTAATTGAGAATATTAAAGCAGCTCTCGCTTCTTTAGGGTCTACACTTGTTAATATAGATGTTTCCGTTGCATCATATTTGCGGGCTCTGGATTTTACCGGACTTACAACTGCGCAAATGCAGGATAATGTTACCTGGAATCTTATGATAGTTAATTCAACAGGATATTCTCTGGTTTCTCTGGTTGGAAAAACTATTGTTGATTACTATGAAGAACCTCTTGCAATAAAAACCTTTGAAGGGGATGATATTTATAATGCAATTAATTCTTCTGCGCAAATTACTTTAATGAGTTATCCTGCAAATTATTTATATATTATATCTGAAACTGATATGGTAAGTGCAGAGCTTCTGGCATCAAAGATTCAGGGTGTCGGTACTATTGACTTCTTTGAAAATAATACCTTTAAAAAACACGAGGTTATGCCTGTAAGTTTGGATGTATTGCCTGATAACGTATTAAAGATTTCAATGCAGGTAATAGGTGTTGCCGCGACAAATTATTCGAATTTTCCTTTGAAATTTGTATTTGTTAAGCAGTCCGGTTCTGCGAAGAGCGGAGGGTTTCTTGCAGGTTCCTCTACCGAAGCTCCTGTCCCTATCACCATAGGTGATAAAACTTTTGAAATTACTCCGAGTGCAGCAACAACATTATCAACTATTTTACTCGCAATAATAGGCGGTTTTATGGCGCTGATGTCATTTGTTATGCTTCCTAAAATTGAAGCTGACAAACAACAAGCACTTGATGCCGTAACTCTTAAAGCACAAGAGTTGGATGAACAAGTATCTAAACTCGATCAGGAGCAAAGTTCTGCAGGAAGTTTTGATTTGAAAGGTGAAGTAGATCTGGTTCTTAAGAATAACCGTTCAAAACTTATGAGCTATTCTGCTATAGGGCAGGCAATCCCTGATACAGTGTGGGTTACCTATTTTATGGCTCAGGGAGACGGACTGGTTGATATTAAAGGTGCTGCTACCAATGTTGAAGATGTATATGTATTCTTCAAAAATATGAAGGATTCACTTATAAGTACTAAATTAAGACTTCAAAAATTGGAAATGCAATCCGGTTCTGTTGATGATTTGTTGTCGTCTTCAAATTCCCAAAATTATGAATTTGAAATTACTAACATGGATAAAGAGCAGTTGTCCGCATTGTTCGGAAAATTGACAGGAAAAGACGGCGAACAAAAGGATCCTAATGCTCCGGCGGATGCTCAGGGAGATAAAGGTGCAGATAACGGTCTGCTTGGAAATACACCAATTCCTGATATCGGGAAAAAGTAATATAAGGATAGTTTTTTTATATGGATAAAGAGAAGTTAAAGTTATTTAAAAATGCATTAGCTATACTAGGGCTTTTAATATTCGTTGTTATATATCTGCTTGTGATGAAAATAGTTCCATCTATTCAGACTATCAGCCAGACTTCTTCGGAGTATAAAACTCAATCCGATATATTGGCGGAAAAGGAACGACTTCTTGATACTAAAAAACAAGCTGTGATGAAGGCAACTGATACTAATTTGACCGGTACAAAAGAAATGTATAAACCTCTTGAAAGCGGTTTGGATGCAGAAGGCGTTGTCGCTGCCCAGTTTGATGATATATTAAAAATTCTTAAAGCAAATTCTATTAAGACAAGGTCTATCAAATATACTTACAATCCGGAGGATGATCCATTTGTAAAAAGTGCCGCCGATAAATTAAGTGCTTGTACTCTGGATATGCAAATGGTTGCAACATACAAAAATTTTGAAGGGTTTATAAAGGATTTATATAAGCATGAACATTTTCTGGATATTTCAAAAATTGAGATTATCCCTTACGAAAAGAATAAAACTCTGCTTCTGATAAACTTCAAACTGAAATTGTATGCTTTAAAAGTTTAAAAATAAATTTGTCCGAGAAAATTTCGCGATAAGGTTCGTGAGCGAAATTTTTGAGTGGCGTTTGAAAAGGTGAGCCGCTGCACGGCGGCGTTGAGCCGGCGGAAAGCGGCGACACTAGATTAGTAGAAAACCCTCATTTAAAGAGGGTTTTCTCGTATTTAGCAATTGAATGATGTAAAATTTATTCCGAACATCAGGTTTTTATTTTTTATACAGTTTGCGCATAGTGATGTTTCAAGGAGTGTTTTGTCAGAGAAATCGGTGAAATCGCTTCCACAGCGTCCTCGATGATCATTTGAGAGGAACGGACAGGTATAAATCCCTTTGGTCGTTAAAATCCTTCCATATTCACAATCCAGGCTTTCCCATTTGTCAGAATTTATTTCGATTTGTTTTGTTTTTTCATAACATTCATTTATTGCGAAGTTGTGAGGCATTGTTTCAAAACCTATTTTGTCACAGATTTTTTTGAATTCGGCCAGTAGGATGTTTTTATCTTCTTTGTAGTAATTTGTTATACACAGAATAGGATTGAAATTATATTTTACAAGGCTTTTTACTGCATTTAGGACCTGTCTGTATGTTCCTCTGCCGCGTATATCATCATTTTTGATTTCGTTATAGTGGTCAATGGAAAGTTTGAAAATAATTTCGAAATTACTTTCATCTTCAACACGTTTTAAAAATCTTGCTTTTTTTTCATTTATAAAGCTTCCGTTTGTACAAATACAAACATTACATCTTTTGAGGCACAGTCTTAAAATACTGTTGAAGTCAGGATGCGTCATAGGTTCCGCACCTGTAAGATAAATGCACTGCAAATTCTCCTGCATTGTATCATTTAATGCCTTTTTTATTATGTCAATAGGAATGAAGTCTTTTACTTTTTTTGACAGAGGAAAATTAATATAACAGTGTTTGCATCTCTGGTTGCAATTTTTTTCGGTAAGTTCTATGAAAAGATTATTGAATTCTTTTAAGCGGCTGATAGGCGCAGTAAAAATAGATGATTTCATTTTTCTAAATCCCCCTCTTATTTTTAAAATTATTGTACTTATAACAATTTTTTATTGAAATTACCTGAGCGGGTATTATTTAGAGGGGATTTATTTATCTGAAAAATCGTTTGCTTTTTTATCCTGAAGCCACTTACTCATAATATAGTGTTCATAGCTGAGTGCAAAATTATAAAGTGCATTTACTAGAACTCTTCCGCTGTCGGATTTCCCGACAATAAAAAAATCTCCTGCAGAATTTTCAGCGAGCATTATTTCTCTATGGACAATTTTATCAACATGGTTTTTAGGATTTTTATTTATGACAACTCGTATCCATTCACACAAAAGTTTTGTGGCGGTTGTCTTGTTTGAGATTAAATCCTCATTGCGGGCTTGTAAGTATTTAGAAAATTCTTTTAAAATCATGTTAATCCTCAAACGGGGTTGTTGTTGCAAAACATACTATATCATTAACATCATATTTTTTTAATTCTTTAATCATTTCTGCAAAAGTTGAGCCTGTTGTACAAATATCATCTATCAGCAGAATTTTTCCTTTCCGGAGTTTTTCAGTGTGAACTTTAAAAGCATTGGTAAGATTTTTCAAACGTTCTGCTTTCGAAAGTTTGTATTGCGGACGTGTGTCTTTTACTCGTTCAATTAAACCGGGATTGTACTCATATCCGCCAAGCTTACAAAATTCAATTGCAACAAGCTCCATGTGATTGTACCTGCGTTTTTTCTTTCTCTTGTAATATATCGGAACCGGAACAACCTGAAAATCTTTGTCCTCTGTAACCTTAAGCCAATATTCGTACATAAATTTTGCCTGAAAATAAGCCAAATCTTTTTTGTTGTGATATTTGAGCGCACGAATCATTTTCTGTAGAATTTTGGCATAAACTCCGGCGCAGTAAACTTGTTTCCCATCTATAATTCTGTTGACTCTGACTGGCAGATAATCCATTTCGTCATAACATTTTGAACACATTATGACGCATTCTTTGGAACTTTTGCAAAAGTAACATTTTTTCTTGTAAATCCAGTCTAAAAGACCGAGTAAAAAATCTTTCATAAGAAAATTATACTATGAAGGTATCTTTATACAAAACTCTGTTTGGACATTTTCTTCGCTTTCTACGGTAATTTCTCCGCCGTGCGAACGGATGATTTGCTGTGAAAGGTAAAGTCCTAAGCCGGTACCAATTTTACGAAATTTTTTTGCGGCTGAATAATATTTATTGAATATAAGTTTTAGATCTTTTTGTGGTATCCCCTGTCCGTAATCAATTACGGAAATTGTAATAAATCCCGGGATTTCCCCTGTTTTAATGTCAATATCTTTTTTAGTGTTACTATGTGAAATTGCGTTGTTTATAAGGTTTTTTATAACTCGCTGAAGCTGCATAGGATCTGCCGTTACTTTTATATCTCTTGTCGGATTAAAGTTCACTTTTAGACCTGCCATTGCCGCAAACGGAGTTATATCATCAATAATCCCGTTAATAAAACCGTTGAGTTTTATATTTTCTTTGAGAAGTTTTATGCCTTTTTCTTTGATTTTATATGTTTCAAGCACAATTTGAACAAGCTCAATAAGTTCTTTGTTGGAAGATTTCATGTTTTTTAAGGCAACTTCCTGTTTTTCGTTAATTTCTCCGAATTTACCGGCGAGCAAAAAATCCAGAATATTTGCCTCTGCCACTATCGGAACTTTTAAGTCATGTGTCAATGTTGCAACAAAATCTTCTTTTAAAGTTTCAATTTCCCGTTCATTTGTGACATCTTTTATAATTAATACATAGCGTTTTTTGTTATCGTCAAGAGATAGTCTTATGGAGCTTATAGTAAAGTTGTTTGTCGGGGTATGTTTAATAAAGACGTCTTTGTTGTGAAGTCTTTCAAGATTAAAGTTTTCCGGAAATTGCAAAAAGTCCAGAATATTTTTCCCTATAACATCGTGTCCTTTAACTCCGAACCAGGTACTGATTTGCGGAGTTGCACGCAGAATATGAAGATGTTCATTTACAATCAGTATCCCGTCAGAAAGAGAGTTGATTACTGATTCAAGAAGTTTGTTCTGGCGCATAAGTTCTGCCTGATATTCGATAATCATTTTTTCTCTGTCGTTAAGTGTTTCCACCATCCTGTTGATACTATCTGTTACATTCTGGTAAGTAGGGTGTTCAAGTTTTTCGATTTTAGTGGAAAGGTTACCGTAGCGAATGGAATTAACCGTGTTTGTAACGGTTCCGAGATAATCGTTAATCTTTGACCAGCGTTTATTGGTTTGTCTTGTAATAAGAAAAAGACTTATAAATACAGCTATAATTCCCAAATTTAAAAGATACCAGAGCATATTTCCCCTTACATTTTATTTTATGGTACAATTATAGCAGACAAAGGATTTTATGTTAATACTTTAAAGGAAGCAAAAATGGGAAAGATTAAACTGCCTGATACGATAAAAATGGTCATTACTGATTTTGACGGTGTTGTAACTGATAATTGTGTTTACATCGGCGAGGATTTTTCTATGAGCCGAAAAGTTAATTTTAAAGATATAATGGCATTTTCTCTTTTGAAGAAAAATGATATAAAAATCGGTATAATTTCAGGAGAAAAAAATTCGGCAATAGATTTGCTTGCAAGAAAATTTTTAATAGAGGAAGTTCATCAGGATATAAGACTTAAAATAAATGTTCTCCAATCCATAGTAGAAAAGTATTCATTAACACAAAATGAATATTTATATATCGGAGACGATGTAAATGATTTAGAATGCCTTAATTACGCGAAATACAAGATAACAGTACCTCATGCTCCTGATAAGATAAAAAAGATTAAAGGTATTCAAATAACAAAACATGACGGCGGGGACGGTGCTTTCAGAGAGGTGGCAGATTGCTTGATAAATTTAAAAAAATCATAGAATATATCAAAAAACTTAATTTTTCGATAGACAGATACAAAGAAGATACAATTGTGCAATCTTTGCCAAGCAAGGCAATCGTCAATCGTGCCAAAAAGTATATTGATAAAGGAGATTATGCCGTAGCGGAAAGTATTCTGAATGAGGCTGTAGAATTGCCGCAGGAGGATCCTCTTGTGTATAAATACCTGGGCATTTGTGCAGAAAAAACAGGGCGGTTTGACGATGCAATGATAGCTTATAAAAAGTCTGCTAATATTAACCCTCAGGATAAAGAAATTTGGACAAAACTCGGATTTTCGCAAATACAGTGCAAGCTTTTTGAAGATGCTGAAAAAGCATTTGAAAATGCTAATAAGATAAATCCATCAAATACGGATGTGTTTGCAGGCTGGGGTATGTCTTTAATGAAGCAGAAAAGATATGCAGAAGCTCATGAAAAATTTGTAGAAGCTACGCGACTTAATAAATATAATTTTATGGCAATGCTTTTTGCCGCAATCATGGAAATGCGATTAGAACGCTATGAAGATGCCGAATTAAAACTGAATTTTCTTTCTACAGTAGCTCCAAATGAATCAAATACTTATGAGTATGCACATTTAAAATATATTAAAAAGGACTACAAAAATGCTGAATATTATGCAAAAAAAGCCCTTGAGTTTAATCCTATGATGCTGAACCCTTATCTTATTTTAGGCAAGATTTACAGAGAACAGCTTGAATATAAAAAAGCGGAGGAAAATTTTATTCATGCCGAAATCCATAATTCCTCAAAACCTGATTTATATTATGAATGGGGCTTGATGGAGCAGTATTTTGAAAATTACGATAAGGCAAGAGTAAAGTTTGAGAAAGTTCTGGAAATTTCTCCTGAGGAAAATTTTGCAAAAGGCGGATTGGGGCTTTGCCTTGCCGCTAACGGAGACCTGACGGATGCAGAATTTCTTATTTCAGAGGCTCTTGACAAAGAACCTGAATGCTATCCTGCCCTGAAGGGAAAAGCGATGATAGCTTTCAAAAAAGCTGAATACGATAAGGCTGTTGAATATTTCAAGCAGATTTTAAAAGAGGATTCTTCTGATTATGTCTGCAATTACTATATTGCTAAGTCGTATGAAAATCTCGGGAATGATATTTTGACAAAAGAATATTACGAAAATGCCATTAAAAATTTTCCATCGTTCTTAAAATCATATATTGATTATTCAAAATATTTAATCACTAAAAAAGAATACGCAGAGGCGCAGAGAAAACTACGAAAAGCTGTAAAAATAGAAGAAAATAATACAGAAATTCTTAATCTGCTTTTTTATGTAAGTTACATACTTGTCAAAGATAACATTTGTGAATATAATGTAAAGGAAGTTCTGACTCTTGCAGATAAGATTAATGAACTTGATCCTGAAGCCTTTAAATACCCTCAGGAGCGGACAGAACTCACAAATATTTTGAATAATTTATAGAAAGAAGAAAAAATTGAGAAAAATTATCGTCCAAAAATTCGGGGGAACCTCTGTAGCTGATACCGATAAAATAAAAAATGTAGCCGCTACGGTTATAAAGGAAAAAAAGAATGGGAATGATGTCGTTGTTGTAGTTTCGGCTATGGGGCATACTACTGATTACCTTGTTAAAATGGCAAAAGATTTATCACCTGTTCCATCCGGCAGAGAAATGGACATGCTTCTTTCAACTGGTGAAGGTGTTTCAATCGCGCTTTTAGCAATGGCAATTCAGGCCGCAGGTTATGATGCGATAAGTTTTAATGCGATGCAAATCGGTATAATGACAGAAAATGTTCATTCAAAAGCCCGAATTATTGATATAAAAACCGAGAAACTTAAGAAAAATCTTGCAGAGGGTAAAATTATTGTTGTAGCAGGTTTTCAGGGAGTGACAGAGGACGGAGAAATTACAACGCTGGGGCGTGGAGGATCTGATACTTCTGCAGTAGCTCTTGCTGCTGCATTAAATGCTGAACGCTGTGATATTTATACGGATGTAGAAGGTGTCTATACTACAGATCCTCGAATAGTTCCAACCGCATCCCGTCTGGATGAAATATCTTACGAAGAAATGCTAGAACTCGCTCATGCAGGGGCAAACGTTCTTCATCCGAGAAGTGTTGAAACTGCAAAACAGTTTAACGTGCCTTTGCGCGTAAGAAGCAGTTTTAAAACCGATAATACAGGTACTTTAATTTTAGGAGTTGACAAAATGGAAATTTATAAACCGGTAGCAGGTGTAGCGTCAGATTTGTCGCAGGCAAGAATTGTAGTATGTGATGTCCCTGATATTCCGGGACAGGCCGCAAGAATTTTCGGCAAACTGGCTGAAGAAAATATCTCTGTTGATATGATTATTCAATCTTATGCAAGAAAAGTTTCTCACACAAATGATATTGCCTTTACTATTGATGCTGCTGATACAGATAAAACCATGGCAACTTTAAATTCCTTGAAAAAAGAGCTTAACTGCGGAGAAATTCAGTTAAACAACGAAATTGCAAAAGTTTCTATTGTCGGTGCGGGCATGATTGATAGACCGGGTATTGCATCAACAATGTTTGAAACCCTTGCAAAACAAGGTATAAACATAAAAATGATTTCAACGAGTGAAATTAAGATAAGCTGTCTGGTAGAAAAAGATGATGCTAAGAAAGCTGTAAAAGCTTTGCATGACGTATTTGGCTTAAATAGCGATATTACTGCGGAAGTAAAAGGTGACTTGCCTGATGTATAGCGGTAATAAAGCTCCTGATTATAACCTTTTCCCTACTCCTCACTGGTATGATTCTTTTTATGAATATTTTAATAAAGATTCGATTAAAGAAGAGTATTTAAGCTTAATTAAAGACCTTGACGATAAGAGTGTTGAGGTTGTAAGTAAAATTTTGCACAGAATAAGAAATTTTCAGTCAAATGGTTTTGACTCCTCTCACCTTTCTGCTGAAGAAGCAGAGGATAAGGAAAAGGTGAGTGATTTTGTCGAACAAATAGTAGCTCTCGGTAATAATCTTTTTGCATGGAATAAGTATATTTTACCTATAGACTACTTTGAATATGGTATATTTAAGAAAAAATATCACATTGATGAATTTCTGAATGTTGATAGAAATAAAAATATTTTAGATGTAGGGGCCTTTATCGGCGACAGTGCTATTGTATTAAAAGATTTTACAATCAGAAATGTTTTTGCCTTTGAACCATGCCAAAAGAATTACGATTTACTTTTACAAACTCTTGAATTGAACCATGCTGATAATGTTGTGCCTGTGAATATAGGTCTTGGAGAGGAAAACGCTCAGGTAAAATTATACGGCGCCGATATAGGAGCCTCTGTTGTTCGTGAAAGAGATAATGAACATTCTTCTGATATAACAATTCAAAGATTGGATGACTGGATTAGGGATAATCCTATGGAAATAGGTTTAATAAAGGTTGATATAGAAGGTGCGGAACAAATGTTTCTGCGTGGCGCATATAATACAATAAAAACGCAAAGACCAAATATGATAATTTCAATTTATCATGGCGGGCATGATTTCTTTCTGATAAAACCGCTTATAGAAAGCTGGAATTTGGGTTATAAATTTAAGATAGTAAAAACAAGTCCTTGTTTTCTTTCTGATGAGACAGTTTTGTTATGCGAAGCTGTTAAATAAAACTGTCCGAAAAAATTTCGCTATAAGGTGCGTGAGCAAATTTTTCGAGTTGCCGCTTGAAAAGGTGAGCCGTTGCACGGCGGCGTTGAGTCGGTGGAAAGCGGTGACTCTTGATTAGAAGAGGCCTTATTATATCTGTGCCGCATATTTTAATGTAAAAAAAGAGCCCTTTTGAGGGGGCTCGTTGGAATTAAGAATAGCTGGAAGTATGAAAAAGATTTAATTATATTTAACAGAATGAGTGTATTTTTTACAATTACCCGCATGGGTAATTTATTCGGCATTAGAAAAATAAGGCGAATTTTTACAAATCACCCGATCGGGTATATTTTCAGAGCAGGTATAAAAGCCGAATGACAGTAATAAGTGTACTTTTAGCACTTTATGCCGGAATATTGATAAATACTATACTCTAGACTTTTTAATAAAAGTTCATAAAAAGGGTTGACAAAATATTTTTTATGATTTATAGTAAAAGTGTTAGATGAAGTGTTAAAAAAACACTTAATAAGAAAACCTCACGAGAGGAGGACAATTATGTTAACAATCAATCCAATTAATTCAGTAAACTTAAATACAAAAAAATACGTTTCTTTTGGCGACGCTAATCCAAATAACGTAACTCCGAGCATGGCTATCTTGTCACTTCAGGCTCCGGATGCTAAAAGAGGCTTTACAAGTAACATGCATCTTTCTCAAAAGGCTGATGCTGTTAGAAATAACTTATTTACTTCGGTGATTAATAAATTTGTCAAGACTTATAATATCGCTGTTCAATCAGCTAACCCTAACAATAAGGTAAAAAGCATAGACACACTTGCTTAATTCACCTGTTGTTAAACAAATATTCATTTACCCCTATTCACTGATAAGAATATACTCCATATTACCAGATAACAAATTCCATAAATTATTTTATCCTTTCTCTTGAAAGAATTTAAGGCATTAACGACTTATATAGTTCAGGTGCCAAATTATTAAAAGGGAAAGGATAAATAATATGGATGATAAAATTAAACAAATCCGATTTGACACTGCTCGTGCTAAAAAGTTTTTTGAGGAGTCTTTAGCGTTTACCACAGGGCCTGTAGATTTAAAAAATCTTATGGCTGAAGGAGATGTGACACTGCTTGATGTCAGGCTTTCTGCAGATTATGAGGTTTCTCATATTCCTAATGCTGTGTCAATCCCTAAGGATGAACTTGCTGATAACTTAAGCAAACTCGACAAAAACGGTACAACTGTAGTTTATTCATATAACGGGTATTGCGACCTTGCAGAAAAAGCAGCCCTGATATTGTCTGATTATGGATATCCCTGCATGATTCTTAAAGGCGGATTTAAAAGTTGGAAAGAGGATTTCAGGTTTGTTACCACATAGAATAATCTGATTTTGTTCCGCTATTTTGTGTCGGCTCAACGCATTCGTGCAACTCTCACCTGAGGAGGGGGCTCGCATTTAATAGGCCGCACGGCTTTGCTCTCAGGTAAGCATGTTTTGCCTTAGTTCGTAAACCGTTTTTTTAACGCCACGCAAAATTTTTGCTTTACTACTGCGGGCGCTAAATTTTCCCGGACAAATATGAAAGGTTTTGTCATAGTTTAGAGAGGGCAGGATGTGCCCTCTTTTTATATGTTGGTACCGCCGTCGTTGAGGTTTTTAAAAGCCTTTTTGGCGCCTTCAGCGGCTTTAACTGTATTTATTACAAATTCGTTTGCTTCACTGTCTCTGGCGATTGCTTCTTTTAGTTCAAGCATTGCTTTGTAATTGAGTTTTTTTAGTGACGGATCATTTATGTTTTTTAGATATTTTTTGAAGTTTTCCTGCGCTGAAAAATTAAAACCCGGAAGCCCTTTTTTTAATGAGTACCATTTGTAGAATTCTCTTAACATGTAATATGGTTCAATTTCGCCGATACTCATAACTATAGCTGGTTTAAATATTGTTGAGAATCCTTGTCTGAGTGCAAAGTTTAAATAAAAAGCTTTTCTTCCTTTAAGTTCGGTTATGAGACCCTCATTCTCGTTAATTTTTTCTAGGATTTTCTGTGCGTTTACGACTCTGAAAACCTTTGTACCTTCTGCTTCTATATATTCAATATATTTTTGCGGATTATTGCCGCATGCTTTCATTATCTCAGCCACATTTTCTTCAACAAGTTTAATATTTTTTTCTGTTTCTGACGAGAAATTAACTGTTTCGGTACTTGATATAATTGTTTTGGAGGTGGAGTTAGTAAAACTAGTATCAAGATGCTTTGAAAGCATTGTTGAGAGAAACTTTTCGCGTAATCCGAGTATAAAATATTTAACTTTTCTTGAAAAATCATTCATAAAAGAAGTATAACGCACGACAGGACAAAAGTTTTCATCCGGTTAGTGTAAATATTAAAAATAGATAAAGATTGTAAAAAATACACTTGCTTTTTGCGAATATTTGCTATAAAATGTAATTGTGAAATAAATCACGAATTGAAATTCTGTTACTCTCTTGTTAATATTATAACAACACGGAATTAAATAAATAGCAATCAATAAGTTACTTAAAGGAGAAAAAACTTATGACAACAAAAAGCAAAAAGACCGTTGAAAATCTGGAAAAGACTTTAAATAAGTCCAGTCTGGTTGACAACGCAGAGCAATTGGAATTGCTTATTGAAAGAGTTAAAAAGGCTCAAAAAATTTATTCTAATTTTACTCAGGAACAGGTGGATGCAATTTTCAAAGCTGCTGCTACAGCTGCAGATAAAGCACGTATTCCTTTAGCAAGAATGGCTGTTGAAGAAACCGGTATGGGTGTTCTTGAAGATAAAATTATCAAAAACCACTTCGCATCAGAATACATTTATAACAAACATAAAAATGTAAAAACTTGCGGAATCATCAAAGAAGACAAAGCAAACGGTATTAAGGTTGTTGCAGAACCCCTCGGCGTTATTGCAGGTATTATTCCTACAACTAA
Organism: Candidatus Gastranaerophilales bacterium; assembly: GCA_944325635.1. Lineage (GTDB taxonomy): Bacteria > Cyanobacteriota > Vampirovibrionia > Gastranaerophilales > Gastranaerophilaceae > Scatousia. The sequence goes on along the minus strand of CALVBD010000006.1, from coordinate 5,685 downwards.
CCCGACTTCTACTGCAATTTTCAAATCATTAATTGCTTTGAAAACAAGAAACGCTATTATCTTTTCCCCACACCCGAGAGCAACAAAATGTACAATTGAAGCTGCAAGAATAGTTCTTGAAGCTGCTGTTAAAGCAGGTGCTCCGGAAGATATTATCGGATGGATTGATGTTCCGTCAATTGACTTATCAAATCAATTAATGAAACACAAAGATATTTCTTGCATTTTGGCAACAGGCGGCCCTGGCATGGTTACTGCTGCATATTCATCAGGCAACCCTGCATTAGGTGTAGGCCCTGGTAACGCTGCTGCTGTTATTGACGAAACCGCAGATATTAAAATGGCTGTTTCTTCAATTATGATGTCAAAAACTTTCGATAACGGTATGATTTGTGCTTCTGAACAATCAGTTATTGTTGTTGACAGTGTTTACGAAGAAGTTAAAAAAGAATTCATATACAGAGGTGCATACCTCATCAATGCTGCGGAAGAAAAGAAAATGATTGATCTTCCGTTTATTGATCCGAAACGTGGTACTGCTCACCCTGCAATCGTAGGTCAGCCGGCTCACAAAATTGCAGAACTTGCAGGATTTAAAATTCCTCAGACTGCAAAAATTATCCTTGCTGAAAGACCGAAAGTTGACTGGGATGATCCGTTCTCAAGAGAAAAATTGTCTCCTGTATTAACAATGTACAGAGCAAAAGATTTCGAAGAAGCAACAGAAATGACTTACGAACTCGTTTCAAAAGGCGGTGCAGGCCACTCTGCAGACCTTTACACAGATACCCGCAGCCAGGAAAGAGTTGACAAATTCGCAGAAAGAATGCCTGCTTGCCGTGTATTAATCAACTCACCATCAGCACAGGGCGGTATCGGTGACTTATACAACTTCAAACTTGAACCGTCACTTTCTCTCGGATGCGGTTCTTGGGGTAAAAACGCTGTTTCAGGTAATATCGGCGTTGAAAACTTATTGAACTACAAGACAGTTGCAGAAAGGAGAGAAAATATGCTCTGGTTTAAAGTTCCGCCTAAAGTTTACTTCAAGAGAGGTGCTGTTGATTTAGCTCTCCGTGAACTCCAAGGCAAAAAACGTGCCTTTATTGTAACTGACAGATTCTTGTTCAATTCAGGCGCTGTTGACAGCATCGTTAATGTATTGGATGAAATCGGTATTGACCACCAGATTTTCTTTGATGTTAAACCGGATCCTACATTATCAACAATCAATCAGGCTATGGAAATCATCAGACCTTATGAACCTGATGTAATCATCTCACTCGGTGGCGGTTCTCCGATGGATGCTGCTAAAATTATGTGGTTAATGTATGAACAGCCTGACACAGTATTCGAAGACATCTCTATGAGATTTATGGATATCAGAAAGAGAATCTGCAGAATTCCTGAATTAGGTAAAAAAGCAACAATGGTTGCAATTCCTACAACATCAGGTACAGGTTCTGAAGTTACACCGTTTGCAATCATTACAGACGATGAAACTCACGTAAAATACGCAATCGCTGATTACGCATTGACACCGAATATGGCAATCATCGACCCTAACTTTGTTGACGGTATGCCAAAAGGTTTGACAGCTGCATCAGGTATTGACGCTTTGGTTCACTCAATCGAAGCTTACGTATCTGCTATGGCTACAAACTTCACAAATTCAAATGCATTGGAAGCTACAAAACTCGTATTCAGATACCTTGAAAGATCTTGGGCTGAAGGAGCAAACGATCCGATTGCAAGAGAAAAAATGCACTATGCAGCAACTATTGCAGGTATGGCATTTGCAAACGCATTCTTAGGTTTGTGCCACTCAATGGCTCACAAACTCGGTGCTATGTTCAATGTACCGCACGGTGTTGCTAACGCATTGTTAATCAGACAGGTAATCAAATACAACGCAGTTGATTGTCCGAAAAAACAATGTATCTTCCCTCAATACAAGTTCCCTAATGCAAAAGCTAAATATGGTCAGATTGCAGATGAACTTGGCTTAGGCGGTAAGAACGATGATGAAAAAGTCGAATTGTTGATTGAAGCTATCGACAAATTGATGAAGGCAGTAAATCTTCCAAATTCAATCAAAGACTTTGGGGTTAAAGAAGCTGACTTCAACGCTAAATTAGACGAAATGGTTGAATTGGCATTCGACGATCAGTGCACAGGTGCTAACCCGGCTTATCCGTTGATGGAAGATATTAAAGCAATCTACAAAGACGCTTACGAAGGTGTTGTAAGAGATTACTACGATACTAAAAAATAGTTCGCGAAACAAATAAAAGAAGAACCGTCAGAAATGGCGGTTCTTTTTTTATTAATCTTTGGGTTCCAGTATTGTCTGCCTCCACGGATAGTCGTCTTTAATTTCCCAGCCGTCGTATTCAATAAGTCTTGCACAGGCATGGCGTTTAGCTGCTATACTTACATCCGCATTATCAGTGTTTCCATATTTACATTTCTCAAGGAGTTTTTCTCTGCTTGCTGTTTGATATTCTACATTAGATGTCACAAATTTATATTTGTTATTAATTTTCCCTAACATAAACAAAAATGAGTTTTGCCCATCATATCGTTCTATGCCGCAGTATCGTAGTTCTGTGCAGAAGAAGAAATAAATTCTTGATGTCGTTGTAGAATATGTGACAAAACCGCTTCCGTCTGCTAAACCTACTTCATAATATGCAGAGTCCAATGATTTTTGTGAAATTATTTTAAAGCTTTTTGCCAGATATTTATTAAACCATTTTTCAAATTCTGTGCTGTTGCTAGCAGCTTCTTGCGGCGGCATCCAATACTCAATATCACCGTAATCTTTTTCTGCTAACTGAATTGCCTGCTGCATTGTAGAGTAGAATTTTTTTTAATCTTGTAACCGTAACTTTTTTCTTATAATTTCCGACTAAGCTAGGCAGTGTCATCGCAGCTACAACGCCTATAATTCCGAGTGTTATTAGAACTTCAGCCAGAGTAAAAGCCTTTTTCATAAATGTCCTTCTAATACATAATAAATTATGTTCCTGAAAATTATTACTGGAGTTTTTCCAGTAATAACCCGATGTTATATCCAGTAAAATTGACAAATGGATGAGGCTGAATTTTATAAAAAGTTGGGGAAACGTATAAAAACGCTTCGGGAAAACGCTCATTTGACGCAGGAAAAGCTCGCCGAAAAATCCGGCATTAGTTTAGATTACCTCGGTAAAATTGAAGTAAATATAAATAAGCCGGGTTTAAAAACATTAATAAAACTTTCGGATGCGCTGGATATTCCATTTAGAGATCTTTTTGACTTTGAGTAAAGTGGCGGCTTGACATTAGGTTATGTCTTTTTTATCATAAAAGAACAGGTTGAGGCGACATGGCCAAGTGGTAAGGCAGGAGCCTGCAAAGCTCTTATCCCCCAGTTCGAATCTGGGTGTCGCCTTTTTTATTATTTTATTAAAGGAGTTATTATATGGGTAAAATTTTTGGAATTTGTGACAATCCTGTATCTACAATTGGATCAGCTATAAAATCATTAAGAGTTGAACCGCCTAAAGATTACGGTACACCTATTCCTAAAAATATGGATACAACTGATAAGTTTGTATCAAAAGAGAAGAAACATGTTTCAAATCCGTTTATCAAAATGCGTAACGGGTTCGGAAAACTAATGGCGCATTTCAGCCATTCTAATACGAAGTAAATAATTCATATTGACAAGATATATATTGTAATGTTAAGATAAAACCATGCTAAAAAAGTGCTGGTTATTTATTGTCGGTTTGTTATTGCTCGGAAGTCTCGGGGCAAATGCTATTGAATTAAACTTTACCGGTTTTGTTGCTGATGAGGCTAAGGTTTTATCTAACCAGAGTGTAAATGATATAAATATGATGCTCTGGGATTTGCAAAAAAAGACCGGTGCTGATATTGCTGTTGTTACACTTCCGTCATTAAACGGGCAGGATGTTAATAGTGTTGCGATACAAATTGGTAGAGAGTACAAGCTCGGCGATAAAGTAAAAAATAATGGGGTAGTTTTTCTAACCTCAACAGGCGATCGTTTGATGAGTATTCAATTAGGAACCGGACTGGAGCAATCTGTCGGCGTCAGAAAAATTGAAGAAATTCGAGATTATGATATTTTGCCTTATTATCGTGAAGGGCAATATGAAAAAGGTATTTTCCGCGGTGCTTATATGTTAGCAAGAGCTGTTGCAGTATCTGAAAACGTTAAAGTTACAAGATACGGAAATGTTCCGGCAAGGTCTGCTTCTTCAGGTAAAAAAGAGGACATTCCTTTTTGGGCTTGGCCGTTTATCTTTATTTGTGCATTATTTGGCGGCGGTCGCGGGCGCAGAGGTCACTTTAATGCCGGTAGTTTCGGCGGCTTTGGCGGAGGCGGAGGCTTTGGCGGAAGCGGATGTTCAGGGAGTTGGTAAATATGGTTAAATTGGATAAATTTGTTAAACAGTTAGAAGATATACTCGGAGATAACCTCTTATCGGTTATCATGTTTGGATCGCAGGTATCAGTAGAACCTGAAAATTTGAAATCCAACATAAATTTAATGATAGTTTTGGAGCACTTAACTTCAGATGATTTGAAAAATATTTCTAAACCTGTACAGAAATGGGTAAAAGCTAAAAACCCTATCCCGGTTGTTATGGGAAAGGCTGAATGGTATTCTTCTTTTGATGTGTATGCACTGGAATATTCCGACATAAAAGATAAGCATCGTGTAGTATATGGAACGAATTTAGCTAAAGATATTAATGTTGATAAGCACTATTTGAGACTTCAATGTGAGTCTGAGTTAAAAAATTTATATCTAAAGTTTCGTAACAGTTATCTGTTAAATATGAATTCTGACGGCGAAATGAAAAAGCTTGCTGATAATGTTATAAAAACATTACTTGTAATTTTCCGCGGAGTGATAAGACTTAAAGGAGATCTTGTGCCTGAAGCTTCTGAATATATAATTTTACAGGCTTCAAATTATATGGATTTAGACTGTAATTTGCTTATTAAAATGGCAAAAATTAGGGAAAAGCTGGATGCTTACGGTAATCAGGAAATCCGTGAGGTTTCTGCAAAACTGGTTTCTGTATTACAGGATATTTTGCGGCAAGTGGATGCGATGAGATATTAAGCTTGACGCCTGACTATGTTAATGTTAAGCTAATGTAAGCTTGAGTCGGCGCAAGCTGCCTGCAAGTCAAAGAATTGACAATTAAATAAAGCTAACGAGAAATGCGAAGCGAAAAACGAAACTCGTAACATAATAAAGTTTTTTGCTAAGCTTTGCGGATTGCGAGCAGAGGGTGAAGCGACAGCATACCCGTTTAATGCGAGCAACCAAGTAAAAAAGCGCGGGCGATTGGCAAGGACTCCGTTTTTCGATTAAGTATCGAAAAATGGAGGGGAAGGTAGCGCAAGCTGCCAACAAGCCAAAAAACCTTAATAAAGTAAAATCGTGGGCGATTGGCAAGGACTCCGTTTTTCGATTGAGTATCGAAAAATGGAGGGGAAGGTAGCGCAAGCTACCAACAAGCCAAAAAACCTTAATAAAGTAAAATCGTGGGCGATTGGCAAGGACTCCGTTTTTCGATTGAGTATCGAAAAATGGAGGGGAAGGTAGCGCAAGCTACCAACAAGCCAAAAAACCTTAATAAAGTAAAATCGTGGGCG
>CALVBD010000005.1 GCA_944325635.1 Candidatus Gastranaerophilales bacterium | reverse complement strand
ACAACCCCAACGGGCGACACAACCCCGACAGGTGACACAACCCCAACAGGTGACACAACCCCAACGGGTGACACAACCCCAACGGGCGACACAACCCCGACGGGCGACACAACCCCGACGGGCGACACAACCCCGACAGGTGACACAACCCCGACGGGCGACACAACACCAACGGGCGACACAACACCAACGGGTGACACAACACCGACAGGTGACACAACCCCGACAGGTGACACAACACCGACAGGCGACACAACACCGACAGGTGACACAACACCAACAGGAGATACAACACCAACGGGCGACACAACACCAACAGGAGATACAACACCGACAGGTGACACAACCCCGACAGGTGACACAACACCGACAGGTGACACAACCCCAACGGGTGACACAACCCCAACGGGTGACACAACACCGACAGGTGACACAACACCAACAGGCGATACAACACCAACAGGCGACACAACACCGACGGGTGACACAACCCCAACAGGTGATACAACTCCGACAGGTGATACAACTCCGACAGGTGACACTGCACCGACATTTAACAGAAATGATGCTGATTACAAAACCTGGGTTCAGCGTAAAGATGTATCAGATAATGTTCCGGTAATTGATAAACGTCAATTTATGAGGTTTGATGCTCATAATCAGCTTACTCCTGTTGAAATAGTTAAGGCTGAAAACAGTGCGGTTGATTCCGTAATTGACATTTCCAGAGGTGGAATTGCCGTAACACACCATAAAGGTTTAAAAGTAGGCGATGTATTCCCTGTAGAAATCGAATGTGGGGATTTACAAGTAAATGCGGATGTCAAAGTCGTAACAGCGACGGATAGGCGTGCAGGTGCAGAATTTATAAATCTTGATGAGGCTGCCGCAAATAAGATACTTTATATGAATTTGCTTCTTGAAGCAACGAGCGGTGCGTTATCCTTAAATGAATAAATATAAAAAAGCTAATCTTTTTGTAAGATTAGCTTTTTATTTAATTATGCAACACTTCTGTTTCTGATTTTTTTCATCATATTTTGACCGCGTTCAAGTCTGTCATAATTGATATTGTATTGCGGGTAAGAATAATTTTTCGAGCCTGTTTGTTTCCGTCCAGCCTGTTGAGATCTTTGTGCCATTGAAGCCCCGAGTGTTGTCATTTGTTTTCCTATTTTCATAAGCGTATCAGGATCTTTTGCGGCTTTTTTAATTCCTTCTTTAGCTGATGCAAAACCTGATTTAACACCGTTTTTGATTTTTTCGCCAAATGACATATTTTCACCTGCCTTGGCAGCTCCACCCAATGAGCCAGAATGAGACTCTACTATTGTTGAATCAGTTGTGCCGCCTTTAAGAACACTAGAATGTGTTCCGGACATTTGTCCTGCATTTTTGTAGCTTGTTACAAGTTTACCGTTTTCGTCCATTTTTACATCAGGAAGTGTTCTCTGGAATTGTCCGTCTTTGTATTCAAGCTTACCGGAGTTAACATCATTCATAATATTACCTTTTATTGTCGATGACGCTTGTTTTTGAGTCATACCCATTTCATCAAGTTTGCCGCTTTCTTTCATTTCTTTAGCCATTTCTTTTGCCTGAACTGAAGCTGCTGCTTCGGTTTGAGCCTGTTCAACCTGGGAGTCAATTGCATCCATTTGCTTATCTAATCCTTGTGTAGTTTTCAGAGCGGCAGCACCTGATTGAATTGCTGAACCTGCAGTCTGTAAGGCCGCTGCAAAATTACCGTCAGCTACGTGGCAGGCTGTTTTTACTACATTAGCGGCAGCTGAACCGTACTGACCGACCATTTCTGTTACTGTACCAGCTTTCTGCGTGAAACCTCCAGCAGAAATTAATGCTGCACCGGCTGCTGCGGTAAACGGGTTTGATGCTAGTGCTTTACCAGCAATCATCATACCTTTACCAACGTATTGCAGAGTTTTACCTGTCTGTTGTACTACTTGCATTGCATCATCAAACTTTTGAGCTCCATCTAAGATTTTATCCGTTGTTTTTTGCTGTGTTTCCATTGTTTTTTGCGCTTTTTGATAATAAATGGATTTCAATCTGACTTTGTTATGCATTACAGTGATTGATTTGTTTGTAGAAGTTTGCAATTTCTGAAGTTTCTGACCGCTTGCCTGCATACTGTCAGCTTTTATGCCAATTTGATTTTGAAGTTCTTCCATTCTGGTCGCAGTTTCATCTGATGAAGAAGCTCCATTTGACTGGCCTGTGCTTTGTTCGCCTGCAAGTTTCAGTGAAAAGGCGCTGTTTTCTCCAATACCGGTGCTGTCAGCAGTTAAACTTTGTAATTCAGATTGTAGTGCATCGATTTCAGTTTTTGTCTGAGCCATTGTCTCAGCTTCTTTTGCCATTTCAGCCTGGTTTTTAGCAATTGCTTTGCTTTCTTTAGCAATTTCTTTGTTGAATTTTGCTTCGTCTTTTTTTACATCTTTCTGTGTTTTTTTAGCATCTTTTTGATAACTTTCAACTTGTTGTCCGTCTTTTTGTACGCTTGCTGTATCTTGTTCGGCTTTCTTATTGTCCTGCTCTGCATCATTAGCCATAGCTTTACCTTCATCTGCACTGACATCTTGACCGTCAACAGATGAAGATTTACCTGAACCGGCGTTTCCATCATTTGTAATTGCGCCGTCGCCGCGGGCTATACTTTTCAGATTTTCCTGCGATTGTTTAAATTCTTGTTCTACTAATTGTTTTTGTTTTTCTTCAAGTTTATTAAGCTGTTTTTGCAGTTTCATTCTTTCCAGGAGATTTGCACCATTCATATCCTGTTTCAACTGATTAATGGCTTCTCTGCCCTCTTTTGCTGTCTTGATGCTGTCTATATCTTCATATAATTTCTTTTCTCCTGTTTCTTGTGCCTGACTGTTCTTTAATTTTTCTATACCTTCAGACACAGTTGTCGGTTTTGCATCTTTAGTTTGAGTAGTTTGTTTAGCGTTCGGAGCATTGAATATTGAACCGTTCTTTGTCATATAAGACGGTTGATTTGCAGCAGCTGTCTTGCCGCTCTGTGATTTCATCGCGAGCTTGACTAAATCTGCCTTGCTTAAATTGTTTACATTAATACTCAATGTAAAGCTCTCCGTATATTTACTCTCTTAAATATATAAAGTATTGCCAAAACCGTTGATTTCAGCATGTTTTACTTTTGTTACATTTGTTAATATTTACAATTCTTACTTTTAGGTTTGCTTAAATTTTTTATTTTTGATAAAATTCTTTTATAAAGAAATCTGAAATAAGTTCAGAAATTTGTATTTTAGTCAGTTAATTTTAGAGGGAGATATAGATATGAAATTAATGGAAGGTAAAAAAGGGGTTATTTTCGGAGTTTCTAATACTCACGGGATTGCCTATGCTATTGCAAAACAACTTCACGAGGCAGGTGCTGATATTGCATTCACTTACGCGGGCGAAGCTATGGAAAAACGTGTGAGACCTCTTGCAGAAGAAATGGGCGCAAAAATTATCATGAATTGTGATGTAACAAAAGAAGATGAAGTTGCAGCAGTATTCAAAGAATGTGAAAAACATTACGGAAAAATAGATTTTGTTGTTCACGCTGTTGCCTTTGCCGCAAAAGAAGATTTGCAGGGAAGATTTATTGATACATCCCGTGCAGGCTGGGATTTAGCAATGGGCGTAAGCGCTTATTCTTTAATTTCTCTTTGTAAGCACGCTGAACCGATAATGAATGAAGGCGGTTCAATATTTGCGCTTACTTACCTCGGTTCTGAGTATGTAGTTGCAAACTATAATATTATGGGCGTTGCAAAGGCTGCATTAGAATCTTCAATGAGATACCTTGCGGCAGATCTTGGCAAAAAAGGAATTAGAGTCAACTGTATTTCTGCAGGTGCCGTTAAAACTCTTGCAGCAAAAGGTATTTCAGGGTTTGATAAAATGCTTAAAGCAGCAGTTGCAAAAGCACCTCTTGGCAGAAATGTTTCGCTTGATGATGTCGGAAAAGCCGGTTTATACTTAGCTTCTGACTTATCTACAGGTACAACAGGTCAAATTCTTTACGTAGATTGCGGTTGTCATGCTGTTTACGCATCATTGGAAGAAATGGAAATTATCGCAAATTCCATTCCGAAAGCGTAAAGAATTTTCGCGCCATAGAATAAAGCTATTCAATTAAAAAATTGTCATTCTGAAAGTGTTTTGGAATGACAATTTTTTATGTTGTGTTTTTAACGTCATTGCGAGGCTTTAGCCTAAGCAATCCGTACTTTTTTAGTGAAGAGTGAAGTGTGATGGTGAAGGGTTTCTCTTATCCCCTCTCCCAAAGGGAGAGGGGAAGGGTGAGGGTGAAAAGTTCTGCGTAAACACGTCGTTCCGAAAGCTTAGCAAAACTGATTGAAGCATCAGCTGAAATCAAGTTTTTCAAGCTATGCGGAATTGCATTTCCGTCGGATGTAACAATTATGCGATCCCGGGTCGTAGCCCGGGATGACGTAAATATACAATAGTAATATTCCGTTGCTTTGCGATTGCGGGGAGCAGCCCGCAACGACGCTAAAGTATAAACGTTTTCACTCAAGTCACAATCTCTCCTCAATCCCCCCCCCTTACAGGATGGAGAAAAGAATATTCCTTCTCCAATTGTAACAGAAGGTTGATTTTCCAATATGGATGAGAAAATTACCCCCATTATGGTACAGAATCATTCTATTTTTACGGAATTATTTACGCTCTCTTTTTTTTGTGTTATCGTAAAATTATACGATAAAAATAAGAGGGATTTTTTATATGACAGCGTTAAAAATAGAAGATTTACCTACGGTTTATGATGCAAAAGATACAGAAGCTAGTATTTATAAGTTTTGGGAAGAGGGCGGATATTTTACGGCAAACGCAAATAGCGACAAGCCACCTTTTTCTATTGTAATTCCGCCGCCGAATGTTACGGGTGTTCTCCACATGGGGCACGCTCTTGATGAAACTTTGCAGGATATTTTAACCCGCTACCACAGAATGAGCGGTTATGAAACACTGTGGCTTCCGGGTACTGACCATGCAGGTATTGCAACTCAAAACGTTGTTGAAAAAAAACTTAGAGAAAAAGGACTCTCTCGCTATGATTTAGGCAGAGAAAAATTCCTTGAAGAAACATGGGCGTGGGCTAATGAACATAAATCAGCAATCCTTGACCAGTGTAAACGTTTAGGTGCTTCTTTTGACCGTACAAGAGAAAGATTTACCTTTGACAAAGGCTGCTCAGAAGCTGTTAAAGAGGTTTTTGTTCGACTTTACGAAAAAGGTTTGATTTATAAAGGAAAATATATTGTAAACTGGTGCCCTCGCTGTCAATCAGCGATTTCCGATGTTGAAACTGAATACGCAACCGAACAGGGGCATATGTGGGAAATCTCTTATCCTGTTAAAGGCGAATCAGGTGCAATTATAGTTGCAACAACACGTCCGGAAACTATTTTCGGTGACGTTGCAATTGCCGTTCATCCTGATGATCACAAATATTCAGAACTTGTCGGTAAAACTGTTATAATCCCGCTTTCCGGAAGAGAAATTCCTATTATTGCGGATGAATATGTTGACAGAAATTTCGGCACCGGCGCTGTAAAAATTACCCCTGCTCACGATCCGAACGACTTTGAAGTAGGCAAACGCCACAACTTAAAACCTATCTGGGTTATCGACGGCGAAGGTAAAATGAAGGCTTGCGGCGAAGTTCCGCCTGAACTCCACGGGTTAGATCGCTATGAAGCAAGAGAAAAAATCATCGGAATGCTTTCTTATAATAATTTCTTATTAAGAACCCGCGACCACGAACACAATGTCGGCAAATGCCAGCGCTGCGGAACAACAATTGAACCGCTTCTTTCCGAACAGTGGTTCGTAAAAATGGCTCCGCTTGCAAAAGAAGCTATTGCAGCGGTTAAAGACGGCAGAATTAAGTTTGTACCTGAAAGATGGGAGAAAAATTACCTCGGCTGGATGGAAAATATCCGCGACTGGTGTATCTCACGCCAGCTCTGGTGGGGGCATCAAATCCCTGCATATTACCACAATAAAACTGGCGAAATGGTTGTTGCAAGAGAAAATCCTGATCCTGAAAATTATACGCAGGATCCTGATGTACTTGATACTTGGTTCTCATCGGGTTTGTGGCCTTTCTCAACTATGGGCTGGCCAAATACTGAAAGCCCTGATTTTAAAAAATTCTATCCGACAACTACCCTTGTAACCGGCTTTGATATTATTTTCTTCTGGGTTGCAAGAATGATTACAATGGGATTGGAATTTACGGGAAAAGCTCCTTTCTCAACCGTTTATATCCACGGGTTAATCAGGGATGAAAAAGGTCAGAAAATGTCTAAATCAAAAGGCAATACAATTGACCCAGTTAAAATTATTGACCAGTACGGCTGTGACGCTTTGAGATTTACAATGACATCGCTTTGTACTTATGGCGGTCAGGATATCAAAATGAGTGAGGAAAGATTTGAATACGGCAGAAATTTTGCCAATAAAATCTGGAACGCTTCAAGATTTGTTCTCATGAACCTTGAAGGCGTTGATAACAAGGATATTGATTTTGATAATCTTACTATCGCCGACAAGTGGATTTTAGATAAATTAAATTCAACTGCAAAAGAAGTTAATGAGAATATTAAAGAATTCAGAATAGGTGAAGTTGCACATATTCTCTACGATTTCTTCTGGAATTCATACTGCGACTGGTATGTTGAAATCGCGAAAATCCAACTTCAGGATGCAGATTTGAAGCTTAATACACAAAGAGTGCTCAGATACGTTCTTGATATGTCATTAAGAATGCTTCATCCGATAATGCCGCATATTACGGAACGTGTATGGCAGTTAATCCCTGACCTCCCTTGTAAAGGGAGGGGGACCGCAGCTGCGGTGGAGGGATTTTTCCCTGCGATTATCGTGGCTCAATTCCCTGTGTATGATGAAAAACTTTCATTCCCGCAGGAAGCTAAAGAAATGGAACTGGTTTTCGAAACCATTAAATCTCTACGTAACGTAAGACAGAGCTTCAATATCTCAACCTCATTAAAGATAGATATTGAAATCCGTGCCGCAGAAGATGAAAAACCAATATTCAAAGCGATTGAGTCTTATATTAAACGACTCGCAAAAGTAGAAAATATAACTTATGCAGACTCGAACGCTCCTGTTCCGCAAAAAACGGCAACAGCAGTTGTGTCTGCCTCAAAAATAGTACTTTCGCTGGAAAATCTGATTGATTTTAATGAAGAAATCAAGCGCCAGCAAAAGAAACTCGACAAATTAACAGGGGAGAAAAAATCCCTCCAGGGAAGAATTAACAACCCTAAATTTGTCGCAAATGCCCCGAGTGAATTAATTCAGCAAACAAAAGAAAGAATTGCCGAAATCGAAATTCAGGAGAGCGCAATCAATGAGCTAATTGCTTCATTGAAATCCTAATTAAATAACAAAAACGCATAAATAACAGGCATGTTCAGAGGATATGCCTGTATTGTGCTGTAAAAATTTGTTAAGTAAGCTTAAAAAACCTTTACATATTGACTTTCGTCTGCTAAAATAGTAGCAAAGTTAATAGGTAATGTCTTTTGGACAATGGAGTAAAGATGACATCAAGTGAATTAGATTTTGAAGAATTGCTGAAACAATATGATTACAAGTTTCAAAAAGGCGACCTTGTAAAAGGTATAGTATGCGGCTATGACAGTCACGGCGTAATGGTTGATATCGGTGCAAAAACCATCGCAATAGTTCCGACCCGCGAGGCTGTTGAAAAAGATGAAAAAGTTGAAGATAAATTTGAAAAAGGCAAGGAATATGAATTCCTTATTATAAGAGAAGAAGATGAGGATGGAAAATTCCTTCTCTCCCGTAAAAAAGTTGATTTTGCTTACGCATGGAAAGAGCTTGAAAAAGCAAAAGCCGCTGATGAAACTATTCTCGGTACTATTGCCGGAATCGTTAAGGGCGGTATTTTAGTCGAAATTTCAGGCGTTAGAGGTTTCGTTCCTTCTTCTCAGTTGAGAACAAAGGAAACTGATCTGGAAGTAGGCTCTAAGATTGAATTAAAAATCTTGACTCTTGACAGCCAGCAGAATAACTTTATCCTATCTAATAAGAAAGTTTATGAAGACAGCGCAGTTGAAGCAAGAAAAAATGTATTTGCCCAAATTGAGCCGGGTCAAATCGTAAAGGGTGATGTTGTCAGAATTACTGATTTTGGTGCATTCGTTGACCTTGGCGGAATTGACGGGCTTCTTCCGTTGTCCCAACTTTCGTGGAGATGGATTGACCACCCGACAGATATTTTGAATGTCGGCGACAAAATTGACGTTGAAGTTATTGCGGTTGACCACGACAAACAGCGTGTTTCTTTAAGTTTGAAAAACCTTGAGCCTGATCCTTGGTTAGAGGCTGAAAAACAAATTAAAGAAGGCGACAAAGTTGAAGGTACAATCACCAGAATTAAGCACTTCGGTGCATTTGTTGAAGTATTCCCCGGCGTAGAAGCCCTTCTTCCTCATAATGAGGTTGTAGAACTTCAAAACAGAGACGGAAACATCTTGCAGGTGGGCGACAAGGTTATGACTTACATTATGAAGTTTAACCCGACAGATAAACGTATTGCATTATCAGTAACAGAGCCTCACCCGGAAGAAGAACAACCTGCAGAATAATGGAGTAAATAATATTAAAAAGACCGCTCGTGGGGCGGTCTTTTTTGTCGGTTGAATTAATGAATTTTTGAAATTTTCTAATTCATTTGTAGGATTTTTACGGATTATGCTGTATAAATTTCTTCATATTGCCGTATAATTTATTGTAGTTATGTTGACTTTTTGAAAAACATAATTAAAAAAAGAAATGTAGTAGTAGACAATTTAGACAATGTAGAGGAGAGCAGCTTATGGGAATGGCAGCTTCACAGGCGAGATATTTGGCACTGACCGCAAGAAAAACTAACGTAGAGTATGAAGGACAACAGATTAACCAGGCACGTACTGCACTGGCAAATCAGAGTGCAAATACGTTTAATGATTTATTAGCGCTTGAAGTACCGACTGCCCCTAGTACTCAGGATTATACAGAATTGAAATATACTTATACCGATGGAACTGAGGCTGAAGAAATTTCCAGCATGACAGAACTCCAAAATGATCCTGATGGTTATAATTATCTCGTTACTCACTTTCATTTCGCAGATATTTACCAAGGTGTTCAGAATAAATTGTCTAATCCGCAGGTTGTTCAAGATGATGTTTCTACAAAAGATTCTATTTCAAGAGATGAAATTGATACTGTAGAACAGCCTACATTTACGGTTAACGGCTATAATGTAACGACTTACGATCCGGCTGATGCAAATCAGAAAAATGTGTTTGACCAGCTTTCAGTTCAATATCCTGATATGCAGGAAGATGATATGATGACTTATACTGACGCAGATGGAAATCTTCACTTCGTATCAAGAACTGAATTGGATGGAACCGGTGATGTAAAAGACAGATTTATGCAGACTGGTACGGCTTCTGAAGCAACCGTTGACAGGGCTAATGTTGTGGATACCGGTGCAGGAGCATACACCGTTAACGGCTTTAATGTAAACGCCTATGATGCTGCGGATCCTACACAAAAAGCGGCTTATGATAGATTAGCTGCACAATATCCTGACATGACAGAAGCTGATGCAATGACATACACAGACGCAGACGGTAACCTTCACTTTGTCTCACAGACAGAATTACAGGGTACAGGTAATATAAAAGACAGATATATTGATCCTAATACTGATACAATTACAGAACAGACGACTGCGCGTACAGATATTGTGACAACAGAACCTACCGGTAATCTGACTTATACTGTCAATGGTAATAAGGTCAGCAAGTATGATCCGACTAACCTTGAACAGAAAAAGGTTTATGATAAATTGGTTGAGGATTATCCTTCAATCAGCAAAGATTTCGATGATTTAGGCTGTTATACAGATGAAGACGGAGTAATGCACTTTACATCACTTTCAGCTCTGGCAGATGAAACTGCAGGTGATCCGTATGATTATTATGTAGAATCCGGTGTTCCGACCTATGTTGGAAACTGTGAACTCACAAAATATGACCCGACAGATCCTGAAATGAAAACAGCATATGAACAAATTCTTAAAGATTGGCCGGATTCAGATTTTGCACTTGCAGATCCTGAAGATATTTATACTTGGGAATGGCAGGGTGAGACAAGATTTGCCTGTGCAAAAGATTTGACAAGTTCTGCAATCAGCGGTCCTGATCAATCTTTGCCAACAGAAAATCAAGATAAATTAACCTACTATGTTGCCAAAAATGTAGAAGAAAAAATTGAAAGAACTGAAAAGGCAATGGTAGACCTTGATGAGCAAGGTCGTCCTCAAACAATCCGTTATCAGGATTCTTCGGTTACGTACTATCTGAATACTGAAACCGAAACTGATCAGGACGCTTATCAGGATGCAATGAACCAGTATAACTATGATATGCAGGTTTACGAAAAAGCAATTCAGGATATTAACGCAAGAACAGAAAGAATTCAACAGGAAGACCGTACTCTTGAATTGAGACTACGTCAGCTTGATACAGAACAGGAAGCGCTGCAAACTGAAATGGAAGCAGTCAAGAAAGTTATTGATAAGAACATTGAATCTACATTCAAAACTTTTGAATAATCCAATTAAAGCACTGATTGTTTTCAGATTTTGTATTGCGGCAGGTTAAAAAAGAAAACTAAGAGGTACAAATGGCTTATAAAAATGACAGTTATCTGGTAATCGCAAATAAATTCGGTTCCGCAAGCGGAGACGCAAAAGCCCAGTTATTTGAAACTTATGATAAATTACGCGATATTACTGTATCGGGTACAGGATCTGGTACAGGTTTTGAAATGACCGGAAGTTTCTTGTATCGAATTGCAAGTCTGTTGGCTCCGTCATCATTTGCAACTGTATTCGGTGCCTCTGAATCAATGAACGTCGCAGGTACTTCTTATTATTCACCATTTACAGGAGGTTCTTCATACGGTATAGATTCACTTTATAACTATTCAGGTTTCCCTGGCGGAGCGGCTCCTGTATCCTGGGGCTTAGGCGGAACTGCAACTGGCGGGGCAGCTTCAATTACCGGCTGGGGAACAAGTTCAGGCGGAGTTGCAACAGGGTTTGCTTCAAGTCTTGGCGGAATTGCTGATGTCGCAAGTGCTGCCGCTTATGGCGTCGGTTCTGCTAACGGTTATGGCTGGCTTGGACGTAATATTGTTCTCCCTGTAGCGAGTGTAATTTCCGGATGGGGCGGTATTATGCAGGCGGCTGCCCCTTATTTGGGTGAATATGGTTTACCTGCAATTGTTATGGCAAACTTAATGCAAGGTACATCTTCTGCTGCTCTTGCCGCTTATCAGAATGTTACAGGTAATATTACGGCAAATGCCGATACAATACTTTCCAACAAGGTTAGAAACATTGAAACTGTATGTAAGATGCTTGATACGCAGGGCGATGTTGTTAAAAAGATGCTGAAAGAATCAATCGACGGCGATAGTAAAGCTATTCAGAACTTATAGACTATGAGAAAAAATATACAAACTGAGAATATTATATTGAAAGTGGCAGAAAGAATTGTAAAATTTTATTGCGGATTATTTTCGCATAGTCTTTCTGCATTAAAGTTTCGGACGAATTTTCCGTTAAATAAAAATGAATATGAACAGACCTCATTTTCGAGTGCTGATACATCAAAAGTAAACAGATAATCAAACTTTGGTTAAGACATGTTAAAAAACTTTACAAAACAGGCAATAAATCTGTGCTGAGTGTTTTTATATACATGTAGAACTAAAGTGTAAGGAGAACAATGCTTCGAGATACTTTAGTAATGAATATAAAAAGGATAATAGATTTCCTGATATATTCAAGGAACTTTCTGATAAGGAAAAGCCCTATCAAAGCTCTGATAAATTCGATTGTAGAAGGTTTACGCGATTTCTTGACCATGAAAAAGAAATTGAAGATGGCTCAGTACAGATTGAATTATCACAGACACCAGTTTCAAAAAATGGAACAGTTGATTGCAGAAAATAATCAACACAGCTTCTTGAAAGGGAATAACCTTAACGAAACAAGATAGAAGGAAAAGAAAATGGGTCTCATAGTTGATACAATCAGAATGCAGTATCTGAACAACGTAAGAATGGATTTGGAATACAAAATCCAGTTGATAACTCAGACGCGTTCGGAATTGATGTCCTCTTGCAACGATTTAATGAGGGTTGGAAGCGATTATGATTCAGATAACCCTATCGTAAAGACACTTAATCAGCGGCAGGCCAAGTTAAAACTGTTAGACCAGAAACTCGAACAGCAAATGCTTCAATACCAGACAAAACTTAAGATGGTTGAAACTGAGTATAATTCCTGCAGGGCAAGGGTTGACAAGAATATTCAGCAGGCATTTTCATATCAATAGATTTAATAAATACGGCTTAGTGAATTGTAATTTCCTAAGCCGTATGTTATAATGAATATATAGCTGAACAGAGGAGAAGAAAAGTATGAAAAACCTTGCTATGACTGTGTTTACGGGGGGGGGGGCTTCGTAATTTAAAGCAAAACCCAGCATTTACTCTTGCAGAAGTATTAATAACGTTAGGAATTATTGGAATTGTGGCGTCGATGACATTGCCGGCAATAATTCAAAAACAGCAGGATAAAGTTACTGTTACCAAGGTAAAGAAAGCTTATAGTATTTTTAGTCAAGCTTATACATTGGCAATTGAGGCAAACGGGGGAATGCAGAAAGAGGATTGGGATTGTAATAGTTTTGATGTGACATCTGATGGTTCTAAACAGGCTCGTTGTTATTTGAGTTATATGCTTCCATACATAAAAAATGTCAGTGAGTGCTATGTTAAAAATGGTTTAAGTACTAGTGAGTGCACATTTTCTTCCTTTAACAAAGGAGATACCTCTGAAGATGGAAAAACGACACATTATTACAGTTTACAAGGTGCTAATCTCGGTGCATTAGGAGATGGCGGAGGCGCTTACTCTATTGCCGCTGACGGAATTGAATTTATGGGATACCGTAACACAATTATTATAAAAACCGACAGAAAGCCTAAAAATGTGTTGAATCAGAATATATTTTTATTTAGATTGGGCGAAAATAGATTAACTTATAGTGTTTGTGAACAGGCTACACAGATTGAACATTATCTGCGTGGATATACTGCACCGGGATGTATCTGTAGTGCTGTCGATTGGATATTATTATACGAAAACCTTGATTATATGAGATGTCCCGATAAGGTTGCTATTAACGGAAAGCATAGCTGCCATTAATAAATAAATTAGTGGTTAGTTTGGATAAACAGGCTAATGATATCATTCACTACAGCGAATTGTCTTTGGTATTTCTGCGCTTGTGCTTCAAGAACGGAAATCTGTTTTTTGTATTCCAGAATGCTTGTCTGACAGTCTCTTACTGATTGGTTAAGATTTTCCTGAACCTGTTGGGCTTCCTGGAGAACTCCTGTCATAGAAATTCCGAGCGCTTCCATGGTTTGTTTAATAATCTGTGCCCCGGTTTGTTTGGAGACACCAGACGGAAGCTTATTAATAAGCTGTTTTAAAACCGCAACATTTGGAGGTAATTCAAAATCTTCAACAGGCGGGATTGGCTCTTTAGGTTTAAAGTTCATCATATTGGTATTAAAATTTTCGTTGATGTTTTGATTATTTGTAAACGTAAAAGAAGCCTGTGGCTGGTCAATTTTAGGTTCTACAGGAGTTTCAAAATTATTATTGGCAAACATATTATTGTTTTGCGGCTGAATAACTTCAGGTTCCGGAGACTCATAAACCGGAGTTGAAAAAGAATTATCTTCTTCGTGAACCGGATTAATTTCAATATCAGATTGATGTTTAAGTGCTTCAACGATTTTTTTGCCTACGCCTTCTGTTATTCTGTTACTAGCCATTTTTCCCTCTGTAAATTTTATCTTGACACCAAAAATTATATAAAAGACATAAAATTATTTCAACAAAAACACCCAAAAATATGAATATATGGTTACGAAATGCTAAGATGTGCTTGAAATACCAAGTTTTTATGGTAATTTTAAAGATGGTAATGAGGTAAGTATGTCAAAGAGAGTTAATGTTAGAATATTTGAAAACTCGGAAGAAAATCCGAATGACTGGTATAAAATAGATGAATACGAATGTATTACTCTTAGAAACCTTATGTACGGGGAAAATCCGCAGCAGAAGGCTGAACTTTATAAATCGCCTCAGATGGTGGATTATGAGGTTATTGACGGAAAAGAACTTTCGTATAACGAATTAAATAATGTAGTTGAAGTAACTAATATTGTGAGTGAGTTTTACGATGTTAACGCTGTAGCAATAGTGAAACACTCTATGCCATGCGGGGTTGCTCTTGGTCGTACTATTGAAGAGGCTTACAACAAAGCTTTTGACTGCGATCCGGTTGCTTCATTTTTCGGTACTATAGGTTTTTCAAAAAAAGTTGATTATGAAGTCGCAAAACATATAAATTCAATGGCTGTCAAAGTTATTGTTGCTCCTGATTTTGACGAAGAAGCATTTGAGCTTTTAAGGCGTAATTTATTTCTAAAGATTGTAAAACTAAATACTCCGCTCAATATGTATAAATCTTATATGCATAAAATCGCAAAAATAACGCCTTTCGGTACACTTGTCCAAGATTTTAATAAAAGTGAATTGTCCGTGCAATCTTTTAGAATTGTGACAAAGACAAAACCGACGAAAGAACAGATTGAAGATGGAGTATTTGCCTGGAAAGTTTCAAAATATGCAAGAACAAATTCAATAGTAATCGCAAATAATTTTAAAACAGTTGCAATTTCTCAGGGACACTTAAATCCTATTGCAGGCGTGGAAGAAGCCTTAAAGACCGCCTGTGATACAGCTAAAGATGCAGTAATGGTTCTTGATAATACACTTCCGACAATCGACGGAATTTATGCTGCTGTGCAGGGCAGAATTTCTTTGATAATTCAGCCGGGAGGCTCTGACAAAGATTCAGACATAATTGCTCTTGCCAATAAGTATAATATTTCTATGATTATGACAGGAGTTAAGAATGCAAGGAGTTAAGACAATGGAAATAAAATCGTGGGAAGATTATTTTTTAGATCTTGCAAAAACCTGTGCAAGTCGTTCAAACTGTATAAGAGCGCAGGTTGGCGCGGTAATTGTCGGAGAAGATAAAAAGATAAAAGCAACCGGATATAACGGAACACCTTCCAAGGTGGAATCTTGCGCAGAACGCGGCGAGTGCTACAGAATAAAAAATAATATCCCTTCTGGTACAAGATATGAAACTTGCCGTTCAATTCATGCAGAACAAAATGCCATAATTCAAGCAGGTCAGGACAGATGTAAAGATGCCACAATGTACATCTGGGGACACAATTTTATTTGTATTCTTTGTAAGCGTTTTATAGTTCAATCCGGAATAAAAAATGTTGTATTGAGAAAGGATGAAAATTCTCCGATACTTCACGTAACAGTAGAAGATATCCGCCGTGAACTCAACGAAGCGTAACTTATCTGTGATAAAACGCTCTAAATTGCCGGCTGCTGATTAGACTTTTCATAAAAAATCATTAAGTACATATTGTAGGTATGATATGTACTTTAAATTATCTGAATTTCTCATACGAACGGATGATTTTTGTACATAGGTATGCGTAAATTCCGAAAAATTAAGTTACAATAAAATAGGAGGAATTTAATATTATGAGTAGTTTTTATCCGAGCTATAATTTACCGGACAGAATTCAGCACACAAAACTTGATTCAGGAGTATACGGAATGCCGTCAGCCAGAATGCAGAGAATGGAAACTCCGGCAACGGGAAATTTTCAATCTGTGCTATCAGGGCTTGTTGAGAATTTCAATACGGAATTAAATGCTCCGGATAATTTGTTAAAAGACGTAATGTCGGGAAATACCAACATTGATATTCACGATGTTATGACTGCAATGGCAAAATCAGAAGTCAGTGTTAACATTGCAACACAGGCGGTCGGAAAAGTCATTCAGGCGTATGATAAAGTTATGCAAATTCAGGTGTAGAATATATTGTAGTAATTTGTAATAAACCAGACCGGGGAACAGATGGACTTTCAAAAGATATTAGAAAATAAACCTTTACTATACGGGATTATAGGCGGTGTTGTAATTGTGGTTGCGCTAATCCTGACACTTTCTATTGTAAGCGCCGGAAACAGTTCAAAGAATGGTACCGAGTTAAGCGAACAGCCCTTAAAAGAGGATGTGAACCTTCTTACAACAGATAATTTGGGAAAAGCACTTGAAATTCAATCATTATTGGCTAAAGAAGGTATTGCCGCAAGCCGTGGTCTTGATGGTACGAAATCTAATATTTATTTGAAAAAAGGCGACTGTACAACAGGTCAGAAAAAGTGTACAACAGAACAGCGCGACAGAGCTATTATGGCAATTGTTCAGAGCGGTTTGATGGATCAAAATGTCGGCTTGGAAGTTTTTGATAAAGGCGACTTTACTTCTACTAAAGAAGATAAAAAAATAAGATTAACCCGCGCAATCAACGGTGAACTTTCAAGATTAATTAAGAGAATTGACGGGGTTGATAATGCCTCTGTATTTATTTCAATTCCGGAACAGACAATGTTTACATCAATGCAAAAACCTGTAACGGCAACCGTTCAGCTTGTAGTACCTGTCGGCACAAAGTTGGATCAGTTGAAAGTTAAAGCTATTACGAACCTCCTTTTAGGAAGTGTTTCGGGATTAGAAGCTGAAAATATTTCAATTTCCGACACCAACGGTAATGTTTATCACAGCATTATGAATGCTAATGATGAAATGCTTGCCAGAATTGAAGAAAACGATAAATATATGCAGCAAAAAGTTCAGCAGCAGTTGGACAGATTAATAGGTAAAGGGAATTACGTTGCAACCGTAAGCACCTTCCTTCGTCAGGCTCCTGCTGAAAAATACAGCACAGATTACGATCCTGAAAGAAAAACATCGGTGAACGAACAGTCCTTTACTGAAGGTTTGGGCGACCAGACCCGTGACAGTAACAGAAATGTTAATGCTGTTAGTGTTTATCTTCCAAACGGTATCGCAGGCGGCGGTATGGATTCAAGCCAGGACAGAAGTTATTCCCGTTCTGCAACGGAAACCCAGTACGGCGTCAGCAAAACCCAGTTGAATGAATACTTGAAACCTGGTATGGTAGAAGATATTTCTGTAGCTGTAACGATGGAAAAGAGTGCGCTTCCGGCAGAAACGACGGTTGAAGAATTAAGAGCACTTGTTGCAAAAGCTGCAAGCCCGAAGGTTAACCCTGAAAACGTATCAATTGCGTTCTCAGATTCAGTAGACCCTTACCTTGCATCTGATAGACCTGTTAACCTTCCGAAACCTGATGAAAGCGGTAACCCTTGGTGGTTAGCGGTTGCACTGAGTGCAGTCGGTCTGGTTGTAGTATTCAAAGCTGTATCGGATAAGGTTCGTCAAATTCAGGAAGCAAACGCAATGGAAGTTGAACGTTTGAGACAGAAAGAGGCTGAACAGGATAGAGAATTAAGTGATGTCAATATGAGAGCAGCACAACTCTCTGACAGACAAAACGAACTTGCAGCAGGACTGCTTGAACAGCAAAATAGAGAATACATCGCAATCCGCTCACCGGAAGAAATGATATCCACCCTTGAAAATATGTCGGCGAATCTCTCAGATGCTGACGGCGAAGAAGCAGGCGACAAGATTAAGAGCTGGATAGAAAAAGGCTCATAAAGCTAGAGAGCCTGAAATGAGTTCAGGATGACAGATTTTTGAATTGAATAACGAATAAAGCCGTAACGGCAAAAGTAGTGAAGGAAAACGTATTATAGGAAAGGCGAAAACGACAAAGACGAAAATCGTAAAGCAAAATATGTGCGAGGGACACGACAGATTAAGTCTCTTGCAGCTCGATAAAAATACCCGAGTGCATGAACCAAATAAAGCCGCAACGGCAAAAATAGTGAAGTTAAAAAAATATATACAAAAAGGCGATTTGACAGTTGTCGTAAGCAATGGTAAAAAATGGCAATAAAAGGATTTGATTATAAAGCATTTGCACAGAATTTGACGCAACAAGCACAAGAACTTGTGCCTCAGGATTTTGACCAGAATCAAAAAGCCTATGTAGCAAACACATTGTTAAATTTTTCAATGCTTGCCGGTGAGGCCTTATATAATGATACTGAATTAAATTTTACAGCTGATCAGGCTGCAATGATTACACAGATAATTGCGGAATGGTCTTTCCATAAGTCCGTTGACCTTATTCGTTCGGGCATTCCGCAAATGCACTGGGATGGTGTAATGCAGAAAATTGCATTCACCATATTTGAGATAGCAAAACAGACATTTAAGCAAGGTTTGCCTCAGGATCAGATTTTACAGCTTATTGAGCATCACGTAAAGAAAACATACCTGGATTCTATAGCGGAATTAAAAGCAAAAGGGCAGATTGACGAAGCGTTGATGGAAAAAGCCTCAAAGCAGTCAAATATAGACCAGATGATGCAGCAGATGCAGGAAACCGGAGAAATAGAGCAGGCTCAGGCCGCACAGCAAGCGGCACAGCAGGCTGTGCAACAGTCAGTTCAACAACAGCAACAGGCAGCGCAGCAAATGCCAACGGCTCCACAGCAAGCTCCGCAACAGGGTGGAGTTCCGGCAGTGCAAGGCGGCGGAAATGTTTCTACTCCGCAAAAGAGTCCTTATGCGCCTCCGAAACTTCTGAAACTTGTAACGGTCGCACTTTTATTGAAACGTGTCGATGAAGAAAAAGTTCAGTCAATTCTTGAACGTTTTGATCAGGAGACCGCCGGAACTGTTATTAAATATATGTATGTCGACGGATTAGAAGATAAAGTTGACCCGACTTTAACAATGAAATGTCTGGATGAAATTGCGGAAAACCTTCCCGGCGCAACAGAAATTAACAAAAATAAACTGGTCGAAAGAGTAAAAGAAGCTGCTGAAAATTATGATAAAAATAAGCTAGAGCTGGCTCTGCAGTTGGAAAGACAGAAGGTCAGAAGATTTGTTTTTAATGCTCTTGAAAATGAATATTATGCAATCCCGCCCCGTGTTGCTGATGTTATTGCCACTCACCTGGAGAATGGTGTATAATAATATTAAATCATGATTATTAAAAAGAAAACATTAAGACGCGGGAAAGAGGAACCTTCTCCTGAGTCTCAGGTTGTCGAGCAGGACAATAACGAGGCTGAGGAAATTTTTGGTACGGATTCTCTTGATATTACGGAAAATGCCGAGTCTGATGAGAATAATACTCCGCAAGAAGATGTGCCCGTTCAACAAGAGCCGGAAGAAGTTGAAGATCCTGACGATATAGATTTATTTAGTCTAGATAATATTGATTTTTCACAAAGACAGGAAAGACGCAGAGGCGACAGACGTCGCGGGTTTAGAAGGGTTGATGACAGAAATTTAATTTCTCGTGCAAGAGAAGAAGCTGATACAATAAGGGCGTCTGCTTCAAAAGAAGGTTATCAGGCGGGATTAGAGCAGGCAAAAGCTGATATTGATGCTTTAAAACAGACACTGACAGCTTTTATGAATGCACCGCAAGATGTTTATGAGCAAATAGCACCTGATATTTTGGAAATAAGTGTTGATATTGCCAAGAAAATAATTAAAAAAGAAGTATCTGAAGATCCTCAGGTGCTTATGAATACTATAGTAGAAGTTATGAAAGGATTATCAAAAGAGGAAACTAAGGTTGTCCTAAGGGTTAATCCGACACAGGTCGATATTACAAAACAATCTGTACCGGAGATTTTAAATCTTGCGGGGATGGATACAAAAGTTGTTGTACTTTCGGATGAAAATATTACGGAAGGCGGCTGTATGGTTACAACAACAAACGGGGTAGTAGATGCGACAATTGAAACCCAATTGTCCGTAATCAGTGAGGCGTTAAGAGAAATTTAATGGCAGCGGAAGGCGGAAATTCCAATAGTTTAAGTGAAATTTTTATGGCGTTATTCGTCTTGCTGCTCATCGTGCTTTTGCTTGTTGAGCTGCCGAACTGGGTTGTTAACGTCTGTATCAGTTTGAACATAGCACTCGGAATTGTTTTGCTGATGATTTCATTGTATGTGAGAAAAACTCTTGAACTCGCGTCATTTCCGTCAATTATTCTTATCGGTACAATGTTCCGTCTTGTATTATCAATTGCTTCAACAAGGTTAATTCTATCAAAGGGTGAGGCGGGAGAAGTAATCCACGCATTCGGAACGTTCGTAACTGGCGGTAATATGATTGTCGGTGGTGTAATCTTCCTTATTATCACGGTTGTACAGTTTATGGTAATCACAAAAGGTGCGGAACGTATCGCGGAAGTTGCAGCAAGGTTTGCATTGGATGCTATGCCCGGTAAACAAATGACAATTGACGCGGATTTTAACGCTGGTTTAATCTCTCCTGAAGAAGCGACCAAAAAGCGTGAAGATTTACAACGAGAATCAAACCTTTTCGGTAGTATGGACGGTGCGATGAAGTTCGTAAAAGGGGATACTATCGCTGGTATTATTATTGTATTGATTAACATTATCGGCGGGTTGTGTATCGGGTGTCTTATGAACCAGATGCCTATTGCCGATGCGGTTTCAAAATATACAATCCTGACAATAGGTGATGGTCTTGCCTCGCAGGTTCCGTCACTTTTGATGTCAATTGCGGCAGGTATTTTTATGACCCGTTCTTCTGCAGCAAATTCATTAGGTACAGATGTTACAGGGCAGATTGTAAGTAAACCGAATGCTTTGTTCCTTGCTTCTGGTTTCTTGTGGCTTCTTGCAATTACCGGACCTCCGTTTACCGGACTGCCGTTCTGGCCGTTCTTCTTATTTGGTTTAGGACTTGCTATTGCAGGGTTCTCAACTCTTATTAACGCTGACGTTCAATCTCAGTTGGGACAATTGGAAAGTGTTCGTCAGAATATGCAGGATCTTGTTAACCCTAACAGAATGTACGAACGACTCGGGGTTGACGTATTGAGTTTGCAGGTAGGATCTAACCTGCTTGTAATTGCCGACCCTGATCAGGAAGGTCAATTACTTGCAAAAATCGCAGCCTTACGTCAGAGAGTTACTGATGAACTGGGGTACATTTTGCCTAACATAAGAATTATGGACTCATCTGCTTTGGATGCGAATGAATATATGATTTCCATCCGCGGTAACACTGTTGCGACAGGATATGTATATCCGGGTCGTTTAATGGTTATTGCGGATCAGTGGGATGCCGTGAGAAAAGATGTTCCGCAAGATGCTATTATCGGTATTGACCCGACTTATCAGACTCAAGCTTACTGGATTACGTTTGATGATGCCAAGGCAACGCGTTCTGTTACTGCGGTTGATTCTACTGATGTAATCGTTACCCATCTTCAGGAATGCGTAAGAAAACACGTTGATGAAGTTATGACAAAAACCGATGTACTTAAACTTATGGAACTTGTCCGCTCGCAAGACCCTACTCTTGTTAACGACCTTGTTCCGACCATTATTTCTACAAGTGATTTGAGAAAGATTTTTGTTAACTTAATCCGCGAAAAGGTTTCAATTAAGGATATTATATTTGTATTTGAAAGACTTTGCGACTATGCAAGATTTTCTAAAGAACCTGATATCCTGTCGGAACGTTTGCGTGCAGCATTAGGACGTCAAATTTGTTTGTCCAACGTGGGTGATGATAAGGTTCTTTATGCACTTACGCTGTCGCCTGAATGGGAAAAAATTCTTGATGACAGCTGCCAGAGAACTGAGCTTGGTACAATGTTCCTGTTAAATCCAATGCAAGTTCAGGAGTTAATTGAATCTGCAGCGACAACAATCGTTCGTGCCCAGCAGGCATGCGGGCAGCAGCCTGTTATTCTTTGTTCTCCAAGAATCCGACTGCCTCTGTATCAGCTTCTTGAACGCCATATCCCGACAATTGTCGTAATTTCTTATTCTGAATTGATTACGGATATCAAGGTTGAGGCTGTTGATACAATCGGTGAAAATTATCCTGTAAGTTAACTTTGGGCAGGTCTGAACAATGAAAAAGCTCGTATTATTATTGATAAAAATTTATCAGATGATTTCGCGTCACACACCACCCAGCTGCCGTTTTACCCCGACTTGTTCCGAGTATACCCGTCAGGCGATAGAAAAATACGGAGTTTTAAAAGGCGGTTGGCTAGGGGTGAAGAGAATTTGCCGCTGTCATCCCTGGAATCCTGGCGGCTATGATCCGGTACCGTAATCTTGCTCAGGCGAGTGTTACGTTATAAAGTAATGCAGTAAAAGGGTTTACATTAGCGGAAGTTCTGATGACTCTGGGAATATTGGTATAGTTACAGCTATGACTTTACCGAATATTGTTCAACAAAATCAAAAAAGTATTTGTAACAAGATTAAAACAGACTTAAAGTCTATCTTATCAGGCTATAAATAGGGTAAAAGGCTGATTTTGGGGATAAGCAAAATTGAACTGTTGGTTGGAAAATCCGAAATAATTACTCGAAGTAATTATTTTACCCACTTGAAGCTTTTTACGTAATTTATGCCATTGATGTCACCGTCGATATCAACGGCAAATATTCTGAATATGTTATTGTAAACTTCGTAATTCGGAATTTTCTTTAACTCTGCTTCAAGTTCAGGTGAAATTTCGTTTTTGTTTAATAATGGTATCATATTTAAAAGCGTATTCAAAGAAGCATTTTTAAGGCGTCCTAGAACGTTTGTAATGTTGTTAGAAAGGGTTCCGTATACCTTCATATCAGCGTTGGAATTTGTGACGTTATAAGCGCCAGTGAGGTATAGGTTGAGGTCTTTTCCTTTTGAATATACATTAACTTCGTATGCAATGCCGTCTTTAATTTCATAACTGCCGCTGATACTTTCAAATTCACCGGTTTTCAGCGGTGTAATTATATCAATAATACTGTTGATAGAAAGTCCTGTAAGACCGCTTTTTGCAAGGTTTGCAGCTTTAAGAAGGTATTCCAGTGACCCTAATTTCGGCATTCTGCCGTGCGCAACTTCAAAATTTCCTTTGCCGCCGAGTGTATTCAGGCATAAATCCTGTGTTTTCCCGTTGCAGTAGAGAGTTAAGTCTCCTGTTGTTGTTCCGTATAGCTGGCCTTTTAAATCAAACAGTGACTCCGAGATTATTTGAGCATTTGCATCTGTTATGTGCGAATTTATTTTAAAATCGCTTGTCTTAAGGTTGTATTTTAAATCTCCCGTCAC
This sequence comes from Candidatus Gastranaerophilales bacterium, assembly GCA_944325635.1. Classification (GTDB taxonomy): domain Bacteria; phylum Cyanobacteriota; class Vampirovibrionia; order Gastranaerophilales; family Gastranaerophilaceae; genus Scatousia. Next base: position 105,346 of record CALVBD010000005.1, on the reverse strand, counting down.
TTTCCCCTGCGCCATATCAAAGCCGTAATTCGTCACATTTATGACAGAATCAGCGCCCATTTTGAGATTAGCTTTAAAGTTTGTGGCGGAAAGTGCTTTTAATAGAATGTTATCTGCAGTAACTTCCGAATTTTCTATGCGGATTATTGATGGGTCAATCGGCTGAAGCTGGTATGGTGTTGCTATCTGCTGTTTATAAATATCAGCGTCGTAATCCTGCAGCGAGCCGGTGATTTTATTTAAATTCAAATCTATAAAGTGGAGTTTGATATCCTTAAATACAATCGGGTCAGGGAAGGAGTTTTTTAAAATCGCATCCAGAGTTATTGCATTATTGAGAATGCTTCCGCGTGCATTTATTGTTACTATATCTTTTTTGAAATCTGTATGTATATCTTTGATTGTCGCATCAAAAAACGGCATATCAATGCTTGTGACATCAAGTTTTCCTAATATTTTCGGGGCTTTAGATGTTCCGTTAATAATCATATCGGATGTAAATACACCCTGTTTCATAAGCGGTTTTTTGAATATTATGTTGAAAATTTTAGCGTCCGTCGGGTTGTGGGTTGTTATGCGGAGATTTTTAAATTTGAAGTAATTTTCTCCGAGCTGTTCAACATAACCGCTAGCCGTAAGCTGGGTGTTAGGGTTTTCTTTGTTATTTAATGATGTGATAATTTTGTCGTATTTAAAGTTATTGATTTTGATGCTTTTCGGCGAGAGAACGGCATCCGCTTTTATCTCTACAGGGCTTACCATATCCCCGATTGTGGCGCCCATATAGTAAAGACTGGAGCTTTCATCAAGTTTTAAATCAACTTTTGTACTTAATTTATCCTGAGTTCCGTTGAGTTCTGCCGTGCAATTGACATCCCCTTTAAGTTTTATCGGATACACCGCTTTATTGTTAAAGAACTGGTCAAAGAATTCCTGTGTAGGTTTTGCGTTTATATATAAATCCGCATCAGGGTTTTTAAATACATTAGTGATTTTGCCGTTTACAAAAACCGGCATTCTGCCGACAAAACCGCTTATTCTGCTTAGATTAAGCCTATCGTTATTTAAAAGGTAATGACCGTCTTTTATTCTTATTCTCAAGTGTTTCGGAAGATATACAAAACTTACATCATTCAGTTGAGAGAAAACTCGCAGATTATTATTGTTTATTCTGGCTGCAATATTAGTTTTCCCTTCATATCTTCCAAACTGTTTCAATTGGTCTTTGTATTCAGGAAAAATTTCTTCTATCGGTCCGAGTTCATTCAACGCCGCAAGGTTAAAGTTTTTCATTGAGGCATAACCGTTTATTTTGAAGTTATCCGTTAAAAATCCGGTGACATCGACTTTTAAGTTGTACGGATTGCTTTTATATGTACCTTTTAGCGGGGAAACCGTCAGGTGGTTATTTTTAAGATTAAATTCCCCGTTTCCGACAAGGATTGGTTTTCCGGAGCCGAAATTGTTGTAGATTTTCCCGTTCATTATAATTTTGTCATAATGAATAATCTTGTCGGCTTTAGCCTGATAAAATGCCGTAAACGATGAATTTATCGACTCTGAATCTTTTACGTATGGAATATATGAGTACATTCTGGAGGAAATTCTGAGAGCATCTCCGGCGTTGAACTTGTTTGAATATGCCGTTAAATTAATGTTTTCGTTTTTTACGGTGCCTTTGAATTTAACTTTTGATTTTTCAACAAGAGTTTCCATATCAAAATCAGCGTCCTCATTTACGAAATTTACCGTTCCGGATAGTTGTGAGATTTCTGCAGGAATATCTTTTAATTCACCTTTGTTGTTATGAAAATCTATTGTACCTTTTGCAAACAGGTTTTCGTTAAAAACAGGTTCAACGCCAGGTTTCATGTGTCCTGTTAAATTTAAAAGCAAATCAGCCTTTCCGGAGATGGTTTTTATAGGTTCAACAACCTCCTGCAATTCTGCAAGTACAGGCGAGGTGTTTATTACCTTTAATAAATGTTCTGTTGGCAGTCCTTTAGATTTTGCCGTAAAATCCATATCGCCTGAAAGTGAACTTGTACCTTCTATCGTGACAGGCTGTCCCAGAATAAAAGCTTTTGATGATTTAAATGTTGCAAGTCTGTCGTCGAATGTTAGTTTTGCGTTAATTCCCGTGACAGAAAGGTTATGGATATCGTTAAATGAAGCATTGGTGTCTTTAAAATTCATTTCGCCCCAGGCATGAGGTTCTATTTTTGTCCCTGATATTCTTAAATCAATATTTCCGGTACCTGTAACCTTCATCATCGGAACAGGTCCGATTTCAAATTTGATGATGTTATGCAGCGGCATTACAACGTTATATGCCTTTAAAAGACTTATGTTTTTTGTACTTTTTATATGTATATCAGAGCGTCTGTTTGTGAAAAGTTTGAAATCTCCTGTGACATCAACTCCTTCATTCGGGGCGGTTTCGACATTTGCATCAAGGTGCATCATTTGTTTTTCCATAGAAAGTTTAACTGTCGCACCTTCTGTCGTATCAGGAATTCTTTTTATCAGATATCCGTCCGTTATCAGGACGTTGCCGAATAACTCAGGATTATTGGCAATCCCTTTTATATTAATATGCCCCATAATGTTGCTATAGAATATATGTTTTTTTAATAAATAGAAGTTGAAATCAGGCAGAAGATTTTCTTCTCCCGGAAGAAGCGGAATAATGTTTTCCGATCTTGACGGGTTAATTGTTGTTTGTATGTCAAGGTATGGAAATTTTTTATTTAAACCTGTGATATTGCCGCTTGCAGCAAGGTCAACTTTCGGTGCTTTAAGCGTCAGGTTTTCCAGATGAATACCGTTTTTTAAAGTGTTAAGGGTTGTTTTTATTTCAAGCCGTCCGTTGCAGAAGCTTGAACCCGCCGTATCTTTTTTCATTAAACCGAAATTATCAAGGGTTAAATCTGCCGTGATATTTTTGTGTTTTTCTTTTGTTACATCTGTTTTTGCGTGGAAATTTAAAATTCCTTTTAAATCAGTGTATCTGTTTTTTGAAAAATATTTTACGTAAATTTTGAAAAGGGATAAATCAAGGTTTTCTATATCTGCGTTGAGTAGAAGCTGGTCTTCATTAATCTTATTAATAGGAAACCGCAAATCGACGGAAGTATTGATTATAGATGGTTTGCCGTCAACAATAAGACTTGATTTTGTAGAAAATTTCGCACGTTTGTCTTTTTCAAAATCTTCAAGTTTGAATGTTTTACCGTCAAGAATAACCGTTTTTCCCAAAACGTTATCGTTGAGCGTAATATAGTATTTGTTCAGATTAATCTTTATTTTGTTTAAAGTTATTTTTGATTTTTTATCAAAATTGAGAGGGTATTGCCCGAGAAATATTTGTCCGCGTTTATCAATGGAAAGTTTTGCAGTTGTGTTATTTGCATTGAATACGCTTACTTCTGCGTGTTTTAAAAGAAGCGGAAACAACTGAAGTTTCAGGGCAGGATTTTCAAGTTTTAACGGTTTTGATTTATCATCATTTGTGACGGAAATTTCATCAGCTTTCAGCCATACTGCGGGAAGCCATCCCATTTTAAATTCAGGGTTAACAAAATCTATTTTTAACCCGCTGTTTTTTTGTATTTGACGTTCAATAAAGTTTTCAAAATAAGGTTTATTAATTGCGGCGGGAATTCCCCGGTAATAAAGCCCGTATAAAGCTATTAGTGAAATTATTGAAATAGTTGCAATTGTTTTTTTGCCCATACTCCTGTTTATTATACGACTAAAACAGCTTAAAATCAAATAGTAAATTAAACCCCATACTTCTTACGTACGGGGTAAATTTTTAAAATTTTTCTGATTTTATTTCAAAATATCCTTGCGGATGATGACATAATGGGCACTCTTTCGGCGCAGTGTCAGAATATGCTATAAATCCGCATTTTCTGCAAACCCAGTATTGAGGCTCAGGTTTATTAAATACAGTTTTTTCTTTTAAATTTTTAAGCAGTACAGCATAGCGTTCCGCATGGTGTTGTTCTACTGTTCTCACGAGGCGGAAGGTTTCTGCTATTTCATCAAAGCCTTCTTCATTTGCGTCATCTTCCCCTTTTCTGTAAATGAATTCCCACTCATCTCGTTCCCCTTTTACACCGCTTTCAAGATTTTCTTCCGTTGTCCCGAGTTCAAACGGGTAAGTTGCATCAACATGACCTTCAATATTGCCTAAATATTTATAGAAAAGTTTTGCATGTTCTCTTTCGTTTTCTGCCGTATCAAGAAAAATCTGAGAAATTTGTTCATAGCCTTCTTTTTTTGCTATTTTGGAAAATATTGTATAACGGTTTCTGGCTTGAGATTCTCCTGCAAATGCGTTAATCAAATTCTGTTCGGTTTTTGTTCCTTTTAGATCCTTCATTTTTGTTTCTCCTTTTCCGGATGTCAGTTTAAATTTTTATTATGAAATTTTCAATTGCAAAGGAGGATTAGTCTTAAGGCTAAGTAATATTATAAAAGACACTACTTTGCGGGGATTATTGTAAGTTTGAAAAATTCCATAATATAGGCAGGTAATAGTCGGGAATATAAAATTATGAATTTACTAGCTTACACAAAAAAATTATATGAAAAGATAAACGCTTACGATAAGATTGCGAAAAATCCTTACACACAAAAAGGAACCTCAAATCCGTTTTGCAGACCTCAAAATGTTACGATTATCTGGGTAGATAAAAAGGATGACAGCATTTAGCCGGCTATTGTATTTTCTTAAAATAGTCATGATCAATGCTTGCAAAATATCCGCAGGTAATGCCATTTTGAGGGTCTGCGGAAGTCGGACTGCAATATTTACTCCGGGTGAAATCTTCTGTATTTTCTATATACCACGCACGGGTAGTACAGGCTTTTGCTCCCAGCGGGCAAACTCTGTCATCTTTATCTATTACAAAAGCAAAAACGTCGTGTCCCATTCGGTTTGGTTTCGTTGCAGTCCCATTTATATCAAAATATATAATGGGCACCATGCTGGTTGTCCCTGATTCAACAATTACGCTCATTCCGTTTTTTAGTTCCATATACCCGTCGTCAAGAATGGATTCCTGAAACTTTACAGTATTTGAAAAGTTGTAATATTTTGTTTTAGCAAATGCCCCATAATCTTTGTTAAGTGCATGGATACCGCTGAATCCTTCTGCTAATACTTCTGTAAATATCGGTGCCTGACCGTTGCAGTTTCGACTTGCCGTGCAGTATGTAGTGCCGTAAATCATCAATTCTCTAGCGTGAAAATAGTTAACTACATTATGCAGAAGATTTGATGCTACTTTGTACCTTGTTTCTAATTCTTTATATTTGGTTTTTCCTGTCAATGACGGAAGTGTCATCGCGGCTACAATACCTATAATCCCAAGTGTAATAAGTACTTCCGCTAACGTAAAGCCTTGTTTAGGTCGCATAATTCTCCTCTTAGTTAATAGTATTCATATATGAATACTATTAGTTGTATATAAATATAATAATAAACTCTTACATTTAAAAAGTCAATATAAGATATAATTGGTCTATTATGAATGTTAAAAACAAGATAAAGATGCTTGCAGTGTCGCGTGGAATGACATTAAAAAAACTGGCGGAAAAGCTAAGCGCATTTACGTCGCAAGATTATTCATACAACAGCCTCCTGGGTAAATTGAACAGAGAAAGTCTTTCGTTGAAAGAGGCTGAATTTATTGCTGAAATATTAAATTATAAACTGGAGTTTTTAGATTTAAATAAGTAAAATACAACGTTTTGCAGTTAAGAAATTCTTTTACCTGTTTCTTTATCAAAGAGGAATATATCATCTCGTTTTATACTTAAATCGAGACTTTTTCCTAAATTAAAGTCAGCAGGAAGCTTAGCGCTGCATTTATTTTCTCCGATATTAAAATAGGCAATCTTTTCGCTGCCGAGCAGTTCTGTCATCTCAACCTGCACTGTGAGCTTTAATTCTCCGTTATTCAGCATTTTTTCAGGTCTTACGCCTGCAATCTTACCTTTAAAGTCCTGTGACAGTTGTTCTCCTTCTATAAAATTCATTTGCGGAGAACCGACAAAGCCTGCAACAAACATGTTCTGCGGATTGTTATAAATTTCTTCCGGAGTGTCAACCTGTTGTATAACGCCTTTATCAAGAACAACAATCCTGTCGCCCATTGTTAAGGCTTCTGTCTGATCGTGGGTTACATAGATAAATGTTGTTTGAAGTTTTTCGTGTAATTTTTTTATTTCCGCACGCATTTGAACCCTGAGTTTTGCGTCAAGGTTAGACAGCGGTTCATCCATAAGGAATACCTTGGGATTTCTAACAATTGCACGACCTAAGGCTACTCTTTGTCTTTGTCCGCCTGATAGCTGTTTCGGGCGTCTTTCTAAATATTCTGTTAAGTCAAGAATTTTTGCGGCTTCAAGCACCTTTTTCTCAATTTCATCCTTCGGGACTTTTCTCATTTTCAAACCAAATGCAATATTTTCACGTACTGTCATATGCGGATATAATGCATAACTCTGGAACACGAACGCAATATCGCGGTCTTTTGGCGGAATATTATTTACTTTTTTATCTCCGATTAATATTTCGCCGCCGGTAATATCTTCAAGACCGGCAATCATTCTTAAAATAGTTGATTTTCCGCACCCTGAGGCTCCTACAAGAACAATAAATTCTTTATCTTTTATTTCCAAATCAATATTATCTATAACAACTTTTTTGTCATAGATTTTTTTTACACCTTTTAAAGTTACATTACTCATCCTGTTTTACCGCTCCCTTTTCAACCGGCAGAATTACATTGAACACAGTTCCTTTCATGACTTCTGTTGCCAGCCAGATAGACCCGTTCAAATGTTTTACGAGTTCTTTTGCCGTACCAAGACAGAATGAACGAACTATATTTTTCTTATTTAATTTATCAATCTGTGTATAAGGTTCAAAGATACCTTCAATTTCATTTTCCTGCAAACCGATTCCGTTATCTATTACGGATATTTTTATATAAGATTCTGCAGTTGCATTTTTTATTAATTTAACACCCGTCTTTTGTACATAATCAAGCTCGGGAGTACTTAATTCTATTGTGACCGAACCTATTTCCGTCAATTTGATTGAGAGTTCTATTATATTCTGGAGTATTGTTTTAACGGCGTTTTCGTCACTGTATACAGTTTTATTTTTCAGTTGTTCGTCATCAATATTTATTGAAATATTTTTGTTTTTTAATATATTTTCATTGTGTTTTATAACGTTCTGGATAAGGTTTACTATATCAAAAGTGAGAAATGAAAATTTGTTTAATGATGATTCAACATTTGAAAATTCGAAAAATTTATCCATAAAATAAAGCAGTTCTGTTGCATTTTTGTTAATAATTTTTACGTATTTTTGTTGTTTGGAATTGATTTCTCCGCCAAGACCGTCCGTGAGTGCAGTAGAAAACCCCAAAATTGATTGAACCGGAGACTTAAACTCGTGTGAGAGCTTTGAAAGCATAAGGTTTTTATCTTTGTTAAGACGCCCTGTTTTTTCGGCATTGACCAGAACATTAGTCATTGCCGTGACATCACGGATTGTAATCAAATATTCATCATCAAGCAGTGTTGCATTGAGTTCTATAAAAAATTCACCTGTTCCGGTCAGAGCGCCACCTATTATCGGTACATCTTTTCTGGATGATTTATCTGCAAGTTCAACCCCATTTTCAACAATATCATTAAAGTTTAAATCTTCTAAATCTTCTCTGGTTAATTCAAAAAGATGAGCAGCTTTTTCATTTATCCAGACTATTTCACCTGACTGTTCTTTTACCACGAAAACCGCATCAGGCAAGTATTGCAGAATATCTTTAGGCTTTATGTTGCAGAATAAATTCATCAATTTCATATATTGCATTACTTCCTTTTATAGTATATACTAAATGATAACATAAAAAATTACGGGAGAGATTTTTATATTAATTTTTGTAATTTTTTTTGTGCAAAATAGCAAAAAAATTTATTTTGGTGTTTTAAAGCTTAAAACGGATTAAAGAGATAAATAAGAACGGTTAAGCAATCGTTCAAAAGAAAGAAGGATGCCATTATGAGAGAAATTCAAAACAACACCGGAGTTCCATTTTCTCCAAAAGCAGATTTGAAACCAGAAACCCCTAAAGCACCTGAAGTAAAACCTGAAGTCCAGGACACGCCAAAAGGGACGGAAGATCTTTCAAAATCTCCTTCCGCAATAAGCGGCAGATCTCTTGTGTCGGGTTCCGATAACATTGAAAACGATGTCAAAACAATGATTGAAAACCCGGAAGCAGTTGCAAAAGCAAATGAAGTCTTTGATGCAGCAGAAGCAAACTATAGAAAACAAGGTGTTGAAAACCCTTACGAAAAAGCTGCAGCATTAACAGAAGCCTTCAGAAAAGAATTTATTGCGCGATAAAAAATATACATTTTATTCTTTTAATGAATTGTCACTTTTTAAAAAGTCGACTAACCCTTTGAGACCCAATTTATAACCGTCAAAACTAAATCCGCTTATTTGAGCCATACAAACAGGCGCAATGAGTGATGTGTGTCGAAAATCTTCTCTTGCATGGATATTTGTCATGTGAACTTCCACTGTCGGAATATTCACTGCAGATAGGGCATCTCGTATGGCTACACTCGTATGTGTGTAGGCCCCCGGGTTTATGACTATTCCATCTACTTTTTGATATGCAGAGTGAATTTTTTCAACGATTTCACCTTCATGGTTGCTCTGGAACATTTCTACGTCAACTCCCAGTTCAAATGAGTAAGCGTATAATAATTTTTCCAAATCCTTTAATGTCATGGATCCGTACTTTTCAGGTTCCCGAATTCCAAGCATATTCATATTTACGCCGTTTATGACCAATATTTTCATTAAATTCTCCTTACACTTATTTTAATATAAAATCAAGTAATTGTAAATTTTTATTAATTTTTTAGTTACATGTGTAACATGATTTTCATGCTTGCTTTATCATGCATGTACAACTATCCCCAAATCTCCTCCCAAGATTATTGTTTAAGCTATACTGGAAAAAAGGTATGGCTTTTCTTTTATATAAATGGGATATTGGTTGCACATCTAGAGCTTGACTTAACCGAAAAAATGACTAAAATATAAGGTATAGGGAATGAGGGTTATATGCGTTTAGTAGAAAAACTCAAAGAATTTGAAAACCAATATATGTTTATCCGTTGGGCTACGGGCGGCGAGTATGGTAAACTCGTTTACGCCGGCACAGATTTTATTGAATTTGACGTAATTAACGTTGATACAATGGAATACAGCGAAACAGTGCTTATTCACAGCCCGTTGATTTTAGAAGTTTGCATTGGCGGCTCTGATGTCGCAAGAATCCTTGCGGAAATGTCCTCGAAGATTTCTATGGAATAGCATATCTTGTTCATGCTGCTTTTGTATGATATAATAATTATATGAATTATTAATTTCTATATACAAGGAGGAAAACATGAAAACCATTGCTATGACTGGGTTTACGGGGGGGGGGGCAGACTAGTTTAAAGCTAAAATTTGCATTTACTCTTGCCGAAGTATTAATAACTCTTGGTATTATTGGTATTGTTGCCGCTATGACTTTGCCGGGGTTGATTCAAAATTACCGGAAAAGTGTTGTTGAAAATCAGTTAAAAACTTGTTATTCATTGATTTCAAATGCTGTAAAAATGGCTGAAGTTGAATATGGCGTCGGTTTTGAGTTTACGGTTTCCGGTGAATTCAACAATGACGGAAATGACAACTCTTTTGAACAAAATGAAGCTATTTTTAATAAATATTTTAAAAAATATATCAAGGTTACGGAAGAATATCCAAAAAATTCTCCATATTTTGTTTCCAATGGATTTAATGGCGGTGTTTCCTCAAATTATGGAAATATGAATAAATGTGTGAAATTGGTTAATGGAACAGGACTATGCTTTTATGCGCGAGGTGGAACCCGCGGGCAGTTTTATGTATTTTTGAAGCCGAATAAAACTTCGAAAATTGATGGCAGAGATGTTTTTTCATTTCGCTTGGATCGTTCAAGGGGGGCTTTTTGGACTTCAATAATTGATACGTCACGTTACTCAAAGGAGGAGTTAATTCAGGGCTGTATATCAGAATCCGCCCATCCACTTCTGGCAGATTGGAGCAGAGCAGATGTTTGTACTGTCTTGATAATGCAGAATAATTTTACAATTCCTGATGATTACCCTATAAGGTTGTAACTTTATATATTAAAGCTTTTTCTGGCACCTTCTTCATGATAGAAGCCTCCGCCGCAGATTGTTTCGACTACTTTCAAAACAAATTCGCGCGGTGCATCAACCTGATTAATGTCAATTTCTTTATTCCCGAGGTGGCGAATTTTCAGGATACAGCGCTGGCTTCCTTCTGCCGGAATAAACAGTGAGGCAACTTCGTTATCCAGAAGTCTCACCATTTCTTCATCGTGGTCTTTTACGCCTGTCATAAGCTCGTTATAGTTGCCTCTGATTGCCATAATTCTGCCGGAAAACATGTGATTGCCGTTTTCTCTATAGAGAGCTTGTGGCTGAAAATTACAACGAGTAGTAAAGCTTATTTTATGCCAAAGAATATTAATAATAACAACAGATTTCTGCTGGTCAAAATCCACGTAAATGTTTTGCGTAGTAACACCTCGTGAAGAAAACGCTTCTTTTAGAATTTCTGCGACTTCCTGAAGGTTATCAATCATACGGGTAAATATTTCATTAGTGTTTACTGTTGCGTGTTGATAGTCCAAAAATTGTTTGTACATGTGCGTTGATACAAGCCCGACTCTCTCCATTATCAGGGCTGATTTTCTTGACGCTGTTTCTGAATTATCAAAACTTTCGTAATTATTTAACAATGTTTAACCCGTCCTATTTTAAACACATGTAATAATAAACATGAAATTATGTAAACATTATAGAAATTTTCTTTACAAAAGTGAATACTTAATTTTGAGGATTTGTCTTTTTTATAATCTAAAGTAGAACTTGAATACATAAAATATGTTATCGGAACAAGGAATATCCCCTCGCCCGTAAGGGGCGAGGGGATATTTTGTTAAAAAGCAAATGCGAATTTATAAATTCGGGTGAGGATTATATAGCTACAATATTTATATTTGGGGCTTATGCAGCCCCAAACCCTGCACCGGATATTCTTTCTTTTTGTTGCGATGCAAAGCGTATTGCCGCCAGAGGGCATAAGCATACGCTATGCGTATGCGTGCCCGTTTAACGGCGGCAAACAAGCAAAGAAAGAATATCGGCTAAGAAAGAAAAACACGCATTATTTACAGCGCTGCTTCGCAGCGCAAGACAGAATGGATGTCGTTAAATGCTGACGCATTTAACCTTTGAGCCTCCCTATCGCACTTCGTACACGTTCGGCAACCGACCACAGGTTGGTCTAAATAAATCCCCCCTACCCCCCTTTACAAAGGGGGTAAAGTAAAAGCCTCCCTTGTAAGGGAGGTGGCGCCAAGCGCCGGAGGGTTTTCAGGCGAGCGTGCGGCTTTGCCGCGATAGCGAGCATATAAGGTTGAAGGCTCTGCCTTCAACTACTTCCATTTTATTTCGCGGCGCGTAGCGACGCTGGAATTTTTTGCCGATTTTTCTTTTCTTTGGTTCGTTTCTTTTCTTTTTCCGGCTAAAAAAGAAAAGAAATGAACATACCTGAAAGAATATAAAATTACCCCTCACCCGAATTTCTATGCTCACTAATGTTCGCTAAGAAATTCCTCCCTCTCCCATAGGGAGAGGGGTAAAAAATCTTCCGATAACATATTTTATGCTACTTTTTCACTATAGAAAGTACGTAGTTCCTGTTGAAGTATTTATTTGCGACTTCAATAATGTCCGATTCTGTAACTGAATTAATCAACTTTTCGTACTCATCTGTAAAATTGTAGCCTGAGCCAATTGTTTCAAACCAACCGACTGTGGCTGCTTTATCCAGATTTGTTTCCTGCGATAAGATAAACTGCCCGATTAGTTTGTCTTTCGCTTCTTTCAGTTCTTTTGTGCCGACAAATTCGGTCTTTAGTTTATTTATTTCCGCAAGAAGCATTTCCTGAGATTTTTCTAAAGTTTTCGGGTTTGTGCCTATATAGACGATGAAGGCTCCTTTAAGAGCGTTTGCGGAATAGCTTGAACCCAGTTGATACGCAAGCCCTTCCTGATCTCTGAGGTTTTTGAAAAGGCGCGAACTCATGCCGGAACCGAGAAGCGAATCTATAACCTGTAAGGTTGCATAATCTTTCTTGTCGTTCATACCGGCAGTCTGCCAGCCGAGTATAATCCAGTCGGTATTTGTATCCGGTGCTTCTTTTATGCTTTCTTTTGCTTCTCTAAACGGTTTTATATCATCTTTATGCGTGTCAAATGCAAATTTTTCATTGTCTGTTGATTTAAACATTGTTGAAAACGCTTTTATAGTTTTTTCTTTATCAACATTTCCGTTAATTGATACTACAATATTTTGCGGTGCGAAAATTCTGTTATAGTAACCTACAATGTCACCGCGCGTGATTGACGGAATATTTTTTTCAAGCAAGTGTGTTGAATTTGTATAAGGTGTGCCTTCGAAAATCAGGTGTTTATATTCTTCAATCGCAACCTGAAACGGGATATCTCTGGATTGTTTTATAATGTTCAATTTATCGGTTTTGACTTTTTCTATTTCATAATCGCTAAATGTAGCATTATTAATAATTTCATTTAATAACGCAAGCGTTTTATCATATTCTGTTGTTGTGGTTAAGACGGTTACCGAAAAAGCATCAGAACGCACTGCCGGTATAATTTTTATACCGTTATCTTCAAGTATTTGTGCAAGTTCAAGCGGGGAATATTTTTTTGTGCCTTTAAGCATGGTAGATGCGACAAGGCTTGATGTACCGTATTTTTCCTGTAGGAAGTTGCCGCCTTTTGCAAAGATATTTATCGCAACGATTTCATTGGATGAGTTCGGTGTAATTAATACGGTTGTGCCGTTTGAAAGTTCGTATTTTTGAGTTGTTTTATTTTCACTTACGAGTTTTGAAGTAATATCGGGTGAAGTTATGTTGGAAATTTCTTTTTCTTTTGAAGATTCAGGAAGAACAATAGACACTGCAGATTTATTGATGCCTAAGTATTTATTTGCAACTCGTTTGACATCTTCCGGCGTAACTTTTTTAATGTTTGCAACATAGTCATCATAAATACTTATGTCATTTCCCGTAACCATAACGTAGCCGATTTCCTGAGCGATATTTGAAACAGATTCTCTTTCGTAGTAGGTATCTCTTTCAATAATATTTTTTGCAAGGTTAACCTGTTCTTCTGTAACGCCGTCTTTTTTGACCTGTGCAACTATATCGAATATATTTTTCTCAAGTTTATCTAGTTTTTCCGGCAGGAAGTTTGCGGAAATGTAGAATAAACCGTCATCCCTAAAACCTGCGTTGGAAGCAGAGATTGAGAATGCAAGCTGTAATTTATCTTTAATTTCCTGATAGAAAATTGAAGAGCGGCCGTCGCCGAGGATTGTCGCGAGAACATCAAGAGCGTAAGAATCTTTATCGCTAATCGGAACACCGCGGAACCCAATCAGCATATAACCGGATTGAGCCGGAAGATACTGAACTTTTTTTGCCTGTTCCGTGAGTTGTTTTTCCTTAGGATAATTTACTTTTGGAGCTTTTTGAGGGCTGCCGTTGAAGTTCCGTTTAATTTTTGAAAGAACATCTTCTGCGTTTACATCCCCGACAATTACTGTCACCATATTAGAAGGTGAGTACCATGTGTTATAAAATTTTAAAATTTCCTCACGCGGAATTGTCCCTATGATATTTTTTGTCCCGATAACTTTCCTTTTGTAAGGATGGGTTGTATAAAGCATACTGACTAAGTTATCGTATACAACGTGATCCGGTGAATTTTCGTCTTTTGAAATTTCTTCTAAGACGACTTTTCTTTCTTTTTCAAGTTCTTTTCTCGGAATGAGAGGATTTAAGAGCATATCTGCATGAAGTTCGAGGGCTTCTGCAAAATATTTTGACGGGATAGTAATATAATAGTGGGTGAAATCTTTGCTTGTAGCTGCGTTAGTAACAGCGCCTTTACTTTCTAGAAGTTTGTCAAATTCTCCAGGTGCATGGTTTTTGGAGCCTTTAAAGAAAAGGTGTTCCAAAAAATGCGCAACTCCGTTATTTTTATCGGTTTCGTTAATGGAACCTGTTTTAATCCAGGTATCCATTGTGACAATCGGGTTTGTCTTAACCTCTTTTATAATAACAGTTTGCCCGTTATCGAGAGTGTAGACATTTTCTGCGGCAAAGACGATAGTTCCCGCTAAGATAACAAATAATGAAACAATAAATTTCTTCATATAATATCCCCTCATCTTACTTCTTATAAAAAATATCTTACTATAAATTTTTTTATATGGAAATAGCAAGATTAGAGAATTGATTAATCTGAAATTGTGGTATTTTACAGTGCTGCGATTGCGGGTCGTAGCCAGCAATGACGCTAAAGAAAACCCTCCGGCGCATTCGCGCCACCTCCCTTACAAATGGAGGCATTAAAATTCCCACTCGCCCTCAAGGGTTGAGGGGTAAAATGTTATATTACGTCGCTTAATATGCTATCAGTACAAGATCCGCTGTCGGAATAACTTGTTCGCTGCGTCTTATCATAAATTTATAATCAGGGTTTAGCGCAATGATTTTGTCTTTTAATTCAAAGAAATCTTCAGGTGTGTGATAAATAGCTATAGCCAAAACAGGTTTGTATCTTTTTATTAATTCTGCTGCACCTTCGGTAATTTGCGTTTCAAAACCCTCGGTATCCATTTTTATTAAACCAAGATTATTCCCCTTATAATCAATATCAAGCGGGACAATTTCAGCCTTATTTTCATAATTGAATTTAAAATCAACAACTCCGCATTCGTTACCAAGTCCTTTTTGTACCGGAATAATTCTGTTCCGGTAATTCCCTTCTCGTATAATTACGTTTAGTGTCTTAATATTTTCGATTAAAGGTTCGTAGACATAAATTTTGGAATTTGGGAAATATTCAGCGAACATAACCGCTGTGTCCCCGTTTAACCCTCCTGCATCCACGATATCTTTGCCGTTAATTTGTTCAAGAACCTCTGAATGAAGATCTATTAAACCGTACTTATTCTGGAATATAAAAGGGTTGAATTTTGTGATATAACCGAATGGCTGTTGAAATTCTTCTTTACTGTATTTTTCCATTAAAGCTAAGTCATAATCGGTCCAGCCATTTTTCGTGCCGTGTATATATTTATTCCAGTAAGGAACAAGTTCCATAAATTTATCTATATATTCGCAAGAAATCTCATCGAGTCCTTCTTTTAAATGTTTAACTTTTTTATCAATATTATTATTTTTAAAATATTCTTTAAAAATTTTTTCCCAAAAGGTATGAATAGATTTACGTCCGCAATAAAAATATATCGGAATACTGCATCCTAAAAATTTAATCTTTTTGAACTTTTTATCTCCTTGATATTCGTTACGGATGTTGAATATCCCGGAAAGAGTGCCCTCCCCCCCCTGCCTTAAAGTCTTTGTTTTCAATGCTTTTAATACCATTATGACTTCTCCTTTTCCATAAATTTTATTATAAATTTTCTTGTATTGCAAGTTTATTGGTGTTAAAGTATTCGTGTACACAGTTAGGGGGGTCCACCCCGGGGGCTGATGTTTATTTAAGTGTTGTTAATTAAACTGATATCAGCTACACAAACCCAAAAGGACATGAAAGGTTATTAAAATGGAAAAAAACAAAGAAACTTTGAGTGTTTTAAGACACTCCGCATCTCACATTATGGCACAGGCTGTTCAGAAGCTCTTCCCTTCGGCAAAGTTGGCTATCGGACCTTCTACGGACACCGGTTTTTACTACGATTTCGATTTGACTGACGGGCATGCTTTTACGGAAGATGACCTTCAAAAAATCGAAGATGAGATGAAAAACATCATTAAACAAAATCTTACTTTTGAAAGATACGTTATTCCTGATGTTGATAAACAGATTGCGGAATTTAAGGCTGAGGGCGAAATCTACAAGGCTGAACTTCTTGAAGAACACAGAAACGACAATCCGACCCTGTATCTTACAAAAGATAAAGACGGAAATGTGTTGTTTAACGATCTCTGCGCAGGTCCGCACATTCCGAATACTTCATATATTAAAGGCAACGCAATTAAGTTATTAAAAGTTGCAGGTGCATACTGGCGCGGTAATGAGAAAAATAAAATGCTCCAGAGAATTTATGCAACAGCTTTCTGGACAAAAGAAGATTTAGCAGATTATCTGCATTTCCTTGAAGAAGCAGAAAAACGTGACCACAGAAAACTCGGTGCAAAACTTGACCTATTCTCTGTAAGAGAAGAAATCGGCGGCGGGCTTGTTTTGTGGCACCCAAATCTTGCTGTTGTTCGTGAAGAAATTGAAAATTACTGGAGAACAGAACACAGAAAACGCGGTTACGTAATTGTTAATACTCCGCAGATTGCAAAATCGAAACTCTGGGAATTATCAGGACATATTGACCACTATAAAGAAAATATGTTCTTTATACAAAAAGATAATGAAGAGGATGAACAATATATCGTAAAACCGATGAACTGTCCTTTCCATATTTTGATTTATCAGGCAAACAGATATTCATACCGTTCACTGCCTCTCAGAATGGCTGAACTCGGTACGGTTTACAGAAAAGAAAAATCGGGTGCTTTGTCTGGTTTGACCCGTGTTCAAGGGTTTACTCAGGATGATGCACATATCTTCTGTACTCCTGAACAACTGGTTGATGAAATCAATGAAATTATTGATTTTGTCGCTGATACAATGGCATTATTTAATATGAAATTTGATGTTGAACTTTCAACAAGACCTGAAAGCTATGTAGGCGAAATTGAAAACTGGAACAGAGCAGAAGCAGGCTTGAAAGAGGCTATGGAACGCCGCGGTATGAAATATGAAATCAATGAAGGTGACGGAGCCTTCTACGGGCCGAAAATCGACTTTAAAGTAAAAGATGCAATAGGAAGAACTTGGCAGTGTGCAACTATTCAGCTTGACTTTAACCTGCCTGAAAGATTTGGTATCAAATATCAGGATAAAGACGGTCAGATGAAAACTCCTGTTATGCTTCACCGTGTAATATTCGGTTCTATGGAAAGATTCCACGGTATCTTAATTGAACATTATGCGGGTGCATTCCCTACATGGCTTGCGCCGACACAGGTTGCAATCGTTCCTATCAGCAACGAAAAACACGCTGATTTTGCGGCGGAAGTTTACAAGAAAATGCGCGCAGCAGGCATTAGAGCAAAACTCGACGATCGTTCAGAATCTATGAATTACAAAATCAGAGAAAGCCTGCAGGATAAGAAAATCCCTTACGTTGTCGTAATCGGCGATAAAGAAATTGAAGCAAATTCTGTAGCTGTCCGCGCCCGCGGTATCGGTCAGGTCGGTACAATGGGTGTTGATGAATTTATCTCGAAAATAGAAGATGAAATCCACGCCCGCAGGTCTGAATCTTTTGCAAAAGATATAGTTAAGGCTTAAATTTAATTATCTTTTTGAAAAGCCCCTTACAATAACACTTGTAAGGGGCTTTTATTGCTTGATGAACAAAGTTTAATCTTTTTTTTAATATTACAGGATATTTTGAAGAAAATACGTCTGAATATTCTCTGCCACTGAGAGGACTTCTTTTTTTGTATTTTCGTCTGGATAAGTTAAATTTTTAAAATATTCCATATCATCTTTTAAAATATGATATGTACTAATCTTATAGGCATTTGCGTCTGCTAATTTAAGTTTTGACAGGTCATCCTCCGCATATACAAGAATTCTGAAAGTATCATATAGCGATTCCGGGTTGTAATATTTTGCTTCACTGTTTATAGTATTTACATTATCTATATCTTTTAAAAGTTTTACCAGTTTATCCTGTTTCTCTTTTGGCAAATTGGCAAATGCCGCAAGAGGTTCTTTCGCGGAGATAAGTTCCTCCTGTGCAAATTCAAGGATTGCAAATCTATCATCTTCAGGCCGCCCTGCAGTAAGGTTTAATACTCGTTTTAGAAAATTTTTATCAGGCTTTTTTCCATATTCTTCGCACTCAAGACAAAAAATTTCTTTTAATACATTTGTTTTGTTTTCAGGATTTTGTTCTTTTTTTAATGAACCCAGCATTTCCGTAATATCATATTCATCAAACATTCTGCATCTGTGATTTCTTACTTTTCTCAAAATTTGAATGCATTCTGCTTCAAACGCATCCTGAGCCTTGGCTAGCGAACCGAAATAAACATTTGTTCCTTTTGTATTGTATATAGAAGTTTCAACCCTTTGTTCGCTTTTATTATTTTGGGCGTAATTTATTTGACGTGTTTGGGGCAGTGTATATATTTTTACGGCTGAAATTGGAGAAATGCTATTCATTATTATCGTTCTTTTCTGTATTTTACTTCCGGAATAAGTAAAACCTGTAAAAATTTATGATTGCGTTTTAATTATTGTTCATTAACAAATATTAATACAAAAGCGGCCTTATAAAGACCGCTTTAATCGTTATTTATTATCTTTGTTTTCCGTTTTTTCGGAGGAAGTAAATGTATCTTTTTTAGGTGATCTCACCAGTTTGTCCGGGGCTTTTTCCTTATAGTTGTTAACTGTCGCGTCTTTTTTTACTCTTGACATTTCACCGATTTGGTTGTCTTTTTTGAGCCCTAATTTAACCATAAAGTCTGCCATATTTTCCTCCCTTTTTTTGACATTAAACCAGATTTAACGACTTATGTTTATTATATATTTCTTCAATTAAAATATCAAGTTTTTCATAATCTTCTTTTTTCGGTTTACCTTTTACAAGCACAGGCTCAATAGATTCAACTTTCAAACCTGAAAGCATCTGACCAAGTGTTCCGAAAAGATTTCCGCCCCAGCCGTAAGACCCTACGAATGTTGCAAATTTAGCTTTTGGTTTGAGAATATTTGCAAGATATGCAACGTTCACAGCCATCGGGTGAGGTCCTGCAAGAACCATGGAACTTCCAAGAACTATGGTTGTTGCATCAACAAGTCCCATTGCAAGGTCGCCGAGGTCGCCTGTTACAATATCAAAAACCTGTGTTTGAATACCTTTATCATTAAGATTTTTTGCAATATAATCAATCATTTCTTCTGTGCTGTTGTACATGGAAACATACGGAAGAAGAACAAGATTTTTACCTTCATCTGCAGTCCAATCTTCATATAAATCAAGAATGAAATCAGGATTTTTATAAATAGGACCGTGGCTCGGTAAAATCATATCAGGTTTAAGTTCTTTCACCTGTTTTGTATATTTTTTGCAGAGATTTCTGAATGGCATCATAATTTCTGCATAGTAACGTTTTGCACTGTGTTCAACTTCGCAGCTATCAGGACAGAAGATTTCATCAAAAGTATAATGAGCCCCTAAAAAGTCACAGGTGCAGAGAAGATTATCTTCCACAATATGTGTGAACATTGTATCCGGCCAGTGAACTCCCGGTGCGATAATGAATTTTAAAGTTTTATCGCCGAGAGAAAGTTCATCGTCATTTTTTACAACTTTAATTCTTTCTTCAGGTACGAGGAGCATTTCCATAATGTTACCTTTACAGATAGCATTTGTTACAACAACAGCTTCAGGATATTTTTCGAGTAATTTTGGGATAGTTCCCGTATGATCCTGCTCACCGTGGTTTGCAATAATATAATCAACTTTTGTAATGCCGTTTTCGTCAAAGTTTTTTAAATATTCATCTGATTTTGGCGGATACATTGTATCAATAATTGCAGTTTTTTCACTTCCTTTTACAAGATACGAATTGTATGTTGTACCGTGTTCGAGCGGAATAAGTTCATCAAAAATTCTTCTGTCACGGTCATTCAATCCGCAGTAAAAAACATTATTCTTAATTTCACGAAATTTCATAATTTTCTCCTTGTATATTTATTAAAATTAACGGGGATTCTTTTTAAAAAAGAAAGTATCTTCATGCGCGCAAAGAGGACAGTAATCCGGGCGGGTATCTTGTTCAATAACAGCTCCGCAAGCCGAACATTCCCATAACATCGGTGTGGTGTCAGCCGGGATATTTAGTTCATTTTCAAGCGATTGTTTTAATTTTTTGAATTTTTCAAGATGATTTTTTTCTATTTCGGCAATTTTTTCAAAAAGTCCGGCAAGATGTTCAAAACCTTCTTCTTTTGCTTTGTTGATGAATTCAGGGTATTCGGCAGTAACAGCATTATTTTCAAGTTCAATCGCATCTTTAAGGTTCTTCAAGGTTTTCGGAAATTTTCCGTCATTAAGCCACTTGAACCAGATTTTAGCGTGTTCTTTTTCATTTTGAGCAATATCTTCAAATATTTTACTGATGTAATCTTGTCCTTCATATTTTGCAAGAACAGCATAAAGTGAATATTTAAAATAACCTGAAGCTTCATCAACGAAAGCTTTGGCTAAATTCTGTTCTGTATCACTTCCCTTAAATTCGGTCACAACCAACTCCTTTATTTTTGCCATTTAATTTTAACATAAAAAAGCGGCTTTGCAAGTTTTGAAAAGCCGCTTTTATTTTTAGTAATTTTTTGCTTTCATAAAGAAGTAAGCTTTCGGGTGTTTACACACAGGGCATAATTCCGGAGCCTTTTCTCCTTCGAAAGTATGTCCGCAGTTTGCACATTCCCATACAACGGCGGATGGCTTTTCAAATACTGTGTTATTTTTAACATTTTCGAGCAGTTTTCTGTAGCGCTCTTCATGTTCTTTTTCGATTTTGCCTACCATTTCAAAGAGAATTGCGAGAGTATCGAATCCTTCTTCTTTTGCTTCTTGTGCAAAACGTGCGTACATATCGGTCCATTCGTAATTTTCACCGTTTGCCGCATCTTCGAGGTTTTTAATTGTTTCGGGAATTTTGTTTCCTTCATGCAAATATTTAAACCAGATTTTTGCGTGTTCTTTTTCGTTATTTGCGGTTTCTTCAAATATTTTGCTTATTTGAACAAACCCTTCTTTTTTTGCTTGTGAAGCGTAGTAGGTGTATTTATTTCTTGCCTGAGATTCTCCTGCAAAAGCCTCAAGAAGATTCTTTTCCGTCTTCGAGCCTTTTAATTCCATAAGTTATTCTCCTTATTTAAATACGGGCTGCACATGTTATGCTATATGCGTCATTTGCAGCAGCACCGGCCTAACCTTCGTATTTTTCAAACATATCTTTGCCGACATGGCATAAAGGACAAGTATAATCATCCGGTAAATCTTCAAATTTTACATTGTCATTTTCTGCAGGATCATAGATGTAGCCGCATACTGTGCATTGAAATTTTTCCATAATTTTCTCCTTTACTTATTGCAGTCTTTACAAATTCCGTGGAATACAATATCCGAACCGTTTATTGTAAAACCTGTTTCATCCTGTGCTTTTTTCACCAGATCCGGTGCGACATCCGCACTGATGTCGTAAACTTTCTTACATTTATCACATATAAAATGGTAATGTTCATGCGTATTATGGTCATAATGAGAGGACGATTCAAGTCCGTCTATTTTTTTTATTATTCCGTTTTCCGCCAATTGATTAAGATTTCTGTATAATGTTGCAAGGCTTATTGATGAATTTTCACGTTTTAAAACATCATAAAGGTATTCGGCTGTCGGGTGGACAACATTTTCCTTTAATGTATTTAGAATAGTTTCTCTTTGTTTTGAATAATTCATCTTTTGCCTAAATATGATAACAATTCTCATTTTATCTTATTATTCTCTATTTGTCAATTAATATTTAGTGTTACAATTAAGTAATATTAAGCATGCGACTGGCAATTTTAATATTAGTTGAGTTTTTGTAGATATATGACAGGAAGTGTTCAAAATAGTGTTGTGAATAATAATCTAAAATCTCAAGGTCTCCATATCGGAGTAGTTTGTCCGCCTGAGAAGTTTACTCCTGTTGTATTGTATTCCGATGCAGATGCTACTCAGCAGTTTAAACAGCTTAATAGGGATGTATGCACTCTGCAAAATAAGGTAAATTTTGAACAAACTAAAAAAACTCCGAAATCCGTATGGGTGGTTTTAGGTGCAGGAATTTTAACTGTAGCCGGTTTTGCTGCTAAAAAACTTCTCAAAAAATAGTTCATAATTTTACATTTCTTTAAAATGCATTTTAAAACTACTGATGTTTTATTTTTATTGTAAAATGTAATCATGCTCGGTCTGTGCCGGGATTAAAATATATGGAAAGAGGTACGAATGAATTCAGTAGTAGTCGTTGGACGTGTAGGCAGAGATGCTGAAATAAGATATTTTGAATCGGGTAAAGTGAAGGCGAATTTTTCTGTCGCTGTTAACCGTTGGGATGCAAAAACAAAATCGGAAACCACTGATTGGTTTAATATAGATGTTTGGGATAAACAGGCAGAATTTGCAGGAGAATACGTAAAAAAAGGTACGCAGCTTGCTGTTGAAGGACGTATTGCTCAAAGTAAATGGACTGATAAAGCTACTGGAAATGAAAGAGAAAATTTTCTTGTTGTAGCTACCGGTATTAGGTTGTTGGGCTCAAAGAGAGATTCTGAAGTATTATGATGATTAATTCTAATGTCGTAGGTATTGTTGCAGATGATCTGACAGGTGCAAATGATACAGCACTTCAGTTTCATTTGAAAGGAGCAAATACCCAGATTCTTCTGGATGAAGCGTCGGCTCCTGTAAATTTGAAAACGACCCAGACCTGGGCTATTTCAACAGAAACTCGTAATATTGAACCTGATGAGGCTTTTGAAAAAACAAAATCTGCGGCGAATTTTATAAAAGAGCAAATTAATCCCGATTACTACTATAAAAAAATAGACTCAACAGTAAGAGGTCATATTGCGCTAGAAGTCCTGGCAATGATTGAGACACTAGGATTTGACGCTGCAGTCATTGTGCCTGCTTTCCCTTTGGAAGGGAGGGTTACTGTCGGCGGCTACCACCTAATGAGAGGTGTACCGATAGAAAGAACCGAAATGGCTCGTGATCCTCATTCACCTATTTTTGAATCCCACTTGCCGACACTTTTGAAATCACAATTAAGCGATGAAAATAAAGATTTGGTTGCCTCAGTTGAATTAAAAACAGTTATGAAGGGAGCCGGGCCGATTTTGCGCCAGTTGAAGGAATTAATTTCCGCAGGTAAAAAAATTATTGTAATGGATGCGGTGTCTACTGTTGATATTGAGCAGATTGTACTTGCTATCGGGAAATCCGAGTATAATATTCTCCCTGCAGGAACCGCTGCAACAGCTCAGGTTTTGAGTGATTTATGGCTTCCGGATTTAAATCCTCAGCACTTTGCAAAAACATTTCCTGAACTTCCAAAACTTGTTATTTCCGGCAGTGCAACGCAAATTACCTCCAATCAGATTTCAAGACTGGAAGAATCTGACGATTTTGAAAATGTCCTTGTAATTCATCTTGATATGAAAACTGTTTTAGCCGGAGTTTCAGAAGAACTGGTTGAAAGAATTGTAACAAACCTTGGCTCAAATAATATTGTTGTTGTGCATACTTCAGATTTAATACGTGATTTCGACGGCTTTTCTGAAGATTCGCTTAATGCGGAACTCACAAAGTCCGGCATGGCAAACCGAGTGACGGATTTTTTAGCGGAACTCACAAAACAGGTTGTTGCAAGAAAAGATGTAATTCTTATTACTCTTGGCGGCGAAACATCCTACAAATGCTGCGAAGCAATACGTGCCAACCAGTTACAGCTAATTGATGAAGTTGCGCCTGCAATCGCATTGAGTATGGATCATAACGCACGCTGGATTGTCACAAAATCCGGTAACCTCGGCGGAGTGAATACGCTTGTTGATATTTTAAAATACTTTGAAAAACATGAGTAATTATAAAAGTAAAATTGCGATTACAACGGGTGACCCGAACGGGATTGGGGCTGAGATTACAATCAAAGCTTTAAACAGGCTCGACCTGCCCGAGGATAAAATCGTTCTTGTTTCAAATAAAAGAATTCTTGACTTCTACGGTGAATTGAAACGGGATTATGAAATAGCTGAGGTTCCGTATGATGGTGAAATTGAAGCAGGAAAGGTTACAAAGGCCGCAGGAGAGTTTTCATACCAATCATTAAAAAAAGTTTGCGAAATGAAACCGAAAGCTATTGTAACAGCACCTGTTGCCAAAAATGCGCTTCACCTTGCTGGGCACATTTTTAACGGACAGACTGAAATTTTACAGAATTTTCTCGCTCATAACGGACAGCTTGCAGAGATGTTATTTGTTGCAAGAGATTTTAGGGTACTTTTATTGACCCGCCATTGCGCATTAAAAGAAATTAATCTCACAAAGGAAATAGTTGAAGAAAAAGTTTTGAATTTGCAAGAATTTTTCCAGAAGCATTTTGGAATTGACGAGCCAAAATTTGCACTGTGCGGATTTAACCCGCATTCTGGAGAGGATGGAATTTTGGGCAGAGAAGAAATTGAGATTTTAAATCCGGCAGTCAAAGAACTTCGCGAAAAATGTATTAATATAACAGACCCTTTACCTGCGGACACTCTTTTTGTAAAAGCCGGCAAGGCATTTTTTAATAGAGAAAAATGTCCTTATGACTGCTATATCGCGAATTATCATGATCAGGGGCTGATACCGATAAAAACTGTTGCAGGTGATGAAACCGTTAATATGACAATCGGGCTTGATATAATAAGGACCTCACCAGGTCACGGAACCGCGTTTGATATTGCAGGAAAAAATATTGCCTCAGAAAAGGGAATGATATCTGCGATAAAAGCGGTGCTGAAATAAAAAAAGTTTTCTACCTTCTCCCCCGGGCGGGAGAATGTGGCACTCAGTGCCGGATGATGGGGATTTAATATTCTTAAGGAAAACAGATTAGTGCGCAAAAGGTTCTATCAGATTTCCTTATTAAGTCTATTTCTTTTCTTTTGCCCTCCATTTTGACTTGACATTTAGTCAACTCAAAACGGAGTCCTTGAAGCAAAAGAAAAGAAATAGACGAAAGAAAAGAAAACACGCGACCCAAAAAACGAGTCAGCAGAAGATACGAAAGTAGTCGTATAGTTAAAACTAAAATTGTTAAAGAGGGTAGAAAAAGGTTTCCGCACCTTCCTTAGACCGACCGTAGGTCGGTAAGGTGTGCGTGTGCGTTAGCACTATAGCATACCACTAATGGTTGAAGGCAAAGCCTTCAACTACTTTCATTTGGTTTTGTGGCGCGTAGCGCCACTGTTTCTTTGCGTGTTTTTCTTTTTCGGTTCACTTTTTCTTTTTTCATAGCAATAAAAAAGAAAAAGTGAACGTATCAGATATTAAAACTAAAAGAATGTCAGTGCATGGGCAGGGGATGCACAAGCCCCATATACAAGAATAGACTTGTGCCTTTTGCGCACTGGTCTATTCCCTTAAAATTTTTAATCCAATATATTTTCCACAAAAAAGCGGTCTCTATTAAAAAGACCGCTTTTTATTTTGTATTTATTTTATGCCGCAGTTGCTGCAGATTTTTTGTTGTTTTTGTGGTCTTCCCAGATATCTACGAGTACCGAGCAGAAGAATATACTTGAATATGTTCCGATTGCAATACCGATTAACATAGCAAGTACAAAGTCTTTTGTCGTTACACCGCCGAAGAAATACAATGCTGCAAGTGTGATTATTGTTGTGAGTGATGTGTTGATACTTCTTGCTAAAGTCTGGTTAACTGACGCATTGACAATTTCGCCGAAAGACATTTTCTTTGAGTAATAACGCAGGTTTTCTCTAATTCTATCGAATACAACGATTGTATCGTGGACGGAGAACCCGACAACCGTCAAGATTGCAGTGATAAATAATCCGTCGATTTGAACGTTGTATAAAAGCCCGAGAAGAGAAAATATACCAACTACAAAAAGTACGTCGTGTGCAATACCGAGAATTGCGGCAAGCGCATAATCAAATTTAAATCTGAAAGAAAGATACGCAATAATTCCTAAAAATGCTAAACTTAATGCAAGGAGTGAATTTTTAAACAATTCTCTTCCTAAAGTCGGTCCCACAGAACTTACTGAAATCAAATCAGGATTTGTGTAATCCTTTGATAAAGTTTCAGTGATTTTGTTTACTGTATCTTTATCTTCTCCGATGAATTTAGTTTTTATTGAAATAATACTTTTCAAATCAGAATTTTTTGAAGATTCTGCATTTGCGTGAAGAATTTGGATTGAAGGATTTTCAATCCCTATTTTTTCCAAATCCGTACGGGTTTTGCTCATATCTGCGTTAGTGACGTTTTTGTTAACTCCGTACTGGAGAATAGTCCCGCCGGTATAGTCAATGCCGACTTTGAGCGGAATATGGTTTTCGTTATGGATAGTTGAATAAACTAGCGCAATAACTCCCGGCAATAACAATATTGCGGAAATACAGAGCCACACTATTCTGTATTTTACTATATTTATTAAGTGTCTTGATGTTATCTCATTCATTTTTTGTTTACCTCTTTTAATTAAATTAGTGCCTAATCCAAAATACCGAAACGTGCATTTTCGCGCTTAGTTTCGGTTGCTTCAAAGCCTTTTCCTATTTCGTCTTTACGCAGACCGAAGAGTGCAGGGTATTTGAGTTCCCCTGTACCGAAGATTAAATGCATGAAGTTTTTCGTGATTGTGATTGCACTGAACATGGAAACAATTACACCTAAAGCAAGAGTGAGCGCAAATCCTTTAACAATACTTGTACCGAGCATATAAAGGATTACACAGGTGATAATCGTTGTCATATTTGAATCGAAAATACTAGTGAAGGCTCTGTCAAAGCCTGAATTGATAGCTGTGAATAAATTTCTGCCGGCTCTTAATTCTTCTTTGGTTCTTTCAAAGATAAGAATGTTAGCATCAACCGCCATACCGATACTTA
This sequence comes from Candidatus Gastranaerophilales bacterium, assembly GCA_944325635.1. Lineage (GTDB taxonomy): Bacteria > Cyanobacteriota > Vampirovibrionia > Gastranaerophilales > Gastranaerophilaceae > Scatousia. The sequence continues at coordinate 78,309 of CALVBD010000005.1, read as the reverse complement.
GTATAAAACCTGCGATACCTGCAAGAGTCAAGGTAACAGGTATTGCTTTAAATAAAGCAAAGAGCATTAAACTATAGATGATTAATGCAACGTCAGCAATTAAACCGGGGAGTCTATAATATGCAATCATAAAGAGCATTACTAAGCCTAAGCCGATAACCCCTGCGACTTTTGATTTTGCAATACTATCTGCACCGAGTGTAGGTCCTACGGTATTTTCTTCAACGATTTTTGCAGGAACAGGAAGTGCACCTGCATTCAGAAGGTTAACCATTCTTTCAGCCTCTTCATAGGCAAATCCGCTGTCACCGCCTGAAATCTGCGCTTTTCCGCCATAAATAGGTTCATTTACGTTAGGAGCGGATACCAAATCCCCGTTGAAGAATATAGCCATAGGTTTATTTACTAATTCTTTTGTGAGTTCCGCGAATTTTTTAGAACCTTCTGATTTAAATTCAAGAGAGACAACCCAGTGGCCGGCAGCATCAGTTGTAAGAGTAGATTTTGCTAAATCCTGACCGGTTAAGCCTGTTTCAACCCAGGTTTGAACGCCGTCTTTACCGATAGCTTCTTTTTTGAATTCCAATTGAGCGGTTTCGCCTAAGAAAGCTTTTGCTTCTTTCAAATCTGTAACGTTAGGGATTTCAACGAGTAATCTTTTTTCCCCTGTCTGCTGGACAACAGTTTCTGCAACCCCGAGTTTATTAACGCGGTTTTCGATTGCAAATTGTAATCTGTCCATAACTTCCTGCGTAATTACAGGAACACTTTTTGTTGTTTCGGCTTCAAGAACAAGGCGGGAGCCCCCGACAAGGTCAAGTCCGAGCTTGGTTGGTTTGACGAAAATTGTAACTATTGAAGCTATTACAATAAGTACAATTGCCCAAAACATGATAATTTTGTTTTTCACTTTTTTTATCCTCTTATATCTGTACTTTTTTAACTTATTTCGTGCGGATAAATTCCGCGTTGCAGTTTTAATTTTATTAAAAAATAAAACTCAATTTGATAGCCTGAGCGGGCTAATCATTTTTGACACTGTCCAGAACTTTAAAGAGTTCTGTTTTTTCATCGTCAGAAAGTTCGACGAGCGGACGTCTGACAACATCTTCAATAATACCTTTATGAGCAAGTGCTGCCTTAACAGGGACCGGGTTCGGCGCCATAAAGAGTTTCTTGAACGCAGGATAAAGTTTTTTGTGCATATTAAGAGCCGCTAAAAACTCTCCTGTTTTATAATTTCTAATCATTGATTTAAGTTCGGATCCGAAAATATGAGATGCCACCGAGATAACCCCTCTTGCGCCGAGAGAAAGCATCGGGAGGGTTAAACTGTCGTCGCCTGAATAGATTGAAAAATCTTCAGGACAGAGAAGCTTCATTTCTGTAATAGCATCCATATCACCGCAGCTTTGTTTAATTCCGACGATATTATCAAATTCTTTTGCAAGCTGTGCCACAGTCTGCGGCTGCATGTTAACGCCGGTTCTTGACGGTATATTATAAATGATTACAGGCAGGTTTGTACTTTTTGCAATAGCAGAAAAGTGTTCAATCATGCCCTTTTGCGACGGTTTATTATAGTAAGGGACAACAGATAAAATTGCATCGACGTCTTCTTTTTCCGCAAGTTTAGCTGTTCTGATGGCAGTCATTGTGCAATTTGAACCTGCATTCATAATAACTTTTGCTTTATTAGCGTTTGCGCGTTTTACAGTGCTTAGAACTTCAATTTCTTCTTCGTGCGTAAGGGTCGGGCCCTCTCCTGTTGTTCCGGCAACAAGAACTGTATCACTCCCGTTATTAATAAGATATTTTGTTAATTCTTCAACTTTGTTGTAATCAATTTCTCTATTTTTATCAAACGGCGTAACCATTGCGGTTATAACTTCCCCGGCGTCAAATCTGATAGCCATAAATACCTCTTTCCTTAAAAAAACTAAGACTTTCTCCTTTGTAAAAATTATATCTCAAACATGCTATATCTGCGGTTTATATTAAGAACGTTAAAGTTTAATCAAAAAAGGGGTATGCCTTTTGATATTTTTCGTGCTACCATTTTAGATATGAACTGGAAAAATTTAAGTAGAAAGAAGAAGGCTTATTTACTTGCATTTGCCGCCATTTTAGGGCTTTTGGTGTGGGCTTTTGTTTCTGCTGGAATTATCACCCATAACTTTAACAGAAGCCAGCTTTCCGGTCAAAAAGATAAGCAGGAAGCTTTGATTAACGGTATAATTTTGACGGAAACAAAGGATGAGAAAAAATACTGGGAAATTTACGGGGATACCGGCACCTATGACAGCACTAACGGCGTGGCTTTACTGGACAATTGTATAGGAAATTTCTATGACAATAATAACGAAGTTTCTATGAGTTTTGAATCTTCTAAAGGAACATATAACGAAAAGAAAAAACAGATTATAATGTATGATGATACGACAATTGTAATTAAAGACGGTACTGTTCTTGAAGCTGACAGGCTTACCTGGTCCGGAAGTGACGAGCCGGTTATAGCAAAAGGCAACGTTAAAATTACACGGGGAAAAGAATTATATGCAACTGCAGATGAGGTTGAAATCAGTCCCGGATATGATGATTTTAAAATCATAGGCAATGCGGTTTCAAAATTGTACGATACCAAGGAGAAATCATGAAAAAGAAGATATTAATTGCTTTAACATTGTTAATAGCAGCTGCGGGGCTGGTAGTTCAGGCTTCCGATCTCGTTATTGAATCTAAAACACAGAGTTACGCCGAGAATGAAAATAAAATAAAATTCGACGGTGATGTTAAGGTTTCAATAGATGATCTTAAGGTTGTCGGTGAATCTGCTGATGTTAATATGGACGAAAACCAGCAGCTTGATACTGCAACTTTTTATGACAAACCTTATGCTTATGAAATTAAAAAGAATAAAAAAAGAGAAGTTAAAGCAAATATCTTAAAAGTTTCATTGATTACAAAAATCGTTAGAGCCGAAGGGGATACACAATCTGTAGTTTTTGACGGCAAAACTCCTATTGTAGTTATTAATTCCGATGTTCAGGAATACAACACTAAAACAGGTGTTATGACAGCAACTGGCATGGTGACAATTAAATACAAAGAAATTGAAACTTTCTCTGATAAAGCTATTATAAAAACTGATAAAAACGGGGATTTGAAAGACCTTGAATTAATCGGAAACGGCAGAGTAAAACGTGAAACCAATGAATCTTTTGCCGACAAATTTTACTATAATGAAGCAACCAAAATCCTGACAGCTACGGGTAATACAACTTCCAACGTTTTGATGGAGGACGGTACAAAACTTGTCTTAAAATCAAACATTCAGGAATACGTTCAGGATAAAAATACATTCAGTGCAAGCGGAAATGTAAGAGTCTGGTATAAAGATTACTATGCAGTCGGCCCGAAAATTAATGTTTATCCTGACAAAACAACAAATAAACCGAATGATATTTATTTTGTCGGACGATCAAGTATTACACAGGGAGTCAGAACGATTTACGCGGATAAGATGAAGATGATGCTGAATCCGAAAGATTTTAAAGCAGAAGGAAACACAAGGACAGTAATCAGAAATATCGGCAATGGTTCCGAAGATCAAGGTGACGGTGTAGGATTAGGATTATAAATATGAGCGACAAAATTAAAACAGCAGTAGAATTTTATAATAAAGGCGAATACGAAAAAGCAATAGATATATTTAGTTCCGTGTTGGAAACCGAAAAGCCGACGGCGGAAGTTTATAATAACGTTGCACAGTGTTATGCTAGTATCGGCAACAATGAAAAAGCAGAGGATAATTTCTTAAAAGCAATTGAACTTAATCCTAAACTTCCTCAGGCATATATAAATCTTGCTGACATTTATTTTAAGACAAAAGATTACGGCAACGGTATCGAACTTTTGTGTCAGGGAATTTACGAACTTCCTGATAATATGGTTCTGAGGCATTATCTTGCGCGTTTTTATATGGAAGATGCGCGTCTTGATTTGGCGGTGGATGAGTTGGAAAAAGTTCTTGAAGTTCAGCCGGAAAACTATGATGCATACTATGACCTCGGCAAAGTCCATTTTGAACTCGGAAACTACGATTCTGCCATTGAAAATTTTGAAAATGTACTTGAATTCAAAGAAAATAATGTCTGGATATATTATTACCTCGGGCAGGCGTATGAGGCAAACGACGAAATTGATAAAGCATTGTCAAACTATCTGAAAGCGATAGCAAGGGATGACGGATTTTATCAGGCTTATAAAAAAGCCGCAATTCTTTTTCTCGCAAGAGGGGATTATGAGGATGCGATTGAATATTTTGAAGATTATATGAATATGGAAATCCCTGCAGAGGAAAAAGAAAACATTTCAAAATTGGTAGAGAGAATTAAAAAGAAAACAGCAAATGAAAAATAAATTCTGGATAGCGTTTTCCGCAATAGAACAAATCGACAGTCCTTTCATTCATAGACTCTATAATTACTTTGGTGATATAGAGGAGGCTTTTAATGCAGGACTGAATGAATTATCGCAGGTTGACGGGTTGAGTGTAAAAAGAGCCGAAACTTTTTTGCGCGAGCGCGACAAAATTGATCCGGATAAAGCGCTCTTTGGGGTTGAAAACCGCGGCATAAATTATCTTACACTTGAAGATGATAATTATCCGAAAATGTTGAAGCAGATTTCAGACCCGCCTGCGGTTTTATATTATAAGGGGGATTTATTTAATTGTAATTTAGATAGAACAGTGGCTGTTGTTGGGTCAAGGAAATCAACTTACCACGCAAAAGAAGCGGTCAGAAAAATCTTATCGGAACTCACCGGCACTGATATTTGTATAGTATCGGGGCTTGCGGCGGGAATTGATACGACTGCACATGAGGCGGCAATGGATAACGGATTAAAAACAATCGGCGTAATCGCAAGCGGTTTTGATTTTATTTATCCAAGTTCCAACAAAAGACTGTATGAAAAGATAGAAAAAGAGAATGGTGCTGTTGTCACGGAATATTACCCGACATTCCAGCCGTTAAAGTTCAGGTTCCCGCAGAGAAACAGAATAGTTTCGGGGCTTTCATACGGAACGCTTGTTGCAGAAGCCTCCTTAAAAAGCGGTGCATTGATTACCGCAAACTTATGCCTTGAACAGGGGAGAGAATTGATGTGTATTCCGGGGCTTATTTCAAATCCGAATACGGAAGGAATTTATAAACTTTTGAAAAATGGTGCAACTCTTGTGACACAGGCTCAGGATATTCTTGATGCGCTGAACTGGGAAATTAAACCCGCAGAACAATTGACAATGGATTTGAGCGGATTAACAGATATTGAATTAAAAATTCTGAACGCAATAGAAGTTGAAGAAAAAGGATTTGACGAAATCGCGGCAATAACAAAGATTGACACCGTGGAATTATTGACAAACTTGACAACCATGGAGCTTAAAGGCATAATAAAACAGGTAACCGGCGACAGATATAAGAGGGTATAAATATAAATGGCAAAAGCGGCAGCAGCAGAAAAAACAGAGGGCGCGCAGGCGTCAAAAACTAAATCCAAAAAAGAGAAAGCTCTTGTAATAGTAGAGTCTCCTGCAAAATCCAAAACTATCAGAAAAATTTTAGGGGACAGCTATACGATAGAAGCGAGTTTCGGTCACATCAGAGATTTGCCGCAGAATGTTCTCGGGTTTGATGTTAATAACGGTTTCCAGCCATCTTTTGTTGTTATCCCCGAGAAGAAAAAAGTCGTTACCAAATTGAATGAATTATCAAAAAAAAGCGATAAAATATTTCTGGCTTCCGACCCCGACCGCGAGGGAGAGGCTATTGCCTGGCATGTCAGACAGGTTCTGAATGTGCCGGATGATAAGGTTTTCAGAATTGAATTTAACGAGATTACGCCGAAGGCAGTAAAATACGCGGTTGAACATCCGCGCGCAATTGATATGGACAGGGTAAAAGCCCAGCAGACAAGACAAATTCTTGACAAACTCGTAGGCTACAAATTAAGCCCTGTATTGTGGAAACAGCTCGGGAATTATCACCTCTCTGCAGGACGTGTTCAATCTGTCGCCCTTAGAATGATTTGCGAAAGAGAAGAGGAAATTGAAGCATTCGTACCTGTTGAATACTGGTCTATTCATACGGAATTGGAAAAAGAAGGCGGAGTTTTCGAGGCAGAACTTTCAAAATACAAAGATAAAAAAATAGAAATTCCAAACGAAGAAGAAGCGCAGAAGATTGTAGAATTTCTCTCGGATAAATCAACGGAATACAAGGTTGAAAAGATTACAAACAGGGAAACAAAACGTAAGCCGACAGCTCCTTTTATTACTTCTACGCTTCAGAGAGAAGCCTCATCAAAACTAGGTTACGGCGTTCAAAAAACAATGCAGATTGCGCAGAAATTATATGAAGGTATTGAACTTGAAAACGGTGCAGTAGGTTTGATTACCTATATGAGAACCGACAGTACAAGAATTTCCGATGACGCGCAGGCAATGGCAAAAGATTTTATCCTGAAAAATTACGGCGAGAAATATTATCCTGAAAAGCCGAATATTTATGCCAAAGGCAAACAAAATGTTCAGGACGCCCACGAAGCCATCAGACCATCATACCCTGAGCGGACGCCTGACAGTATAAAAAAATATCTTTCTAATGAACAGTACAGGTTGTATAAATTAATCTGGAATAAATTTATGTCGTCCCAGATGACAAATGCAACCGTTGCAAATAAAACCGTTGAAATAACGGCAGGCGACTATACATTAAGAGCCAGCACAAGCAAGGTAACTTTCGACGGTTTCCTGAAACTTTATAACGAGAATGATGAAGAAGATAATGCACCAAAGGAAAAAATTCCTGATTTGCATAAAGATGACATTCTGACCTGTCGTAAGGTTACGCCGAAACAGCACTTCACCCAGCCGCCGCCAAGATACTCGGAAGCAACTCTGGTTAAGGCGCTGGAAGAGTACGGAATCGGTCGTCCGTCAACTTATGCCTCAATTATTACAAAAATTCAGACGCGCGGTTATGTTGAGAAACTGGAAAAAGCACTGGCGCCGACGCTTCTTGGTAGAACTGTCTGTAAACAGCTTATGGCGCAGTTTACGGATGTTATGGATTATAAATTTACAGCCGGCATGGAAACAAAATTAGACCAGATTGCGGATAAAAAAGCTGTATGGAATAAGGTTCTCGAGGATTTCTACGAACCGTTTATCGAGGTTGTAAATGACGCGATGAAAAGCGGCGAGCGGGTACGAATTGAAACAAATGTTATGTGTCCGAACTGCGGCAAACCGATGCTTGTCAGAACAAGCCGTCAGGGGAATCAGTTCTTAGGGTGTTCAGGATATCCTGAATGCAAAACCGTAATGTCTTTAAATGCAATGGCAGAAGGCGCTTCTTCTCAAACACCTTCCGAAGCTGAAAAATGCGAAGAAAAATGTGAAAAATGCGGCTCTGATATGGTATTTAAAACAGGTCCTTACGGCAAGTATATGGAATGCACTAATGAGGATTGCAAATTCCGTAAACCTTACCGCCGCTCAACAGGCGTTAAATGCCCGAAATGCGGCAAAGGTGTAATAGTTGAAAGAAAATCCAAGCGCGGAACCGTATTCTTTGGCTGCGACAAGTATCCTGACTGCGACTTTGTACTCTGGAACGAACCGACAGGTGAAGAATGCCCTGACTGCGGCGCATTATTGGTGAAAAAAGTTCTGAAAAAAGGAACTACAATAGAATGTTCAAACCGCTCATGCGGTTATAAACGTGTGGAAGAGCCAAAACCGGAGGAAAATTCTGATGAATAAATTCGGACTGATAGGGTATCCTTTAGGACATTCACTTTCTGCGGTCATTCATAAGGCAGGATTTGAAAGTCTCGGGATTAATGCAACTTACGATATTCTGGAAACTCCGCCGGAGGATCTTGTGGATAGAGTAAAATTTCTGAAACGTGAAAATTACACAGGATTTAATGTCACAATACCTCTGAAACTTCCGATTTCTCTTTTTGTTCAGGAGGTGGATAAGTATGCGGATATTGCAGGAGCGGTGAATACTGTAAAAATAAATTCAGACAAAACCTTCAGTGCATTTAATACAGATGCAACGGGATTTAAAAAGGCAATTCCTTCTGACATAAATCTTGCAGGGAAAAAAGCTGCAATACTAGGAACAGGCGGAGCAAGCCGCGCGGCTGTTCTGGGTTTGTCTGATTTAGGAATTTCTGAAATCGGAGTTTATACAAGAAATATTCCAAACGCCATGGATTATATGGCATATATGAGAAGAAAATTTCCGCAGATAACCTTTACTTCATACCAGATTGATGCTGTTCGGGATTTATCAAAATATGATATTTTAGTGAATACAACGCCAATCGGTATGCAGGGAGTTTCTGCCGATATGACGCCGGTTGAAGAAAATGTTTTGAAAACCTTGCCTGATTGGGCTGTAGTGTACGACGTTATTTATAACCCTAAAAAGACAATTCTTTTAAAGAATGCGGAAAAACTAGGTTATAGAACGATTAACGGTCTTGATATGCTGGTATATCAGGCAATTGCCGCGCAGGAAATCTGGTTCGGGCGTACGCCTAATTTCAACGCAATGAAGATTGCGGCTCTTGAAAATTTATAATCTGTTGTTGGGCTGAAAGCCCAACCTACTTTACTGTATATCAGGCAATTGCAGCACAGGAAATCTGGTTCGGGCGCACGCCTGATTTTAACGCGATGAAGATTGCGGCTCTTGAAAATTTATAATCTGTTGTTGGGCTGAAAGCCCAACCTACTTTACTTAGTTTTTCACGCTATGCGGAATCGCAGAACCTTCGTGTGCAACGACAATGTGATTACGGAATTATTGTTGGGCAGGTATGCCCAACCGACAAAACCTACTTTACTATTTGTTTATCCGTTCAAATTCAAGTAAATCCTGTATACGACAGTCTAAAAAGTCGCACAATTTATCAACAGTGTCGAGTCGTATATTGGGACGTTTTCCGCGAATTATGTCAGAAATAGTGGATGTACTTATCCCTGTTGCATTGAAAATTTCAACAGCAGTTATATCTTTGTCCCACATTAACTCTCTCAACTTAATTTTAATCATATATTAATTGTAATAATTATTATTGTATATTGATATAAATTAGTATTAATGCTATAGTATTATTATTAATAGTATGATGATTTTAAAATAAGTTAATAGGAGAGTCAGTATGCTATATTATTTGGAACAATTCTTTGAAAAATTTTTTGATTGTATAGATACAATCCATCTTCGTTTGATTGATTATCTCATAATGAACGTTAAGGCAAAGTTTTCTACTGATAATCTTGCTGTACTTCTTTCCCTAAATAATTATCAGGAAGATTTAAATGAATTAATTACATTTTTACAATATTTTTAATTTATACGCAAAAAAATTTTTGTTCGCGGTTTTTAATTCCTATGAAAATAAATTCCGTTTCGTTTACGGGTTACGATAAACCCCAAAATTTTAAACGTATTGATAACAACGTAATGCGCTCGGCGCAGCCTGAGGCGGAAGAAATTGTCTGGCTTAAGAAAAACAAAAGTCTGACAGATATTATTAATTTCAGAACGCTCGTTGTTCCGGCAACTGATTTTAATGAGAAAAAACTTTCAGAAGCTCTTTATATAAAATACCATTCAATTCCGACAGAAACCAAACACCCGAAAATCAGTGATGTGAAAAAGTTTTTGAAAGTGATTGATGATGTGAAAAAGCAAGACGGACAGGTGCTTATTCACTGTAAAGCAGGTGCAGACAGGACAGGATTTTATTCGTTGATTTATAAAGTTCTGAACGGGCTTGACAACTTTGATAACGCTGTGAAAGAAATGCTTGAGATGGGTTATCATCAGGACAGATACCCGTTTTTAACAGAAATTGCAAAAGATTTCCTGAAAAAACTCCGCAAATAATTATTCGTATCTTAAAGCATCAATCGGATTTAGAAGAGAAGCTTTGTAGGCAGGGTAGTAGCCGAAGAGAACCCCGATTGCGCCTGAGAATCCGAGGGATAGTGCGATAGAAAACCCTGATATATAAACATTCATCTCCGAAAATATCTGGATTGCTTTGGCTCCCAAAACACCAATCAAAACCCCGATAATCCCTCCGATTACGGATAACAAAAATGATTCTATTAAAAATTGTATTCTGATGTCGCTTGCCTTAGCGCCGATTGCCATACGAATACCGATTTCTTTTGTACGTTCTGTCACAGACACCAGCATAATGTTCATAATTCCGATACCGCCTACAATCAATGATACAGAAGCAATTGCGCCGAGGAGAATTGACATTGTTTTGGCGGAAGATTTTATGGTTTCTTGCATTTCTGCAAGATTTCGGATTTCAAAATCTTTGTCCTGATTTTTCCCTATATTGTGGCGTTTTGTGAGAATTTCATCTATATCTTCTTCCGCGGTTTTCATAGAGGTGTCGCTTTGTGCTTTCACATTAATCATCTTTATCGAACCGGGGAAATCTGTTCCGAAAACTTTTTTCTGCGCTGTTGTAATCGGGATAAATACTAAATCATCCTGATCCATACCCATTCCGCTCTGCCCTTTTGTTTTAAGCAAGGCGATAATTTTAAAAGGAACATTTCCGATACGCATTGTCTTATTAAGAGGATCAACATCGCCGAAAAGTTCGTTTGCAACTGTATTTCCAATAATTGCAACCTTCGTATTGTTTTTAATATCTTCTTTTATAAAATTTCTGCCTGATAGGATTTCATAATTCCTGATAAAAAGGTAATCTCCTGTAGTACCGCCGATTGTTGTAGACCAATTCTGGTTCCCGTAGGTTAATTGTGCTGTGCCGGAGGAATACGGGGCAACCGCAAGGACTCCGCGGGCTGTTTTTTCGATTGCTTCAGCGTCTTTCAGTGTAAGGGAAGGTTTTGTGCCGAAGCCCATTCTGACACCTCCGGAGGTTGCAGAGGCAGACCGTATCATAAGTAAGTTACTGCCCATAGATTCCATATCTTTGGCGATTTTTTTACTTGCGCCTGTTCCGACAGCAAGCATTATGATAACCGCGCTCACACCGATAATTATACCGAGGCTCGTGAGGATTGAGCGCATTTTGTTAATCTTTAATGACCTTATTGCCATAATAAGCGTTGATTTGAAATCTATCACAGTACGTAATCCTCCATTTTTGTCGTCACAGGGTGAGGATTTTTGTTAATCTCATCGGAAATTATATTTCCGTCCTTAAACCTTACAATTCTTCCGCAATATTCAGCTATATCGGGTTCGTGGGTTACGAGGACAATTGTTTTTCCCATTTGTTTATTTAGGTTCACGAAAAACTCCATAACCTCAATACTCGTTTTTGTATCAAGGTTTCCGGTCGGTTCGTCCGCTAAGATTAAAGGCGGATCGTTGACAATTGCACGCGCAATCGCAACTCTCTGCTGCTGGCCGCCTGACATCTGGTTTGGCATGTGGTCTTCTCTTTTTTCCAAGCCTACGATTTTTAGTGCGTTTTTAGCACGCCTAATCCTCTCTTCTTCCGGAATTCCTTTATAAATCATCGGAAGCTGGACGTTTTCGAGTGCGCTAGTTCTTGATATAAGGTTAAACCCCTGAAAAACAAACCCCATCTTGACGTTTCTCACATCCGCAAGCTGATTTGAATCCAGAGAAAGCATATCAATTCCGTCAAGAAAGTAACTTCCGGAATTGGGTTTATCGAGAGTGCCGAGCATATTCATAAAAGTGGATTTCCCTGAGCCTGAAGCCCCCATAATCGCAACAAATTCTCCGCGCTCAATCGAAAGCGACACGCAGTTGAGAGCATTGAAACTGTCTTCTCCTGTCTGATAAGTTTTTATTGCGTTTTTTACTTCTATTAGACTCAATGTTTTTCTCCGTATTTAGCGGACTTTTGTACGTGCCGCAAGCTTCTGACCGTGCTTGACGCTAGAACATTCTAGGACCTCTGCGGCGCTGATTTGTTTTATCTTTACTGCTTGTGAGCGAGGAATCCACAATTACTCTGTCGCCTTCTTTCAGGTCTTTTGAGATAATTTCCGTATTTGTATCATCACTAGCACCGGTTTCAATATCTATACGTTTCGGTTTACGTTTTTCAAGAATCCAGATGCCCTGAGTTTTGTAGCGTGTTCCGTCGGTATTAGGGTTAAACTTCAATGCAATACTCGGCGCGCACATTACATTCTCGCTCTTATCCGTGATAATTGAAACGTTCGCCGTCATACCAGGAATAAGTTTAAGGTCGTCATTATTGACGTTTACAATTACCGTGTAAGTTACGACATTGGAAACTGTTGTCGGGGAAATTCTTACCTGAGTAACTTTTCCGTGGAAGAGGCTGTCAGGATAGCCGTCAAGTGTATAGGTTACGTCCTGCCCGTCCTGAACTTTTCCGATATCGGCTTCCGAGACGCTTACTTCAATCTGCATCTTTGTCAAATCCTGCGCGATTGTGAATAATTGCGGAGCCTGAAAGCTTGCTGCAACCGGCTGCCCTACGTCTATTTCTCTTGATACGATTGTTCCGTCTACAGGCGCTATGATTTCAGTGTAGCCCAAATTTGTTTGCGCTGTTTTTAAGTTTGCCTGATACTGTCTGACCTGTGCCTGTGCTGCTTGCATTTGCGCTAAATCAGAATAATATGTGCTTTTATACTGATCAAGTTCGCTTTTTGCAACGAAATTTTTTGCATAAAGGTTTTTGTAACGTTCATACATAACTTTATCGTAATCAACAACAGCTTTCAGTCTTGCAACATTTGCCTGCGCGTTTGCAATCTGCGCCTGATTTTGCTGAACTGTTGCTTCAAATGTTCTCGGATCAATTCTTGCTAAAATCTGACCTTTTTTAACCTGTGAATTAAAGTCAACATAGATATCCTGAATTAGCCCTGATACGGTTGAACCGACTGATACGGTGTTTACAGGGTTAATTGTGCCGGATGCTTCTACCACCTGCGTTATTGTGCATTTTTTAAGCGCTCTTGTGTGGTATCTGACACGTTTTTTAAATGCATTATATGCAAAACTCGACCCGACAAGTGCTATGATTACCGTGCAAACTATTACATATTTTTTCTTTAGTTTCATCCTCTTTTGTCCTCTACGTTAACAGTAATTTCCTGCTGTAATGCTATTAATTTTTCAAGGTTTGCCCTTGCAACATTGTAGTTGTAAACAGTTTGAACATACGATTGCTGGGCATTGTTATAGTTTACCCTTGCATCCTGCAACTGGATATAGTCGCCAATTCCAACAGCGTAACGACCGTCAGCGAGTTCAAAATTTTCAAATGTCTGCTTTACCTTAACTGCCAGAAGCGGAATTTGTTTTTCTAATTGTACCATATTTATGTAGGCATTTTGAACTTCAAAATATATATTCTGTTCAAGCAAATCAATTTCGTTCTGTGCAAGTTTTACCTGTAATTTCCCGTTATCAATCTGATATTTCTCGCTTAAAATGTTCACCGAACTTGAAAGGTTTACACCTACATTGAAGGAATTCGTATTATACTGGTTTCTGTAATTATAGCCTGCACTTGCAGAAATTTCAGGATAATACTGGCGCTTGATGTAAAGTAACGACTGTTTCATTGCTTCAAGTGTTGCTTTATATGCTTTCAAATCCGGACGGTTTTCTTTTGCTTTTTCTACACATTCCTCAAATGTATAAGGAAACGGCTTGAATTTGAAAGTTTCAATAACATCCATTTTCTCAACTTTAGATGTTAAGGTTGCGTCGGATACAGGGGCAGGGGTTTTGCTTAAATCTCTTTTTTCAGAAATTTTTTGCAAATTTACAGGGATTTCTTTTTGCTGAAAGTTGAAGGTTTCCGTTGCGGAAATTTCGTATTCAGGGGTGTAGGCAACATACATAGAATTATTCAATTGAACTATGGCATTCTGGTATGCCTTGATAGAATTTACAAGCGTAACTTTTGAATCGCTGAGGTTTACTTCTGCATTTACAAGGTCGATTTTAGAACGTATTCCCTGATCAAAATAGGCTTTTGTCCTCTGGTAATTCCTCTCATTAATCTGGACGTTGGCTCTGTTGATATCAACGGTTGCCTTTGCCGCAAGCACGCTGTAGTAATATGTTTTTACGCCGAGAATCGTGTCCAATACAACATCATCAAAATTGTACATCGCAGCTATTTTATTAAATTTCTGCATCTTTATCTGGGCGTTGGTTTTGCCGAAATTAAAAATAAGCTGGCTCAGAGTTGCCTGCGCAGTATAGGAATTATTGTTATTGTAATTAAACCTCCTGTCAGACGTCATATCGTTATATGTATAGCCTGTTCCTATTCCTATTGTCGGGAAGAATGCTGTTCTGGCTAATTTTTCATCGTTTTTTGAAACGTGATAGTTGTAATAAGCCTTATTTATTAGCGGACTGTTTTTCAGTGCAATCTGGATGCAGTCTGAAATATTGAGTTTAGCACCTTTTTGAATGGCTGCATATTTTTCGGCTGCGTCAGAACTGCACACATTTAAGAGTACTGCACCTAAAAGGATAAATATTTTTAGTTTAACGTTAGTTTTCAAGCCTGTTATCCTCAACAATATACTAACGATTAAACCATATTAATTGTTCATTTTAATCATTCCGATAAAGGAAATTGTATGTTTTTTAATTGTCTTTAAAATTCCAAAAATCTGCTTCCAGCATTACAAAGAATGGAATTATTTCAAGCCTGCCGATTAGCATTGATGCTATCATAATTGTTTTTGATACTGCGGTTAAAGAACTGAAACTTCCCATCGGTCCGGTAACGGTTCCAAATCCCGGTCCAATATTGCCAACAGCTGTAATAGAACTGGTAAGCCCTATTGCTGCATCATGTTCCAACAATCCTATCAGTAACGCACCAAAAGCAAATATCATAAAATAATACAGGATAAATACGATAGTCTGTCTTATAACCTCAGGTGCAACAGTCACATTATCCATTTTTATATTTACAATTGCGTTCGGGTGCAGAATTCTTACAAGCTCCGCTTTCAACGACTTAAATACAAGCGCCCATCTCGCAATTTTTATGCCGCCGCCGGCTGAACTTGCGCAGGCTCCTGTGAACATCGCTATGAATAGCAACAGTTTTGCCGTGATATCCCATTTAGCAAAATCAACACTTGCACTTCCCGTTGAGGTCATAAGTGTTATTACCTGATAAAGAGCATGCGTTATTCCTTCAAATATTGAATAATTATTGTTCACGACCAGCGCAATTGCAATTAATCCGCTCAACACAAGAAATATTAAAGTATATAATTTGAATTCATCATTTTTAAATAATAATAACGGATTTTTTTTATTTATTACCTTATAAAGTAAGTTGAAACTTGTTCCGGCTAGGAACATAAAAATTATAGTTATCCAGGTGATATAGTTTGAGTGATATCCCATAATACTCTCGGGATTTGGCGAAAACCCTCCCGCGGCAACAGTGGATAAAGAATTACATATTGAATCAAATAACGGCATTCCTCCAAAAATTAAAAGGACAATCTGTATGATGGTTAATCCTGTATATATTTTCCATAGAGCAGAAGCCGTATTTCTTATTCTCGGGGTAAATTTATCCTCCGTCGGCCCCGGAGCTTCCGCAAAAAACATCTGGCGTCCGGCAACCGCAAACTGTGGCAATATCGCTATAAATAATACGATTATTCCTAAACCGCCAAGCCACTGCGTAAATGACCGCCAGAAAAAGAAGGCTTTCGGGTAATCGTAATTCGTTATGATTGTCGCACCTGTTGTTGTAATTCCAGATACAGATTCAAATAAACTATCAAGCGGCCCGAGGTTATAAAATAAATACGGTATTGCTGAAATTACTCCGAACAATATCCATGAAACCGCTACAATGAACAACGCCTCAGCTTTTTTTATATCGTTGAGATTTTCCGGTATTTCCTCACCCTGTAAAAGTTTTTTTATCGCAAAACCTGATGATGCTGAAATTATACTTGCTGTAAAAAATGGAATTATTGAACTAAAATCTCCGTCAATCAATGCTACGCTTATCGGTACAAGTATCACAAGGCTTATGTACATCAATATTATACCGAGTGCTGTTGCAATATAATTTATTCGCATTATTTGCTGCTCCCTGCCTTAAAAAATTCCTTTACAGCATCACCATCTTCCGCTCTGGTAAAGATAATCAAAATATCGTCGTATTTTAGTTCTGTCAAACCGTACGGAATAATGACTTTGTTATGGCGCTGAATTACCCCGATAATTGCAGGTGTCGGGAATTTTAATTCCATAACCTTTTTCCCGTCAAATTCAGGTTTAACCCTGATTTCCAACACTTCACCAAGTCCCTGTTCAACGGTTGCCAGAATATCCACGTTATTCTCGGCTAAATCATTTTTAACTTCCGCGAGCGCTGAATTCTTAGGCGAAATCGCAACGTCAATACCTACTTTTTCAAAGAGCGGGATGTTCAAAACTTTTGCAACTCTTGCTATAACGCGCTTTACTCCTAA
Organism: Candidatus Gastranaerophilales bacterium; assembly: GCA_944325635.1. Classification (GTDB taxonomy): domain Bacteria; phylum Cyanobacteriota; class Vampirovibrionia; order Gastranaerophilales; family Gastranaerophilaceae; genus Scatousia. The sequence goes on along the minus strand of CALVBD010000005.1, from coordinate 61,739 downwards.
CTGTTTTGCCAGAAGCGAACAGAGAAGATTTTTTTCATCGTTATTGGTGACACTTATCACAACGTCGGCTGACCCGATTTCTTCTTCATCAAGAAGTTTTAAATCAGTTCCGTCGCCATGGATTATGAGAGTGTTCTTTAATTCCTGCGCAAGATATTCACAGCGCGGATAGTTTCTTTCTATTATTTTTGTTTTAATTTTCAGAGTCTCAAGGTTTTTGGCAAGCATAAAACCAACCGTACCGCCGCCGATTATCGCAACGTTTTTGACAATTTCTTTTTCGTGGAAAAACGTTCCCGCAAGAATATCAAGAGAATGCGCCGTTCCCATAAAAATGAGTTTGTCATCTGCTAAGATTTCCGTGTCCCCGTTCGGTATAAAAAGTTCGCTGTTTCTTGTAATCCCGACTATAATCGTGTCGTTAGTAAATCCGCAGTCTTTAATCTTTTGTCCGACGATTTTTAAATTAGGAGTCACTTTATATTCCAGTAACCTTGCGTTGCCGTCTGCAAAATTTTCAACATCCAGAGCCTTTGCAACTGTCACAATTCTAAATATATCCTGAGTCAAAAGTTCTTCCGGCCAGATTATGTAATCAATAAAAAAGTCGCCTGTATTTATATTATTTTTTTCAAAGTAGAGAGTATTTTTGTATTCCTCTTTACTTACAAAACAAATTGTCCTAATGCCGCAGATACGTTTTGCAGAAAGGCAGGCTACAATATTTGCTTCATCAATTGCAGTACATGCAATAAATACATCCGCATTTTCGACTTCCGCACACTTTAATGTCCCGATATCACAAACGTTCCCTGTGATAAAACTTATATCAAGTTTAGAAAATTCGTCAGTTCTGTTTTCTTCTTTATCAATAATCGTGATATCGTGATCTTCAAAAAACTCAGTAGCAAGGAGACAACCGACTTCAGTTGCTCCAAAAATTATAATTTTCATACCAAACCTCTACCTAATATTACAACTGCATAAATTATAAGCTGTTGTATTATCTGAAGCACAATAAGAGCCACAATAGGCGAGAAATCCAGCCCGCCATAGGGCGGTATGAATTTCCTGAATATGCCTAAATACGCATCAGCGACATTTCTTATTGTGAACCACGGCTGCTTGTACCAGTCAACATTCGGTATCCAGCTTAAGAATATTCTCAAAAGAATAACCACATAAAAAAGCAGGAATATATTATTTATACCGTTGATTAAGCCTTGAATCATTTTTTATAACCTATAATTGTGATTTCTTTTTAGTCAAAGCGCATTCGCACTCTTTTCTTTCTGCAGGAATCTGTTCAATCATATTAAAGAGTAAGTTTTTAAGGTTTGCAAGATTTGAATTAAATACTTCAATAACTTCATGGTGCGAAACAGGCGGAACATCGCCGACAAGACCTGCGTCGTAGTCTGTAATTAAAGAAATATTTAAAGGACACATATCTGCTTCTTTAACGAGATATGCTTCAGGGAACGCTGTCATATTAATAACTTCCCAGCCCTGATTTGTGAAGAATTTCGATTCAGCTTTTGTTGAAAATCTCGGGCCGTTTATGACGACGACAGTTCCTGTTTCATGAATAGTTATACCTAAATCTTTACCTGTTTTAATCGCCAATTTTCTTAATTCCGGACAATAAGGATCAGCCGCAGACGGATGGGTTACAACAGGCCCTTCAAAGAAGGTTGTTTTTCTGCCGTCAGTCCAATCTACAAACTGGTCGCAGATTACAAAGTCGCCCGGTTTTACATGCTTTTGCAAACTTCCGGCAGCACACGGTGAAATCACTCTTTCTACACCTACGGATTTCATTGCCCAGACATTTGCTCTGTAGTTGATTAAATGAGGCAGAATAGTATGGTTTCTGCCGTGACGCGGCATAAATGCAACTTTGTGCGGGCCAATCTGTCCGATAAGAAGATTATCGCTTGGCATTCCGTAAGGCGTTTCAACTTTTACTTCTTCTATATTATCCAGAAATTTATAAAAACCTGAACCTCCGAAAACGCCGATTGTTGCTAATTTTTTATCAGACATATTATTCCCTTTCATTAATTAGTGCTACGTCAGGGAAATTATAACCGAAAAATTTTATTTTTGCAATTCTGATAACTTCATGATTTTGTGTTAAAAATACACTAAATTTCAAAAATTTACAAATCTCTGAAAGCTTTATCTCGCAATGCTTTTGGCTGATGTCTCCGATTGTATTTTTAAATTTAGGGTTGAATTTGAATTTTTTTTGTTCTAAACTCAATGTATAAAAATCATTCTTAAAAGTTAAAACTTGACGCTAAAGAGAGAGTGCACTTGCTTTTAAGGATTTCCAATTTACAACCAGAGGATTACATTTTGAGAAAATTATTACTATTCACTATTACGCTAGTGTTAATGTTGGCTGCGCCTGTTCAGGCTTCCGATACTAATACTGTTAAAGCGACAATTGTTAAGCACGCAATTTCAATGGGAGTAGATCCTGCGATCGCTTTAAGTATAGCCAAGACAGAATCAGGTTACAGACACAGTGCACGTAGCAGTCATGGTGCGGTAGGAGTATTTCAACTGATGCCATCCACTGCAAGAAGAATGGGCTTAAACCCATATTCATTGAACGATAACATCAAAGGCGGTATTATGTACTACAAGATGATGTATAAAATGTTTGGTTCAATGGAATTGGCTTTGGCAGCTTATAATGCCGGTCCGGGGAATGTGAAAAAATACAATGCCGTTCCTCCTTATGGAGAAACTAAGCGTTTTGTAAGCAAAATTATGACTGATTATCATCATTTAAAGGCAAACCCTGATCCTGCTATGCGTGCGGCGGCTGCTGCAAAAAAGGCTGCTCAGGTAAAGGCTGTACCTTCTACAGCTAGAGTATCTGCAGCACCGCTGGCTGCGGCTCCTGTTCCAAAGGCAGCTAAGGAAAATGAGCTTAATACTAAAATTCAGACAGTTGATGAAACTCCTATAGAACTCGAAATTGAAGCTTCCAGTTTAGCTATTTAAAAGAGTTCTGTAAAAGAAAGAAAAGCAAGCCCTCTGATAACATACAGAGGGCTTGTTTTTGTAGAATTGCTGACGGGTGAAAAAGACATCGCCCCTTGAGGGATACAAAGGGAGCAGACGAGGAAACGAGTCTTACGACTCTGTATACCTTGTGCTTTGAGGGACTGAGGTTTTCTTTTTCCCTCTCCCAACGGGAGAGGGGGCAGGGGTGAGGGGGCGGAAATTAAGTGAGAAGTGAGGGGGCGGGTAGAAAACCCTCCGGCACTGACGTGCCACCTCCCTTACAAAGGAGGCAAATTATATCCCCTCTCCCTCTGGGAGAGGGGGTGGGGAGAGGGTAAAGGAGAAAAGTTGTGAAATATAAAACTCTCCGGCACTAACGTACCTCCTGCTTGGTTGCTCTCGCTAAACGGGTCTGCAACGCCGCTGCCTTTGCCCTACCCTCTCGCAAAACAATTCGCTGGATTGTTTTGCTCGGCAGAATGCCCTCTGCTCGCAATCCGCCTTACAAGGGAGGTTTTTTCACCCTCGCCCCTTGAGGGAGAGGGTGGAATTTGTTAATGAGCGTGAGCGAATTTACAAATTCGGGTGAGGGGTAAAAAGCTACGACATTCTGAGGGCGCAGCCCGAAAGAATCCAGCTTTTGGAATATGAAGAGCAATGAGTGAAGAGTGAAGGGTCTGATTATGGTTGAACACTTCACCACTCACTATTCACTATTCACTTAAAAAGGTAACGTCTGTTGAACATACCTGCCCAACAAAATTTTTTAACTGTTATAGGCTCTGAAAAATTCCTGAATTAATTCCTGTCCTTTTATAATAGATTTATAGTTAACATTTTCTTCCGGAGAATGCATATTGCAAACATCGGCAAGTCCGACAAGATAAGGCGCAAAATTTTCACCGTGAGAATTTTGCTTATTAGCATAAATATGAGTTTCAGCCCCTGCGTGGAAAGATGAAATTTCAGGAGTTACTCCGACTTTTTTGGCAACTGCTTCAAAAAGAACCGGAATATATTCATCATCAGCTTTTTCAAAAGGCGGCAGGTGTTCTTCAAAGTCTACCTTCGCCTGTGCAACGCCTTTGTATTCTTTGTTGAATTCTTCGACTTCAAAAACCATACGATCTTTTAATTCTTGTTCATATTTTCTGCTTGAACTTCTGATGGAGTAAGTTGCTTTTCCGTATGTATTGATAACGTTTGTTACGTCGGGATTGCCGGAGACTATTCCGCCTATATTGCAGGAGGTAACTACATTATGATCTTTATCGGAATAGAAAACACCTTGAGGAAGATTTGCAACAATATCAGCAATTAATTTTGCGGCATTTTCTCTTGTTCTGTCAGCAATATCAATTCCGGAGTGGCCCCCGCGGAAAGAATTAACCTCAATTGTTGCAAGAGTATAACTTGCGCCCGATGTCATCAATTGCCCGAGGCTATCGCTGTCACAGACAAGAACGTATTTGGATTTTAGTTTTGAAAAATCTACGTGCTTAATTCCTGACATTCCGGATTCTTCGTCTCTTGTAAACACAACTTCAAGTCCGCCGTGTTTCATATCGGAATTTGCAACTGTTTTTGCTAAATAAAGAGCATTGGCAACACCTGCTTTATCATCAGCACCGAGCGTTCTGCCTTGTGCGCGGATTAACTCTCCGTCAAGATAAGGTTTTACAGGGCTGTCGTCCCCTATAACGTCCATATGTGATGATAGTAATATTGAAGGTTTTGTAGGCTCTGAGGCCGGAATATTTATATATACATTGTGGTAATTATCAAACTCACAGGGAATATTGTTATTATCACAGTATTTTTTTATCCAGTTTGCAACATTTTCTTCTTTTAGGGAAGGTGATGGAATTTCTGCGAGATTGCAGAACAAATCAACCAGCTCATATTCTTTTCTTATTTTAGTTAGATCCATAATATTCTCCTACGTGTGATTAATTAAATTTTAGCACACTTTCGGAAACTTACAACCATTTTTTTATAATGTTTATATTCTAGATTTCAAATGGCGATTTATCCGGAAATAATTTTTCAAGCTTATTTTTTATTTCGCGCCGAGAGTCATCTGTTACACCATCGTAATCATTTATACAGATGAGATTAGGTTTGTACTTTTTCATCTTTTTAAATATTCTGTCATCTCCCGCGCCAAAGTAGGCTGAATCTTTTTTTAGGTTCAGAGTTATCAGCTTGAAGAGTTTTTTATATAAAGGCAACTTCCAATCAAATCGGGATATTTTTTTTAGCTTTCCTTCATTGATTGCGCAGGTGTAGGCTGAATATATTACTCTCAGAATATCTGTATCAGAGCGAAATTTACCGAACATTGTTTTTTTGATTTCTTCTTTAAATAATTTATTGCATTTTATGATATCAGATTTTCTGTAAGGATCAATGTTGTGATGCGGCTCATAATTCAATTTGTATCCGAATTCCTTTTCAATTAAGTTGTAGGCATTTTTGAGCATTCTGAAATAATTGCACTCTTCTAAATGCTTTTTAGTAATAGGTGTTCCGACTCTGAATATAGGATATCCTTCTTCCGTGAAGAAAAAAGACGGTTCAGTATAATCAGCAAAAAACATATCATCATTTGCATAAAGAAAATATTCGGAGAGGTTTTTTATATTGCATATACAGGTTTCTATTGCAACACTGTTAAAAGTCGGTAGAGCTTCAGGAGGCATTATGTCTTTGTGGTCGATAATATGAATTTTTTCGTTATTTGTATTGAGCCATTTTGGAACCTGATTATCAGTTACGATGTAGATATTGTTAACCCACGGAGCATACTTTTCTACAGAACGGAGGGAATATTTCAATTCTTGATTATCAATAAATCGACATTTATCAGTTGTCTGCTGGTCAATTTTTGCGCCGTATTGATTTTGCCAGTGTTCTCTTTTTTGTTTAAGTTCGGGCTCGTTTCCGTCGACCCAGAGATAAACCAGGTCTATTGTTGACAAAGCCCCCCCCCCCCTCGTGGAAATTGTGTCATAGTAAGCGTTTTGCGGATATTTGTTTTGCATATTCATATACCTCCTTAATTTATATCAACTACACTGACTCCGTCGCCGCCTTCTGAATCTTCACCAGGTCTGAATTTTGCAACATAAGGCGAGGTCGAAAGATAATCCCGCACGGCGGATTTTAAAGCGCCTGTTCCGTGCCCGTGGATTATTGTGACAGGCGACAGGTTGGCAAGGCTTGCTTTATCAAGATAAATCTCTAAATCATCAAGAGCATCTTCTACCCTGTATCCTCTCAAATCCAGTCTGTTTGAAAGATTTGTCCGTTTGTATTCAAAACTTTCAAAACTTGAAGGTTTGTAGCCGGACGCTTTCTTCTCAAACGCTTTATCGTACGGCGCAAGTTTATTCTTTTTAATCTTTGTCTTAATATTCCCCATCTGAACGAAAACATTCCCGTTTTTATCTGGCATGGAAAGTACCACGACAGGCTGATGAATTTCTTTTAATATTAATTTATCGTTTATTTTTACATCATTCCATTGGATTTCAGCATACTGTTCTTTATCTTCATAGCCGTGAACTTTTTCATGGAAGCCTTCTTCAAGTTTTGCAAGCCGTGCGTAAGAGCGGCGGGCGATTTTTTCGGATTTTTCTTTTCTTAATTCGTCCAGAATATCTTTTATCTCAGCCCTCACTGTAAGCATTTCGTGGCTGAATTTTTCTTTGATATGTTTAATTGCTTTTTTCTTATCTTTTTTTACTTCCGACAAATTTGCTTCGTATTCTTTTTTGATAAGTTCTGAATCCTCTTTTAATTCTTCTGCTTCCTTAAGGTTTTCAGAAAGTTTTTGTTGTGTTTCCTGCAGTTTTTCAACCACAACGAGCGACTGGTCTTTTTCTGATGTTAGGATTTCTTTGGCTTTATTGACGATTTCTGCCGGAAGCCCGAGGTTTGCTGAAATTGAAATCGCGTTGCTCAATCCCGGAATTCCTATCAGTAATTTGTATGTCGGGCGCAGCGACTGCGTGTCAAATTCAACTGACGCATTTTTGAAGTAAGGATTTGAATATTCAAGCGCCTTTAATTCGCCGTAGTGGGTTGTGATTGTTGAATAAACCTCTTTTCCCGCAAGATTTTCAAGTATAACTTTTGCAAGAACAGCACCTTCCTGCGGATCAGTTCCCGCGCATATTTCATCAAGAAGGACAAATGTATCACTGCCGCTTTTGTTGATAATTTCAATAATATTTGTCATATGTGAAGAAAATGTCGAAAGACTCTGCTGAATACTCTGTGCATCTCCGATGTCTGCAAAAACCTGTTTAAACGGATAAAGTTTTGCCATTGTACACGGAAGAAACATTCCGGCTTTTGCCATAAGTATAAAAAGCCCGATGGTCTTTATTGTAACGGTTTTACCGCCGGTGTTGGAGCCTGTAATAATTATGGATTTATAATCTTTTCCGATTTCGAAGTTATTTGTTACAATATTTTCAACAGTGCCGATTAAAAGGGGGTGTTTCATGTTTTCAAATTCAACAATTCTCTCTTTAGTAATTTCAGGTTCCGAGGCGTGAATTTTTACGGCATACCTTGCTTTTGCAAAATGAAAATCAATTTTTGCTAAGGTTTCTTCGCTGTGTTTAATCCTGCGAATTTCCTCTTTTACGGCTTGCGTGAGTTCTGCAAGTATCCGTACAAATTCTGCATGTATCTGTGATTGAATTTCTCTTATTTTATTGTTTATCGGTACAAGACATTCCGGCTCAATGTAGAAGGTCTTGTTGGTCGCGGAAACGTCATGGACAATCCCTTTAACCTTATTTTTGCTCGGCGCTTTTACCTGAAAAACAATTCTGTCGTCGCGGGTTGTGTAAATAGTTTCCTGCAGGTGTTTTGTGAAATCTGCCGAATTCAAAAGGTCTGAAACCTTTGATTTTAAATTCTTTTCTGTTTCTCTTAAGGACGCGAACAGTCCTTTTAATTCAGGAGTTGCGTCTTTTTTTATCTGCAGGTCATCATCAAACGTATCAAAAATTCTATCCTCAAGTTCTTTAAAAGAAATAAGGTTTGCGGCAAGCCCTTTGAGTTTGGAATTTTCTTCACAATTTTCGTTCAGAAAGTTTTTAACCAGCCTTGACGATTTCATAGTTTTTGCAATATCTACAAGTTCCCCTTCGGAAAGGTAGCTTACAAGAGAATTCCTTTGGATTTCCGCGATATCCGCAACAAAACCTATCGGAATGTCTGCAGGGCTGTCAAGAATTATTTTAGCTTCGCGGGTAAAAAGGATTTCCGATTCGATTTTTTCTATTGTGTCAAAAGGCAAAAGTTTAAGACAAAGTGTGCGGCTTTGTTTTGTTTTAGCAAACCCTGCAAGTTTTTCCAGAACTTTATCGAATTCCAAAGACTTTAAACTGTTAGATACAATATCCATAATTTAATTTTACTATAAACATAATACATGTTATCGGAAGAAACAATCCCCTCATCCCCCCTTTACAAAGGGGGGTAACTCCTATTCTCTTTCTGCCTTTGATTGAACCTGTTCCATATAAACGCTCAACCCATTACCCCTCTCCCTATGGGAGAGGGTAGAATTTGTTAATGAGCATGAGCGAATTTACAAATTCGGGTGAGGGTTATACTGCTATAATATTTATATTTGGGGCTTATGCAGCCCCAAACCCTGCACCGGATATTCTTTCTTTTTGTTGCGATGCAAAGCGTATTGCCGCCAGAGGGCATAAGCATACGCTATGCGTATGCGTGCCCGTTTAACGGCGGCAAACAAGCAAAGAAAGAATATCGGCTAAGAAAGAAAAACACGCTTATGTACAGCGTTGCAAAGCAACGCAAGATCGAATGGATGTCGTTAAATGCTCTCGCATTTAACCTTTGAGCCTCACTATTGCCCTTCGTGCACGTTCGGCAACTGCCTACGGCAGGTCTGAATCCCCCCTACCCCCCTTTACAAGGGGGGTAGTTCAGAACCTCCCTTGTAAGGGAGGTGGCGCGTAGCGCCTGAGGGTTTTCATGCGAGCGTGCGGCGTAGCCGCGATAGCGAGCATATAAGGTTGAAGGCAGAGCCTTCAACTACTTCCATTTTATTTCGCGGCGCGCAGCGACGCTGGAATTTTTGCCGATTTTTCTTTTCTTTGGTTCGTTTCTTTTCTTTTTTCTGGCTAAAAAAAGAAAAGAAATGAACGTATAAAAATACTGGAAATTTATCAAATTACCCTCACCCGAATTTGTAAATTCGCTCATGCTCATTAACAAATTCTACCCTCTCCCATAGGGAGAGGGGTAATGGGTGGAGCGTTTATATCGAACAGGTTCCATCAAATGTAGAAAGAGGATAGGAGTTACCCCCTTTGTAAATGGGGATGGGGGATTTCTTCTTCCTATAACATGTATTATGTTGTAAAAATTAAATTTCTTGCGCGGTGAAAATGTTTAAAGTAAAATATATGGTATCGATAAATTAATAAGAAGGGGATATAAGATGGCTATTGAAAGACAAAGAGTTATAGAACAGGATAAAATGGAAAGACGTCATAATTTTGATCCTGTAGAAAGTAATTTAACACCTGAACAGGTTAAACTGGAAGCTTCCAGATGCCTCCACTGCAAAAATCCAAAGTGCGTTCAGGGATGTCCTGTTAATATTCAAATACCTGAATTTATTCAGGCTATAAAAGAAGATAATCTTGAAAAAGCTGGCGAAATTATCCGCCAGACAAGCATGCTTCCGTCTGTTTGCGGTCGTGTTTGCCCGCAGGAAAGACAGTGCGAAGGTAATTGTATTTTAGGTATTAAAGGTCTGCCTGTTGCAATCGGCGCTCTTGAAAGATATGTAGGCGACAATACAAAAGCTGATATGCCTGAGATTAAACCTTCGGGTAAAAAGGTTGCAATCGTTGGTTCAGGATGTGCAGGAATTACAGCTGCCGCTGATTTAAGAAAAGCAGGTCATGAAGTTGTTGTTTTTGAAGCGCTCCATGAACTCGGCGGGGTTTTGAGATACGGTATTCCTCCTTTCAGACTTCCAAGAACAGTTCTTGATAGAGAACTCGATAACCTTAAAGCTATGGGTGTTGAATTTAGAAAAAATGTTGTTGTAGGAAAATCCATTACTTTAAAGCAGCTAAAAGATGATGGTTTTGATGCAATATTTATCTGTTCAGGCGCAGGATTGCCAAAAATGCTTCATGTTCCGGGGGAAAACCTCAACGGAGTTTTCTCTGCTAATGAATTTTTAACACGTGTAAACTTAATGCACGCAGGACAACCTGATAGTCCTACCCCGTTAAGAGTCGGCAAAAAGGTTGCTGTATTCGGCGGCGGGAACGTTGCGATGGATGCTGCCAGAACTGCTGTTCGCGTTGGATTTGAAGAAGTTTATATTATTTACAGACGTACAGAAAAAGAACTTCCTGCCCGTTTGGAAGAAATTCGCCACGCTAAAGAAGAAGGTGTTGTATTCAAGTTCCTTTATGCTCCAAAAGAAATTATCGGTGAAAATGGTTACGTAAAAGCAGTAGAACTTGAAGTTATGGAACTTGGCGAGCCTGATGAAAGCGGCAGACGCAGACCTGTTTCTACCGGTAAAATCGAAAGAATGGATTTAGATACTGTAATCGTTGCACTTGGTACAGGTCCGAACCCTATAATTCAGCGTTCCGCAGAAGCTGACGGCATGGAAATTATTACCGATAAACGCGGCTATATCACAGTTGACGGGGAAACTCGTTGCACTAATATTCCGACTGTTTATGCCGGAGGCGACGTTGCTCCGGTTGGAGAGTCTAATGCTATTAATGCTATGGGAGCAGGTAAAAAAGCAGCTAAGGCTATTAATGAATTGTTAAGCAGTAAATAGTGAATTGTGAATCGTGAATAGTTCATTATATAAAATATTTATTAATTCGGCACTCGCACTTTTAATAGGTGCGATGCCGGTTTATTCTCTGGAACTTGATATGTCAGTTGATGAGGAGATTAGAAAAAATTATAATCCCTCAAAATTAGAGTTGGACGCTCTACCCCCGCTTCCGGAAATGCAGAATTCCACAGAGGTATTACCTGATGTTCCGTCATCTGCAACGCCTTCTGTTCCATCTGTACCTAAATCTTCTACGGCTCCTCCAAAATCTGTTCCAACGACCACATATTCAAAAAATACCGGTCGTGTAAGGAAAGATTTGCCTAAAACTTCCGCAAAAGATGATTTTGCTGCTATCAAGATAAGAAAAGGCACAAAGTTCCTTGTAAAATCTCAAACCGCTGTTTCAGATTATTCAAGAGCAGGGGCAGGCTTGACTTTTGTGTCTCTTGAACCTGTTACAAAACGATATGTTACAATTCCTGCCGGAACTACGTTTAAAGGTATTGTTGTGGAATCCCATCAACCTCAGCCTACAGGTAATGGAGGTTTGATTGTTATTAAAGCCGATAAAATGATTTACAAAGGCTCAACTTATTCAATGGATGCAAAGATTACCAAAGCAGGAGGCAAAAAAATCTTTTTTAATAACATAAAAGGAAAACGCCAGTATTGGAAAGGGGTTGCAGCTCAAATTGATAAAGGCGAAAGTTTCTATAAAAAGACCCGAAGAGCATCAAAAAAACTTGCCGATAATCCTGTTGGTGTAATAATTTCACCTATTCCGACCGTAGCAGGAGTCGTTGTATATGCCGTAAATCTTGTAGGGTCTCCTCTGTTTTCAATTTATTATAAAGGCGGCCATATATCGCTCCCTGCAGGTACTCTTTATCAAATAAAATTGTTGGATGACTTATATATTTACTAGATGTTATCAAGAACTTTTTGAGTCTCCTGATAACGTTTTTCACGCGTTTTTTGAACGGTATTGATTGTTTTTTCTTTCTTAATCTGTTCTGTTATGTTTTCTTTAGTAAAATCTTCTATGCTCAGGTTATTATAACACCATGAGAAGGTAAAAATTAAAATTACAAGTAATACTATTTTGAAAGCCATAACAATCTCCTTTTATTATTAATATTATAACCGACGTTTCCCTTTTATGCAAGTCAATAATATTATTCGTCAAGGGCAACTGCTATTTTGTGAATAGTTTTTAAGATAGATAGCGAAAGAGTTTCAAGTCTTATATATAATTTTATGTATTATAGTTAGGAGATGCCCGAGGATTATCCATGGTAGCCTCTCATCTTTGTGTATGAATTTTGTTACAATATTGTTTAAAATTTTAATTTAGATTATAATGATAACGTTAATTTTTACATTTTAGAAGGGAGATATTATGATTAAAAAATTGACTTCTCCAAAAGCATTGATGGTTCTTTTAGCATCTTTGTTTATGGGAATTTCGCCTGCTCTTGCAAGCGAAGCTGATTTAGTAGTCCCTAGTATCAAAGATATCAGCCCTGACAGCTTTAACCTTCTGTTAATCGGTATGGTTATCTCTGTTTTAGGTTTGATTTTAGGGTTTATTGAATTTTTAAGAATTAAGAAATTAGATGTTCACAAAGCTATGGCTGAAGTTGGGAACACTATTTTCGAAACTTGTAAAACTTACTTGATACAGCAGGGTAAATTCTTGTTGGTATTAGAAGTATTAATCGGTCTGTGTATTGCGTTCTACTTCGGTTACCTCCAGAAAATGGGTATTTCCGGCGTATTAACAATCCTTGCATGGTCCGTAATCGGTATTTTAGGATCTTATGCAGTTGCATGGTTCGGTATCAGAATGAACACTCTTGCTAACGCAAGAACTGCCTTCGTTTCTTTAAAAGGAAAACCGCTGGATATCCTTAATATTCCGTTGAAGGCAGGTATGTCTATCGGCGTATTGCTGGTATCTGTTGAATTAATTTTGATGTTAACAATCCTTTTATTTGTACCTGGTCATTTGGCAGGTGCTTGCTTCATCGGTTTTGCTATCGGTGAATCTTTAGGTGCTTCTGCACTTCGTGTTGCAGGCGGTATCTTTACAAAAATTGCAGATATCGGATCTGACTTGATGAAAATTCAATTCGGTATCAAAGAAGACGATCCTCGTAACCCTGGTGTAATCGCAGATTGTACAGGTGATAACGCAGGTGACTCTGTTGGACCTACTGCTGACGGTTTTGAAACTTATGGTGTAACAGGTGTTGCTCTTGTTTCATTTATTCTTCTTGCAGTTATTGGTCAGGAAAATCAGGTTCAATTATTAACCTGGATTTTCGTTATGAGATTCTTGATGATTGTTACTTCTGTTGTTGCTTACTGGATTAACGGTATCATCGACAGAATTTATGCTAAAAAAGCTGAAAAATTCGATTTTGAACAACCTTTAACAAACCTTGTTTGGTTGACTTCAATTCTTTCAATTTTAATGACTTTTGGCGTAAGCCACTGGTTATTGTCACCTTTAGGCGGAAAATTATGGTTAGTTCTTTCCGTAATTATTTCTTGCGGTACATTGGGTGCTGCTTTAATTCCGGAATTTACTAAAATATTTACATCACCTAAAGCTAAACACACAGCAGAAGTTGTTACCGCATCTAAAGAAGGCGGCGCTTCTCTTACAATCCTTTCCGGTATCGTTGCTGGTAATTTCAGTGCATTCTGGATTGGTATGGTAATCGTATTATTGATGGCTCTTGCATACATTGCAAGTACTCATATTCCGGCAAGCACAATGATTTATCCGTCTGTATTCGCATTCGGTCTTGTTGCTTTCGGTTTCCTCGGTATGGGACCTGTTACAATCGCTGTTGACAGCTACGGTCCTGTTACTGATAACGCTCAATCAGTATACGAATTATCTCTGATTGAAGAAATTCCAAATGTTGGCGAAGAAATCGAAAAAGAATACGGTTTCAAACCTGACTTTGAAAACGCTAAACAATACTTAGAAGAAAACGACGGTGCAGGTAACACATTCAAAGCAACATCTAAGCCGGTACTTATCGGTACAGCTGTTGTTGGTGCTACCACAATGATTTTCTCATTGATTCTGGTAATCCAAAATACTCTCGGTATCAGACCGGAAGATATTTTGAATATGTTAAACCCTTACACACTCCTTGGTTTATTAACCGGTGGTGCTGTAATTTACTGGTTCAGCGGTGCTTCTATGCAGGCTGTTACAACAGGTGCATACAGAGCTGTTGAATACATTAAAGAAAACATCAAACTCGGTGATGCTGATTCTAAGAGTGCAAATGTTTCTAATTCAAAAGAAGTTGTAAAAATTTGTACACAATACGCTCAAAAAGGTATGATTAATATCTTTATCGCATTGTTTACATTTGCATTGGCACTTGCTTGTTTATCAGCACCTACATTATCAACTTCAGCACCTGTAGCATTCTTCGTAAGCTACCTGATTGCAATTGCTGTATTCGGTCTGTTCCAGGCTGTATTTATGGCAAACGCAGGCGGATGCTGGGATAATGCTAAGAAAATCGTTGAAGTCGATATGAAAGAAAAGGGCACTCCGCTTCATGAAGCAACAGTTGTCGGCGACACTGTAGGTGACCCGTTCAAAGATACTTCATCCGTTGCGATGAACCCGATTATTAAATTCACAACATTATTCGGTTTGTTGGCAATGGAAATTGCGATTAGTGAAGCATTCCGCGATATCGCTCCTATTGCAGGCTGGGTATTCTTAGTAATTGCGTTGATTTTCGTAATTCGTTCATTCTACGCAATGAGAATTCCTTCCAATAAATAGGAAACCTTTTTAAAAAGAAGCCGCTCCGAAAATCGGGGCGGCTTTTTATTAGTGAATTTTATTTAGAAATGATATAAATCCCTTTTATTGGGTGTTTTATTTGAACGCGTGTTTGTGTTAAACTAAAGTTAAGAAATAGTAATAAGGAAGTGAAAGCATGAGTTTAACAGTATATTTAGGGATAGATGTAGGTTCTGTTACCACGAAATTAGCGCTTGTTGATGAAAACGGCAAATATGTTGACAGCTATATGTTAAGGACTTCGGGGAAACCTGTTGTTGCGGTTCAGAACGGGTTAAAAGAATTATATAAAAAGAAACTGACCGATTATAATGTAATGGGTGTAGGAACAACAGGTTCAGGCAGAAATCTTGCGGGAGCCTTAGTCGGTGCTGATATTATTAAAAATGAGATTACGGCGCATGCAGTTGCCGCAAGTATTAATGTCCCGGGTGTTCAGACAATTCTTGAAATCGGCGGTCAGGACAGTAAAATTATTATTCTTCGCGACGGTATTGTAACTGATTTTGCGATGAATACGGTTTGCGCTGCAGGTACGGGGAGCTTTCTTGACCAGCAGGCAAACAGATTAAATGTTCCGATAGAAATATTTGGAGAAACTGCCCTGAAATCTACAAACCCTGCACGTATTGCGGGCCGCTGCGGCGTTTTTGCGGAAAGTGACTTAATCCACAAACAACAATTGGGTTATCCTGTTGAAGATTTGTTATACGGATTGTGTCAGGCTCTTGTCAGAAACTACCTTTCAAACCTGGCTCTCGGCAAAGAATTGCTTCCGATAATAACTTTCCAGGGAGGAGTTGCTACAAATTCCGGCATGGTGAAGGCGTTTGAAGAGGCACTCGGACAAAAAATAGTTGTTCCTGAAAACCACCAGACAATGGGTGCAATCGGTGCGGCGCTTCTTGCAATGGAAAATCACCAATATACAGAGGCTGAAACCAAATTCAAAGGCTGGGAAGTTGGTGATATGCACTTCCACTCAGTAACATGCGAGTGTAACGGTTGTTCTAATAACTGTGAAGTTATCACTATTCTGGAAGGCGGGGATGAAGTTCCTCACTACAATAATATCAAGGATATAAAAGGTAATATTATTGCACGCTGGGGTGGAACCTGCGGACGCTGGGATATTTCTTAATGCTTAAAAAAACTCCTTACATTATGTAAGGAGTTTTTTTGTTATAAAATTTGGAACTCAGATCTATCAGTATTTTTTAATAAATCATCCATATTTTCAAAGACCTGACCGAATTTTTTTCCAAACAGTTTCAGTATTGTCAGATTATCTTTTTCTTCTATAACACCGACAGGCTTGAATTCTGAGTCATAGCAATAAGTTACTTTTCCCCAAGGTTTACCATCGCGGGTTCTGGTACGGGTTTTCAAGAGGTTTTTCTCTTGGTCAAAAGTTCTTACAATTGATACTACATCATCAGTAGAATTTTTCTCATCCGATTCTTTAAATTTTACATTTATCGTTTGCTTATATTCATTTGTGTCAGAATTGTTTTCGACAGATTTGCTTATCTGACGAATTCCCTTACGATTTTTATTAAAGAATACCATTTCGCTGAACGGTTCTCCGTTTTCAGAGGTGCCGGAATATGTTATTTTTGTTACTCCGTTTTTCAAATAATCAATTTTTCTGTGTGTAGGATCATCACATTCAGTTGTGAATGAATTGTTCAAGTATTCTTTAATTTTCGGGTCAAGCTTTTCAAATTCAGCTTTGGCTTCATCAGAACCGAGTTCAAAACCTTTTGAGGCAGCGGCAGGAGCCGGATTTACCTCAGATTTTGGATTAGTCTCAGGCTTAGGATTTACGTCCGGGGCTTTTTGCGGTTCCGTTTTCGGTTTAAATTCCGGAGTTCCTTTGTATAACAGAGGTTCATGCCCTTTTAGTTCATTTGGTGTGTCGTAAGTTATAAAATTGTCTTTACCTTTTTCAAACCAGCCTCTGTACCGCAAAATGACTTTATCATTTTTTTGTTCTTCACCGTTGATTCTTGAGTGGTGAGTGAAATAGGCATTCAATTTATGGTCATCTGTGAATGCATAGTCAATATATTTACCGTTTAATTCTTTTTTGGTGTTCCAGTCAAATTCGTGGATTTTTGTTTCAGGATTTTGTTTAATGTCAACTGTGCCTGAAGAAATTGTTGTTTTAATTTTGGTTTTCTTTTCATCAGTTTTATATCTTCTCACATAATCCTGATAATTGCCTTTATTATCAAATACTGAGGCAGATTGAGAGTAGAAGGCGCTGTCCGGAATATTATCATTACCGTGTTTTTCCATATTGTATTTAGTAATCTGACGCTGGAAGTATTTAGGGTTGTAGCGGCCTTCAGGCATTTCGTCAGGTTTTGCAAGGAGAGCCTTGTCGTTTCCTTTGTAACTGATTTTGATTGTTTCATTCGGGGTAATCTGTTCAATCATACGTGCAGTAATTTCACCATTTTTGTTAAAGAAAAGAATATCATTAATGTCGTGTCCTTCTGCATTTTTTCCAGAATAAGTAAGACGTGTTGTTCCGTTTTGAAGTTTTTCATTAGCAGATACTTTGATGTCTGTGATGTCAGATTTAAAATCCTTTAGCGCCGTTTTAATTTTTTCGCTTATTTCAGTAACTGCATTTTCCCCTTTTTCAGCAACTGCTTGTGCTTGTTCATTGACGGAACTCTTCGCATCAGAAACGGCTTCTTCTGCAGCTTTAGCGGCTTTTGAACTGCGGCTTACAAAATATATAGCGAGAAGCCCCGCAGCAACAAGCCCTGAACCTATTGCAGTTTTTGCGTTTCTTGAAAGTCCCGTGTGTTTATTCTCTTCTTTTGGCTCTTTATTTGCAGCTTTTTCAGGAGCTGCTGCCTGTTTAAAATTTATATTAGAAATTGCAGAAATCTTCATAAAGTAAATCCTTTCGACTATATTTTAAATTATAAAAATAAAAAATTTTGATATTAAAAAGATTTTTTTACACTTCTTAATATCCGTGGTAATATAAAAATATGAACAATTTACATTCAACAGTAGAAAACTTACGAAAAGAATACCGTGAAATTTTTTCTAAAACCGTGGAAGAAATTCAAAAACGTGTTGATGAAATCAAGCCCGAAACGGTTGATGGGGATATATTTGATGAATTCCCGAAAGGGTCAGAGGGAAGAAAGTGGCAGGCTGCAGTTCTTGAAATGTTTGATAAAGATATTTCAAAGGAAATTTATCGTAAGTTTCAGGAAGTTTTAGCCTATCGAGAGCAGTTCCAATGTTCGGGATGCGCGACCTGTTGTAACCTTGCTTGCAGCGAATTTTCTCCTGAAGAATTGAAACAAAAAGCCGAAAACGGGGATAATTTTGCAAAACAGTTTACGAGTATTTTTATCCCGTATGAGTCGAAGGAAGAAGCCCGCAGAGTTTACCCTGAATATATTCAGATGCTTGAGGATAACAAGGAAGATGATGTGTATTTTTATCATTGTCCGAAATTGACAGAGGATAACAGGTGTTCGGATTATGAAAACAGACCTCAAATCTGCAGGGACTTTCCCGATAATCCGCTGAGTATTCTGCCAAATTCGTGCGGGTATAAAAAGTGGAAAGAAGAAATTGAGCCTGTTACTTTAATGCTTCATTCAATGCTGGAAATTATTCAATACTATAAGGAAAATATATGCAAATACTTTCAGGATTAAGTTTAGCCGAAATAGAAAAAATAACGGATGAATTGCACGCGTCAAAGTTTCGTGCAAGACAAATTCACAACTGGATTTACTTAAAATCAGTAAAAACAATTGATGAAATGACGGATCTGTCAGTGAAATTCCGTGATGAATTAAAAAAGATAGCCAAAGTTACTGATATAAAAATAAAAGTTAAACAGGTAAGTTCAGACGGGACTATTAAATACCTTCTGGAATACCCTGACGGAGAGTGTGTTGAAACTGTACTTATGCGCTTTGACAACCGTGCAAATTTAACGGCATGCGTAAGTTCTCAGGTCGGATGTGCAGTGAATTGTTCTTTTTGTGCAACCGGAAAACGCGGGTTTATAAGAAATCTTTCTTATAAAGAGATTATAGAACAGGTTTTGACAATCCAGAGGGATACGGGTTTGAAAGTTACCAATGTCGTATTTATGGGACAGGGCGAACCTCTTTTAAATCTTGATAACGTCTTAAAAGCAATGGAAATCTT
This sequence comes from Candidatus Gastranaerophilales bacterium, assembly GCA_944325635.1. Taxonomy (GTDB): domain Bacteria; phylum Cyanobacteriota; class Vampirovibrionia; order Gastranaerophilales; family Gastranaerophilaceae; genus Scatousia. The sequence continues at coordinate 42,801 of CALVBD010000005.1, read as the reverse complement.
TAACGAAAACTTTCAAATCGGCGCAAGACGCCTCACGGTTTCCACAAGCGGCATAATCCCGCAGATTAATAAGCTTGCGGAACTTGATATGCAGTCAACGCTTGCGATTTCGTTACATGCTCCAAATCATGCCATCCGCTCAAAATTAATGAAAATCGAAGATAAATACGATATGAAAAGCCTCCATGCTGCATTGAAAAATTATGTTGAAAAAACAGGCAGAAGGATTACTATTGAATATCTTTTGATAAAAGATATTAACGATACTACAGAAAGCGCTAAAGAACTCGCCAATTATCTTCACGACTTGAAGTGCAACGTAAATTTAATTCCGTATAACCCGACTTCTGACAATGATTATCAACGTCCTTCAAACAATTCCATAATGAAGTTTAAATATCTGCTGGAACATTCAGGCAAGAAGGTAACTGTAAGACTTGAGCGCGGAAGTGACATCGACGCTGCCTGCGGACAATTAAGCGGAAAGGCTAAACAATGAAAGCACTGATACAAAGAGTTAAAGAGGCGTCTGTCACAATTGACGGTGAATTGTATTCAAAAATCGGGCATGGAATTCTTATATTTCTGGGAGTGGAAAAATCGGATACAGAAGAAAATTCCGAAAAACTTTCACAGAAAATCTCGTCGCTCCGGATTTTTGAGGACGAAAATGAAAAAATGAATTTTTCAGTAAAGGATGTCAATGGCGAAATCCTTGTCGTTTCACAGTTTACTCTTTGCGGTGACTGCAAAAAAGGCACCCGTCCGAGTTTTGACAATGCTGCTGCTCCGGATATGGCCAATAAACTATATGAAGATTTTGTAAACAATATAAAAGAGGCAGGAATTAAAGTTAAAACAGGTAAATTTCGGGCAATGATGGATGTTTCGCTTGTAAATGACGGACCTGTCAACTTTATGATTGAAAAATAATAATTTTTGTAACCCCTTGTCAATATTTCGTTTTCATGTTATAATATTATCATTAAGTATATTGTAGATTGAATTTTTGGATTACCGAGGAGTAATTAATAATTTTTAACTAGTTGATATTTTATGTTTATGATTTTTAATTAAGAGGCTTTGAAATTATGTATGTTAACAAGTGCGTCAAATGCGGTCGTGAATTTGAAACAAAGAACCCCAAAAGAGTTATTTGTCCCGATTGCTTGTACCCTGATAAGAAAATGATGATTAATCCGTCGGCAGATGCGCCGACAGAAGCTCCTGCTCCGCAGTCATATTCTACGGATGCTCCGCAGGCTTCATATAGTACCGAAACTGAACAACCTAAGTTCTATAGCAGCTACAGCGCAGGTGAAGGAAGACCTCAGCAAGGCGGTTATAGGCGTGATAATCAAGGCTACAGAAACAGTTACAACCAAAATAGACCACAAGGCGGCTATAGACGTGATAATCAGGGCTATAACAGAAGCGGTTATAATCAAAACAGGCCTCAACAAGGTGGTTATAGGCGTGATAATCAAGGCTATAATCGCGGCGGTTACACTCAAAATAGACCTCAGCAGGGTGGATACAATCGTCCTGGGTTTAATAACAGCAGACGTCCTCAGCAGGGCGGGTTTAACAAAGGCGGATTTAAAAATAAACGTCCGGTAAGAAATAAAGCGCCGAAACAGCTTTTAGTCAGCAAGGAGCAGTTAGAACAAATTGAAATGCTTTATAAACAAATGCTTCCTTTACCAAATCCTGATGCGCACGAAGTTATCGGTGAAAAAATCGGTCTCGAACCGAGAAAAGTCTTTTTCGGTATAAATTTGGTAAGACAAAAAATGATGTTACCAAAATTGCCGTTCCCTAAACGCAAGCTGGCAATTTCACCGGATCAGCTTTTTGCTATCAAAAATCTTTATGAGCCATTATTGCCGTTGCCTCCAATCGGCTGCCACAAGATTATTGCAGCACAGTTGAAAATGGATGAATGGAGAGTTCACGTTGGTATTGGCTTAATCCGCTCTCAAATGGGATTGCAGCGTTGGAATCAGGAAAGAGAAGACTGTCCTGAAGAATTCAAAAACCAGAATAAAGAAATAAAAGCTGAAACTGTAGAATCTACGCCGGAACCGGCACCAGCTGCTGAAGCTCCGGCTGAAGAAAAACCGAAACGCGGCAGAAAACCTAAGAAAGTTGAAGAACCGGCAGAAGAAAATGAGTAAGTTCATTTCAGTCGGCAAGATATTAAATTTCCACGGAATTAAAGGGGAAGCAAGAGTCGGTTTCTCTAAAGGTCAGGAAGATTTTATACTGTCTTTAGATAAAGTTTTTGTGCAAAAAAATAATGAATATATGCCGCTGAATATTGCGCAATCTCGTCTGCATAAGAATTTTGCACTGATGAAATTTGAGGGAATTGATTCAGTAAACGATATTATGGAATATAAAGGGTGTATTCTTTTTGTAGAAGAAGATACAATCCGCGAAAAGCTTGAAGAAGACGAATTTTTGATTGATGAACTTGTAGGGCTTTCGGTTTTTGATACTGATGATAAAAAACTCGGATTTGTCGTCGGTGTATCTAATAACGGCGCGAACGATCTGCTTTCTGTTAAGACTAATTCTAAAAAAGTATGTCTTGTCCCTTTTGTGAAAGCAATTGTTGTAAGTGTCAGTATTAAAGATAAAAAAGTGGTAATTAATAATCTGGAAGGGCTTCTGGAATGATTTTTGATGTTATGACGCTTTTCCCGGAAATGATAGAGAGTTACTGCAGTTTCAGCATAATGAAGCGTGCTTCGGAAGCCGGCGTGATAAAAGTGAATACAATTAACCCGCGGGATTTCACTCTTGATAAACACAAAAAAGTTGATGATACGCCTTATGGCGGCGGTGCAGGAATGGTATTGATGGCGCAGCCTTACGTTGATGCGTATGAGAGTATAGAAAGAAGCGAGAATTCAATTACAGTAATGCTTTCGCCTCAGGGTGAACCCTTAAATGACAATCTTGTGAATGAACTCGCGGGTTATGAGCAAATAATCCTGATGTGCGGTCATTATGAGGGTTTTGATGAGAGAATACGTGATATTATAAAGCCGAAAGAAATTTCTATCGGGGATTTTGTTTTGACCGGCGGCGAACTTCCGGCGCTTTGTCTTATTGACGCAGTAAGCCGTAAGATTGAAGGAACCCTCGGAAAGATTGAATCCGCTGACGAAGATAGTTTCTCGAACGGACTTCTGGAATACCCGCATTACACAAAACCACGGGAATACAGAGGGTTGAAGGTTCCGGAAGTTCTTTTGAATGGTAATCATAAAGAAATTGCGGAATTCAGGCTGCAGCAATCAATCGAGCGCACAAAGAAAAAACGTCCTGATTTATACGCAAAGTATTTATAATATTTATCAATACAAAATGTAACGATTTAAAAATAAACGGAATTATAATTAATACTTTGTGCTATAATTTTAATATGAATAATGAAAAATTTTATATAAAATATCCTGTTTTTCAAATATTGTTTGTCTTATTGTGGTGTCCTTTAGGTTTTATTTTGTGTGCAATTCCTGCATTAATTCTTGTTAAGCTTTTAACGTTTGGGGCAATGCTTGTATTTCGTTATTTTTTAACGGATGCGTTTTCGTTATATGTTCTCTCCGGCAGGTTGGACATCCTTATGTTTGAATATCAAATTATACTTGCATTTATTTTTACATTAATTTCTTTAATTGCAGGGGTTGAATTAATTTCTTATTTTTTGAAAAAGAATAAAAACAGCAAAGAATATGGAGATGTGCTGAAAGATGTTAAAGATCAAATCTTATTTAAAAAATCCGATAGCGATATTTAGTTTTGTTACAGTTTTGTTAACATTAGCGCTCCTTATCGGAACGCATTTTACTTTGCCAGATTTTTATACTGATAGAGATATGGCATATCAGTTAGCCCAGATAAACCCTGATGCGGTCAGGGCTTCTACTAAGGGGTTGGAAAATTTTGTGTTTAAATTATATAATTTTATTTTTCAAGTTTGGGGTTGGAGTTTTGTGCTTGCAATTCTTTCGGCTGTTTTTAAGATTAATACTTTTGGAGAATTCAAAAATATCCCAATTCTGAAAAATAAATACTTTATATATCTCTGGTTTAATTTATCCTATATTATTTACGCGATATGCTATATCCCTGTTTATATGGCGGATTTAGAAAAGTTCGTTTATTATCGCTATGCGGATTCAATGGGGATTCCATTTTTCGGCATTTTATTTGCCTTTGTGTTCTTAGCTGCCGCGTATTATCCTGCTGTTAATTTGCTTATCTGGGTTACCTACAATACCAAAATTAAACGAAGATTCTATAGTTTTTTGTATATTTTAGGAATGTTAGGGGTATCTCTCAATGCAATCGGTTTATTTTTTATGAAATTTTCATATTTTATATTAGTTTTAAATCTTATTCATTTTATAAATATAATGTTATTTTTATGTTCAATACGCTATCTAAAAGAAAAGTCCTTGAATAATAGCGTTATTTAAACCTTGAATTGAGCGGGTTCGGGCTGCCGAAACCTAAGATGTCGCGGATGAATTTAAAGCCGCCGTAGATTAATAAACCAATACCTGCGCCTTTACATATTTTCCCATGTTTTTTAGTGCTGGCAAGGAGTGCTGTTAAGCCTAAACCAAGCGGAACTACCCCTGATACAAGCATTTCTCCTAGTCCGCTAAAGTAGCCGATTGCTGAATTAAAGAAATTGAAGAAATTGTTTTCCAGTTCAAAATTGAATAATTTCTTTTTAACTTTTTGCTGAATTGTACTCGGATCCGTGAGGTAGAGTGTATTTGTCGCAATGGAAGCTGTTCTGTCAGCTTCGCGGCTTTGTGCATAGGTGTCCGCATTGAGTTTTCCAATAACATGCGCATCATAAGCTACCAAACCGACAGCAGCAGCTCCGGCTGTTTTCGCAAGGTATTTGCCATAGTTATTTTTTATATTTGAGGCTATTTTTGTTATTGAAAATCCCATTTTCTACCTACTTTTTAGCTTCTGTTTTAGGTTTATCTTTTACTTCAAATTCTTTTTCTACTGTTTTGCCGGCCATTTTCAGAAGGATATTTGTTGCGGTTTTTGCATCTTGTCCATAATTAGTTTGTTCATTTTGCATTTTTTGTAATACTCCGACAGTATAGTCGTTACCTGTGCATTGTCTTGAATCAAGTACTCCTAATGCAAGCATTTTTACAGGCTGGTAAGGATCCTGAAGCATTTTGTTTACAAGAGCGGTAAGGGCTGGATCATCTTTTCGTGATTCATCTTCCTGTAATCTTGCAACAACTTCTTTTGCGCCCATCATACGGACTTCTTTGTCCTGATTGTTTAAATAATTTTCAAGTGTTTTTATATATTCATCTGTTAATTGAACAATCTGACGTTTTTCTGTTTTTTTAGGTTCTTCTTTTTTTGTCTCTGCAGCTGCAGGTGGCTGTGTTTGTGCCGGTTGTGCAGCAAGCTGTGCGGGATTATTAAACTGTTGGGTGTAATAGTTTGAAGGATAACAGCCTGAAGCCGGTTGTGCTGATGAATATGTCGGCGCATTTACGTTATAAACAGGCGCAACCGAACCAGGTGTCCCTACTGAAGGATTAAAGATTTGAATATTTACGCCGGCATAGTTAGGATTTTGCGGCGGAATATTTATCGCCGGCTGTGTGACGTAAGCCTGTTGTATTTGCGGCTGTTGTACCTGCTGAGACTGAACAGGTGTCTGTACCTGTGCCGTTTGAAGCTGCGGCTGCACTTGATGCTGCGTTACAGGCTTTGTGACAGTCTGATTTTGTTGAACCGTACTTTGCATATAATACTACCTTTTACTACCTATTATATAAAAGGATTGAAAGCAAAAAATATTGCGTATTTTTTATATTTTTTAAGAAATGTAACAAGTCTTTTTTATTATAAGCATGCCGCACTATAATAAAATTATGGGTAGTTATGAAGATAATTATTTGAATAAGCGTCCTCAATATTTATGTCACATGTGCGGAAGATGTTGCAGAGTTGTTACCACTCCAAAACCATATTATGAATTAAAACGGCTTGAGGCTCAAGGTGATGAGGGGGCAATTGATTTTTTAAAAATATTTGTTCCGTATCCTTCTATTGAAGCTGCACGGCAGGTCGACAGAGAACTTGTTGACAATGTCATAGAAAAAATGTCGGAAGCTGACGATTTTGATATAAACAAAGTTACATTTTACGGATGTAAATATCTTCTTGATGATAATACCTGCCCTATTTATGAAGAACGTCCTACCCTTTGTCGTCATTGTCCCTCAACTCCGTGGGCTATTGTTCCGCCTGGGTGCGGCTTTGAAGCATGGCTGTTTTTGCAGCGAGAAGAAACAAAACAAAAAGTCCGCAAGGCAAAAGAAGATTATCTTGAACTGCAGCTTTTGAAAACAAAAACAAAAGATTTAGAGAACCTTAAAAAAATTGAATCGGTCGAAAATAAGATTAAGCACACTATTGAAATCTACAAAAAATACGGCTCCGAGAACTGGTAAATAGGAAAAATGGGAAAAACACTCTACCGGAAGAGCTTCCATTGGTATGTCCCAAATTTAATAATTTCAGGGCAGACTCTGAAAATCTGTTTGCTAGCTGAATGCTTCGCCTTCAACCTCTAAAATAGTATGTGGTGCACGTCAGCTCCAACTTAAGATCTGTTTTACCCGATTGCTAATTTATCCAGTTTGGAACGGTAGAAATCCGTATTAATATTTAATTTATCGCCGATATCCAGAAGCATCTCTACAAGTCTTATATCATTATTCCGCTTTGACTTTGTACTTAATTCAATGATATCGTCTATTCTGTGATAGATTTTCGTAAAATATGTATTCTGAGCTTCGGATATATCAATTTCAAGTTCAAGTTTTTCTGCATAATCAAAGATTTCAAGGAGAACTTCAGCCTGTTGAATTTCCAGTCCGTATGTCAACCTGTTAAGATTCTGAATAATTTTCTTTGAAAAAATCTTGTTTGAAACTGTTTTATCAAGCTTAATCCCTATTTTTTTAGCTTCGTAATTTATATCCGTTGCCTCTTGCGTAATACTCGGATCTACGAAGCCTCCTGAATGCATGATTAAATCATTAAATTTACGACTGAGCGCATATCCTGCCGAAATTTTGAATTCATCAGGGATTGTAAGACCGAGGCTCTGCATGTGATAGATTGAACCTTTGCCTTCTTCGTACATTTCCTCATAAGTTCTGGCAAATTTCTGCATTTTACCTTTCAGAAGTATTTGAAGAATTTTCCTTCTTTCTTCGATAAATATATCTTTTAAAGTAAAGTATTCTTTTCCGAAAACTTCATCAAGTGCCCTGATAATTTCTGTGAACGGATTTAAGAGGAATGTTTTTATAAGTTCGGATTTAACCTTGTTGTATTCATTTTCTTCAGGAAATTCCTTTATTGCACAATGAAAATCGCCTGCAGAATACTGCATAAGAGCAAACATCAGATTTGATTTTTGAAGAGTAATTTTTGATTGAACTTCAATATGACCTACAACAAAGCAAGAATTACCTTTTTGGACTTTCTGATAATCGTGTTTTGTAACCTTGTAGCAATAAACATATTCTTCGTCTTCAAAATCCTGATATAATGAAGATACCGCCCACAAGCTTGCAATTTGCTTCATTGTAACAATTGATGGTCTTACAAATCTTTCAAATATATCTTTTCCGTTTCCGTATTCCGGAATATTACTTTTTGCTTCGGATAAAATTTCAAGGAATTTTTTTTCAAAGTCTTTTTTGGTAAAGAAAGCCGCAAGCTGCATTGCACGTGCAGCGTATTTCATAATCTGTACGGTTTCAATTCCTGAAATTTCAGAGAAGAACCATCCACAGCTTGTGTACATTAAAAGTGCCTGGCGTTGGATTTCAAGTAGTTCCATTGCTTTAACTTTTTGCTCGTCAGTCAAATCAGGCAGGAAATTTTCGCGCTGGAATTTGTTGACAGCATGGCTTCCTCTGTCAAGAATAACAGAAATATAGTTATTTCTGACTTCCCACGGGTCTTTAAAATATTTTACGCCTTCAGTTTCGTAAATTTTTACAAGCTCGTCCCTAAGATAATCGAGAGCTTCTCTAAGCGGTTTTCTCCATTTCTGGTTCCAGCCTGGATGTCCGCCGGTTGAGCAACCGCAATCTTCTTTCCATCTGCCGACCCCGTGGAAACAGCTCCAGCTTGAAGCCTGTTTTATATCAGCTTCATAGTCGCTTCTGTATTTTTCTAGGTATTCTGCATAATTTGTAATTTTAAAGCCTTCATCTTTTGCCCTGACCTGAAAAACATAAGCTAGCGCCATATCACCAAATTTTGTATGGTGTCCGTAGCTTTCACCGTCGGTTGCGATGTTTACAAGCTGCGGATAATCTCTTAAATCAGAAACCCCTTCTTTTAGTCGTTTGATAAATTTATTACCGTCTTTTAAAAGTTCGTCAAATGCAACGGAGCGTGAGATTGCGCCATCGTAAAAGAAAAGGTCGATATATTTTCCGGGTGCAGATTTTATATAGTATCTGTAAGAGCGTGCAGGGTCAATATTGCCCCAGCTTACGTCCTGCCAGTCTTTAGCGCCTTCTTTTCTTATTTTCAATGCCTGATAAGGAGAAAGAACAGTAAATTTAATCCCGTTTTCCTCTAATACTCTTAATGTGTCATCATCAACGGCTGTTTCTGCAAGCCACATCCCCTCAGGTTTTCTGCCAAAGCGGTATTCAAAGTCTTTTATGCCCCATTTAACCTGAGTTTGTTTGTCTCTTTCGTTTGCAAGCGGCATAATTATATGATTGTAAACCTGAGCCATTGCGTTTCCATGCCCGTTATGCTCCGCAATACTTTCAATATCAGCCTTGATTATTCTTTCATAAGTAAGAGGTGCAAATTTTTCCATCCAGGATAAAAGTGTAGGACCGAAGTTAAAACTCATGTGAGCGTAATTGTTGGTCATATCTAGAATTTTGTTTCTGCTGTCAACAATTTTTGATACGGAATTAGGGTTGTAACATTCTTTATTAATTCTCTCATTCCAGTCGTGGAACGGAAGTGCACTGTCTTGAAGTTCTATCGCTTCGAGCCACGGATTTTCGCGCGGCGGCTGATAAAAGTGTCCGTGTACTGTCAAAAAAACTTCTTTTTTATTATTTTCTGTGGTTTCCATATCTTAACTCCGTATTGTTAATAACCCTTATTTTTTAGCTTCGGTTTTTGCCTGTGTGCTGATAACAGTGAATTTTTCCGCATCCATCCAGACATCTCCGAGTGCATTAGAGAATACATGACCTGCAACTTCGATTTCATCGCCAGAATTAAGGTCAATATGTTTTTCAGCTTCTTTTCTGTCTAAGAAGATTTTTAATTCTGAAAGCGGTACATTATGTGTCAAAACGTCATTACGCTGAATTAAAAATGTAATGTATTTTTCCGAACTTCTGAATGCCGGTTTATAATCCAGTCCAAGGGTTGAATATTTATCAAATTTTGCTTTAAACTTAATATCTTTATTCAAATATGGTTTCGGATTATCAACCATAACAACCGGATTTACAGCTTCGTAAGTTTTAGCCGGAGCGGTTGCTATCGCTTTTGTGGCTGCAGGAATTATCGGATTTTTAATCCTTACCGGTGCCTGCTGTGCGGCGTGTGAAAATGTATTGATTCCTAAACCTAAGATTATTATAAAAGCTAATGATAAAGTTTTAAATTTATTCATCCTTAAAAGACCTCTTCTTATTACTTAACAACAATATATTAGCACACATATAAAAATTTGTAACTACCTTACAAGAGAATAAAAATCAAAGGGGCTAATTATTTTTTCCCCCTTGTAAAAGGGGGGGAAGAGGGGATTGTTGAGATGTCTCTGCGGGCTACGAGCCGCAATCGCATAGTCGTGGCATCCGGCGCTTCCGGAATGACGTTTGTAGTTTTATATTACTCGTGAATTCCTTTTATTTCGACATCTACGTTTTCCTTATTCAGGTTCCCTTCCAGTTTTACCCTGAAATATTTTTCGTTTGCTTTTTCAGTTTCTATCGGCGGAATTTGTTTAAGTTCATTTCTATAAATATTCATTGAATTTTCCGGTCTGAAAACTACTTTTAAAATAAAATTAAGCGGAACAAAGAAAATTTTGACACCTTTAGGGGCTTCTTTGTTGTATTTCCCGAAAAGATGCATCATTGCATGCTGTCTTTTCATTTCATATTCTCCTGTGATAAGCATAGATAAATATTTTTGTCTGCTTGTTAATTTTATGTCTTTCAGAAGTGTATTATCCATTACAAAAGAGCCTTTTATGTCAGATTCAAGGGCTTTTTTCTTAGAAAAATCTATATTTACAAGATCAGCTACTTTAATTTTTTTATTATTTTTAATCATAAATTCCGTACTTCCGAGTTTTGGCAGAAATCCGTTATCAATGCTGAATTTTCCTTTGGCTTTTATATCATCAAGCTTTCTTTTTGTATCGATATGTAATGTTGCATTCGCAGTCCCTTCTACTTCTCTCGGAAGATTAAATAGAATATCCGCGGCGGTGTTTGAATCAATTCCATTAGCGCTTATATCAATACAGGAAGAATCGTTTCGAAAATCGTATTTTCCTTTTCCAAGAAGCGTTCCCTGCGCAAATGCTAGTTCTGACAGAGAGAATGTAAATACGTCATTTTTGAGACTTCCAACCAGTTCCAAGTCATTCAGAACAAGTCTGTCTTTTCTTATTTTATTTACATTTATTTTCCAGTTTTCAATGGTAACATCAGCGTCCATAACTTTTGATGAAATATCAATTTCTTTTAATTTTTCAAAATTAGCAGGTTTTGCATTTTGCTTATGTTTTTTTACTATGTATTTGTCCAGAAAAAGGTTCAGATTATAAACATAGATTTCATCCTGTAATATATTTTCTGCATTCAGATTACAGGTGAATTTTTGTTTTAAATATGTTCCCTCAGCTTTAATTAATATAGTTTTATCTGCGAGAATTTTTGCGGATTTGACAAAGTAATCTCTAAATCTTGTGTTTATAACTTCAAAATTCCCGAAGATTTTTCTTTCAATAAAATCATATTTCAAATCACCCTTAAATTCGCCTCCCTGAACATATCTGCCAAACGATCCGGTTACGGAAGCCGGCGCATAGCCATTTGTTTTACAGGTTATAAATTGCGGGTTGAATTTCCCGTTTATTTTTTTGAAAAGACCGTTCCCTGTTATAATATTTTTTATGGTGCCGTCATTAATTATTGAATAATCGTAGTTTGTCAGTTTAAGGTCATTGTTATCCTTCAGGGTTTGAGCGGAGAACCTTCTTTTACTATTTCTTAACCCGAGATAGGCGTTTTTGTATAAGATATCTGATTGTTCAGGTATTTCAAGGTTATAGTCAACAGTTATTTTCTTTCTCTTAATATTATACGTAATTTCGGCATTCACTGAATGTAAAATCCGGAGTTCCGGCACATATTTGAAATTTTCACCGAGGAGTGTGAATAGGTTTCCCGTAACTTCTTTATCTTCACTTCCGAGATGAGTTATATTCAGGGTATGTACGGCTTTTTGTCCGCCGACAAGCCCTTGGGCTTTTGATGTAATTTTATCTTTATCGAAATTGAAAATAACTTTTTCAAAATATAGCGGAATATCAAACCAGACGGCTCTGGCACTGAGTTTTGATGCTGTACATTTACCGTAAATTCCGTCGCGTTTCAGGTTTAAATCAACATCAATATTGCCTTTGTAATCTTTAAAATTTTCAATGAATTTTTTTGCCGGATCCTGAGATTTCTGGTAGAAAAGCAGTGTCTTTTCTATATCACGTACGGGTAAGTTCTCCCCTGTTATATGTAAATCAATATTTTTGCGGTTGTCAGTTAGTTTCCCGTTCAGGTAAATCGAGGACGTTCCGTATTTGACTTCTAAATCTTTTGCATAAGCACTTTCTCCGTCAAAATTTATATGCCCTTTATCGGAAATTATTAGAGTATCATCAAGAAAAGGGGTTTTTATTTCAGCATTAAAAGAGGCTTTTTCTGCATTTATATTGACATTTTCTGCAGTAAGCGTGTTTTTGTTAAATTCAACAACGAAACTGCCGGCGGAAATTTCAGGAAGTTTTCGGAAATTAAACGGCTTTAGCGTCTTTTTATCCTTGTTTCTGCTGGTCAATTCAAATATTTTGTCAACGTTGATTGTTATTAAATCCGCCTGAATTATACTTTTGGAAAAATCAAGAAGGTTAATATCAGCGTATAAATCTTTAATTTCGCCCGTCCCGGCAGCGGAAAGTTCCGGCACATCCAGCTTTACGTGTAATAGAGGCGTTGTTTTCAGTTTCATACCCTCAAAACTCATTTTTATACCAGTCTGCCGGCAGAGGAAATTCCCCAAACCTGTCACATTACTGTTAAATACCGGCGGCAAAAGAAACAAAAAGCAAAGATATGCCACTGCTGCAATAAAACCCAAGAAACTAAAAATATATATAAATAAGTTTTTAATAAATTTCATAATCCAAGTTTATTATAATACAATTAATAAAAATAATAACACTATGCTTGTAGAGTGTGTTAATTTATGGTAGACTTGGTTCTGTATAAAGTTGTTTTATACAAAAGAAGGAGAATAGTATGTCTACAAAAGAATTTTTTACAAATTCCGAAGAATTGAAAAAGCTTTATTCAGCAGCACGTGCAACTATCACGGCACCGTTTTTCGGTAACAATGTTGAGGAAGTTAAATCTGTATCCGAAGCTTATAAGCTTGCGAAAAACAGCCCGGGAACTATAGAACTTACCGGCATGCCTGTTTATAAACCTGAAAAAATAGGGCTTCCGCAAGGCGCAAACCAGTTATTGTTTAATGACGGAACTGTTGTCGGACGCTGTGCCGCAGCAAGAAAAATCGTCGGCGAACCAAATTGTGATTTGAAATACCTGCTTCCGATTATCCGTGAAGCTATTTACAATACCCGCGACAGATTGATGTATAAGACAGAAGTCGTTGTCGGGTTAGAAGAAGACTTTATGGTTAAGGCGCATTTGATGATTCCGGAAGGCTTTGAAAATATTATGTACTCCTGGATGCTCAATTTCCAGTATATAAATGAAAAATATGCGGATATGTATGCAAATTCGAGAGAAATTCCTGACGGCGATATTTTTGTATTTTCTGACCCTGACTGGACTCACCCTGATTTCCCTTACGGTTTGACATTCTTTGATCCTGAGCACAACTGCGCCGCGATCTTAGGTATGAGATACTTCGGGGAACACAAAAAAGGTACCCTGACTCTTGCCTGGGGCTGCGCTGCCCGTAACGGTTATGCTTCCTGCCACGGCGGTATGAAACGTTACAATCTTGATGGCGGAAAATCCTTCCAGGTCGCAGTATTTGGTCTTTCAGGCTCCGGAAAATCCACAATTACACACGCTAAACATAATAATAAATACGATATTACAGTTCTTCACGACGACGCATTTATTATTAATGTTCAGGACAAATATTCAATCGCACTGGAACCTGCTTACTTTGATAAAACAGCAGATTACCCGATCGGATGCGACGATAACAAATATATCTTAACCCAGCAAAATGCCGGTGCAATTGCCCTTGCAGACGGTAAAGTCGTTTCTATTACAGAAGATATCAGAAACGGTAACGGTCGTGCTGTTAAATCAAAACTCTGGTCACCAAACAGAGTTGACAGAATTGATCAGCCGATTAACGCTATCTTCTGGCTTATGAAAGATCCGACAATTCCGCCGGTATTGAAACTTTCAGGGGCTTCTTTAGGGTCTGCAATGGGCGCAACCCTTGCAACTAAACGATCTTCAGCAGAAAGACTTGCCGCAGGTGTTGACCCTAACGCGCTGGTTGTTGAACCTTATGCAAATCCTTTTAGAGTTTACCCTCTATCTGTGGATTATACAAGGTTTAAACAATTGATTGCAGACGGCGTTGACTGCTATATCTTGAATACCGGTGAATTTATGGGGACAAAGGTTAAACCTGCCCACACTCTCGGTATTATTGAAGCAATCGTTGAAGGCTCCGCTAAATTCCATAAATGGGAAAACTTCTCTGATATCGAAATTATGGATGTTGAAGGCTTCGACGCTTCATTCTCTAATAAAGAATACGCTTCTCAATTCGTAGCACGTATGAAAGATAGAATTGATTTCGTAAAATCAAGAGAAACTGAAAAAGCAGGTCTGGATAAACTTCCGGCTGACGCTCTTGATGCTCTTGAGGCTGTTGTTAAAGAAGCTGCAGTTACCGCAAAGGTTTAAGCTGTTTATAAAAAAATATATAGCAAAGGGCGGACTTTTCTAATGAAAAGTCCGCCCTTTGCTGGTATAAACGAAGCCGACAGAGAATTTATTCTCTGCCGGCTTCGTTTTAATATCATTGATTAATTATTCAACTTCAATTGCGCTAACAGGGCAAGCTTCTGCAGCTTCTTTTACACTGTCCATGTTATCAGCAACAGCTGCTTCATCAACCTGTGCAACACCGTCTACTGAAAATACTGCGTCGCAAATTGATTCGCAAGCGCCGCAACCGATACAAGAATCGTTAACTTTAACTGTCATTTTTAATTCTCCTTATTGATTATCACTTATGTGAATTCCTTCACAACGACATTATATAATAAACAAATTAAAATATCCAGTCTTTTATAAATTTTGCAACATTATCAAATCCTACAAGTGTTCCAAGGTCGCCGCCTTCTGTTTTTTTGTTGTATATAAGCACAGGAACTTTTTCTCTTGTGTGGTCGGTTCCCGGAACGCACGGATCGCACCCGTGGTCTGCCGTAATTATGAATAAGTCATCATCTGTGAGAGCCGGAAGAATTTCTGAGAGGTATCTGTCAATTTCTTCAATGGCTTCACCATAACCTTTGGCGTTATTTCTGTGACCGTAGAGCATATCCGTATCCACAAGATTTGTAAATATCAGTGAAGCGTGAGGGTTGATCTGTGAAGAGTGTTTGTCGTATGCTATTTCATTAAGAGGTAATTCATTCTTAATAGCTTTTAACGTCAATTCTAAGCCTTCTTTATTAGAACCTGTGTGGATAGCATGGGTAATTCCGGATTTTGAAAATATATCTTCAATTTTTCCGATACCGATAACCTGTCCGCCCGTATCTTTAATCTCGTTTAAAAGTGTGTGTTTCGGCACCATTGAATAATCTCTTCTGTCTTTAGAAATTCTGGTTGGTTTCCCATCAATAATTTTGTAAGGTCTTGCGATTACGCGGGAAACGTTGTAATTTCCTTCATCAAGTATGCGGCGCGCAATTTCGCACCAGTTATAAAGTGTTTCAAGCGGGATTAAATCAGTATTTACAGCAATTTGAAAAACGCTGTCAGCAGAGGTGTAAACAATCGGGAATTTAGTCGAATGATGTTCTTCATTTAATTCTTCAATAATAGCGGTTCCGCTGGCAGGTTTGTTGGCTAAGATCCCGCCGCAATTTGTTTCTTTAATAAATTTTTCAATAAGTTCGACAGGAAAGCCTTCCGGATATGTTGAAAATGGTTTTTCGGAGATAAGCCCTGCAATTTCCCAGTGTCCTGTTGTGGTATCCTTGCCTTTGGATTTTTCAATCATAGTAGCGTATTTAGCTATAGGGGTATCAGTTTTTTTAATCCCCTTAAATTCCTGAATATTGCCGAGTCCCATTTTAGAAAGGTTTGGAACATTCAAACCATTGTTGAACTCACAAACATGTTTAAGCGTATTGCATTCCGGAATGTCGTTAAATTCTCTGCAATCATCCATAGCGCCGATACCCATTGAATCTATAACAACAACTATAGCTCTTTTCATACTTTACCCCCTGTTATGTCTTATCTGTATTTATATTTTAGCATAAATCTCCATAAAATATGTTATCGGAATACATTTTTATGCCTCGCCCCTTGCGGGAGAGGGTGTCCGTAGGACGGGTAAGCGAGGCTTTTTTATTTGGGGCTTATGCAGCCCAAAACCCTGCACAAGTATTCTTTCTTTTGGTTGCGATGCCAAAAGAAAGAATACTGGACAAGAAAGAAAAACACGCTTATGTACAGCGTTGCAAAGCAACGCAAGATCGAATGGATGTCGTTAAATGCTCTCGCATTTAACCTTTGAGCCTCACTATTGCCCTTCGTGCACGTTCGGCAACTGCCTACGGCAGGTCTGAATCCCCCCTACCCCCCTTTACAAGGGGGGTAGTTCAGAACCTCCCTTGTAAGGGAGGTGGCGCGTAGCGCCTGAGGGTTTTCATGCGAGCGTGCGGCGTAGCCGCGATAGCGAGCATATAAGGTTGAAGGCAGAGCCTTCAACTACTTCCATTTTATTTCGCGGCGCGCAGCGACGCTGGAATTTTTTGCTGATTTTTCTTTTCTTTGGTTCATTTCTTTTCTTTTTTCTGGCTAAAAAAGAAAAGAAATGAACATACCTAAAGAATATAAAATTACCCCTCACCCGAATTTCTATGCTCACCTTAGTTAGCTAAGAAATTCTACCCTCTCCCAAAGGGAGAGGGATAAAAAATGTAAAAAAAACGGACGCCCCTTAGAGATGTCCGATATTTCATTTCTGAAACAAAAAGGATTTACATTAACTTAAAGTCTGTTTTTGATTTCTCTCCCCTCCGGATATTTGCCGGTATGAATGAAATCCTTAGTATTCAATACCCTGTCTTGCCATAACACCTGTATCAAAGTAATGTTTGATAGGTTTCATTTCCGTTACAAGATGAGCCATAGCCTTTAATTCAGGGTGTGCATAACGTCCTGTTAAAACGATTTCAAGGTTTTCAGGCTTATGAAGCAATGCTTCTTTAACTTCGCTAACCTTAATCATATTCATCGCTGTACAGATATTAATTTCATCAAGAATGATTAGCTGATATTCACCGGAATTGATAGCTTTTTTTGCAAATTCCCAGCCTTTTTTTGCTTCTTTGTAATCGTCCATGCAAACATTATGCGAGTAGCAAACTCTATCCATTCCGAACTGAACAACGTCAAGGTTCGGCAAAAATTTTGACGAACTGATAATTTCTCCGTAAGAAGTAGCACTGTCACCTTTTGTAAACTGGATAATAAGCACCTTCCAGCCATGTCCCAATGCTCTTAGAGCAAGCCCCAAAGATGCTGTTGTTTTCCCCTTACCGTCACCGGTATAAATTTGAATGTAACCATGCTCTAACACTTCTATCTACCTCCGAAACAACTATAAAATTATTATCTCCATCACCATTTTAAACGATATTATAAATTAGTTAATCGTTCTTTAGGTTGATAAATCATGAGCCGTGAGTTTTAATACCCCCGCCTCCCAAGATTTTGTATATTCATCATAGAATAAATTTTTTGAAAATAAATAGAAAATATACTTCCCATGCCAATCTTTTTACAATTAATTTTGGTATAAAAATGTACAGGAGCTTTTTGAGGCACTTTCGGGATATTAAAGGTATAGTAAAAAAGTTTACTAAATTTTTGTTAAGATAGCTTATATTTTACTTGCAAAATCCGAAAGAAATCATCCGAGGCTAATCTCGGGAACATTATAGAGATTAAGCGATGTTAAGACGTTTTTAATATAATATTGATTTGTTT
Source organism: Candidatus Gastranaerophilales bacterium (assembly GCA_944325635.1). Classification (GTDB taxonomy): domain Bacteria; phylum Cyanobacteriota; class Vampirovibrionia; order Gastranaerophilales; family Gastranaerophilaceae; genus Scatousia. Next base: position 25,147 of record CALVBD010000005.1, on the reverse strand, counting down.
TATAAAAATATGGGCATAATAGTATTACGGGGTCGAATTATTGTTTTTTTATTAATTGTTACGAAATCTTAACAAAAGGAAAAAAAACATGCAATTATTTGAACAAGAAATTGTTTATATAAATAAGAGTATAAAAAATTAGAGAGAGAACGGACGTATGACATCAGTATCAGTAAAACCAGGTTTTGGAAGACGAACCGAAATACCAAAAAACTTGACCGTTAAAAATTCATCATCAGGCGGCAAGAATGTTACTGCGACTCCTAGTTCATTGAGATCGTCCGCAACTCAGACAATATCAACCTCGACATTATCAACTGAATGCAGAACCAGAGCAGCAAGCTCAAAAAGCGATAATTTCGTACCAGGTCAAAAACCTGTAGAATTTACCCGTGACAGAACAGTAACTGTTGAGCATGGTGCATTTGCAGCTGCAGGTGGTAAATATAAGCTTGAAAGTGATATGGGTATGACCAAGAGAAGTACTGAAAGACTTCTCAAACAACAGGCTCAAATGCAGCAGCAGCAACAAATGGCAATGTTGAATCAGTTGAATTCAATGTATGGTAATAACAACGTTCAACAGCCAAAAACAAACTGGTCTGATGTGATAACTCTCGTCACAACAGGGTTATCAAGCTTATTCGGCGGTTCAGGCGCTGAAAAAGGCGGTAAAACAGATGATGCCAAGACTGTGGTATCGAGTGATCCGACCCTTGCTGCTATGCAGAATGCAAAAACTTCTGATGAATTAAGCACTGCAATTAACAATGCAACAGGTCAGCTTAACAACGTTAAATCATCAATTTCTGATGGTCAGGCCGTATTAAAAGATCTTCAGGGTAAATCAAGCGGATTAAAGACAGCTTCCGACAATGCATCTGCCGCAGTACAGGAAAATGCAACAGCCATAAGCCAGAAACAGGGCGAAGTTCAGAATAATATTAATAGAGAAAGTGCTTCACAAATGGCTATGAATGCAGCTCAATCTCAGGTTGATATGCTGGAATCTCAGCTTTCATCAGCAAGTCCTATGGCAAAAGCAGGTATAGAAGCTTCTCTTGCACAAGCTAAAGAACAACTTCAACTGAAAACTCAACAATACGAAGAAGCTGTTAAAGCAAGAGAACAATCTCAAACTGATTTGCAGAACCTCCAATCTCAGACAGAAGGCTTGAAAAATGACGAAAAGACCGCAAAAGCCGCTTACGACGATAACCAGCAGCAAATCGGTTCAAAACAAAAAGAAGTTTCAACTCTTGAAAATCAGCAAAAAGAACTGACTGCAGGTATTGAAACCGCAAACCAGAGATTGAATGAACTTAAGGGTAATGAAGAACAAGCTTAATGTAAAAAACTTTACATTAAGCTTTACTTTTATATAAAGTTAATTTATAATTTATACAGACAGTATTGTCACTTTCAAAAAAGAACGGGACCCCCCGTTCTTTTTTCAGTCATAATACTAAGAATTACTAAAAGGAAAGGAGGGACGTATGGTAAAAGCAGATGTTAACAGGCATGACATTCTTGAAAAAATTACGCCGCTAATCGAAAATACCGCCATGCGTTTCGGCTATATTCCGATAGAAATTGAATTTGTTAAAGAAAATCACAGATGGTATCTGAGGATTTATTTGTATTCGAGAGATAAGGACGTCACCCTTGATGATTGCGAAAATGTTACAAGGAGTCTTTCCGATTTTCTTGATGAACTTATTCCTGTGAAGTATTATCTGGAAGTTTCATCTCCCGGGTTGGAGAGAAAATTTAAGTCGGATAAGGAATTTGTAATTTTCAAAGGCAGGAGAATAAGCGTTAAGTTAAAAGAACCTATTGAAGGTGAGACCGAAAAAATTTTCAAGGGTGAAATTATTGATTTTAACGAAAATGAAGGGTTGAGATTTTTCAGGTTTGATGACGGACAGGAACTTCTTATTCCCCGAGCAAATATTCAATCGGCAAAGCTGTATATAGATTAAAATTTAAGATAAGAAAGGATATGATATGATTAAAATAGGAACAGCGCTTTTTGAAGCTTGTGAAGAACTCGAAAGAGAACGCGGAATATCAAAAGATATTTTGATTTCATCATTGTGTGATGCAATGGTAGCTGCTTACAAAAAGCACATGAGAGTTAAAGATGCCGCAAATATTGAGGCAATTCTTGATGAATCCTCAGGCGAAATTGGTGTTTTTAGCACAAAAACCGTTGTAGAATCCGTTGAAGAAGGGGAAGAAGATACACAGATTTCAATCGGTGAAGCAAAAGAAATCGACGAAGATGTCGAAGTCGGCGATGAAGTTAAAATTGAAGTGACCCCTGAACAATTCGGACGTATAGCTGCTCAATCCGCTAAGCAGGTTATTACTCAGAGAATAAGAGAAGCTGAAAGAAATCTTGTTCTTAACGAATTTCTTGAAAAGAAAGGAACTCTGACAACAGGTATTATTCAACGTGTTGAGAACCGCAACGTAATCGTTAATATTGGTAAAACAGATGCTATTATGCCTCAAAAAGAGCAAATCCCCGGAGAATATTACAAACCTGGTAACAGAATAAGAGTTTTTGTTCTTAACGTAAAAGAAACAACAAGACTCCCGCAGGTAATTGTTTCCCACGCACACGCAGAAATAGTCAGAGAACTGTTTGAACTTGAAGTTCCGGAAATTGAGGACGGCATTGTTGAAATTAAATCAATTTCCCGCGAAGCTGGCTACAGAACAAAAATTGCAGTCTGGTCAAACGATCCGGAAGTAGATAGTGTAGGTGCTTGTATCGGACCTCGCGGCAGCAGAATTCAGACAATTGTATCAGAATTGAAAAACGAAAAAATTGATATCGTAAGATATTCTGAAGATCCTGTTGAATATATAGTAAACGCACTTTCTCCTGCAAGAGTAGTCTCTGTTGATATTTTAGCAGATGATGAATATTCTCACGAGGCAATGGTTGTGGTTCCGGATGACCAGTTAAGTCTTGCTATCGGTCGTGAAGGGCAAAATGTAAGATTAGCACACAAATTGACCGGCTGGAAAATAGATATCAAGAGTGTTTCCCAGATGGAAAAAGCAGAAGCTGCGAACTTCCAGAACTATGAAGAACAACCTGAAGAGGATTATGAAGATGATGTTCAAAATGATGAACTTCAGGAAGAAATAGAAGAGGAAATGAACCAGCAGGCTCTTGATGAAGAAGATCTTCCTCAGAATGAAGACACAACTGAAGATGAAGCTTCAGAAGAGTAATTTCCACAATACTAATAGAAGTAAAAAGGCACTGCATACTATTTGCAATGCCTTTTTATTTTCACCATTTCCAAACTTGAGCGAGGGTAGGGGAGATGGTATGGAATCAGCTGGGATATCTATAGGTATAAGCCCCTCTCCCTACGGGAGAGGGGCTGGGGTGAGGGAGCAGTGTGGAAATATGTAAATTTTTTATTACGAAGGCGCAAAATAAATTTTTCTTGGTTGTTTAAATCCCCTATAAAAACAGGAGGCAACATGCAGAATAATATTAACTTTACATCAAGCTACCGATTTCCAATGACCCAGCCCGGCGTAACCCGCTTTAAGAGGGAAAGCCTTGAGCCTGAATTAATGAAACATTTGGATAAAATTACATCAATGCAAATTCCGAATACAGGAAAAGGAAACGGGAGAATTTCAGTAAAAGAAATCTATGACGGTTTTGTAGAAGGAATTTTGAAACGTTTTGGTTTTAGAAGATATCAAAAACTTCCGCTCCATGATGCGTCAATTGAAGATGTAGACGCGGCTGTTCGTAATCTTTCAAAAACAAATGACTATCAACAAAAAGGAATGCAAAAGAAGCCTTTTAAAAATAAACGGCGTTCCTAGTGAAATTTAGGAGGTGTTTACCTCCTTTTTTTGTAAATGGTAATTATTAAAGAAATAAAAACAGGATTTAAAATGCAATAAATTCGTTGTTCTTATACATTTTCAGAATTCACTTAAACCTGAAATAATAACTTATGACGGAAATTCCGCTCAAAATTCAATCTTCTCATTATACAAGACGATTCCAACGATCCGGATAAAGAGTTAAAATTTGACGTTGAGGTTCTTAAAGAAGAAATCGACGCGCTAAAAAAGAAGAACAAGAAAAAATAGATTAATCTTAAAATCAGAATTTTTGCCTAATTCGGTTGACAAAAAAGTTTGAGCACATATTATGATAATATGGCTTAAATACCAAATTAGTATTGTAGTATAATTAGAAAAAAAGGAGATTAATCTCATGGCTAGAGAAAAGTACGAACGTACCAAACCGCACGTTAACATCGGTACAATTGGCCACGTTGACCACGGTAAAACTACTTTGACAGCTGCTATTACAGCAGTTTTGGCTGCAGCAGGTCAGGCTGCATTGAAAAAATTCGATGAAATTGATGCTGCTCCTGAAGAAAGAGCAAGAGGTATTACCATCTCTACTGCTCACGTAGAATACGAAACAGCTGCTAGACACTATGCACACGTTGACTGCCCAGGGCACGCTGACTATGTTAAAAACATGATTACAGGTGCTGCTCAGATGGATGGCGCAATTCTTGTTGTTGCTGCTACTGACGGTGCTATGCCTCAAACTCGTGAACACATCTTGTTAGCTCGTCAGGTTGGCGTTCCTAACTTGGTTGTATTCTTGAACAAATGTGATATGGTTGATGACCCTGAATTGTTAGAACTCGTTGAAATGGAAGTTAGAGAACTCCTTTCTTCTTATGAATTCGACGGCGACAATATTCCGTTCATTCACGGTTCTGCTTTGAAAGCTCTTGAAGCTGCTCAAGCTAATCCGAAAATTCAACGCGGTGAAGATAAATGGGTTGACAAAATTTGGGAATTGATGGATGCTATTGATTCTTACTTCCCTACACCTGTTCGTGACTTAGATAAACCGTTCTTGATGCCTGTTGAAGACGTATTCTCTATCACAGGTCGTGGTACTGTTGCAACTGGTAGAGTTGAACGTGGTGTTGTTAAAGTTGGTGACGAAGTTGAAATCGTTGGTCTTGGCGATACTAAGAAAACAACTGTTACCGGTGTTGAAATGTTCAGAAAATCTCTTGACCAAGGTCAAGCCGGTGATAACATCGGTGCATTGCTCCGTGGTATCGACAAAACTGATATTCAACGCGGTCAAGTACTTGCTAAACCTGGTACAATTCACCCGCACACTAAATTCACAGCAAACGTTTACGTATTGACTAAAGAAGAAGGCGGACGTCATACTCCGTTCTTCCCTGGATATCGTCCTCAGTTCTACATCAGAACAACTGACGTTACCGGTTCAATCAAATTCGACGGTCAAATGGTAATGCCTGGTGATAACGTTGTTATGGAAGTTGAACTTATCGCTCCTGTAGCAATCGAAGAAGGTATGAGATTTGCTATCCGTGAAGGCGGCCACACAGTTGGTGCTGGTGTTGTAGATAAAATTATTGAATAATTTTAGTTTACAAACTGTTTAAAACTAAAGAAAGAGCTGATATATAAATTATGTCAGCTCTTTTATTTTATATGTAAAGGAGAAAAGAATGAATGTTTCAAGAGTAGGCTGTAATCCTAATTTTCATGGCAGGCTTGATGCTTCTGCACAGAAAATTTTTGCAAGAAGAATGAAGAATATTGATTTCTCAAATTTAAATATTGGTAAAAATCCTAACAATAGTATTTCTGTTTCATATAATATTAAACCTGACAATAAAATAGTAACCACAATGTATGTTACTGATACTTCAAAATTTACAAATCCGTACGTCAGTGTTCCGCTGGCAAAAGGGCGTGTCCCATTTAGCGAAAGACTTTTAACATTGATAAAACAGAATATTGCAAAAGCAGAAGCAATTCAGAAAAAATACTTATAATATTTAATCACGTTGTAAAAATTTAGCGTAGTAAAATACAAAAGACCTGCGATTTAATTTATCGCAGGTCTTACAAGTTTTCGGTTTTTACCGTGTAAAGCGCACACACACGGTTTTAATCTTTTTTAGTTTACTGCTGAAGCTTTAAGTTTGTCAAATTTAGTTTCAGAGTGAACTCTTTTTAAGTATTTAGTTAATGATTTTGCTACCATTTTAGAACGTTTTTGAGCTTCTTGATCTAAGATTTCAAAATACTCATCAATTGATGACATAATGTAACCGTTTTTTTCCAATTCTAAGTTTTCCATATTTCCCCCAGTGTTTCCTATTTTTATTATAACAGCAAGTTGTTAATTTAGCCAAGCAGTGTTTCTAAAAGTTCGGCATTTTTTACTGCTTTTTTTGAATTTCTGATTTGATTTCTGTACATATATGTTCTCAGAGCCTCACGAATTAATTCCGAGCGGGTTCTGTTTTCAGAATTTGCTACATTGTCTATTTCGTCCAAAAATCTTTCAGGCATTGAAATTAATACTCTTGCCATTGTTAACTCCTTTTCCATTTCCCTGTAATTTACTTTTCCCATATATATAAAGAAATTCTGTAGAGAAAAATTGCTTAATTTGTATATATATTTTATAAAAAGCTTAACAAAACTTTATTTACTAAAATCTGCGTACGTAATAATTCTTATCATGTTTTAGCTCTTGACGGGCGTTTTGGAGTTCAATATCGTCAAAATTCTTTGCTAAAATTTTTGCTGTTTTTTCGCGGATTGTGTATTCGTTAATATTTTTGGCTGTAAGAAGAATTTTTTTTAATACCTCAAAGTCAATATTTTCAGCGAAATTGTAAATTGTTTCAAGGCACCAGTATAGTTTAAAGACTTCTTTATTAATTTTATATTTACCTTCCTGAAAATCGAAATCTTTTATAATATCAAGAAGCGCAAAAGTTTTTTCAGTAAGTTTTCTGGTAAAATAGGTAGAAAATTCACTGTTATTTTTCAGGTTAGAAACGGCAGAGATAATATTTCGGCATATATTAGCATTAATATCAACAATAGCATCCAGAAAAATGTCATAACTTTGTGTATTGTTAAAATACTGCAGCAGATTATTGTCTGACATAAATTCGTTAATTTTTAAAGAAACAGCTTCTCTTATCTTGCCGTCCTGCCCTGTGAGATTATTTATAAGAATTGTAGCATCTTTTTCTGATGTGATGAAATCAAGCCTTAAAGCTGCAATTTGTTTTTCTGTAAGATTGCCGTTTTCGAGCATAGAAATAAGCTCTGAGTGGGATAAATCTTTTTCAATAAGTTCAACTGCTTTATTAAAATTTTCATCTAAAGTTGCATAATAAGAAGTATTCAAATCTTAAATCTCCGAGTCTTTGTATAAATAATATAACATAAAGTATAATGAAATTTGCACATTGCTTAGATTTAATGTATTATATCGTTATAAGAAACAAATGAGGAGTTACCCTATGCACGAAATAGTAAATTTTTTAAAAGAAATGTTTATGATAAAGAATGACGAAAAAAAGATAGGACTTTCTCAGTTTAAAAGTTTGTCGCCTGTAGAAAAGCCTGCTGTAAAGCCAGTAAAAGCAGCAGGAGAGATAAAACTTTCAGATTTGATGAGAAGAAGCTACTAAACAACAGTTGAAAATTTTTGAAAAAGGCTTTATAATAAGAAAAATATATTTGTTTGGAATTTCCAAGGCAGAAAGGATAAATTATGAAAAGCTATGATATGACTGTATTTTCAGGGGGGGGGGCGCTGCTTCTGCCAGCTATAGACAGGGTTTTATAAATATTATAAATAAAATAAACCATTTCATATTATATTCATTTAGTCCTCTTAGATATTTCTTGTTACATCGAAAAACAGTCGCATTTACTCTTGCAGAAGTATTAATAACGCTCGGAATTATTGGAATAGTAGCTTCAATGACTCTGCCGACCGTAATAAATAAGTATCAAAAAGCCGTTACTGTGACAAAGTTAAAGAGGATATATTCTATATTGACAAATGCGACACAGCGTGCAACAAATGATTTTGGACCTTCTGAATACTGGGATTATCCTATTACAATGGGTGATGGAAGTTATCAGACTTCAAGCATAACACAGGAAGACTTCTTTAACAAATATTATGCACCGTATTTAAAGACTTCAAAAATGAATAAAGATATTCATGGTAAAAGTTATAAAGTTCGGAACATAAATGGCGGAGATGCAGGATACACTGATAATGCGGTAGGACGGGGTACTCGTTTTAAATTGAATGATGGCATGTGCATAACAATGTGGTCCAATAATCAGTATTTTGTATTCACAGCGGATGTAAACTGTGAAAAGCCGCCGAATGTTCTTGGGAAAGATGTATTTGATATAGCTGAATTATACTGGGAAGGTGGAAAAAATCTACAATCTCCACCTCGTCTGGCAAGGATAAAGAATGAAGAAAACCGAAAAGAGGCAATTGAGGAATGTAAAAACGATAATTATGTAGATGGAAATGCTACAAGCTGTTTTGCGGTGTTTGTATATGACGGTTGGCAGTTCAAAGAGGATTATCCATGGTAGAGAGTAAGTGTTAAGTGAAAACAGCCGGCCGTCCGCATTGCAAAAGTCATGACACTAAGATGGGCATAGATAGTCCGTGGCATTTTGAAATTAGTATTCAATGCCTTTGCGGGCTGCAATTCCTGTATCCCAGTAGTGCTTGACAGGCTTAATTTCCGAGACCAGATGTGCAATGTCAATTATTTCCTGTCTGGCATTTCTGCCTGTCAGGACAATTTCCATTTCTTCAGGCTTATTTTTCAATACATCAAGCATTTCTTTCAAGTCTATAATTCCCATATCAATTGCGATATTTGCTTCATCAAGAATGACGAGGTTGTACTCATCATTTTTAATTACACGTTTGGCAAGTTCCCATCCTTCTTTTACAAGATTAGTATCAGTCTCTGTTTTATTATCCTGATATACTATTCTGTCCGGTCCTGCCTGTATAATGGTTAAATTCTTTGCAATTTCAGGCGATAGATTTCTGAAGGAATTAAGCTCTCCATAGTCATCTCCGCCTTTCATAAACATTATAATCAAAACTTTCCAGCATCTTCCGAGTGCCCTCATTGCAAGCCCGAGAGATGCGGTGGTTTTACCTTTCCCGTTTCCTGTATAGACTTGAATGTAACCGTGTTTTGCCCAATTCGGGTTTATTAAATTATTTATGCAATTGTCTGTCATAATTATTTATTATATATTAAAACCATGGATGAAAAATCACACCTAAGGACTAAATTTAAAAGTTTGCGCAGAGAGCTTGATATAAAAACTATTAGTGCGCAAATTTGTGAAAAGATAAGGGCTTTTGATTTATATAAGCAAGCTGCAAATGTAATGCTGTTTTATCCTACAAAATATGAGATAAATCTGTTACAGTTGCTTGATGATAATAAAAGCTTCTTTTTCCCGCGTGTAAACGGGTTGAATTTAGATGTTTGTCCATACTCACATGATACGGAGTTCAAAAAATCTTCTTATAATATAAATGAACCTTGTTCAACCCCGGTAAGTCATGAAATCTTGGATTTAATTTTTGTTCCTGCGCTAGCTGCGGATACATCCGGTTATCGCCTCGGTTATGGCGGCGGGTTTTATGACAGATTTTTACCGCTGTGTAGTAATGCTGTTACAGTTATACCTATATTTGACGAATTTGTTTTAAATGCTTTACCAATAGAAGAATTTGATTGTAAAGTTGATTATATTATTACTAACGTAAAAAGGCTCACTGTTTAGTGAGCCTTAAATTGGTTAGTTAAGATAGGATTGAGGGGGGGTTAAGCTACAAACTCAGGTTTCCAGTCTTTAATTGCTTCCTGTTCACCTTGTTTAACTCCTTCGAGTTCTGCTTGCAGCATTTTTAATTCAGTTTCAATTTTTGATTTTTCATGTTCTAATTCTTTTTCCTGCTCGTTTAAGAGTTTTGTTTCTTGTTTTGAAAATTTTTCTCTTTCCTGAGCATATAAATTCTTGAAAATCCACTGTTGATACATTGCCTGTTGATTTGGATCTTGCATTTGAGCCATTTGAGCCTGAACATTCGGAAGCATCATTATCTGCTGCATATTGTAATTTGCTCCCATTAACGCACCGTTATGAGCATAAGTCATATACATTAACGTTCTGTTGAACATTGATGCCGGTGTGCTAGCCATGTCAGCCATTGAGATTGCTCCATCTGAAATGTTACTTGCATACTGCTGCAAGTCGTGAATTTTCATTGAGATTTCATTCAGCCGAGCGTTGCACTCATATTGCCGGTGAATAATATCAAGCCGACGCTTGTGAAACATTAATAGAGACATAACCGTACTCCTACCATTAAATTTTAACTAACCTTTTTTAACCTTTACATATATATAAAAACATGCAACTCTTACGAATTGCATGTTTTGCTAAAAATGTTAATATTTGTTACAAAGAGTTTCTTTGAACTACTTTATCAATAAGTCCATATTCAAGCGCTTCCTGAGCAGAGAGGAAGTGATCGCGTTCACAATCTTCTTTAACTTTATCAAAAGGCTGACCTGAATTTTGTGCGATTATATCAATAAGCATATTTTTCATTCTGAGAATTTCTTTTGCTTCAATTTCTATATCGGTTGCCTGACCTTTAGCACCGCCTAGTGGTTGGTGAATCATAATTCTCGAATTAGGCAGAGCCATTCTTTTACCTTTAGCGCCTGAGCAAAGAAGGAAAGCTCCCATAGAAGCAGCATCGCCGAGACATATAGTTGCAACATCTGATTTAATCAGGTTCATCGTGTCGTATATTGCCATACCGGCAGTAATTACACCTCCAGGGCTATTTATATAAAGCATAATATCTTTTTCGTTATTTTCGCTGTCTAAAAGCAGAAGCTGTGCAACGATTGAATTTGCAACATCATCATCAATTTCGGAACCTAAGAAAATAATTCTTTCTCTCAAAAGCCTTGAAAATATATCAAAAGATCTTTCGCCGCGGGAAGAAGCTTCAATAACCGTCGGGACATAGCCCATAATTCTCATATAAGTTTGCTGATCCATTTTTCTCTCCTAATTATATGTTAATTATAACACAAATACATAAAATATGTTATCGGAAGAAAAAATATACCCTCGCCCCATGAGGGAGAGGGTGGAATTTCTTAGCGAGCATTCGTGAGCTTAGAAATTCGGGTGAGGGGTAAGTTTATAATCTTTAGGTATGTTCATTTCTTTTCTTTTTTAGCCAGAAAAAAGAAAAGAAACGAACCAAAGAAAAGAAAAATCGGCAAAAAATTCCAGCGTCGCTGCGCGCCGCGAAATAAAATGGAAGTAGTTGAAGGCAGAGCCTTCAACCTTTTATGCTCACTATCGCGGCGCAGAGCCGCACGCTCGTAGAAAACCCTCCGGCGCTTTGCGCCACCTCCCTTACAATGGAGGTCACTTCTAAGACCCTCTCCCTGCGGGATACAAAGGGAGCAGACGAGGTAACGAGTCTTGCGACCCTGTATGCCTTGTGCTGAGGGTTAGGGTGAGGGGGCGGATAAAAAGAGAGCAGGTGGGGGTAGTATTATGACCTGCCGCAGGTCGGTTGCCGAACGTGCACGTAGTGCGATAGTGAGGCTGAAAGGTTAAATGCTGACGCATTTAACTCCATCCATTTGGTCTTGCGCTGCGCAGCAGCGCTGTAATATAGCGTGTTTTTCTTTTTCGGTTCACTTTTTCTTTTTTCATCGCAAAAAAAAAGAAAAAGTGAACATACTGAAAAAGTGATAAGCTTCTATTGGTAATATTACCCCTCACCCGGGACTTCGTCCCACCCTCTCCCGCAAGGGGCGAGGGTATATTTTTTCTTCCGATAACATATTTTATGTTAACAAATGTAACGAATTGATGAAGCCTTGAAATTGAGAATTTTTCTAATCCTTTATATATATAAGAGAACTAAATGAAGAGAGGCGAGAGTTATGGCTATTTCAAACATTCAAGAAACTTTATTAATGTACACAAAGCAAAAATCTATGCTTAACCAGAAAATTGGTGACGTTATGTTTCAAATAATGAATGCTACACGTGAAACTGCTGAAATTCAACAAAAATATAATGATCAGGAACAATATTATTACTATGAATACTACGATTCTGAAGATCAAACGCTTTATCAGGAAATTACCGAGCAGCTTCAAAAGGATCGAGAATATGAGCTTGCTAACTTGAACTCCTGGGAATCTCAACTTGAAGTAGAGAAAAATAACTATGAAACAAGACTTAACGAAGTCACGACGTTTGAGAGTTCATGGACCAAGTTATTGCAGAACAACATCAAGAACGACTTTACTTACGGAGCTGCAGGTCAATAGTTCAAAACTTAATATTAAATATTTCAAAAAAGCGGCTTATAAGTCGCTTTTTTGTTGTATTATTAATTACATGATGAGTACGGAAGAAAAACTCGGAGTATTTATAGTGCCGACCGGAATCGGGGCAGCTGTTGGCGGTTATGCCGGAGATGCAAGCGTTTGGGCAAGGAAATTCTCAAACAAGGCTCAAATTATTGTTAATCCTAATGTTGTTAATGCCGGAGGGTTTTCTGGTATTAATGATAATATGCTTTATGTTGAGGGATATTCTCTTGACGAGTTTTTTAGGGGAAATATGAATCTGGCACCATCGCATAATAATAAAGTCGGTGTTGTTTTTGATAGGGCTATTCCCCAAGATGTTTTAAATATTCATATTAATACTATTAATGCCGTGAAAACAGTATATGGTGTTGATGTTATAGGATATGAATTGACGGAACAGCCAGTTGGTGTCACTTTTTCGCTCGGTCCTAGCGGCGTTTCTGCCGGAAATGTTAATAATGAAAAAACTCTTTTAAAGGCTTCAGAAAAGCTTATTGCAAATGGTGCTGAAGCCATTGCGCTTGTATGCTTTTTTGAGGATCCTGAAAATATGAATGAAGATTACGCCTCCGGCCAGGGTACAGATCCGGTAGGCGGAGTTGAGGCAATTCTTTCTCATTATATTTCCCAAAAACTACAAATTCCGTGTGCTCATTCTCCTGCTTTTGAAGATTATTCTATTTGTACGGATATTGTAGATCCAAAAGCCTCTTCTGAGTATATTACCCCGACCTTTCTTCCATGTATTCTTCTGGGGTTGGCTAATGCGCCCAAACTTGTTAATACAAATGAAGGGATTTCCATAAATAATGTCGATTTTGTTGTTATGCCTTATGACTCGTTAGGCTCAATCCCTGTTTTTGAAGCTTTAAAGAGAAATATAAAAGTGTTTGCGGTTAAAGAAAATATTACAGCATTGAATATTACGCCTGATAAGATTTCTGATAAAATTATCAAAGTAGAAAATTATGAAACTTGTCTTAAGTTAATATAATCTGTTCAGGTAAATCTTTTATTGTATAGAATAATGATGCCGCGTTAATAAATTTTTGTGGACTTCCGCTAACATAAAATTTTTCTTTGCCTGTATTTGAATTTGATAATAGGTTTGCTTTTTCAAGATCTGCTTTTATATATTTTGCAAATGCTTCTGCGGGGTTTATAAATGTATCTTCGGAGGCAAAGTTTTTGAGAATATTCAAAAGATATGGATAATGAGTGCAGCCGAGAATGATTTTTTCCGGTTTCTCTTTTAAAACAGCCTCTAAGTCTTTTTTGACAGCAGTCATGCTTTCCGGTTTATCTTCAAGTTTTTCTTCAACTATTTTTACCCAATCCGGACAGGCTTGTTCTATGACTTTTATATCAGGATTTACAAGGTTAATTCCATTTTTATATGCATGAGAATTTATTGTTGCATGCGTTGCTAAGATTCCTATTGTTTGGATTGGAAGCTGTGCAAATATTTTTGTAACAGATTGTATTATAGGGTATATTTTAAAGTCAAAATCATTTTTTAAAACATCGTAAGTTGTAGCGGACGTTGTATTGCATGCCATAACAACAGCCTTAACTCCCTTTTCCTTAAAAAATTCAAATATCTTTGAGGAAAATTCTATCAATTGTTCTTTTGTCTTTTCGCCGTAAGGCATATTTTTTGTATCTCCGAAATAGATATAATTTTCGTAAGGCAAAAGCTGTTTTAGCTGTTTTAAAACAGTTAAACCGCCGACACCTGAGTCAAAAAAACCTATGGGGTAATTTTTAATGCTGCTTGAAGTAATTGTTTATTCCCTCCACTATAGATTTTGCCGTATCCTGTTTACGTTTTTCGCTAACAAGCTGTGCGCGTTCATTGTCATTTGAAATAAATCCTATTTCAATAAGTATTGCAGGAGATGTTGTATGGTTTATAACGTAGAATTTCGACTTGAACAAACCTCTGTTATTAGATTTGACAGCACTTGCAAAGGCTGAATGTACTGTTTGGGCAAGGTTTAAGCTTTCCTGATGATAATAATGGGTTTCAATCCCTGTAATTTCAGGACGGGTGCTTGAATTTACGTGAATACTTACAAATATATCAGGCGAAACATTTTCACTGATAGACACTCTATCCTGCAGAGAGACGTAAATGTCATTTGTCCTTGTCATAGTTACCTGATAGCCTTGTTTCTTTAATAAAGATTCTACTCTTTTAGCGACATCAAGAGTAATGTCTTTTTCATTAATTCCGTTTCTGATAGCTCCGTAATCAGTACCGCCGTGGCCGGCATCAATTACAACTCTTTTTACACCGGAAACTGATGATGGTGCAGCCGGTGTTTTTTGAGCTGCAGGCTTTTTAGGGGCTTTGACGCTTATTTTAAGAGCTTTCCCATCTGCTCCGAGGTATGTATTGACAAGACTGTCTTTATTAATCGGTATGGTTAACTTTAGACCGTTGCCATTCATAAGGCTTATTTTTGCATTGGCAAATAAGTGAGATTTTAAGAAAGTATTTTTAAATGTTGCATCATTATATTTCGAAACATTATATAAATACACGGTTATTTCATCATTAGTTTTGTCAAATCCGTGAACTACAGGATTATTAAATGAAAGCGTCATCGCCTCAGTCTGGCTGTCCAGCGTTTCAAGATTGTACGTTAATACATCGGCGGAAGTCGTGTATAATGACGATGGAATAACACTGTTCATATTTGCGATGAGCAGTGATTGATTATCGTTTGAATATATTGGGATGTATTTTTCAACATTAGGGGTTGTTATAACAATTCTTGCTTTATTAACGGAAAATTGACCGATTTTTACATTTTCGGTTTCATTTATCTTAAACTCTCTGTTTCTCAAATTTTGTGCAACAAGAGTATTTGACATATCAAACACAATTCTTGTAGGATTTGTTAAAATCATTGGTTTTTCTACGGTTAAAGAGCCAAAACCATTAATTAAAACCGCATTAGGTTTTGTGGTGAGATTGTCAATGTAATACTTCGTATTTAAACGCAAAGGCATTTTTTCTACTTCAGGAGCCGTAACCTGCTGTAATGTAGTATTAAAAGCGTCCTGAAGCTGTTCTACAATGTTCGTTTCAGATACCTGTTTTTTTACAGGAGTATATATAGTCATATATTCATAAAAGTCGCTTGATGAGGCGTGTTCATCCCTGTAAGTGTTTTGAAAATACGGATTGTTACATAATGGATTTTTGAATTTAAGAATAATATTATTCTTAATTTTCATAAACTTAATGTCTGAAGGTGAAAAATTTTCATCCAGATACATTACAACTCTGACAACATCAGGATTTGTTGTAAATTGAGATATTATTACCTGTTTAATCCCAGCAGAATTAAACGTCCAATCCTGTCTCGGAATTGTTAATACTGCCGAATTTATATCAAAGTATACTCGTTTTGGGTTTTCCAGCGTAACTGTTTTTACATCCGGCATTATCTGTCCGACGGTGTTATCCTGGGCTGATATTACCATTACTGAATTTGAGGTGTCAAAATTTGCAGAGGTTATTTTAAAAATATCTTCTGCAAAAACTTTGGAGCAAAATGTTAAAAATGTTGCAATTATAAACAGTAATAAAATAAATAATTTTTTCATACCATACAATCTCATTACTATTATATAATATAATTTATTTGCTAAATTATCAAATTGTAACAAAATACGGGAATTTATTTGATGAGTTTTTTCCTAAAAGCAATACTCACAGCTTCCGTGCGGTTTTTGGCTTTAAATTTTTTCAGAATTCCGCTGATGCATGCTTTTACAGTATGTGTGCTTATGTAAAGTTTATCTGCAATCTGTTTATTTTCATAGCCTCTTGTCAAAAGTTCTAAAACTTCCAATTCCCGTTCGCATAACTCGATTGATTCTGTTTCTTTGGACACCATGACTGCCTCCTGTTATTATTATCATACAGAAAGCTGAAATTTAAAACAATTTTATTAATAATATTGCCGTTTATAAAAATTCTTAAATATTTTCTTAAAACGATATTTATTGACAGTTGGCAAAAAAAATTTTTTGGTGTTTTATATAATTAATTATGAAAATCAGAAATAATAATGCAAATTTACACTTTGGCAGTTTGATAACAACTATTTCGGCCGAAAAACTGTTAAAAAAAGCTGACAGGGCGGTTAAAGCATCTAATGCCGTTTACCTGGATGTAAATATTCCTGAAGGCCATTCTATTCCATTGTGGTCTGTTTTATCTGAAGTAATAGTTAAACGGCAAGCGGCAAATAAAAATAACATTGTGATAGATGTTCCGAAAGGTACAAAAAAACTTTTATCTATTAAAACCTTTGATTCAAAGGGCTTTAAACATAAAGAATGGACAGTGGATCCTTATCCGGTGACCGGTTCAATGCGGGAAGTTTTTGGTGATGGTGTTACAATATACGGATCACCTGACAGCAGCGTGCTTTACGGAAAGTCGAAATTCTTTGATGCCATTGACAGTGCTGAATTTGATGCAGATACCTTGAACGAGTTGGATAAGGCTTCCACGGGTGAGGTTAAAACCAGTTTAAAAACATTACCAAAGGATGAAGTTAAACATTCACAAAAAATGTTGAAACGAAAGGAATCTTTATATAAAAAGATTATCCCGCATGTTCAAAGGCCTTTTGTCGGTTTGAAGAATTTAATTCTCGGAAAATTAAAAAAATCTGCGACACTTCAACAGGACTCTGCAGTACATACAGCTGAAAAGCTTCCGCGTAAGCAGAAGAAAGCTGCTAAAAAGTCAAATAGGTAATTGGGTTATTTGCGAATTCTATGTAAACTTGATGTTCACCTGTGCATAGCCTACAGAAAATTCTGTATGAATGTAGAAGTTGTATTTTTATATGTTATAAGAAAAGGTGCAGTTAAGCACCTTTTTCTTACTCTTCTGACAATACTTCTTTCATTATCTTCAATGCAGAAATTGTATTAGGAAAACCTACGTAAGGCAGGCATTGAATAATTGCGGCAGTTATCGTTTCTTTTGTATTTCCGGCTTTCAGATTTCCTTTAATATGACTTTTTAAAGTTGTTGTATTCCCTGTTGTGACAAGGATACTCAGGATAAGAAGTTCTCTTGTTTTGATATCGAGCCCTTCTCTGCTGTAAAAGTCTCCGAATCCGACTTCTGTTAAAAATTTTGAGACATCAGCGCCCATATTGTCCGGCAATCCTTCAAGAGATATTTTAATTTCGTCTCCGTAAAGCGGATTTTGGATTGCAAAGCCTTTTTTGTATCTATCTTCTTCTTTTACAGTTGCTGTTGATTTCAAAGGTGTTTCAATCCCTTTTTCTTTAAATACCTGATTTAAAACCTCGAGTGCATTTAAGGTTTTTGGAAAACCTATAAACGGTGCACATTGATAAAGGGCTTCTCTTAGTTCAATTGGTGTGACACCGACATTTAGAGCCGCATTTATGTGTGCTTTTAACTGTGGCAGTGTTTGTTGGACGGCAAGAGACGTTACGGTTATCATTTCACGTGTTTTGCTATCAAGTTTGCCTACTGTAAATACTTCGCCAAAAATATATTTCTGCAAAATTGCCATCATTTCAGGATCGTTGCCTGTATTGGTTAAGGCTTCTCCGCCAAAAAGCATGTTGTAATTTTTCTTGCATATTTCTGTGCGGGAAAGATTTGTATCCGAAGAGTTTAATGCCATGGCAGAAGCTGCCTGGGTTATTAACGCTGTTGCTGCAATTGCGGCTATTTTCTTTTTCATTATTTTCCTCCTTTAAAATATTTTGTTAACATTTTACAACATGAGAGTTACTCTCAGTCAAGCTTAAAAATTTTTGTATTATAATAAAATCAGTAAATAATTTTATAAAAATGTTTTCTAGGGTTCCGCGGTGAACACCGGCTGGTCCGAGAGAAAACTCACTGATTTAAATGTCGTGTACACGGAGGGAAAAAAGCCCGGGAGATATTCAATTTATCTCTCGAAAATTTTTATGTAAAAAGAAAGGAAAATTTTTATGGAATGGATTATGCTATTAATTGCCGGAATTTTCGAAATCAGCTGGGCAATAGGATTAAAATACTCTCATGGTTTTACGCAACCTGTAGTATCAGTTATTACGGTTATTTGCATGATAGCGAGTTTTTACTTTCTTGCCATTGCACTTAAAAATCTGCCGCTTGGAACGGCTTACGCCGTATGGACGGGTATTGGAACTCTGGGAACTGTTATACTGGGCATTATTCTTTTTAAAGAGCCTGCAACTGCAATCAGACTTTTCTGTATTGCTCTTATTATAAGCGGTATTACAGGTCTGAAACTTATTACACATTAAGTATTGTTTAGTATATTGATAAAATTTTTATTTATTATGTTCTTTTTCTTCTTTATCAATGTACTCACAATGCAGAGCTGATTCAAGTTTATCAAAAATTTCTCTGTAGTGATATTGCAGAGCGTGCTGCGCTTTGTGGTGCAGATCATCAAGATGATAATGCATTGCAATTTCAAGATTTGCAAGAGACATATTATAGTCGTATAAAGTATTAACATATAATATTTTAGCTTCATTATAATTGTTTCTTGCTTGCTGCAGAGCTATGTAATCATTTTGAAGCTTATCATATCTCTCATCTGCCAGTTGATAATTTTCAAGAGCTTCCTCTACTTTCTCCTGAACATTTATAACCTGTTGTTCGCCTTTATTTACGTTTAAGAAACATTTTTTTACTTCAAAATACAGATTTTGTTTAAATAAATCAATGTCATTTCCTGCAAGATTAACCTGTGCATTGGCTCTGTCAATTTCATGTTTAAGCTGTTTAAAATTTATCGCAGTTGTCATATTTACAGCCATATTAAGGTTGTTGTTAGAGAGCGTTCTGGTATTATTAAATCCGTACCCGACGCTGCCTGTAATATCAGGATAGTATTCTCTTTTAATATACAAAAGAGATTGTTTCATTGCATCAAGCGTTGCATCCAGAACCCATAAATCAGGACTGTTTTTGTATGCAAGGTCAAATGCTTTATCCATTGAAAACGGAAGTTCCAAAAGTTCTGATGTAACAATTTCGGAGACTGTATTTTTTTCTATTTTTGTCCGATACGCAATGTTTTTAATATTTTTATCCTGTAAGGTTTCAGGAATTTTATCCTCTTTGGTGTACTTTGATTTATCATAGAGAACTTTTGGCGTATAGATATCATAAAAATTAAAAGTTTTTAATTTTTTTATTTTAAAATCCGGTGCAAATGCTATGTATAGAGAATTCGCTAGGTCTGCCATGGCTACATCATAGGCGGTTTGTGCATCTGTCAGTCTCATTTTTGCATCAGTAAGACAAACTTCGGCATTAACAAAATCAATTTTTGGCTTTTTGCCTGATTCATAAAACTGTTTTGCTCTCCAGTAATTTTTTATACAGATTAAAGTATTGTTATATTCAATATCTCTGATAGCCTGAGCCTTTAGTGCGTTGTAATATTTTGTTTTTACATCATAGATGGTATTGCAAATGCTGTCCATGAATTGATATTCAGCAGCAAGCTGATAAAATTTTTCCATTCTGATAAGCGCGCTGGTTTTGCCGAAATTCCATATAAGCTGGCTTAAATAAACATCAACAGAAGGCAGTTCTCTGTTCGATGAACCGTCGTAATTTTTGTTGGAATTGTAATCCTGATAGATTCCCGCACCTGCACCTAACGTAGGAAAGTAATTGGATCTTGCAATGCCGACATTGCTTTTTGCAACTTCTAGGTTATATTCATATTTTTTTATATTTGGGCTGTGATTAATTGCAATACTTACACAATCTTCAAGGGTAAGCATCCCGTCTTTTTTTACAGGCATATCTTCTATGGCAAGTGCCACCGAAGTATTTAAAATTATTATTAGCGCTGTAATTATTAATGCTTTAACCTTTTGCATATTTCCAAAAATTTGCCGTTTATTCTGCTTCATTATTTTAAAACGTTAAATTAAATTTCACAAGAGCTGAAAATTCTAATAAAAATAATTAACAAAGTTAGATACTGACTATAAGTCATTGACTTTTGGTCAGTTGTTTGTTATAATTATGTTATTATCAGGAGTGTTTTATGAATAAAAGACAAAAATCAGCAGTTGAAACCAAACGAAAACTTATATCAGCAGGGTTGGAACTTATTAAAGAAAAAGGCTTTAACGCAATAAATGTTGAAGATATTACAAAAAAAGCCGGTGTTGCAAAAGGTACTTTCTATGTTTATTTCAAAAGGAAGGAAGATATTGTTCTGGAAATAAGCAGAACACCGTTCGGCGAAATTGCTGAAGAACTTGAGCAAATGAAAAACGCTGAATTATTCGACAAACTTAGACATTATTTTCGTCGATTTATGGAACAGGTTGAGTTTTGCGGAATTCAAGTCTGTCGTGAATGGATAAGAAATGTAATTGACCCGAACAATGTTCCGGAAACTATGGACAGCAAAAAGTGGTTCTATGATTACGAAATGCTTGAAAGTATCCTGAAAAACTCAAAAGAACTTAAAGAAGATGCTTCTATTGAGTTGTTAACACATATTATAATCAGCGAGCTTTATGGAATGATGATTAGTTGGTGTATGTCGGACGGCAAATTTGAACCGCTGAACTGGACCGACAAATTTTGCGATGTTCAACTCAAGGCTATATTTGAGCCTTACTTGAAATAGTGGTAAATGTAATTTAAATAAACTTTCAAAATAAATTTATAGGAGGGAATTATGCAATATAGAAAGTTAAGAGATATAGAAGTATCAGCAGTTGGTATAGGCTGTATGGGATTTTCCCACGGGTATGGTGCAATTCCGACAGAAGAAGAATCTATAAGGCTTATGCACAAAGCATTTGACCTTGGCTGCACACTTTTTGATACTGCGGAAGCTTATGGCCCTTTTACTAACGAAATCCTTGTCGGCAAAGCAGTTAAGCCTTTCAGAGATAAAATTATACTTACAACAAAATTTGTTCCGGTATTCCAGCCGGGGCAGGAAATTCCCGAAGGAAAATTAAGTAAAAAAGGTGTAACGAACGCATTAAATGACTCTTTAAAAAGATTGCAAACAGATTACGTTGATATCTATTACGAACACAGAGTGCCTTTAGGCAGCAATGTTGAAGAAGTGGCAGGCTGGATGGGCGAATTTATCAAAGAAGGTAAAATTCGTGCATGGGGCCAATCTCAATCTACACCGGAACAGATAAGAAAAGCCAACGCTGTAACCCCATTAACTGCAATACAAAGTGAATATTCAATGATGGAGAGAATGTTTGAAAAAGACGTTATACCGTTATGCAACGAGTTAAATATCGGATTTGTAGCATTTTCACCTATGGCGAGCGGGTTTTTAAGCGGTAAATACAACAAAAATACTCAATATAAAGGTGATGATGTAAGACGTGTTATCACAAGGTTTGCACCCGAAAATGTTGAGAAAAATCAGCCGCTTTTGGACTTATTACATGAAGTTGCAAACAAAAAAGGTATAACGCCGGCTCAAATTTCACTTGCATGGATGCTCCATAAATATTCTCATGTTGTGCCTATTCCGGGTATGCGCAAAGATGAAAGAGTTGTGGAAAATCTTGGTGCTGCTGATGTTATTCTCACGGATGAAGAATTTAATAATATTGAAAATGAATTGAACAAAATCACAATCTACGGCAACCGTACGGACGAAGATATTCACAAACTAGGAACGGTTAAGGCGATAGATTATAAAGGTGAAACTCTCTCTTGACTGAGAGCCGCTATCAGGTATTAAAATTATACTTTAACAAAAGACTGTTAAACAATAAAGAAGAATACCGTCATTCCGGAAGCATAGAGAAACCGATTGAAGCCAGCGCTGAAATCAAGTTTTTCAAGCTATGCGGAATCGCATTATTGAGACAACACCTGTGCGATTGCTGGTCAGAGCCCGCAATAACGCAGTGATACTCGCAGAATAAAACAGAGGTCAGGTCGGTTGGGCATGCTTGCCCAACAAAAAATGAGGTGAATATGCTATACGATACCCAATTTATAAAGAACTCTTTACAATAAAAGTTGCAATGCATATAGGTCTTTACGATAAACAGGAATAAGTAAAGCTGGCGGATGCAAAGTTGGTAGAAAATTTTGGAAAGAAAGGGATTTAAAAATGATAAAGAAAAGCTTATTGATACTATCGGGAATAATTATAATACTGCTTGCATCATTAGCAGTATTGAACAATTTTAGTGTAAAAGCGGAGGAAACGACAATGACAGACAAAAAAGTACTCGTTGCTTATTTCAGCGCAACAGGCACAACAGAAAAACTAGCAAATAGACTGGCAAAAGTTACAGGTGCGGATTTATTTAAAATCATACCTGAACAACCTTATACGGCTGATGATTTAAACTGGATGGATAAACAGAGCAGAAGTTCTGTTGAAATGAATGACAGGAACAGCCGGCCTGCAATATCTTCTAAAATAGATGATATAAGTAAATATAATGTTATATTTGTAGGTTTTCCTGTTTGGTGGTACAGAGAACCTTCTATAATAGATACATTTATGGAATCTTATGATTTCACAGGAAAAACCGTCATTCCGTTTGCAACATCAGGCGGAAGCCCTATCGGAGATTCTGGCAAAAACATGCAGCAACTTGCACCCAAGGCAAAAGTATATGCCGGCAAATGTTTTTCAGTGACAGTTCCGGAGGATGTCCTTTTCAACTGGGCTAAAGAGTGGCTGTAATAAATTAAAAAGGAGAATAAATATGCAGACAGTAAAATTAAACAACGGTGTTGAAATGCCGATTTTAGGTTACGGGGTTTTTCTTGTTGACCCGAAAGAATGCGAAAGATGTGTAACTGATGCTATTGACGTTGGTTACAGAATGATTGATACAGCGCAGGCTTATTACAATGAAGAAGGCGTTGGCGCTGCCATCAAAAAATCAGGGATAAAAAGAGATGAAATTTTCCTTGTAACGAAAGTCTGGATAACAAATTCAGGAGAAGAAAAAGCCGCAAAATCCATTGATGAGTCCTTGAAAAAATTACAAACGGATTATATAGATTTACTTTTAATCCACCAGCCGTTTGGCGATTATTACGGAACATACAGAGCAATGGAAAAAGCTTACAAAGCTGGTAAAGTACGATCAATCGGCGTCAGCAACTTTTTCCCTGACAGATTTGTTGATTTGTGCAATTTTGTTGAGATTAAACCGATGGTTAACCAGATGGAAACACACGTATTCCAACAGGAAAATACTTTGCGTAAATATATGGATAAATACAATACGCAGCTTATGTCGTGGAGCCCTATGGCAAGAGGCGAAAGTAATTTCTTTAACAACGAAGTTTTGAAATCAATTGGAGATAAATACAATAAGACAGTTGCACAGGTTGCACTGAGATTTTTAACTCAGGAAAATGTCATTGTTATTCCAAAATCTACCCACAAAGAAAGAATGAAAGAAAACTTTGAAGTTTTTGACTTTGAACTCTCCAAAGATGATATGGAAACTTTGAGAAGTCTGGACAAAGGTGAAAGTATCTTTGTTAACCACTATGACCCTGAGTTTGTGCAAAGTATTATAAATTATTAAATATACCGCGAAGAGACTTTTT
The DNA here is from genome assembly GCA_944325635.1 of Candidatus Gastranaerophilales bacterium. Lineage (GTDB taxonomy): Bacteria > Cyanobacteriota > Vampirovibrionia > Gastranaerophilales > Gastranaerophilaceae > Scatousia. Next base: position 1,174 of record CALVBD010000005.1, on the reverse strand, counting down.
GTCCGGTTTCTTAATTTCTAAAACGATTACTTCCTACCACCAAAATCTAAACACTGGGTCAGCCTTACTGTTTTTGTATGTTAGAATTTTGCATCCATTCATTCTTAGCGAGCTATAGCGAGCCTTAGAATGAATGGATGTTTGTTTTGTATTAATTTAAAGTTATAAATTTTATTTTATAATATGGGTTCTTGTGAATAATGGATATTACTAATTATAACCTTTTTTTGTGTAAATGTTTGTAAAGAACGTAATTAATTTATTAAAATTTATACTAATTTAGACCGATAAGCATTATATACTTAAGTAATTTTGAACCGGAAAGATAAGGCAAAATGACAGACGGTGTGCGTAAATTCCAAATAAACGGTAAATTAGTGGAGTTTCTGAAAGACAAGAAACTTCTTAAAAAGGATGAATTTTCTCAGGATTCTGCGCTGGCTTCTATCTTTAATAAGCTTAATAAAGCAGACAAGAACGGGAAAACCGATGATATATTGGATGAAAATGAAACTAAAGAATTTGAAGAGAAATTGATGGAAGCCGCAGGTGATGATAAGAATTTATCTGTTGCGGAAGCTAAAAGTTTGTTAAAGAGTTTAGGCTTAGAGGGGATAGACCCTAAAAAGTTATTTGGTTTTATAGAGACGATGGTTGCGCCTAAGGATCAATCAGCCCACCCTCCTTCTGAGTTGCCAGTAGAGGCTAATCCGGTTGTTGAACCAGAAGAGAAAAAAGACCTTATTACGTATGCAAAAAATGGAGAAACATTTAAGCAGACCGCGGAACGTCTGGGATTTAAAGCCGGAACGCCTGAATACGAAGAATTTCTAAATGCCAACGAAAAAGCAAGTAAAAGAAAATGGTTTATAGTTGGCGAGGATGTCATCATCCCTAAGTCTTTGCTTGATAAAGTAAATCAGGAGGAAGTTCTTAATGAAGAGCAGGGCAAGGCGGAAATTGAAAAATATAATCAGATAGTAGAAGAAGAAAACCGTCAGATACAGGAAGAACTGGATTCCCGTAAAGGTATCAGCTTCACAAACAAGGACTACTCGACGTATGAGGAGCTGGCAGGAGCATTGTTCCGCCGCGAAGGGATAGAGAACCCGTCAAAACGCCAGATGGAAGCGCGTATAGAAGATTTGAAAAAAACAAACCCAGACTTAAAAGA
>CALVBD010000004.1 GCA_944325635.1 Candidatus Gastranaerophilales bacterium | reverse complement strand
AAAACTCCCCGCAGGGAGTTTAAAATGCCGAAGGCCACTCTGCCGAGCAAATCGATTGAGTATCGATTTGCGAGAGGGGAGAACCGGCGGTTCGACTCCGCACTAAAAAACTCCCCGTAGGGAGTTTTAAATGCCGAAGGCCACTCTGCCGAGCAAATCGATTGAGTATCGATTTGCGAGAGGTGAGAACCGGAGGTTCGACTCCGTACTAAAAAACTCCCCCGTGGGGAGTTTAAAATGCCGAAGGCCACTCTGCCGAGCAAATCGATTGAGTATCGATTTGCGAGAGGTGAGAACCGGAGGTTCGACTCCGTACTAAAAAACTCCCCCGTGGGGAGTTTAAAATGCCGAAGGCCACTCTGCCGAGCAAATCGATTGAGTATCGATTTGCGAGAGGTAAGAACCGGAGGTTCGACTCCGCACTAAAAAACTCCCCGCAGGGAGTTTAAAAATGCCGAAGGCCGGAGTCGAACCGGCACGTGGGGTGAACCACACCAGATTTTGAGTCTGGCACGTCTACCAATTTCATCACTTCGGCTTACTGTAAGTTCATGAAATTTTGGCTCTGAAATTATCTTATCAAAAACAAAATTATTTTCAAGAGATTATTCAAATCTTTTACTTTATTGAAATTATACTTATAAATAAAATACAGGATATTTTTTTCACTGATAAAGCGTCTTACAATCTGTTTACAATCAAGAAGAGGGTTTATGAAAAAATTATTTCAGATAATTTTTGTGATGTTTTTTACAGCGATAAGTGCGAATGCAGAAGCGCTAACTGGAGGTGTCTCAACAGTTGGACTCGGTAATAAAGTTGTTGATGCAAATACAAACGCCCCGATTGCCGGCGCGCAGATAAGCCTGCCCAAACAAAAGTTTTCAACAAAATCCGATAAAAACGGTAATTTTAATCTTGATGCAAACTTTAACGGCGATACAATTATGTCTGTTCAAAAAGATGGTTATAAACCGTTCTCACTTACCATAAATGAACAAATAGTCGCAAAACCTATGATTTTAGGCATCCAGAAAAGTACCGGACGTGAAGTTATGATTGAATCTGCAATGCTTCACCTGGGGGATAACAATTTTTCCAAAGGTTCAGCTAATTGCGGAGAATTCAAACTAAAAGCAATCGGACCGTTTTATACCAAAACTTTTAAAATGAGTGCCAATACTTTATCACTAACAAACTTTCTTGTTATAGGTTCGATTATCGGAATTGATACGGCTATGGCACGTTCTATGGGACAGAATTCCATAAAAAATTCATTTTCAAGCCCGCCTGAGGTTTATTTTAACGGAACGAAAATTGCCGAAATTCAACTCAATGGAGATAATCAAAAAATAAAACTCCCTAACGGACTTATTCGTGCTGATCAGATTAATGAAGTTACAATTCAAACAGGCAGAAATCTTACACAGCACGCTTATGTTGATTACGACGATATTGAACTAATGAATTTATCAATCCAGAGCGAATAGACTATACATTTATTTACATTTATGGCTATTTTTCTTTATTTTAACTAGAATAAAATAAAGGGAGATGTGAAAAAATGGAAATTATTCTGGATATTTTATATATTTTTGCAGCAGCATATACGCTTTATTTTCTGGCGCTTGCCCTCAGAAATTTAAACGACAAAACTTTTGACAGAGAAAAACGCTATTCTCAATATGAAGAAAAAGACAACATTGCTGTTGTTATTTATGCCCACAACAATAAAAAGACTCTCGCTAACTTAATCAGAGAAATCAAATCTCAGGATTATCCGATAAATAATTTTAAAGTTTTTGTGATTCTTGATAACTGTACGGACGGCTCTCAGGAAATCTTTGCTGGAGACAATTTTATTCATGTTATTGACGTTAAAGGCGTTGGCACGATAGGCAAAGATCAAGCTATATCCATTTTACTTGAACAGCTTTCTCATGATGATTTAATTGATTCATATCTCTTTATAGATGCAGACAGAAGTATAGCCTCAGATTTCTTGTCTACAGTAAACGCCGCACTTACAAATGCACATGTTATAAGCGGAGAAACTATCATTGACATGCGAAATCTCGGGCCTATAGACAGAATTAAAACGGCATATCAAAAATATCACATGAATTTTATAAGAAAAGCACGCTCTTTATTCGGGCTGGCTGCTCAGGCGGATTCCGGAGTATTTATTATTAAACAGGATATTGTTAAACAAATCGGAGAAGTTGATTTTAAAGATATTAACAGTGAATTGAAATATAGCCTTCTGCTTTCAAAAATCAAATGTAAATGCACCTATAATCCGAATATTCAGACAATTGTCGACACAACAAATTACATGTTTCAAAAACCAAGGCTTTCAAAAAGATTGGATCTATTCAAGAATTGTCTGCCGCAGATGTTCTGCAAAAATTTTGTTTTTACAGAACACGTTCTTTCGCTCATTTACCCGAATATATGGCTGTTAATGATTATTTATGCGATTGTTTTAAAACACTCGCTGTATTACCATTTCATGGTTGATTTTAAAGTTGTACTTTTAACTTTTATTATGCTTCTTGTCGGTTTCGGATTGAGTTTGATTAACGCAAAACTCACATTCAAAGAAATCGGATACTTGTGCTTATATCCACTATATTCGCTTTGCCACTTAATCAATAATTTTCCTCTTATCCGAATGATTAGAAATAAAATAAAAGGTGTGGAAGATCTTCCGAAAGATACTGAAAAAATGACAGTAGATGTTGTTGTAACTGCAGGTTCAAAAGATTTGAACTGCAAGCTGGAATTTATTTCTGAAAAAGGCTTATGTAAAATCAGATTTATCTTTAAAAACAAAAAATTCACAACTTCAAGCCATATCAGAATGATAGATGCATTGCAGGAACTTAAGATGAAACTTGATGATTACGGGTTTATATTGAGAATATGCAGCTGCTGCTCAAGTTACAAACCTTGTGTAGACGGCTCTACCAACATGCTTAAGGGTTTTTGTATGAGCGATTATCCGTCGCCATCACTTAAGGAGCCTAAAAATACGCTTATCTGGAATACTTGTACAAACTTTACGCCTGCCAAGTTAAATAATATAATTTCTGAAATGATTAGTCAGGGAGAACAGGAGTAATAACCTCACTCAACATATAAAACGAACCGCAAACAACGGTTATTGTGTCATTCTTAAAAGGTAAGTCTTCTAAAGAAGTAAATTTCTTTGCCTCAAACTGACAGGCAGATTGTAGTTCTTCAAACGTTGCCGAGTTGTTATGCGAAAAATGATTAAAGTAAATTTCATCATTTTTGTCAAATAAAATCTCCATCATTTTTTTGTAATCTTTATTTTTTAAACATCCGAATACAAAGCGGCGTTTTTTATCCGGATAATAAAAATCAAGACTTTCTCTGAGTGCTAGCGCCCCGTTCGGATTATGGGAACCGTCTATGATAAGATGTTTATCTTCGATAATCTGAAAACGGCACGGATGTTTAACCTTTTTTAAGCCCTCATTTATAACGTCTTGCGAAATCTCAGGGAAAACGAGTCTTATAGCCGCAAGTACAAGAGAAAGATTTTCCTGTTGGAAAGTTCCTTTAAGAGATAGATTTTCTGTATCTTCAAAAGGTGCTGTCATCAAAAAAAGTGAATTGCACTCATCTGCCTTGTCCTTAATTGCTTCATAACCTTCTGAAGTTATGACTGGACAGCCCGGCTTTATAATTCCGGCCTTTTCAAAAGCAATTTTATCTTTCGTATTGCCGAGTCGTTCAGTATGGTCAAGGTCAATGTGCGTAATTATGGCACAGAGGTTCTCTTTAATTACGTTTGTGGCATCAAACCTTCCGCCAAGACCTGTTTCGAGAACTACAACCTCTACCTGTTTTTCATCAAAATATTTAAACATAACAGCAGTAAGAATTTCAAATTCTGTTAAGTGAATATTATTTTTATCAGCGACTTCGCACACCTCAAACACAAGCCGAGAAAAATCTTCTTTTGAAATATCTTTGCCGCCGTCAGCAAACGGTGAAAAGATTTTAATACGTTCAGTATATTCAAAAATATGCGGGGAGGTGTAAAGTCCGACCTTCCTACCTGCTTCCTGCAAAACGTAGGCAAGGATTGTGCAGACAGAGCCTTTCCCGTTTGTTCCTGCGACATGTATGTATTTTAGATTATCCTGAGGATTTCCGAGCAGATTTAACACTGCAGAAATCCTTTCCAATCCGAGATTTATATAAAACTTTCCCTGTGAAGTCAAAAGCTTAACTGCTTCTTTATAATTGCGTTCCATATCTTAAAAATATACTAAACGTAAACTTTTATCAAGAATAATCATTCGTACTTACCTACAGTATAATTCTCAGTTTCAATAAGCTTATCATTTGCCAGAACATAATTTATATTTCCTCTGGTAATATCTTGACGTTTATTTGGCCCGTTTTCCGAAAAATTAATACCAAAAACATCTTGACCTACCTGATTAGGACCTTTTAAACCATTTGTATCTATATATATTATTCCACAATTATTAGAAGTAGCCTCTTTTCCCTTATATCCTGTTGGACTGGATGGATCCTCAATATAATAACCTTTATCATCAGTCTCATAAGCCCAGTATTTATGAATACAACTGCCATTTTCAACCTCTGAGCGAATCGAGACAAATGAACCATCTGCGAGAACTGCCCGCCACCAGTTTAAAATATCAAAGATAGCAGTATTTCCCTGTCCATCATTGTATTTTTTATATTGTTTTACAAGATATTCACCGCCGCAAGGTTCCACATCATTTTCAGGACAAAATTTTACAATATTAAGTTGTTTTGATAATGCTTTTAAACGTTCCTCATCTGAATTATAAGCAGAAAAAAATGTCAAATATTCCCCAACAATATCATTCTCAGCATTCCACTTATTTATTGCATTGGTTATTGTAGAATAACCTTTTTTAGCCGCTGTGACCAGAACTTTTTCCTTATACTTGCCAATGAGAGCAGGCAGCGTCATTGCAGCAATAATTCCGATAATGCTTAAAGTAATAAGTACCTCTGCAAGGGTGAATGCAATTCTTTTTGACGTGGTATTGGAAACATTAATTGTGCATACTTTAACTAAGAGATTTTGCGAAACTTGTTTCCGTATCCTTTTAATATAACCTGCCGCACATAATTTCTTAACTAAGTTTATAAATCCTTCTCTTTGGCTTTCAGGAGATTGCCCCCCCCCCCGCAAATCCAGTCATATCAATAGTTTCCATAAACCCCTCCAAAACTTTTCCTTTTATTATTATAACCTATTTTGCAATTTCTTTCAACTGGGATACGATTTTTTCAACGCCGTCGTATTTCGCAAGTTTCATTGCCGCCCCTTGTAATTTAGCAAGTTTTTCTCTATTTGTAATCAAAAGAGTAAGATTTTCCAACAGAGTTTTTTCAGTAACATCATGATCTTCCAAATATAACGCAGCACCTTGCTCAACCATATACTTTGCATTTTTTCGCTGATGATCAGCAGCCGCATGCGGGTATGGAATTAAAATCGACGCAATTCCGCTCGCCTCAATCTCTGACAAACTTAATGAGCCTGCACGGGATACAGCTATATCGGCAGCTTTCAACACTGTCACCATATCATCAAAATATGGTTTGACTATCAAGTTTTTATCAGATTCATATTCAGGATAAATTTTTAGCAATTGCTCAACAACACGCTCAAAATTCTTTTTACCTGTCTGAAATATTACCTGAACATCATACTTATCCGTAAGCGTTTTTAATATCTCAACAGCCGCATCATTGATAGTTCGAGCGCCCTGAGAACCGCCCATTATACATACAGTAATCTTACTATTTACAAATCCCATTGCCTTTCTTGCGTCTGATTTTAATAATGCCTTGAATTTAGTTCTTATAGGATTTCCGTTCACAAAACAATTTTTGTTATCAATAAAATTTTTAGCACATTCAAAAGCTAGGGATACGGCACTTGCATAAGGAGCAAGTTTCCTTGTAACAAGCCCCGGCTGTGCATCACAATCATGCATCATATAAGGAATCTTTTTAATTATACATGCAATTAAAATTGGCGCAGAAACATATCCTCCCGTGCCAAATACCGCATCTGGTTTATATTTATTCAAATAATACAATGACTTAAGCACAGCGGCCGCAAGCTGAAAACACCATTCAATAAGAGGTAAGCCCATCTTACGGGGCATTCCGTGAATATTCACCGGCAAAAATGCATAATTTTTCTGTTGAATAATATCAAATTCCAAATTATCAGGATTACCGACATAATAAACTGTATTACACTCATCGGCAAGAGCATCCGCAACCGCCACTGCAGGATATATATGACCGCCTGTACCACCACCTGTTATAAAATATGTTTTATCAGACATTTTCAATATTCCTTATTTTTTTTATTCTCTTTTTAGAAATGTTTAATAAAATACCAACCATACATAAAGAAACAATCAAAGATGAACCGCCGTAACTGATAAACGGAAGCGGAACACCTGTTGTAGGAAAGAAAGAACTTGCTACACTGATGTTCAAAAAGGCCTGAAAACCTATTGAAAAAGTTATTCCTACCGCGAGCAATTTACCGAACATATCAGGGCATCTTGCAGCAATTAAAAAGCCTCTATGAATCAATGTCCAGAATAAGCCTATAATCAAAACCGAACCTACCCATCCCAATTCTTCCGCTATAATTGCAAAAATAAAGTCCGTATGACATTCCGGCAAATAAGAAAGTTTCTGAATAGACCCACCGTATCCTACACCGGTAAAACCACCTGAGGCAAACGCAATTAAAGATTGTATAATATTATACCCTGCACCCTGAGGATCCAATTCAGGATGTTTCCAGGTTCTTATACGCTGCATCTGGTATGGTTTAATAATTGTTGTTGCAGCGATAATTACTGTTGTAATCATCGCAAATAAACAACTGAAAAATAATTTTAAAGAGCCGCCTGCTGCCAGAAACAATACAACAGATGTCGAAAGCAGCAATATTACCATACTCAAATTAGGCTGAACAAAAATAAACCCTAGCATAATAAGAATAGGAATAAATGCAGTAACCCATTTTTGCTGATCAAAAAGATTTGCATCGTTTCTAAATACTGACGCAAGAAGCAGAACCACAGCAGGTTTAGCAAACTCTGACGGCTGCAATTGAAAACCTAAAATATTTATCCAACGTTTTGCACCGTTAACGGTTACACCAAGCGGCGTAAAATCAACCAACAAAAGAAGAACAATTATTGTGACTGCAAAAATAAGGTTCCAGTCAGCGAGTTTTTTATAATCGTAGTTCGTAAAAAATTTTAATCCGATAAACCCTACAACAAAACAGATAATTTGCTTTATTAAAAATTGGGCAGGATTACCACCTTCATCAATACATTTTGGAGCAGATGCAGAGAATATCGCCATAAACCCTATTATTACGAGAAAAGCCACCGTAATTAAAAGAGTTTTATCCGGAGCAGATATAATTATACTCTGGATTGGCTGCTTATGCTGATATGAATTATTATTATCATCCAAGCTTTGATAGGACATATTCCTTAAACACCCTTCCTCTTTCTTCGTAACCGCTAAACATATCAAAACTTGCACATGCCGGCGATAACAAAACCACATCAGGGTGCAATGATATAGATTTATCTATTGCTTCCTGAATTGTATCTTCTCTAATTATATTATTAAATCCGTTATTTTTCAGATTTTCTTCAAAACGTTCTGATGCTTCTCCTATCAGAACAACTGTTTGAATATGTTTATTAACTGCATCACAAAATTCTTTTAAATCAGTATTTTTATCGCGTCCGCCGGCGATTAAACATACATTTTCATTATTAAATGAATTGATTGCAACAAGCGATGCCTCCGGATTAGTGGCTTTTGAATCGTTGTAATAAGTTATGCCGTCTTTTTCTGCAACAAATTCCAATCTGTGCTCAGGAACCTTAAATGACATTATGGCTTCTTTTATATGTTCATTTGAAATTCCTTCAAGTTTTGCGCAAATAACTGAACATTCAACATTTTGATAATTGTGCTCACCAATAAGCGGAGTATCTTTTAAATCAATAATATGTTCTTCTTTTCCTCTGCGCTTAAAATAGATTGCTTCATTTTTTACATAACAGCAATTATCGCCGATTTCATCTCCAAACAGGAAAACTTCTCCTGCCGCCTCTTTTGAAAATTCAAGAAGCTTTGAATCTTTTGCATTAAGAACTGAAAACGCCGGAGCCTGCGGGCTTTTAAAAATTTTAGCCTTTGCATTGAAATAGTTTTCCAGTCCCCCGTGCCAATCAATATGATCAGGCGTAAAGTTTGTCCAGACAGAAATCTGCGGCTGGAAAGAGTGAGAATATTCTAATTGAAAAGAACTGCATTCACAGACAAAGTAATCAATTGATGTGTCGTCGATTAAGTCGCACGGTGGTTTTCCGTAATTTCCGCACGGTTCAGCTTTGTATTCGCTGTTCAAAATATGCGCAGTCAATGCAGTTGTTGTGGTTTTTCCGTTGGTACCGGTAATCGCAATAAAAGGTTTGCCTGTCTGAGACGCTGCAAGTTCAATTTCCGATATAACTTTAATTTTTTCATCCGCAAGCCGTTTCATAATGTCACTGTGCGGAGGTATTCCGGGGCTAGTGACCGCAATATAGGCATCTTTTATAAATTCATCACTGTGTCCGCCGAATTCTGTTTTTATTCCGAGAGAAATTAATTCTTCTTTTTTCTCTTTATCCTCTGGTTTTTCTTCTCTGAATTCAGTTATAAAAACATCAGCACCGTGGCGGTTAAGATATTTTGCAGCGGAAATCCCGCTTTTTGAAAAACCTAATACTAAAACCTTTCTGTCAAACCAATTTGTCAACATACTACAATACACCTCTTGCCGTTAGATAGAATAATGTTAAAGCAAAAGCCGACAACAGCGCCGAAACAATTGCAAAAACAACTACGATTTTTTTCTCACACCATCCGCAAAGTTCAAAATGATGGTGGATAGGAGACATCTTAAAAACTCTTTTCCCTGTTGTTTTAAAGCTTATAACCTGAATAATAACAGAGAGCGTTTCCATTACAAAAAGACCGCCAAGGAAAATCAGGAGAAATTCAAACTTACTTACAACTGCTAAAGTTCCCAACAATCCGCCGATAGCAAGAGAACCAGTATCTCCCATAAAGACCTGAGCCTTGGGCTTATTGTATTTAAGAAACCCAAACAGAGCCCCTGCAACTGTTGCAGATATAATTGCGACTTCCGGATGCCCGCTGAAAAGCGCGATTAATGAAATTGCCGCAAACGGAAACATGCCGGTAGACGCCGCAAGCCCGTCCAGTCCGTCGGTTAAATTATAAGCATTTGACGCACCTGTAATTACAAAAACAGCAAACACAGGATAAAACCATTTTAAATTAAAATCATAAGAAAGAACTGAAACAGATGTTCCGTGAGAATACGTCATCATAACATATATAGTAGGCAGAAGCGCAATTGCAATCTGGCGGAGCAATTTTCCTCTTGCCGAAAGCCCGTCGTTTGCCTTTCCTTTTATTTTAAGATAATCATCCTGAAAACCTGCAAATGTATAAAACACAAGAGTTATCAGAACAATAATTGCCTCGGCAGTAAAACGCTGAGCAAGAAGAAGTGTAACAATTGACGAAATTATAATTGCTAAAATAATAAAAACACCGCCGGTTGTAGGTGTTCCCTGTTTTTTTGCGTGAGCTTCCGGAGCACAGTCTTTAACATACTGCCCTATCATTTTTTTCTTCAAAAAATCTATATAAGGAACACCGAATAACAAACATAAAATCATTGACAGCAAAAATGCTACCGCTAACATTATCATACTTTCACTTCTCCCTTAATATGTCCGATAATCTCTTCAAACTTCATACTTCTTGAAGCCTTTAAGAATATTGTATTCCCTGCATTTATATTCGCAAGTATAAAATCGGAAACTTCTATGTTATTTTCAAAATTCTTTACATAATAATCTTTTGCGGAAAGTTCTTCGCCGATTTTTGCAGCAAGGTGCCCGACCGTGAGATATTTGACACCTTTCGGAGAAACCTCTGCTAAATATTTTCCGACCTCTCTATGGAGTTCTTCTTCCATATCACCGAGTTCCCCCATATCGCCTAGAACTACTACAGGATTTTCGTAAAGTTTCACAAATGTCGAGACAGCCGCCTTCATTGAATCAGGATTTGCGTTGTAGCTGTCGTTTATGATTTTATAACCGTTTACCTCTTCAATTTCCCAGCGCTTTTCAATAGGTTTATAAGCCGCAAGCCCTAGTCTTATCTCATCATAAGACATATTCAATTTAATCCCGAGATTAATTGCAGACAGGGAATTTTCTATATTGTAATCCCCTTCTACATTAAGTTCATATTCTCTTTCTTTATAAATGAATTTTGAATAAGAAGGGCGTCTTTCCAAAACTTCAACATCTGCCAGTGAATAATAAATCTTTTCACCTTTGAAATCTGCGAACTTTTTAATCCTTTCGTTATTCTGCGCGATGAAAGTTCCGTTTTCTTTCAAATATTTAACTATTTCGCATTTAGCTTTTGCAATATTATCAAGGCTTCCGAGGCGTCCAATGTGGGCAGAACCTGCGTTTGTAATAATTGCAAAATCCGGCTCGGCATATTTTGATAAAAGTTCAATTTCGCCGAATCCGCGCATTCCCATTTCAATAATCAAAACCTCGCAATCTTCAGGCATTGAAAGAACTGTCTGGCAGAAACCAATTTCGTTATTGTGGTTTGAAAAAGTTTTATGGACTTTAAATTTTTCGCCCAATACAGAGGCAACGATTTCTTTTGTTGTGGTTTTGCCTGAACTTCCCGTAATAGCAACCACTTTAGGGTTAATCTTATTTTTATAAAAATTTGCAAGTTTTAAATACGCTTCCAGTGTAGCTTTCACTTTCAAGACAATTTTTGCATTATCAGGGTACTCATCTTTTGTCACAAAACATCCGGCGGCTCCTGCATCTATAGCATTTTGAAGGAACTTTTCCCCGTCAAAACTTGCACCTTTTAAAGGAAGATAAAGTTCCCCCTCTTTTATGGTTCTTGTATCAGTGGACAGCGCAAAATCATCACTTTCACAATTATTTTTTATTAATTCGGCACCCGTAGCCTTTAAAATCTCGTCCAATTTAAACATCATATAATAATCATACTTCAAAAAATTTTGATGAGTAAAAAGTTAATAAATATTAATACTACTTGACATTCAGGCTTTAGCAAAAGATAATATTTGTACGTATTACTATGGGTAAATCGTTTATAAAGCCGGTGGCGCCGCTAAGGAAATAAGCCTCCCGACCGCGCAGCCGCTACGAGACCCACAATTGAAAGGAAAAAATAATGTACGCAATTGTTGAAACAGGCGGTAAACAATACCCCGTTGAAGAAGGTCGTTATATCGACGTTGAATTACTAGATGCCGAAAAAGACAGCAAAATCGTTTTCGACAAAATCGTTATGATTGTAAACGGTAAAAAATCTAAAGTAGGACAGCCTTATGTTGAAGGCGCTTCTGCTGAAGGTACTGTTTTGGCTCACGACAAAGCAAAGAAAATTATCGTTTTCAAACAGAGACCTAAAAAAGGTTACAGAAAAAAACAAGGTCACAGACAAGGCTTTACAAGAGTAATGATTAACAAAATTAGAACATCTGCTCAGAAAAAAGCCGCTGAAACTGCAGAAAACGCTGAAGCGTAAGCTTCAACACAAAAACTGTTGCGAGGGATAAATTTTACAAAAATATAAGTATTTTTACAAAATTACCCGAGTGCAACAGTCAAATAAAGCCGATATGAAAAATATCGAGATAAGTTACAAAAATTGTATGTAGGCGAAATTACATAAAACGTAAGCTATGTCTACGTACGTAGTACAAGGAGATAAAACAATGGCACATAAGAAAGGTATGGGATCCACCCGTAACGGTCGTGACTCCGAAGCGAAGCGTTTAGGCGTTAAGAAATTCGGCGGCGAAATCGTTAAAGCCGGCAATATCTTAGTTCGTCAGCGCGGAACTAAAGTTCACCCTGGCAACAACGTCGGTATCGGTTCTGATGACACTTTATTCGCTCTCATAGACGGTAAAGTTCAGTTTGAATCACACAGACGCGACAGAAAACAGGTAAGCGTTTACGCGGTGTAAATTTTCCTGAAAAGTTAAGAAAAGCCTCTCTCTTGTAATAAGAGAGAGGCTTTTTCAATTTATGCCAGCGTTTGTCCTTTTTTCTTATTGTCCATAGCGACATCAAAAACGCTAGTGTCCATTGTAATCACTTGCCCATGACTATGCTCTTGCTGATTTTTAGAGGACATTTCTGCATCCTGAACCCCAGCCGCCTCATTAACCTGAGCCCGCTCATTCTTTGCAAGTAAATTCGTATAATTTTTACCCTCCAATTTAGCTGCAAATATGGATAATTCTTTATTTCCAAATGCAGCAATATTCGCAAGAGGGACAACGGTTCTACCATTTAATTCCTTATTTCCGTCACACAGCTTAATCATATCTTCGGGTTTAAAACCCGGGAAAGCGGTGTAAATAGCCCCTACAGTAATTGTCATCCAAATCTCCTTTCCTTAACTTTAACTATATATTGATAAAGTTTTTTCAGAAATAAAGATTGCTATGCACTCACCCCATCCTATCCTATCCTATCCTATGAGGCATTATAGCCAGGTTTCAGGCTTTTTTAAATTTGTTTTACATTTCGTTACAATCAATTCGCAGAAACTCTGTTTTCGCCAAATAAAAATACCTGCAGCGCGTTTTCTGTCTGTTTTACGGGTTTATAAAAATCTTTTATCAGTACGTGCTGAGTCTGAATACAATTAAACCCGCGGTTCTTTAAGTATTCTTCAAATGCGTCAGATGTTTTTGTATACTTTTTCTGTTTCACAAATGCATAAAACGACGATTTCCGCGCAGAGATTTCTCTCAGTGCAAAACATAAGATTTCATCATACGAAAGATTGTAGCCATCATTTGCAGAAATATCAATTATAAAATTCAAATTATCGTTAGTCGTAATTGATAAATATGCAATAATCCGCTTCTTCTGCGGCTCTTCCAATACATAACGGTTTTTATAAAAGTTTGTAAAACCTTCAAAAAACGGCGTCTTATATTCATTTTTATCCCGTTCCAGAGATGGTCTGAAAAGACTGTTTAATTCCCCGTTAAAAAGCCGGCTGACCTGTTTTGCGTCTGAATTCTGGCAGGGACGGAAATTCGCGGGATGGATATCTCCGGATTGGAAATTTTCTATTTTCCATAGGCTTTCGCTTGCACAGTGCCGGAAACCGCACCCTTGAGAAAAGAGTTGTAAGAGTTCTTCGTGCGATTCGTCAACCATTACGCAAAAAGACACTGCTCCTCGTGCTCCATATCTTGCTATCACAAATTCAACAAGCTGCTGCCCTGCCTCATAGTAATTATTGCCGAATATCAAACGCGAAATATTAATCTTATAAGGATTGCCCATTGTCGGCACTACGGTAATAAGTCCGAGAATTTCTTTATCATCACAGAGGACATAGGATTCAGGCAGAAATTTATATTTTAACGGCAGCATAGTATGAAGCATTGTAAATGCCTCGTTGCGTAAATCTCCCGTGAATTTGTCATACTCGTTGTTGTCAAGATATTCAATCATTTTACGGATTTTTGGAATATCCAGACAACTTAATCTTCTGATGCGCGTCATACTATTATTATAATATTTTTTTTGCGCGTTCGCAAGGTTTATGTTAAAATTTATATGTCCGAGAAAATTTTGTGTTAACGG
This sequence comes from Candidatus Gastranaerophilales bacterium, assembly GCA_944325635.1. GTDB lineage: Bacteria > Cyanobacteriota > Vampirovibrionia > Gastranaerophilales > Gastranaerophilaceae > Scatousia. The sequence continues at coordinate 116,899 of CALVBD010000004.1, read as the reverse complement.
ACGCAAAAGCCAATCCTGAAAGCCGGCGTGAAACTACGGCGCAGGATGACAAGAGGTCGAAATATGAAAATAGCAGTTATTGAAAATGACAAAATCGTTGTGAAAGATACTGAACGCTTGACGCTTGCAGGGCGTGAGGGAGCAATTGTAAAAGTTCTCGGAAGCGGACTCTGCGGCTCTGATATTGTCAAATTCAGAGAACACTTGAGCGGCAACGGAACCGTTCTCGGTCACGAAATCGTTGCTCAGATAATTGAGATTAATTCCGAAACATCTTTTAAAGAAGGCGATAAAATAGTTACGTCTCACCATATCCCGTGCGGAACCTGTAATTACTGCAAACACGGAAATGTTTCAATGTGCAAACATTTTAAAAGCACAAATATAAAACCGGGCGGATTTAGCGAATATGTTTATCTTTCGGAAGAACATTTGCAAAATGTCGCACATCTTATTCCGTCAAATCTCACGGAAATTGAAGCTTCATTTTATGAACCTCTCGGCTGCTGTGTTAGAGCCGTTAAACGCGCAAACCTTATGAAAGATTCAAAAGTCCTTGTAGTTGGTTTAGGGTCAATCGGAATTCTTATGTCTCAGGCGTTAAAAGCTTTCGGAATGGAGGTTACAGGATGCGACCTTTTGCCTGAAAGAATTAATTTTTTGAATAACCTCGGGATTAATGCCTTTGATTCTCGTGAACTTGCGGATAACGAAGATTTTGATGCTGTATTTATGACTTCGGGGGCAGATAAAGCGATTGATGTTGCCCTGAAAAATATCAGAAGCGGCGGAACAATTCTTGTATTTTCAAGCACGCCTAAAAATACAGGCTACGGCAATAATGAAATTTATTATAGAGAACTCACGGTTCTCGGAAGCTATTCGCCATCGCCTGCGGATTTAAAGGATTCGCTTGAACTTCTTCGCGACGGCAAGGTAATTGTTAAGAATATGTCGACGGTTTACAGCCTGAATGATATACAAAAAGCTTTTGATGATACAATTAATAACAGAATTATGAAAGCTTATATAAAAATCGGATAAAAGGTAGAAAATGAGAGCAATTCAATATTACGGACCGCAGAATATCAGACTTGAAAACGTAATGGTAAAACCGCCTCAAAAAGGGGAAGTCGTTGTTAAAGTAATGTCCGCCCTCACATGCGGAACTGACGTGAAAACTTTCCGCCGCGGGCATCCTGTATTGATAAAGAATATCCCGTCAGGTTTCGGGCATGAATTTGCCGGGATTGTAGATAGAGTTGGAGAAGGCGTTGAAAATGTCAAAGCCGGCGACCGTGTGGTTGCGGCAAATTCAGCACCTTGCGGTAAATGCTTCTATTGCAGACATGAAGAATATAACCTTTGCGAAAACCTTGATTTATTAAACGGTGCTTATGCGGAATACATAACAGTTCCGGCGAGAATTGTCGAAAAAAATATGTTAATTCTGCCGGATAAATTGAGTTTTGATAAAGCAGCATTTTGTGAGCCTCTCGCAAATGTCGTCCACGGAGTCGAAAGAACTGGAATAAAAGAAGGGCAGAGCGTCGGGATTATCGGCATAGGCCCGATAGGATTAATGTTTGCAAGACTTGCAAAACTGAAAGGCGCACGGGTTATTGTTGCTGGCAGAAATCCTCTGAAATTAAAAATGGCAGAAGAATTTGCTCACGCTGACGAAATAGTTGATTTGGTCAAATATCCTAACCCTGAAAAAATATTCAGAGATTTTTCGGAAGAAGGGAAAGGGCTGGATGTCGCGATAGAATGCGTCGGACTCCCTGAAATCTGGGAGAGAATTTTCACATTTGTACGTCCGGGCGGAACCGTTCATTTCTTTGGCGGCTGTAAATCCGGTTCTACCGTAACTTTTGACACAACAAAAATGCACTACGGCGATATAAGACTTATGAGCGTATTCCACCATACTCCTAAATATTTCAGAATGGCTCTGGATTATATTGCATCGGGGGATGTTGAAGTTGAAAAACTTATCACAGACACAATCGGGCTTGATAAAATTGAATGGGCAATGCAGCAGCATATTGACGGCAAAGCAATTAAATTCTTAGTTAAACCGTGGATGAAATAAGCTTCCGGAATGACGTTTTACTACGGAGTCATTGCGAGCGGTAGCGAAGCAATCCAGCCTTTATTAAGTGAATAGTGAATAGTGAGTAGTGAATGGTTCAACAAAAATTAGTAACTTAGTTGGGCAGGTATGCTCAATCGACCTTTCCAGCAATCGCACTGCCGTAAAGTTATATGGTAATAAATGTTTAACGTCATCCCGGACTCCGACCCCGGATCGCATAATCGTTAGACTTTGTTGTACTGCGATTCCGCATAGCTTGAAAAACAAGATTTCGCCATCCGGCTCAATGTGTTTTTCTAAGCTTCCGGAATGACGTTTTTCTTCTTTGAACAAAATACAGTCTGCAGCTTTGCTTTTTGGACGTTAATTTTCCACCCTTGTAGTCTTATACAAAAGATATCCGCTGTTTTTAAAGCCCCTGTAGAATTCATATATAATTCTTACATTCCCCTGACGAACCATAAATACAGGATCGTAAGTATTATCATCTTTAATACCGACAAAAGAATAGTTATCCTTATCTTTTGAGAGGACCTTTTCAACGTAATGGGTCAGATAAATTTTGCTTTTCATTGTACATAAAGGGGTTGATAAATTCATTACAATACTTGAATTAGCAGGTTCCCCGGTACAGTAGTCCCAAACCTCAATATTGTGAGCCTTGAAAAGCGGCAGCATTGATTTTGATGGTGCCTCGTATACAATAAACCTTGCATTTTTCAGTTTTTCATCTTTTAGAATACTGTTTACGATTTGTATAGATTGTGAGCCAAAATAAATAACGTCTGCTGATTTATCGTTAAATATCAGGCTCGCAAACATAATCGCAACCGCAATATCCGCAATGAGGAACGTCTTTCCTGCTTTTGTGAGGAACCACGCCGAAAGAAGTGCATATATGTATAAAAAAATGAAATGATGCGGCCAGCCTGCATACATTGTGAAAAATACAGTTAATAATCCGCCTATCGTAAAGATATAATAAAAAAGTCCTTTTAGATTTCTTGCAGCAGCAAGACAAATTCCGATTGCACCTATTCCGCCGATAAAAGCGGCTAAGGCAAACCAGTTCATTACAATTGATTCACCAAAGAGAAATCCGAGGAATTTGCTTATAAAGGTGCCGGCTTCTCCTGTCAAAAGTTTTGACGTTGACCCGAGTTGCCAAAAAATTAATACAGCGCCAAACGCCATAATTACAGAACTCAGAATAAAATCTTTCTTTGACGTTTCAGACTTTAAGCCTGATTTAATCAAGTCATATAAAAATATAAACCCGTATGCAGCCGCACCCAAAATCGCCATTACGCTTGTGTTTGCGCATAAAATAATCAGAGTTGAATAAACAAGAGGATGTTTCAATTTATCCTTGAACATTGCCTGAAGTAAAAACAGAAACATTACACCGATTGCATAACATCTCGCAAGAATAGGCAGGCACGCGAAAAACGGAAAGGAAAATGTTACGAGAGTTTTAGTAATATTACTGAAAGGAGCCTTTCTCCACAAAATCACAACCGCCGTCCAGGCAAAAATGTAGTTCATAATAAACATCGGCCACGGATACCACAGATTGAGTTTTGCAAACGGCATCAACAAAAGATACCAGAGGAAAGTGTGACCTTCAAGCGACATAAGTTGGATAATTTCCAGCAAATTCATCTCTTGAGCAATACTGTATGCATGAGCCTCATCAAACCATGGCTGGTGATTAATAAGCCGCAAAATTGTGATTACGGTATAAATAGAAATTACAAACCAAAACCATACATTATTATTTTTTGACTTCATGGTATTCCTTTTCCGTATTGACTTTCCATAATATATCCTTCGAAAGTCCGCCTTTTATAACATTAACAGCCTCAATTCCGCTAAGCATAGAATGATCCATATTGTTATATTTATGCTGACCGTTGCGACCTATGCAATATAGATTTTCAATACTGTTCAGATATTGTTTTACTATATCAAAATCCTTGTAGGTGCCGAAATAGGCAGGATACGCCTTTTTAACTTTTACTCTCACTGTGTCAATAACATCTTCGGGGTTCACTATATTGAGTTTTTGAAGCTCTGAAAGCCCGAAATCAATCATTTCTTGTTCGGATTTATTCCACAGCTCATCCCCTTCATTACAGAAGTATTCAAGGCTTATAAACACTTTGTCCCTGAAATCCTTCACCAGATACGGCGACCAGTTGTTCATAATCTGCAGGCGGCCTGCTGTGATATCATCTTCCTGAATATAAATCCAGCAGTCAGGACAAATATTATTAATAGTTGGGATTTTGGTGTTATTTTTAAGGTTAATTTTATTACAGTAAAATCCGGCGAGAATATAATCCCTGTACGGCAAATCTTTAGCCACAGCCGCAACCTTTTCAGGTACCCGGGCGCCAAGCCCTTCCACCAAATCTTTTACAGGCATTGAGGATATAAAGAAATTCCCGCGGAATTTCTCGGAACGACCGTCGTTCCGAATCGCATTAACGGCTATTATCTTATTGCCGTCAGTTTCAAAATCCGTCACTTTGGTATTAAAATGAATTTCGCCGCCCATTTTGACAATTTCATTCGCCATAAACTCCCAAACCTGACCGCAGCCATATTTCGGGTAATAAAACTCTTCAATTAAAGATGTTTCCTTTTCTTTATTTGAGATTAATTTTAAAGGCGACAGGATTGCATTTAAAACAGCCTTTGATAGCGAAAGGCCCTTAATTCGCTGTTCGCCCCACTCTTTGGAAATTTCAGACGGATGAAGCCCCCAGACTTTTTGGGTGTATTTTTCAAAGAACATTTTATAAAGCACTTTGCCGAAACGGTTAATCATAAAATCTTCAAGCGTCTTTTCAGGAACCTTATGCACACAGGATTTCAGATAACTCATACCGGCGTTGAAGGTTCTGCCAAGCCCCATATTGAGTATTGTCGAGGCTTTAAGGCTCACCGGGTAATCAAAAAATTTTCTTAAATAAAAAATTCTTGAAACTCTTCTGCGTTTGAGCATAACCCTGTCGGTTTCATCAGGGTCGGGACCTGTCGGTGAAAGAGTTATTTCACGGTGAAGGATTTTGTCATCAATCGGCGGTTTTCCCTGAAGCGGGAGAATTTCTTCCCAGAAATCCAGTATCTCTTGATTTTTGGAGAATAATCTGTGCCCGCCTAAATCTATCCCGTTGCCGTTATGGTGAACCGTTCTGGAAATTCCGCCGACGCAGTCAAGTTCTTCCAGTATAATTGGTTTTATATCTTCAGTATTTTTTAGCAAATTGTATGCCGCACTGAGCCCAGCCGGCCCTGCCCCAATTATAACAGCTACTTTATCTCTCATTTTCACCCTAAACGAATCTTCATGTTAATATAATAAATTATACCAAACCAATATCCGGTGTGCAAGAACATTAAAAAAGACCGGTTTTTAAATAAAATCCGGTCTTTTAATATAAAGCTCTCTTATCTTAAAAATGCTTGCGCGCCCACTTACTTAACAGCCGCAAGTCCTGTTTTAATACCTGCATCAGCATTAATGCTTTTTGCGGAAGTTATCGCCATATTACGGCGTTTTCTCGCTCCTCTTAATATAAATTCCACACTGTCGCATACATTACACGAAGGTGATACAATCTTTTTAAGCATTTATAAAAATCTCCTTGTTTTCACTGATTACATATTTTGTATCGGTAAAACCAAAGAAAAACTTTAAGACTTTAAGTCGATTGTAACAAAATTTAAACAAGTTATTTTTTACTGCATTTTGTCTTGGTATTGTAATCCAAATCATCACAGTGCAGGTAATCCATATTATCATTGGCAATTACCCAGCCTGTACATCTTGTATAGTTCTCTCCATTTAAACAGTTACTTTTAAAAGTATTATTATCGGTTCCCACAGGATCTATTCTATGTTTACGTATAACAAAGGCAAATGTAAGTTTTTCTCATCTGCTTTTGTCTGCATAATATTTATTATCAGTTAACAGATAGAAATCCCCGCAATAAGAATTCTCATCAACACATCCGGACGGTTTCAGCCACATTGCAATTATAGAATTTCCGTCCGCTAACACATATCCTCTTGTTTTTCATTAACATTACCGTTAATTTTCTTATATTCTATACTTTTCAGATATGGTTTAATTATTTGAAAAAACTTATCGTAATTTTCAACTGATTCCTCAGAATGTATCTTATTACCTTCATCGTCCTGTGTTTGAGATGAATCCGTCAGCCCCCAGGTATCAATGGTGCCATGTTCAAGAATGGCAAGCGTATAAGCTTGCGAAAATACACTATAGAATTTTTTCACCCTTGTAACAGTTTCCCGTTCCCGATAATCCTGCACAATGGCGGGCAATATCATTGCCGCAACTATTCCAATAATTCCAAGTGTTATCAGCACTTCTGCCAAAGTAAAGCCCCGTATTTTCATATCTTTTTATTCCTTTCTGTATTAAAAAATATTAAAATTTTTATAATTATAAAGCAATATTTATTCCTATATAGTCATGAATTTTACTATTCAGCTAAAAACATGTCAATATGTTTATAAAGAGAAAAATAAATGAGTATCAGAACAGACATAAAAACAATTCTTGCAGAAAATGATGTTTCTATAACACAGCTTGCAAAAGACATGACCGAAAAAACAGGTAAATTTTACTCTCAATCCAACATTTCTCAAAAACTTCTAAGAGGAACACTAAAGTTTGAGGAAGCAAAACTTATCGGAGAAATTCTGGGTTACGAATTAAAATATGTAAGAACAAAGCCTTATACAAAATAATTATCCCTTCGAATTTGTTACTTTTTCTTCTTTGTGTTAAAATCAGGTGACGGAGTATAAACTGAAAGAAGGGTTAAATATGGACAGTCTGAAAATATATCTTGATAAAGATATTGATAAGAATTTAATTAAGACTAAAACTATCGCAATAATCGGGTTCGGCTCTCAAGGGTACGGTCAGTCGACAAACCTTAAAGACAGCGGCTGTGACGTTATCTTAGGGCTTAGAACAGGCGGAAAATCAGAACAAAAAGCGGCAGAATACGGCTTCCGCACTATGTCGATTGAAGATGCAGTTAAATTTGCAGATATTGTCCAGATTCTTATCCCTGACGAAATTCAGGCTAAAGTTTATGAAGAACAAATTAAGCCTCACCTTAGAAAAGGTCAGTATTTAATGTTCTCACACGGGTTCAACATTCATTATAAAAGAATTGTTGCGCCTGATGATGTTAACGTAATTATGGTTGCGCCAAAAGGCCCGGGACACACTGTGAGAAGCGAATATCTTGAAGGCAGAGGCGTTCCGTCATTAATCGCGGTTTATCAAGACCCGTCAGGAAATTCAAAAGAAGTTGCCCTGTCTTATGCCTCCGCAATCGGTGCCGGACGTGCAGGGATTATAGAAACAACCTTTAAAGAAGAAACCGAAACTGACCTTTTCGGAGAACAGGCTGTTATTTGCGGCGGTGTTTCAGCACTTATTAAGGCTGGTTTTGAAACGCTGGTTGATGCGGGATATTCACCTTATATGGCATACTTTGAAGTTCTCCACGAAATGAAGCTTCTTGTTGATTTGATTAATCAGGGAGGTTTAGCCGATATGAGGTATTCAATCTCAAATACTGCAGAATACGGCGATATGACAAGAGGTCCGAGAGTTATCGGCGAGCAATCACGTCAGGCGATGAAACAAATTCTCGTTGATATCCAAAGCGGTGCATTCGCTGATGAATTCTTGCAGGAAATTCAATCAGGCTGCCACAAATTCAATGAACTCAGAAAAGAAAATGCAGACCACCTGATAGAAAAAGTCGGCGAAGAAATCCGCTCGTCTTTTGTCTGGGGAAATAAAGATAAAATTATAGATAAGAATAGGAATTAATAAATGTCAAATTTTGATACAGAATCAATATACGAAGTAGTAGTATTTTCAATAGGCGATACAAAAGCAGGAACAAAAATGGGGAAGCTTCAACTCAAAAATACTGAAGATGACTCAATTTTAAACTGTATTCTCTGGGAAGAAACGCTTAACAGGATTGACAGCAAAGTTTTCAGAACAGGAAACTTATTAAGACTTGTGTCCGCCTCTTTTAACGAAAAATTCAACAACTGCCTTGTCTCTGCCGTTGAACTTATAAAAGAAGCAAAAACAGGCTTGACTGAACAGGAAAGAGAAAAGGTTTATGCGGAACTAACTTCCTATTTTGACAAAATAAAGGATGAAAAATTAAAGTCATTTTTGACAATGTTCTTTATTGAGCATAAAGATAAAATTAAAATTATGCCGGCAGCAAAAGTAATGCACCACAATTATGTGGGCGGACTGATGGTGCATACGCTTGAATGCCTTAAATACGCAGAGATGAATATGGATTTATCCGAGTATAAATTCAACCGTGACAATATTCTTGCAGCATGCATACTCCATGATATCGGGAAAATTTTTGAATACACAATTGATTTGGAATCAGGTATAATAGATTATGATGAAAACTTCCGCAAAGAATGGATTTCGCATTCTCAGTACGGATTTTCAATCTGCATGACGGAAGGATTTAAAGAAATCGCAAAAATGATTGCCGCACACCATGGCAGAAGCGACTGGGGCGCGATTATTGATTTAGACCAGAAAGATTTGGAACCGGAATTGTATTTCATTCACCTGATAGATAATCTTTCTGCAAAATTCGGTAAAATAAACGTAGCAATGCTTGAAGAACACTAAGGAGAAAAAATTGGGCAGACTTACGGAAAAGCATAATTTAAAAGGGACATTAGTTTGTGTGGAAGGTATAGACGGATCCGGAAAATCCACCCAGCTTGCACTTTTACGTGACTGGCTGAAAGCAACGGGACAGGACGTCATTTTTACGGAATGGAATTCCTCCGAACTCATCAGCCAAACAACTAAACTTGCCAAAAAGAAAAATATGCTCTCGCCAAGAACTTTCTCGCTTCTTCACGCAGTAGATTTTGCCGACCGCGCGAAACAGGTTATCGCGCCGGCACTAAAAGCAGGTTTTATTGTGCTTGCGGATAGATACGCTTATACGGCTTTTGCAAGAGATGTTGCAAGGGGCGTTGATGCTCAGTGGGTCAGAAAAGTTTATGATTTTGCCTACAAACCTGATCTTGCAATCTATTTTGATATTGACCCGAAAACCTCATTAGAAAGAATTTGCTTCAACAGAACCCCGAAATTCTACGAAGCAGGTATGGACTTAAAACTAAGCAGTGACCCTTATGAAAGCTATATGATTTTCCAGGGTCGTGTTATAAATGAATACAACAAAATGGTCGATGAATTCGGATTGATTAAACTTGATGCGAATGATTCTATTCATTCTAAACAAGTTAAAATAAGAGAACTCTTGAGAGAAGTTCTTCGGGAAAAAGGGATTGAGGTGTAGGAATGGAACATAAAACAAAAAACGGATACGAAGGACTTTTAATAGTAATCGAAGGAACAGACGGTTCCGGCAAATCCACCCAGCTTGAACTTTTGAAAAAATCTATTCAGGATAAATCCTACGGGGTTATGGTATCTGAATGGAAAACCTCGCGTCTTATCGCAAACGTAATCGACGACGCAAAGGACCGCAACCTTTTAAACGCAACAACATACAGTTTATTGTATGCGGCAGACTTTGCAGACCGTCTGGAAAACCAGATTATACCGGCATTGAAATCAGGGTTTATAGTGCTTCTGGATAGATATTTTTACACTGCGCTTGCCCGCGATGTTGTCAGAGGCCAGAATATAGAATGGGTTAAAAATTTATACGAATACGCACCTGAACCGGATTTAGTCTTTTATCTTGATATGCCGGTGGATGTCCTTTTGAAACGTATTATCGGAACAACAGGGTTAGATTTTTATGAAAGCGGCAGAGATGTGGGTTTTTCGACAGATTTTTACAAAAGTTTTGAAATCTACCAAAACAAATGCCTCGAACAGTATAACAAAATGAAAGATATTTACAATTTTATAAGTATAGACGGAACAAAATCAATTCAGGACATACATAAAATTATGAACGATGAAGTACAGAAATTATTGGATTCCGGTATTCTTGCATAAACCTGAAATCGGCATTTTCAAGGGTTTGTTACAATAAAAAACAAAAATTTACTTTATGAAACATTTTGATTTTTTCGGCATGGTTTGTGCTAAATTAAAGGTATTGAAGGTTAAGACACAGAGTTTAAGGAGATTTATTAATGTCTGAATACTTGAGCAAAGAAGAGATTAAGCAATGGAGAAGCTCATTAGAAAAAATTACACTGGAAGAATTTGCTGCAAGGTTGGGAAAAAAAATTGAAGAAGCTAAGCCGACTAATGATTTAATTGATATTGTTTTACAGGGGAAACCGGTAATGTCTTCGGAAGAAACCTGGATGCAACCAAAAGGGGAAAGAATTAGTACTATTGCTCAAAGAGCTTACGAAAGAGAACAGGAAATCGCACCTTCACCTTTCTCTATTGCAAAAATTAAAATTGACACAGATGTTGAACCGGTTAAACCGTCAATAGAACATAAAACTTCAGAAAAAACAACAAAAACATCAGCAAAAGTAAAAGTAGAGAAAAAAGTTACAAGAAAAACAACTAAAACTGCTGTTAAATCAGTAAAAACAAAAATAGAAAAAGCAGAAACAAGTGCGGATACTCTAAGAGATGAAGTAAGAATAGTATTCAAAAAAGCTCTTACTGACAGAGAACAAAAAGTCTTTGACCATTTTGCAAAAAACAAAAATCAGGTTGTATATGCAAAAGATCTGGCAAATCTTTTAGATCTGCCTAGAGACTATGTTTATAAATACATAAAAAATCTGCGTGCAAAAATTGAAGGTGAAAAACTTGAAAACGCAGAAAAAGGCGGATTTATCCTACACGTATAATCAATAAAAAATTAAGAATAGCAAAAAACGCGGAGTCCTTTACCAAGAACTCCGTTTTTATAATTATTAATGTCTAAGCAATACATTGAGTCCTGCTTTAAAATAATTTTTGAATTCCGTAAAAGTTCTGATTCGACAGAGCATTTTGAATATATATTCAGGTCGTAAATAAAAACGTTTTATTGCCTGCTTGTGAAGCTGGAATACTCTGTCTTTTGTCAAATGATGAGTATTTACAGAAGGATAGAAATATGCACTTTTAAATGATGTGTTTGAATCCATCAAATTGTGTTCCTTTGCATAATCATAAAATTTCGTTCCTGGCAAAGGGGTAGCAGTATAAAAACTTATAAAATCGCTGTCCAGTTCTATTGCAAATTCTATGGTATCCTCAACCGTATCCTCATCTTCCCAAGGAAGCCCTATTACAAAATAATTATAAATTCTTATCCCTGCTCTTTTGAATATCTTTACAGTCAAACGAACGTCATCAAGAGTAATACGTTTCCCTATTTTATCAAGCATTTCCTGAGAACCGCTCTCAACGCCGATACTTACAAGCCTGCAGCCTGCATCATACATTTTATATGCCATTTCTTCATCAGCAGTATCAGCTCGAGTGTTTGCAGACCATGTAATATCAAGCTCACTCTCTATAATCTTATCACACAACTCCATCACCCAGTCTTTATCAATATTAAAAATATCAGACCAGAAAAGAAAATTTGTTATGCCGTATTTTTCAACGCATTCTCTAATCTCAGCAACAATATTTTCTGGTGAACGTTTCCTTACTTTGGCACCGGAAACAGGAGTCGCAAGACAGAAAAAACAATGATACGGACACCCTCTAGAAACTTTAATAACAGCCTGCACTTCATTATTATCCGGACGTCTGTAAATATCATTATCTACAAGATGTCGTGCAGGAAACGGTAGTTTATCCAAATCTTCAATAAACGGACGTGGTCCGGTAAATTTTGCACGCAAATCTTCCCGATAATAAAGCCCTTTAATATATTTATAACGTCTGCCTTTCAAAATTTCGCGCAAAGTTTCTTCAGCTTCACCGTAAATAATTAAATCCAAGTCTTTTTGAAAATACATAACATCCAGCGCTACATTCAAAAATGCCGCACCTTTTGCAATTGTAATAACATCAGGACAAATTTCCTTTGCAACGGTTAATGCTGATAAATCGCTTCTAAAAGTCGGAGTTGCTACATTTATAAGCAAAAAATCAGGCTTAAAATTTTTAAGATCCTCTTCAAAATTTCCGTCCTGGCTATAATCTGCAATTTTAGCCTCAAGCCCTGCATTTTCTGCAACTGCTGCTAGATACATCAAATCAGTCGGCGGCAATGGCGGAATTACCAGAAGCTCCTTTGTTGGCTGCTGGCATCTGTCCTCTCTGTTCAAAACCGGAGAAGGAGGGTAAATTAAAAGTATTTTCTTCTTTTTCTTAGCTTCCACCAATTTCTATTCCTTTTCCTTAACAGCAGCTGTTATAAATGCGGCAATAGCAAGACAAATTGCGCCTATAACAAATGCATATTCCCAATGATAATTAACCAAATTGTTATCTAATTTAATTATACACTTAGAAATAAACCAGGCAACCAATGTACAAACAAAGACCTGCGGACCAGCAATAAATATATTAAAAATACCCATTACAGATCCTTCAGTTCCCTTTTTAATATATTGAGAAAGCATAGCAAACGGAAGTGCACAAATACTCGCCCAACCAATTCCTGCAACACCCATTAATACGGCAACCACTTTCGGATTATAGGAAAAAGCCATCCCGAGATAGGCTAAAATCATTGTTGTCAAAGAAATAATATGAACTTTTTTATTTCCATATTTTGCAGACAAAACGCCAATTGGAATTGCTACAAGAAAACAAACCAGATTAAATATCGCAAAACAAATAGATGAAAAATTCGTGCCAAAGAGAGTAGCATTCAAATACTGTTCGGTAATTTCTTCCGTAACAGAGCTTAAATCCGGAACCTGAAACACCGTATGAACAGAATATTGTGTAAAAAATATCATCATACACATTGTACCTATCCAGGTAAAAAATTGCATTGTACAAATTTTCGAGACTTCCGGTGACAATGCAAAGAAATTCTTCAAGGAATCCAAGAATGTATCTTCTTTAATTTCCGCAACAGCAACATCTTTGATAATCTCTTTTTTAGTTTGCTGTTCTTTAATGGTTATACAAGTCCATATCATACCGAGAGTAAACGCAAGAGCAGCCATAATAAATTGAGCGGGAATTGACATCTGATAATTAAACGCCCATTTCAAAAATGGTGCAGTTCCTGCAGCCACAACAGACCCTAAACCTATTGCAAGACTAATATAAGAATTAGCAAGAGAATGCTGTTCCGGAGGAACAACATCTGGAATTAAAGCTCTATAAGGACCTTGCGCAATATTAACACATGCATCAATAATCCAAATCATAGCTGCCGCAATTAAAAGAGCAGCACATGCAGGTAAATTAATTCCCGTCAAATTATGCAGCCAAGTTGCAACGCCATCGGAATTCGGGAATATCCATAAGGCAATGGCAGCCAATAGGGCACCACCCAAAAGATAAGGCCGACGTCTCCCAAACGGAGAAATTGTTTTATCACTCAAAGCCCCGACAAGCGGTTGCACTACCATTCCGGTAAAAGGACCTGCAAGCCAGATAAGGCCGTATATAAAAGGTGATGCACCAAGACCTTCTGTAACAGGACCTGAGAGAATAATTCTCATCTGCCACGCAAATTGCAAACCAAAAAACCCGAGGCAAAAATTCAAAAATTGTGCTGTTGTAAATCTTTTCAAATTATTATTTTCTTCCATAGAAAAATTCCCCAAATAAACTCTCTGCCTTATAAAGATACAACGAAAAAACTGCGTAGTCAATAAAAAACTTATAAAACAGCTGCCTTGAAAAATCAAAAGCAGCCGTGGAAATTTAATAAAAAATTTATCTATTTATTAATAACAGCATCAATTAAACCTTTAAATAGCGGGTGCGGACGCTCCGGACGTGATTTGAATTCCGGATGGAATTGTGATGCCACAAACCAGTCAAGTTCCGGAAGTTCCACGATTTCCGCAAGCATTCCGTCAGGCGACATGCCGGAGAACACTAACCCTGCATCTTCAAGCTGTTTGATATATTCATTATTAACTTCATATCTGTGGCGGTGGCGTTCTGAGATTTTATCGGCACCGTAAGCTTTTTGAGCTCTTGAACCTTTTTTCAGGATACAATCGTAAGCTCCAAGCCTCATTGTACCGCCGTAACCATGTACGTTCTTTTGTTCTGTCATTAAATCAATTACAGGATGCTGAGCGTTTTCATCAAATTCTTTTGAATTAGCATCTTTTATCCCGACAACGTGTCTTGCGTATTCTATTACCGCACACTGCATGCCAAGGCACAACCCTAAAAACGGAACGTTATGTTCTCTTGCATAACGAATTACATTGAGTTTCCCCTCAATTCCTCTGACTCCAAATCCGCCCGGAACGACAACTGCCTGAATATCTTTCATCAATTCTTTGCAAGCTGCATAATCAACGCATTCTTCAGAGTTTATCCATTTAATATCAACTTTCACATCATCAGCGTATCCTGCATGTTTTAGAGATTCAACTACCGAAATATACGCATCCGAAAGTTTTGTATATTTTCCGGCAATTGCAACCTTAACTGTGCCATGAGGGTTTCTTATATTGTTTACAAGTTTTTCCCAGTTGGTTAAATCTGCTTTACGGTTTTCCATTCTTAGCATATCAAGTATTACGCCCGCCATATTCTGTTCTTCCAGTGCGAGCGGAACTTCGTAAATGCTTTTCATATCACGGCATTCAATGACCGCATCCTTAGGAACCGAACAGAATAGCGCGAGCTTTTCTTTTTCCGTTTTCGGAATAGGTTTAGTCGTTCGGCAAACAAGAATTTCAGGCTGGATACCGTAGCTTCTCAGAACATTAACACTGTGCTGTGACGGTTTTGTCTTAAGTTCACCTGATGTAGGAAGGTACGGCAAAAGCGTACAATGCACAGAGATAGAATTTCCTATCCCGACTTCTGATTTAAACTGTCTTATTGCTTCAATAAACGGTAAACTTTCGATGTCACCGATTGTTCCGCCGATTTCAATTAATTGAAAATCAGGTTTAAACTGCTTTGTAGCCCCGACGATTCTTGATTTAATCTCATTGGTAATATGCGGGATAACCTGAACCGTTGCCCCGAGATAATCTCCGCGGCGTTCTTTTTTTATTACTGTCTGGTAAACACTTCCGGAGGTAACATTATTATACTTCCCGAGGCTTGTATCGGTAAATCTTTCATAATGTCCCAAATCCAAATCAGTTTCAGCACCGTCATCGGTCACAAAAACTTCACCATGCTGGAAAGGACTCATTGTACCCGGGTCAACGTTTATATATGGATCAAATTTTTGATTAATAACAGAAAAGCCTCTAGCTCTCAAAAGCCGACCTAAAGATGCTGCAATTATCCCTTTTCCCAATGAACTTACAACACCGCCCGTAATAAAAATATATTTTGTCATTTTTCTAACCCCAATTATTCCTAATATATACTGAATTTAATGAATAACTCCCGCCGATTTTAGCGGGAGTAAAAGTTTTTAGTTAATTTTCGGAACCTTGAAGAAACCGTTTTCTTCTTCCGGCGCATTCGCCATCAGTTCCTCTTTTGTCTGTTCGTAAACGACTTTGTCATCACGCATTACGTTTACGAAATCTATGACTTGACACATAGGTTTAACGTTTGATGTATCAACCTCGTTCATTTGATCAACATATTTCAAAACATCGCCTAATTGTTTTGTGTACAGTTCTTTTTCCTCTTCCGTCAATTCCAAACGAGCCAGTTTTGCTACGTGTTCAACATCTTTTATTGTAATCATAATATACTCCAAAATATCTCAATACTATTTTTAAACTATAACATAAAATTAAATCATGAGAAACTTATATTAATTATATTTAAATATTTTTACATACGAAAAAATCATGTTATAATACCTGTAGAATTGGAGATAGTTTCTTGAAAAACAAATCTAATACAACAGAGTCTCTTGAAGAATTACTTGTGCAATTTAAAAACTGCACCGATGCTAAAAAAAAGAGAATGCTTCATATAAGCATAGTTGAAAACACAATGGAACTTGTAAAAAGTATTGCCATTTCTATTGCGATGCAATCAGGAATTTCTCCTGAGGACTTAATTCAGGTAGGAGCACTAGGGCTTATCAAAGCTATTGAATTTTATAAACCCGATATGAACACAAAATTCACGACCTATGCTTTGTATTTTATTAAAGGTGAAATAAGACACTACCTCAGAGATAAAGCCTCTCTGATAAAAACCCCAAGGGAAGTTCAGGAATTACTTTTAAAAATAAATACAGCTAAAAAGAAACTTGCAGAGTCGGGATATTTAGAACCTTCCAATGAACAGATCGCAGAGTTTTTGAATGTACCCTTAGAAAAAATTATAGAAGTCTGTACAATAGATTCCTGCAGAAATACACTATCACTCGACCAGTCAATCATATCGGACAATGAAGAATCATCTCTTTTGGATAAAATACCATCTGAGGACTATCAGGAATTTCAAAATTCCTATGAAAATAAAATTATGCTCGCGGAAACAATCGAAAAACTTCCGCCTGAATTAAAAGAAGTTATTGAATTGAGTTTCTATAAAGATTTAAATCAGCGTGAAATATCAGAGATTATGAATATGTCTCAAATGCAGGTTTCCAGAAGATTAAAAAAAGCGTTAAACAAAATGTACGAACTGATAAAACACCACGAATAATTTATAATAAGAATTGAGGGACATTATGTTATTTCTTATAATTTTACTTCTGTTTATCTTCTGTATCGGAACAGTTATAGGCAGTTTTTTAAATGTAGTTATCCTGAGAGCATTCAGCGGAGAATCAATTGTTATGCCTCCTTCCAAATGCCCCAAATGCGGCAACAGATTAAAATGGTGGCACAATATCCCGATACTTTCATACATTCTTCTTCGAGGAAAATGTTATTTCTGCAAAGAAAAAATCAGTATTCAATATCCGATTGTAGAATTTGTAACTGGCATAATATTTGTTCTTGTATTCTTAAAATACGGAATTTCATTTGAAACACTTTTCGGATTTATAATCGCGAGTTTACTGATTGTAATTTCCGTGACGGATATAAAAGAACGCGTAGTTTTTGACGGGCATACATATATTCTTATTGGAACAGGGCTTGTGTATGCGATATATCTTATGGCAATGCAAATTGTAAATGTGAATACATCTTCAACTACTTTTCACATTTCTACGGAATGGGTTCTGAATAATCCGCTTACGATTTCGGTTGCAGGCGTTATTGCAGGATTTGTAATAATGGAAATAGCAGCAAGAATTGGTTATCTGCTTGCGGGCTCCAGAGCATTCGGAGAAGGTGATTCTTTTATTGCCGCTGGATTAGGTGCAGTGTTCGGATGGAAAAACGTTCTTATTATTCTTGTTTTGAGCGTAATTATCCAGCTAATATTCACACTTCCGCTTTTCTTGAAAAAACTTATCGTAAGAAAAGATTGGAATATACTCATTCCACTTGTTCTATTCTTCGCATACGCGATTGGATATTTCTTCTTACAGAAACAACCTTTCTTTAATAACGATTATGTTTTATTTACATCAATTTTAATAATGCTTGTACTCGGCATCTGGGCTTGCGTACAGATAATACGCGGACTTAAAAATCCGGATACCCTGACCTATCTGCCATTTGGTCCTGCGATGGCTCTTGCCGGTATTCTGGTATTACTGATTTAAATATATCAAAATTCAATCATCGGAGAGTGTCAGGCAGATAATTGTGCAATAAAAAAGCCCTTAAAAATTAAGGGCTTTTTTATTGTTTAATTTAAAAATATTCTCTATACAGCGCACATGCATTCTGATTCAGAGCTTACAAAATTGTAATCACTTGAACGTTGTTCCGAATAAGTTACGCCGTCAATTTGAATAGATTCGCACTGTCTCAAAGATGTCAACGGCAAACTTTTTGCTGTTTTTGAATCTACAACTAATTTTGAAACTCTCAAATCTTTTGGTAATTGATCAATTTTTGAGCTTCTAATATTAAGATAGCTTGTTTTAATATCAGAATTTGATTTAAGAAGAACATTGCTTTTTTCCATATTTAAGCTTTCAGTCCAAACATGTGCAGGTAATTTTTTAATTTTTGCACCGGACATATCAACGCTCTGAGCATCAATAGGTCTTTCAATGTTTTTAATGTCAGCACCTGACATATTTAAAGTACCGCTTACCCAGCCAATTGATAATTTATCAATTGTACATTTTGAAATGTTCAAGTTGCCTTCTACATGATCTAATTCCAATTTTTTCATTGTGCAGCCTGACAAATCTAAGTCTCCGCCGCTGTAGCTGCTAATTAATTGTTCAAAATCCTTTTTCATAAAAATCCTCCTTGATTTGTATAGAAAAAATATATACGAATATTTTTTTCTCAACATCCACCAAATATATGTTTTTTCTTAAAAATTTTTATTCAAATTTTCAAAAAATTTCCATGAAAATTTCAAAAAATTTTTATCAAAAAATATTATAAATTATATTGATAAAATTTTCAATGTTTCTTTCAAAATTTCTTCGGCGGATGCGTCATTTTTCAGGACAGCAGCGGCTTTTGACATTGCAGATTTTATTTCATTTCGTTCATATCCGAGAGATAAAAGTACGGTTTGTGCATCGTCAACTGCTTGAGAATTTTGATGAGTTGAAGTTTTAATTTCAATCGGTTCATTTTGTTTAAAATTCATCAATTTATCTTTTAATTCAAGAATAATTTTTTGTGCTAATTTCGGTCCTACACCTTTTGCTCTCGTCAGTTCTTTATAATCGCCCTGAATAACAAAACCGATAAGTTCTGACGATTGAAATTCATCAATTAAAGTGAGCGCCATCTTGCTTCCGACTCCCGAAACTGATGTTAAAATGTTAAAAATATCCCGTTCTTCTTTATGCAAAAATCCGCACAAACTCATTTTATCTTCTCTGTGCAATAAAACAGTATAAAATTTTACTTCATTTTCTATATTATTTAACGAAGAAAAATCTCTTGTCGTAATCTCCAGAAGATAACCGATACCGCCAGTTTCGACGGTAGCATAAGTACCTTTTGAAGAGTTATTTTTTCCGGCAAGAATTCCTTTTATATAATCATACATTTTTTATTACCTCTTTAGAGAATTTTTGATTTCCGAGACAGATTTTTCGAGTTCTTTATTTACTTTCAAATCGTCGCGAATTTTTTCATAAGAATATAACATTGTTGTATGTTTTTTATGAAAAAATTCGGCAATACTTTCAAAACTTTTTTCAGTAATTTCTCTCGACAAATAAACCGCCACATGTCTTGCGGCAGAAATCTTTTGGCTCCTTGCCGAACTCAAAAAATCTCCAACAGAAACGCCATAAAAATCGGCAGTTTTTTTTGCAATTTCATCAAGAGAAATTTCTTTTTTCATGCTCTCACAATTCAAAACTTTTTTTGCAAATTCCAACGTAACATCCGTCTGCTCAATTGATGCGTAAGCCGTTACTTTATTAAATGCACCTTCAAGTTCTCTAACATTATTTACAAAATTATTTGCAATATATTCATACACAGAAAAATCAGCGTTCAAAGAAATTTGATTTCCAAGATTTTGCAAAATCGCAACTCTTGTTTCAAAATCCGGCGGAGTTATATCTGTTACAATTCCCATTTCAAATCGTGTGCGCAATCTGTCAGGCAGAGTCGGAATATCTTTTGGTAATCTGTCAGATGTAATTACAATTTGTTTATTTCTGTTCAGTAAATCATCAAATGTGTGAAAAACTGCATTC
Source organism: Candidatus Gastranaerophilales bacterium (assembly GCA_944325635.1). Classification (GTDB taxonomy): domain Bacteria; phylum Cyanobacteriota; class Vampirovibrionia; order Gastranaerophilales; family Gastranaerophilaceae; genus Scatousia. Next base: position 96,921 of record CALVBD010000004.1, on the reverse strand, counting down.
ATTGTCTGTGTTTTTGATTCCAAGAACTGAATATCATCCATCAAAAGCACATCAATATTTCTGTACTTATCACGGAATTCAGCATCTGGAGATTTTTTCCCTTTTGATTTTTGCATAGGGTTAATAGAATTAATAAAATCCGTCACATATTCTTCAGTTTTTACATAGCGGACTTTCAAATTAGGTTTATTAAAAATAATATAATGCCCGATAGCCTGCATAAGATGAGTTTTGCCTAAACCCGAACCGCCGTAGATAAAGAGCGGATTATATTTTTTTGCTGGATTTTGTGCAACAGAATACGCAAGTGCATGGGCAAAACGGCTATTTTCTCCGACTACAAAATTCTCAAACTTAAACTTTAAATTCAGATTAGCAAAAGACTGCATCTGGGCAAGATTTTCCATTGCTTTGCTTTCAGGAGTCTCTTCCTGAATTATAGAACGTGGTCTTTTATTTTCTCGATTGCGTTCTTTTCTTTTTTCATGTTCGTATTTTTGCGCAAGTTCATCATCGTATGTAATTGTAAAGTCTACTTCTTTACCAAGAATTTTTTTAAAAGCTTCATTAATCTGTGAAAAATAAGTCTGTCTGACAATCTGGACAGCAAGCGCATGTACGGTTATGAGCGAAAAAGTGTTATGCTCACATCCTGCAGCTTCCATTGTATCAATCCAGTTATAAAAAGCGTGATCAGGAATTGTCTTTCTTAATTCGGCTTTAACCTCGCTCCAGATTTTTTTTGCTTCCAAAATATCCATACAACTATTTTACTATAAAAATACATTTATACGTTATTTTGTTGACAATGAAAAAAAAATCATTATGACTATAACAAACTCATATAAACGGACGATTTATATAAAAAAAATTACGCCATCATGATAATAAATACGTCTATATTATATGAATAAGGTTAAATAGAGGTAGTAAAATGATAATTAACGGCAGAGTTTCATACCTTGAATCAGGTATCAAAACGTCAATAAGAGCCATGCAGGTTCAAAGCGAACTTATGGCAATGTCCAATGAAAACGTTAACGGATTTGATAAAATCGGTTACCAAAGACGCGAACCGGTCGTTTCATCATTTACTGAATTTCTTGGCGTAAACGGTCTTTCCCAAAGTACAGATGACAAAATCGGACGTATAGCTATGTCTGATAATCCATTGGATTTGGCTATTGCTACAAAAGGATACTTTCAGACACGAAGCGCAGAAGGAGTAAAATTAACCCGTGACGGCAGATTTAAACTTGATAAAGACGGAAATCTCCTGACACTTGAAGACCATCAGGTTCTTTCAAACGCCGGTGTTCCTATTCAACTTCATCTCATACCGGACGATTTAAAGAAAATCAAAATTGATGATTCGGGCTTATTGAGTGTTTACAACGATAAAACGAGAAAACTTGAAGCCGTCGCAACAATCGGAGTTGTTGATGCCAACGGTCTTGTTGTTATGGAACCGAAAGTAAAACAAGGCTATAACGAATATTCAAATGTGTCGCTTCAAAATGAATTTATTGCAATGATGCCGGTTATAAGAAATTTTGAAGCAAACAGACAGGTATTTATGATACAGAACCAGAACCTGCAAAAAGTCATCAACCAACTCGGCTCAGCCTCATAATTAAAGGAATGAAAATATGAACAACTTACAGGGAATTATCAGAAAAAGCACCAATAACGTAACAAACCAGTGGGAAAAACTGGGTTACGTTGCAAATGCTCTTGCAAACTACAACACCAGAGGCTATAAGGCCGTAAGGTTTGAACAAATGCTGCAGGAGGACGGATATCTGACAGGCGCAATCAGAACCGATTACAAACAAGGTTCAGTTCAAATAACAAGCAACCCTTATGATGTAGCTGTTGTCGGTTCAGGTTTTATTCCTGTATTCTCCCCGCACGGAGAAGTTGCATACACACGTGACGGAGCTTTTAAACAAGGAAAAGACGGATATCTTATGACCAGCGATGACTGGATTGTCGGAAACGGTATCCAAATACCATCCGATTGCTATAAGTTTGAAATAAAACCTAACGGCGATGTCATAACCTATGACAAAGGTCAGGGCGACGGTAAAAAAATCGGAACAATTCCTCTGGTAAGATTTGCAAATCCGGAAGGGCTTGAACAGGGTGATATGAACAAAATGCGCCCGACTGAAGAATCAGGAGAAGCAATGCTGGTAAAAGACCACGAATGCTTTGCTCAGAATAATCTTGAAAATTCCAACATCAACATATATGATGCGGTAAGCGATATGCTGAGACTTAATGCCTCAATGCTTGCCAGCACAAGAATGATGAAAGTTGTAGATGATATGTACAACAAAGCAATCAACATCAGAGAATAATAACGAAAGGAAATAAAAAATGTTTTCACCATCGTCAGGTGTCGGAAAAGTTGAATTAATGATGGATTTAATCTCCCAGAGACAGGTCGCTCTGGGTTCTAACCTTGCGAACATGGATACACCGGGATACGTTAGACGCGATATAGATTTTCAGGAATATCTCGGCTCAATGGACAGTCCGCTTGAAACAAAATTATCACAAAGACTAGGACCTTCCGCGATAATTTCCAAACGCTACGGAGAAGAAATACGTCCGGACAAAGAATTAATGGAACTTCAAAAGAACGCCCTTTTATACACGATGGCAACAAGAAGAATGTCCAATATAATTACGGAAATGAAAACCGTAATAAATGTAGGTAAATAGGTAAATTAACAGGAGCAATAATTATGGGTATACTAGAATCAATGAACATAGGCGGCAGAGCCCTCAGAACCCACGGGTTAAGGCTTGACGTCCACTCAAAAAACATTGCAAACGTCGATACGCCGAATTATGTAAGACGTATTCCTGTTTTGAATGCTACAGAAGATATCTCGTTCCACGGTTTAATGAACGAAATGAAAGAAGATGTTTTCGGAGTCGGCACTTTACCGTTCCTTCAAGGCGGCGTTGTTTTTAACGGTTGTGTCGAAGATCCGACTTTAGGGGAAAAAATTTACAAACCCGGACACCCGGATGCTGATGAAAACGGCTACATCAGAGCCTCTAACGTAAACCCGATGGTTGAAATGGCTGACGCTATACTTGCGCAAAGAGCCTATGAAGCAAACCTTGCGCTCGTAAGTATTACAAAATCTATGGCTCTGAAAGCCGTTGAAATCGGAAGATAATTTTACATAGTTCCCCGCAATACCTTATAGAGTAATGAAATTTACATTCTACAAAAATAGAATGTATAGCGTTAATACTCATTACAGAAGGTTAGGGGAAATGCTTATTAATACAAAATCAGCTATAATCTTTACGATTTTGGGCTGCTTACTGTTCGGGGAAATTTCTTTTGCGGAAGAAAACATAACTCTGCAAACTTCAAAATATCCGGATTTTGCACTTGAATATCTCGGACCAGATAAATTTGAAGGTTTTAATCGGAAAATGTTCTCATTTAATCAGAAATTAAACAAATATGCAATTCGCCCCGTACACATTCTCTGGGCATCAATAATGCCTCAATACGGGATGGACAGGATTAAATCAGCAACAAAAAACATTGAATACCCGATAAGATTAATGAGTACACTAATTCAAAGAGACTTTAAAGCCTCGGGCACGGAAACTTTACGATTTCTTGCAAACACAACCATAGGTCTCGGCGGACTTTACGATCCGGCGACAAGCCTTTTTAAAATTCCGGCAGCCGATGAAAATATGGATCAGGCATTAGCAAAATGCAAAATTAAATCAGGTCCGTATGTAGTTGTACCAGTTTTAACCGGAACAACACCGCGGGGACTTATAGGACGCGGGCTTGATACTGCATTAAACCCATCTTCTTATATTGCAACCCCTGTTCTTGCTGCAGTGAAAGCAGGCCTTCTTGTCAATAAAACCTCATATATGCAGCCGCTTTTTAAAATGGTGGAATCAAACTACGCAGACCCATATGATATCGCACGAAAACTATATGGCATACAGAACTATATCCAGTGCGAAAATCTCGACAGAAAAGACGTTTTAGAGGCAACAGGAAAAATTCTTGACAAGGAAGAAGATGAACTTGTACTTGATGAAATTGAACTCGCTGACGCTGAATTAATCATTAAAAATAACGGAAAAGAAAAATCAATTCAGGAAGAACTCAGTATCAGCGAAATCGCACAGGCAGGCGAGGAAATTGATGATATTATTCTGAAAACTTACAATAACAAGAATTCAAAACTTCTTGCGGATAAAATTCTTTTTGATTACAAACCGCAATGTCCTGTTGTTGATTCTATGAGAACCGTACTTTTTGATTTACCTGAAATAAACGATTCTATCTGGAACGAATTATCAGTCTGGAACAGATGTTTCTGTAAAAAAATTAAAACATCTTCTGTGAATATTCATCCTGAGCGCGACGATTACAAATTTAAATTCATACTTCAAAAAGAGAAAAATTCTCCGCTTGCAATAATTTATCCATCAATCGGAGAAGGGGTCTCGTCACACCACTCTGTCGTACTTGCAAAACTTTTCTACGACGAAGGGTATTCAGTTGTAATTCAGGGCAGCAATTTTCAGTGGGAATTTGTAAAAAGCATGCCGGACGGCTATAGACCGGGAATCCCCTCTAATGACACCGATTATCTGAAAACAGTCACCGGAAAAATTATCACAAAATTACAGGACAAATATGATTGTGAATTCCCCGAAAAAACTGTAATTGGGACTTCATTCGGAGCAATTGCGACACTGTTTCTGGCTGATAAAGAATACAAAAATCCGACGCTCGGGATTACAAAATACATCTCTGTAAACCCGCCGGTTGAACTGATGTACGCAATGAAACAAATTGATAAAAATACCGCAGAATGGAATAAAAATCCTGAAAATTTAAAAGAACGGACAGCAGTAACTGCCGCAAAAATTCTTCAAATAACGCAGGCAAAAGATTTTTCTGAAGAAGATATCGGCACAATGCCATTCTCAGAAGATGAAGGAAAACTCATAACCGGATTTATAATGCACCAGAAGCTTTCAGACGTTGTATTCACAATAGAAAACGCATCAAAAACTAAAAAAACAGCAATTTATGACACTCTTAATAATATCACATACGAGGATTACGCAAAAAAATACCTGCTTAATGATATGTATGCAAATATTGAAGATTTAGACTTTGTAACAAGCCTCTATTCCATTGCCGATTACCTGAAAAACAGTGATAACTATAAAATTTATCATACCCTTGATGACTATCTTGTAAACCACAAACAATTAAAAGATCTGAAACAAATCTCAAAAGACAAGCTTGTATTATTTGACCATGGAGCGCATTTAGGATTTCTTTACAGAGATGAATTCTTAACCGAACTCAAAAAAGACATTCAAAAACCGCAGGTTGCAGCAAAAGAATAGGTTTACCCGTTGACATTCAAATTTATGCCTGTCAAAAGATTATATTTATATTCATTATGAAGGGAATTAAAAAGAAAATGATAATCCTTTTTAGGAGCACTGAATTTTGTTAATTTATACTCTTTCCCATGAAATTTTACCAATTCATAAATTCTTGAAGAATTTCCATCTTCATTTTTAGGAAAAGTTTCATAGCCAAAGACTCTACCGTCTTTAACCTTTTCCATAAGCTTAAATTGTTTATCCAAAACCGTATTATCACCAGCACTCAAAGTTGCTCTTAAAGCTTTCAACGCATTAGTTTGTAAAAAATGACCGTTAAAATTTTGATTCGATATTGACGTTACACGCATTTCATAAACTCCTTATAAACCTTTTAATTATAATAACATAATAACTGCTAAAGCCTTCTTTGCAACTCTAAAATACTTTTTATCCCCAAATAACATGGCATAATTCAGTTTGTAATTAAAGCAACTTTATATTTAATGGTGTCGTAAAGCTCTCAATATTAAAAATCAGGCAATTTGTATAGAGAAAAATACTTTATATAAATATAGGTTAGGTATATATAGATTTATTTATCATGGTGCTAGAAAAACTTAGTTTAAATTTGGCTCAAAAAACTTCTGCCTGGGTAAATGCCTGCGGAAAAACTTCTATTTTGCAAACAAAACCTCAAAAAATTCATGGGGTAAATCCATCTGTTATTTATTCTCAGACTGGTAAAAGTTTTGATTTGCCCCGCTTTTCATCAGTTGAAATGAATATGGCAAGAACAATGAATAAAATTGCAATAAAAGATGAATACATCATTCGTTCTAAAAAAGTTCTTTCAAACTCCAAAATACTACCGGAAGACTTAAAAAGATTAAAATCAACGACATTGGAAGATACATATAAACATGCATTTTGGATAAATCCTAAAGATTATAAAGGGTATCATTTGCTTGATGAGGGTAGAACAAAGAACGGTTTGCAAAAACTACGAATACTTGATGAAAATGGTGTATTTGTAAAAAACGCAGTAGTTAAACCCAGAACAGTAATTTTAACTGACCTAAAAAAAGATGTCATCTCTTTACAGATTCAAAATGAATTTAGCAATATTGATATTACTCATACAGATTTGATAAATATATTCGCAAGGCGATACAACCCTTTTGCAAAATATAAAACTGTTTTATTTAAGGACGAACCTGATATTGTTGATAAAGAATTTTTTAGAAAACTATATGAATCCATTGATAAAGATACAAGTTGCATTTCCGCTTCTTTTGGACAATCTTGTACTTCAAATATACCGTTCAAGGGAAAAGGAAAAGAAATTCAGAATAAATTAGAAAATAATATAAAATCGATTGACAATTTAGATCAAACAAATAAGTTATTTAGGGAAATAGCCAATAAAGCAAGATTTCTTATAGGTGCAGGGAATAACGGTAATTGTAGTATAAATATATATTTATTGTCTACTGGCCTTGAGGGGGTCGGTGGACTAAATTCTATACGTAAAGTGCATTGCAATTCAAGTTCTAGAAACAGTTTGTTCACTCAGCATTATGAAAATTATGAATTTCCTATAAAAATGACAGAAGAAGGAATTAATATTACGGGGTTGCATGGTACTGATATCCCTATAACGAAAACTCTTTTCCCTGGGAAATCATTTGGTAATATTGTCGGCACATCTTTGGCAACTCCTATTCGAGCTGCAAAGTTAGCTCTGAATGAGATGATGGAGGGTTTACTTTAATTAGTAGTTTTTTTTATGCTGTTGTATGAAAGAATTAGAGATTGCTTAAACTTTTAAACTTCAATAATAGCAATAAAAAAGACCTTTAAAAAGGTCTTTTAAAAAAAATGTCGTAGGCGGGACTGTCTTGCTGCGCCTCGCATTAAACGGGACTACGCTTTTTGCTTTAAACGGCATATACCGTAAGCAAAAAGGCTTCGCCCTCTGCTCGGCTTGCGCTGAACCCGCGTTAAGCGAATTAAAGCCATCACCATTTGAACATATTAAAAAGAGGATAACAAATGTTATCCTCTTTTTAATTGTCGTAGGCGGGACTTGAACCCGCACGGATCTCTCCACACGCCCCTCAAACGTGCGCGTATACCATTCCGCCACTACGACTTGGTATTTTTCATGCCAGCCTCCTTTAGAAGCCAACAAAATAAATCTAGCATGAAAATTTTTGTAAATCAAGATTTTTTATTTCTTTTTGCCGTGTTCGTAGTTTCCGCCGGCAATTCGGCGTCCGCGAACGCTACCATACTCCTTACTTGGATATATGTCTTCGTTTCTGGCTGTACGGATTGGCAATAATCTTACATCATCGCTCATCTGTAATAAAGAAAGAATTTTAGATCTTGTTGTGCGCAGAGAAGATTTGCTTTCCTCTTCAGGACGGCTATAACGCTTTATAACAGCATGCTTAGCTTTCATTTCAACTTCAGCTTCCACTGCTTCTCTGATATGTTTAACCTCTGATGGATAAAACATCGTTGCCAGATCCTTTATTAAATTTTTATTTTCGTTGCTCATTTTATACAAACTGACCAGATCTTTTGATGCTGCGATTGCATTATCACCAGCACCAGCTATTTTTAATACTTCATATAACGATTTGGAATCTGTTACTTCTGATACAGCTTTTATCAACTTTGAATCATTTCTTAACAAATGATCTGAAAATACAAATTCTTTAGACTTTAATTGGGCTGCATAGTATGGATTGGTTCTTATTCTGAATTCATTATTTAGATACCCTGAATAAAATTTTCTAAAATATTCATCTGTATAATGTGCAGTTGAAATCCCATATTGCTTATCTAACGCAATTCTGTCGGCCTTAAACTGTTCATATGGATATTCAGCCTCAAGCTGCGCATGAGTCAATTTAACCGGAGTATCCTGTCTTGATACTTTTAAGAAATTCAAAACATTCTTCTGCTCCTCATTTTTCATACCGCTTGTAGCTTTTAAAAATGCTTTTATCTCATCTATACTAAGAGTTTTTACATTTCCTTCGCTTCCTATTGTTAATAATTCTTTTAATACATCTGTCACAGAAAGCTTTGTCTCATACTTTGCAAAAGCGGAAGTTAATTCTTTTACCTCTGCATCATTAAATCTATACCCTTCTTTTCCGAATAACTTTGCACATTCAAGATACTTCGGCACCATTTGAAGTTCCCGCGACACAACACTGCCGCCATCCACATTTTCCGAGATTTTATTTAAGGCTTTTCGGCTGCCATACACAAATTTGTCAACTTTTAATGACATATTTTTCCCCTTTCTGAATTATATTATTTATAAAACAAATTAGGAAAAATTTTTGCCTAAAAAATCCCTGTTTTGTAAAAAACAGGGATGCATTCAAGAAATCAAGATTTAAAACCAGTTACAGGAATTATCTTTACAAAGAAGATTATCAAGATTTGTGATGTAATCCTCTTTTGTCATTTCATACGTAACAGGTGTTATTGATATTTTGTTATTCTGAACCGCTGCAATATCAGTATTAGCATCGTTCGGTTCATTGGTAAGTTCGCCGGCCATCCAGTAATAAACCTTGCCGCGCGGATCAACTCTTTTTTCATAAGTATTTGTAAACATCCTGCTTCCGAGTTCTGTAATCGCAACTCCGCCGATGTCTTCCGCTTCCAGCGCCGGTACATTTACGTTCAAAATTGATTTTGGCGGGAATGGGAATCCGTTCAATTTTTTCAGCAAAGAATTTACAAATTTTCCTGTATAAAGGAAATCGTCATAATCAGCCTGCATGCTGGCAAGCGAAACCGCAATACTTGGAATTCCCATCATAGCACCTTCCATAGCACAGCTTACTGTTCCTGAATACAGGATATCTGACCCTAAATTAGGCCCGTGGTTAATACCTGAAATCACGATATCAGGCATTTCTTCAGGTGCCAAAATTGCATTAATAGCAATTTTAACGCAATCCCCCGGAGTTCCTGTTGTAACCCATGTTCTTTTTGCTCCTGTAATTGTCTCCAATTCCTCAACCCGGAGCGGCGTATGCAGCGTCAACGAATGCCCTGCGGCACTGCGTTCCCTGTCCGGCGCAACAACATAAACCTCATGATCTTCTGCCAATGATTTTGTAAGCACACGAATACCGTTTGCAGCAATTCCGTCATCATTTGAAATTAGTACTTTCATATATCTCCTTTAATAAACTGACACTCTCTTTTTACCTTTATAATAATATTATACCCGTTTCTTCAACAAAATATACATGTTTCTTTATAAAGTTTTGTAAAGAAACATATTATTAATAGAAAAAATATAGCAATTTTATATATAAAAAATTTTTTATATATATGTAACACGAGGAAAGCTTAAATTGAGGAATCAAAAACGAGATTTAAGCACACACACTACACTTCACACTATTTGAGGAATGAATCAAAAGTTTGTTCCAAAAGCCTCCGCAAGGGGGCTTTTTTTTACGAGCGAGCAGAGCCACGAGCGATAGCGAGAGTCGAGCTGCAAACAACGGAAACGTTGAGTTTGCGTTGTTGATGTGTGCGGTGGCGTTTCTCGCGAGCGAGTAGCGACCAGTCGCCTTTTATACTTTGGAAAGATTGATGTAAAGACACTTTAAATATTTTCTTACTGCCACTACACCGGGTGAAGCGTTTTTAAGCAGCCTGTTCGTTGAATACATTCTTATATTATTAATAAGTTAAATAGCTTATATTTATTACTTATTAACGGTCAAAAGAATTTCTGCAAGCCTACGCCCGCCGCGACGGTCTTTAAAAGGGATTTCTTTTTTCGGTTCTTCCGGGGTAAATTCTGACTTCTGGTAATTTATCAAAAATTTCATAAATTCAGGACTAAACATTTATTCTCCTTTTAAATTTAACACTACCTAATCAAAATAATAAACTACGACTTCGTATATATATAAAACCACAAATTTTGAAAATATTGCCTTTTCTTTATAAAAATTTTACATATTTTAACGGCTTGTTACATTATGCTATAATATTCAGGCAGTCAGTTTAAAGGGTTAAATAATGAAACAATCATCGCTTTTGGATATAATTTCACCTGTAATGGTAGGACCATCAAGTTCCCATACGGCCGGCGCCGTAAGATTGGGACTTTTGGCCAGAAACATTTATAATGAAAAACCTTCTAAAGTCACATTTAAATTATACAACTCATATGCCTTGACAGGAAAAGGACATGGCACTGATAAAGGAGTACTGGCTGGACTTCTCGGGCTTTCTGTGGATGATACAAGAATTAAAGATATATTTAATCTTGATATTTCAAAACAGTTTGAATATGAATTTGAATATCTGGAAGATTTTAACCGACACCCGAATGCTGTTGATTTTATCATTGAGGGCAAACATTCTATGAAAATTTCAGGAGATTCAATCGGTGCCGGAGAAGTTGTTATCCGAAAAATTAATGATTTCACGGTTAAATGTACAGGAAAATACAACACACTTCTTCTTGTATATAAAGATGTACCGAATATGATATCAAGGGTGACGAATTCAATACACGTAAATATTGCATCACTCCACTGCGACAGATACGCAAAAGGAGAGGATGCCTCTATGTGCGTATGCCTTGACGGAGACATTGATAAAAAAGTTATTGATTTTCTCGGGCTAATTGAAGATGTTTATATGATTAGATATATAAAGAAATTGGAAAGTTAAAATGGAAAAATTAATAAACACATTTGCAGAACTATCATCCTGCTGTACAAGGACAGGTAAAACAATATGGCAAGCTGCTCAGGAACGTGAAGCAGATCAAAATGACATGACAATTGAAGATTTTAGAAATATTGTCAAAAAAAATTTGACGGCAATGAAGGAAGCCATACAAAACGGACTTAACAGCAATGAAATGTCAATGAGCGGCCTGTGCGGGAATGATTGTTCGAAATTAATTGAGAGATATAAAAATGAACGTTCTCTTCTTGGCAAAACATTTGAAAGGATTACAACTTACGCACTTGCCACATCAGAAGAAAACATTCGTATGGGTAAAATTGTTGCCTGCCCGACTGCTGGCTCTTGCGGAATAGTTCCAGCAGTTATTATCGGCGTAAGTGACGAGTTAAACCTTGATGAAGAAGCTCTAATTAACGCGCTCATAACAGCAGGAGAAGTCGGAAGAATTGTATCCAATAAAGTTGCACTTGCCGGTGCGGTTGCTGGATGTCAGGCCGAATGCGGTGTGGCTTCAGCAATGAGTGCTGCAGCCCTTACTCAAATGAGGGGCGGAACAATTGATGAAATTCTTAACGCAATGGCGCTTGCTATAAAAAACTTGCTTGGGTTAACCTGTGACCCTGTCTGTGGTTTGGTAGAAGTACCATGCGTAAAAAGAAATCCGTTTCTTGCAATTCACGCAGTTACGGCAAGCGAGCTTGCGCTTTCCGGCATAACTTCCAAGATACCGCCGGATGAAGTAATTGATGCACTTGAACAAACCGGGAAGCTTATGTCTCCAACATTAAAAGAAAGTTCACAGGCAGGGCTTGCAAAAACGAGAACAGCAATAGATTTAGAAAAAAGACTTTTAAAATAATCTACAGGGGGGGCAAAACGCAACACCATATTTTGCTGTTAAAATAATAATTTCCACCCATTATGTAAAGTTATGTAACAACTTTCGCAAAATCACGCACTTTTATGGAAATCAAATACTTTATATATATACATGAGATATGAAGTATGAAAAATTGAATAAAAAGGAGCACTAAAATGGGTGACTTAAGCGTACATGCAATCGGTTCCAGAAGAACAGAAGATATAGATCAGAAAAAACAAAAATTACAATTTGCAGACGGATTTAATGCATTTTACAGCAGATTAAAATCCGGCGAGGGCTTATTTACATTAATGCGTTCTCAGGGAACTTCCGTTCAAGCTTATGACGGATCACAGGGCTACGGGGCTGCTAATATTTAAGACCTTGAGCAATAACCTTATGCAAACTGTATAATTCTGGTTTTGCAAAAAAAAATTTTTGGTATAAAATAGTCCTTGAAACAGTAAAGGACTATTTTTTATGCTTTTAACAGCCGATATAGGAAATACAAATATAACTCTCGGACTTTTTGATGAAAGTGCACTTGTTGAAGAATTCAGACTTGCTTCAGACAAAGATTTGTCGCTTGAAGAATATGAAGTCCTGTTAAAATCGTTGTTTGCTCAATTCAAAATCGACGGCTGCATTATTTCATCTGTAGTAGAAGAATTAAATAATAAATTTAAATCAGCCGTAAAAAATGTATTTAAGGTAGAACCTTTGTTTTTGTCTGCAAAAATCAATACCGGCGTAAAAATTAAAATGCCAAACCTTGATGAAGTAGGGGCAGACAGAATTGCGAATGCTGCAGGTGCTTATATTTTATACAAGCATCCGGTAATAGTAATAGATTTCGGAACCGCAACAACATTTGATATTGTGGATGGAAACGGCGATTTTATAGGCGGAGTAATCGCACCGGGGATAAACTTACAATTAAAAACATTAAACAAATTTACATCAAAACTTCCTCGTATAGATGCTGCGAGTTCTCCCTCCGCAATCGGAAACAATACTGTTGACGCTATTCTCTCAGGAGTAATCCGAGGATGCGCCTGTATGATTGACGGTTTGATTGAACAATGTGAACATGAACTCGGAGAAAAAGCCGTCATAGTAGCCACTGGAGGATATTCAGCCTACATTTCCCAATATATGAAACGGCCTTTTGACTTCATAAACCCGACATTGACCCTTGAAGGTCTCAGACACCTATATAATATTAACCAGCTTGCTAAAGTTTAAATATATAATTTAGTTTTACTTATCACGCTCTCTGCAATGTAAGTGAATTTACCAGGTTTATATTTAAATATTATATGAAAATTGTAAAAAATTACCCATAAGATTTTCGTTCCACACCTGAACATCATTTGGAACAGCTAAAACTGCAGGCGTAAAATTCCAGATATGCTTTATATTCGCCTTAACAAGAAAATCCGCAGTAGTCTGAGCATACATTTTCGGAACAGTTAAAATTGCAATATCAATATTTGATTTTTTTGACAAGTTCGGTAACTTATTTATATCAAGTACGACTTTATGGTTTATGGTAGAACCGATTTTCTTTTTATCGTTATCAAACAAGGCAACAATATTCAATCCGTAATTTGTAAAGTTATCATATTTAGCAAGCGCCATACCGAGATTACCGGCACCTATTATAAACGCATTTTTAGTTTTTGAAAACCCGAGAGTCGCTTCAATTGACTTTTTTAATTCCTTGACAATATATCCCACCCTGCATTTGCCTGAATTATTAAGCAGGTTAATATCTTTTCGCACCTGAGAATCATCAATCTTTAGAAGCGTAGCTATCTGCTTACTGGAAATAAATTCAATATCACTACTAATATAATCATCCAGTATGCAATGATATAGTGTTAACCTATTAATAACCTTATCAGAAATTTTTTTATCCATAAACAGATTATACAATAAAAAGGACGGAAAAAATATTTCCGTCCAAGATACTAGTGTCAACTGTATGTTGATAATAAAATTTCGGGTTGCTAGCCGAGTAACTCGGCTTTAAATTTATCTTACTTACCGCCGTAAAGAACAGCTTCACCGGCAACAGTAGCAGGAAGAACTGTTTGGTCATACATAATTACAGGGTAGATATCTGTAGGGTTTGTAACTTCACAATCGCCTGTAGTAGGGCCTTTGAACGGATCAGTTACGCCGTCGCAGTTAACAACTTTGTTAGGGTTCTTTTCACCGTTAACATCAATTACACCGTAGCAATAACCCGGAGCAGTATCTGTACCGTTGGCTGCAGCTGTTGTAGTTGCGTTACCTTCAGTACATTGAGAAGCATTTTTAGGGAATGTGAATGTAATACCATCATTGAAGTACAATGTATAGTTGTTAGTGTCACCGAATTTAGCTTTGCTTGAACCGTTGCTTGCAGTATAAGCATTACCTTCAGTTTTAACAACGTTCATACGGTTGTTGAAAAGGTTGTACAAAGAAGCGTTATCATTAGTTGTAGTAGAAGTTGTTTGAGACAAGTCATAGTCATCAAGAGCAACGTTCAAAACTACAGCCTGAGACAATACAGATAAAGCTTTTTTATAAGCTGTTTTGTACTGTGCACCGTTTGTTGAGTTCATCAATGTAGGCATTGTCATTGCAGCTACAACGCCGATGATACCCAGAGTAATCAGAACTTCCGCCAAAGTAAATGCACTCTTGCGAGAACCTTTAGACATATCTACGTGCGTAGCATCTTCTGCCAAAGTAAATCCGAATCTTTTTGTCATAATCAAATACCTTTCTTTTATCTATGAATCTCTTTGTTATATCTATTTATTAATACTTATTCCCGATATCTAATTCTTTATAACTATATGTAAAGAAAAATTAATACTTTAGAATTAGTTAATTAGTTATTTTTTCTTTTTTCTTCTTCTTTAATAAAATCACAAAGCCCCTCTAAACGCTTATCTTCCATAGCATCAATCAGATTTTGAATATTGTCAAACTTATTTAAAGCAAAACCTGTCTCAGCTAACAAAACACAGTCATTACAGAGCCTATAGCCATCATATTCAATAGATCCGGCAAGACATTTATTTTGCCCGCAGCAATCACATTCAAAGTATTCATCGACAATGTCCGGATTGTCTTCAATATCATCCAAACGCATTTGTTCAACAACAGCCTGCATTTCTTCAACAATTTCTTTTTGAGATTTCATAATTTTATCCTATTTTATTAAGTCCGCCATTTTACGCACAGCTTCAGGAAGCCCATAAAATACCGCACGAGAAATAATACTGTGTCCGATATTTAATTCATACAGGCCTTCAATTTCGTGCATTCTGTGTACATTTTCATAATTTAAACCGTGTCCGGCATTAACTTTCAAGCCTAACTTTTGAGCAAGTGCAGCAGCATTTTTGAGCTTGCGAAACTCTTCTTCTTCCTTATCAGTTCCAAAAGCTTCAGAATACGAGCCTGTATGCATTTCAATAAACTGAGCGCCTGTTTTGGCAGAAGCTTCTACCTGTGTGGCTTCAGGGTCTATAAATAAACTCACAACAATACCGGCATCAAGCAGCGGTTTTATAAACTGCGTCACTTTCTCTAATTGACCAGCTACATCAAGACCGCCTTCCGTTGTAATTTCCTGTCTTTTTTCTGGTACAAGACAGATGGAATGAGGTTTTATCTCCAGTGCAATCCGCTGAATATCATCAGCCATTGCCATTTCAAGATTTAATTTTGTTTTCAGTGTTTTAATAAGGGTATAGACATCTTCATCCTTAATATGGCGTCTATCCTCTCTAAGATGCGTAGTAATTGAAGTTGCGCCGTTTTGTTCACAAACATCAGCCGCTTTAATAGGATCAGGTTCAAAACCGCCTCTTGCATTACGTAAAGTTGCCACATGATCTATATTTACACCTAATAACATTTTATCTACCTCTTTTCTAAAATTTCATCTTTGCAATCTTTAAAAGCGCCGTATATGAAGGCAGTATAGTAATTGCTTCATCCGTATCATGAGAAGCAGCTGCTATTGTAATTGCCCTTTTTATGGACGGTTCTACAATAATTTGTGATTGAGGAATACCGGCATATTTGAGCCTTGTTGCCATATCATTTGCTCTTGTACCCGAAGTAATCACAAGTTTTTGTGCTCCCGCCAGCTGTTCAAAATCGCTATCCCACAGCCACGAAATATCCCTTCCGTCCGCATAATTGTCATTTATAGCAATTACGATATTTGAATTTAAATCGACAGTTTTCAAAACTTCACTTGCACCTGTAGGATTTTTTATTAGTTGAATTAAAGCCTTATGGCCTTTTATATCACGGATTTCGGTTCTCCCAAAAATAGATTTATAGGTATTCAGAGCATCCTGAATAGTTACCGGCGAAAATCCGGCTTCAAGAGCGAATGAAATTGCAGCAAGTGCGTTATATGCATTGTAAAGACCTGACAAATAGACCTTAAACGCATATTTTTCCTCACCATGAGTAACCTTTAGTTCGGAAAAATCGCTATAAACTTTTACATCAGCTGCATAATCACAGACATGCCTTTTATAGCCGCATTTTCTGCAGAAATAGTGACCCTGTTGCGCAAAAAAGCGTTTTTCATAACGCAAAGGTGCACCGCACTTGCAATTAAAAACTTCCGACGGAGCCTTTGAGTCATGCTGATAATTACAATCATATTCTACATTTTCAAAACCGTAATACACTGCATTGCCGTTTTTATCAAATGTTGATACAAGCGGATCATCCGCATTTAAAATCAACTTAAGATTTGAATTTTTATCAATAGCGTTTGTTATAAAGCCTGCAGTGGTGGCAAGTTCACCGTATCTGTCCAATTGATCACGGAAAAGATTTGTAACTACAAGATAATCAGCGTTTATGTAATCATAAAGCTTTTGTAAGTATGCTTCATCTGATTCAATAACAGCAAAATCATAACGTGCAAAGGGATGAAGCTTTAGTGCAAAAACATTTGCTACACCTGTCAGCATATTTGCACCTTTAAGGTTATGTATAACACTGTATGCATCAGTTTCTATAATATGCGAAATAAGCCCTGAGGTTGTAGTTTTCCCGTTAGTTCCCGTAACTGTTACAATATCCTTTTTTATATAATCCGGACAATCTTTTAAAAACTGCGGATAAAACTTCAAAACCATTTTTCCAGCAAATGAAGTCCCGGAGGACTGAGAAAAAAGCTTAATTCCTGTATAAGCAGCCCTTGCCAGTATTAATGATAAATAAAATTTCAACGATTTCATTTTTATAAATAGTCCTTTGGGCGTATTCCAATTCTCTCCCGATTAATTTATACTCCAAATATAATACAAAAGTGTAAAAATTAAAATGTATTTATTTATCGCAATAATCTTCATCGCTGAGCTTATAATAGTATTTCACATTATATCCGCTATAGTAAGGGCGGATAAATATGTGTGCAGACTTAATGAACGGGTTAAGGAATGCCATCCGCAAATAGAACAGTGTATTTTTAGCATAAAAGACTGCGTATCCTGTGCAAAATCCTGTGTTGAAGCTGCTATAAACTTTATCAAATGCAAAAGACAGGAGTTTGTAAATAGGATTATAAAAACTTTGCTGGTATACGTAATTCTTTTATTAATAGAAAAAAGATTTAAAAAGATTTCTCCGGCTGTTAAATATATAGTCTTTGCAAAAGACTACTGGGACAGCATTTCAGCCTAATTTACTTGTAATTTTTCAAAAATATGATATAATAAAACTCACAAAATGAAAGAAGAGGTTACATATGGGTAAAAATAAATCATTTGCTTTTGGAATGGGGCTTATCGCAGGTGTTATAGGCGGTATTGTAGCAGGTGTTCTTTATGCTCCGAAATCAGGTGAAGAATCAAGAAAAGAAATTAAAGAAGCAGCTTGCGAATTATACGAAAAGCATTCACCAGAAATTAAAAAAGCAAAAAAACAGGCACTTGAAAATATAGATTTGATGAAATATAAGCTTGAAAGGCAATTGAGAAAGTTTAGCAACATGGTAAAATCTAAAAAAATGCAGAAAGCAAAAGAGCTTGAAACATCTGATGACAGCTTTGAATACTAATAATAAGAGGAAATTACTATGGATCTGACTTCTCAAATCGCATTAAATGAAGGTTTAACCTTTCTCGCCTGGGCAAGTGGCATTGTCATAATCATTGTCGGCGGATTTCTGGTTAAACTGCTTTACGATTTATCAAAATTATCAAAAAACGTTAATGAAACAGCATTACTGTTGAATACAGAACTGAAACCTACTATTAAAGAACTGAATGACACACTGCATTCCATCAATGCTATTGTGAAAAATACCGATCAGGGTGTAGACAGTTTTAAAAACGCTGTAGAAAAAGTATTCGGGAAAACAAAGGTAGTCTCGGAATCTATTATCGGTGGTTTGATTAAAGGTTTTGCAACTGTATACAAATTATTTACTAAAAAATAGCAGTTTCGGGTAATGAAAATTACCTTTACTGTTGTAAGAATAAAAACGAAAGAAAAGGAGATAATATGTCAGGAACTAAATTTTTAGCAGGCTTTTTAGTAGGCGGCGCAATCGGCGCTATTGCAGGGATATTGCTTGCACCAAAATCAGGCGAAGAAACAAGAGCTTTAATTGCTGATACAACTAAAGACTTAACAAATCGCGCAAACGAAACTGTGAAAGAAATCCAGTCAAAGGCGGATGATGTTGTGTCTGAAATGCAGAAAAAAGGCGACGAATTAAAAGAAAAATTACAAAATGTGATTAATCAACAAAAAGAAGCCAAAGCCGCTGAATAAAATCATTTAATCAGTAATAAAAGACCGGAATTTAAATATTCCGGTCTTTTTATCTTCCTAAAGCGTCTCTT
The DNA here is from genome assembly GCA_944325635.1 of Candidatus Gastranaerophilales bacterium. GTDB lineage: Bacteria > Cyanobacteriota > Vampirovibrionia > Gastranaerophilales > Gastranaerophilaceae > Scatousia. The sequence goes on along the minus strand of CALVBD010000004.1, from coordinate 78,012 downwards.
AATGCTTTTTCTAAAACTTGAACCTTTGCTTCCAGAACTCTTACCTTTGAAGTACTTGTGTCTGATTTTACGTCACGGCGTTCAAGTTCTCTTTTATATGCCGCAATTTTATCAAGTTCCGCGAAGTAGAAAGGAAGCGTCAGGGCAACACCAGCAAATAATCCAGCAATTAATATACAAATAGTATAAAATGCCACATTTAAAGTTTTAGTCATATGATAAGTCATTTGTGCAGCCACATCATATCTTGGTCCCCAAACTTGTATGGTAAGAGACTCTCTTGCATTTAAGATCACAATAAACATCACACCAAGTATCGCAAGATACGCCATTATTTGCATTAATTTTCTCATTTTTGCCTGCCCTCAAAATATTTTAGAACCTTTGCCACTTTTTCGTCAGGTTCTATTTCCAATTCTATTATCTCATCAGAAAACGGTTTTGTAAACCTCAAATAGTATGACTGCAAAACTTGTTCTTGCGTTGTTACTTTTCCCTTGCCTGCACCATAGAGTGTATCATTATATACAGGGTGCTTCATATAAGCCGTATGCACGCGTATCTGGTGAGTCCTTCCAGTAACAAGCGTTAATTCAACGTAAGTCGCTTCACCATAACGTTTCAATACTTTTAAAATAGTAGTACTCTCTTTTCCATCCTCTCGGACCATCATTTTATGAGGCTGATTTTGGTTTCTGCCTATTGGAAAATTAATAATATCTTCGTCTTTCGGGTAATCACCTTTCAAAACCGCACGGTACTTTTTCATAACAGTATGATTTTTAATCTGTTCCGCAAGAAATTCGTGAGCCTTGTTATTTTTTGCAACCATTAAAAGCCCCGAAGTATTTCTATCAAGTCTGTGCAGTATACCGCGACGGAATTCCCCGTTTATATCTGATAAATTTTCCGCGTATTTATATAAAAGTGCGTTTACAAGTGTATTTTCCATCTCTAATACTGTCGGATGAGTCAGCATTCCTGAAGGCTTATTCACCACAAGCATATTTTCATCTTCATAAATTATATCAAGCGGAATATCTTGAGGACGTATCTTTATTTCCCGCTCAGGAGGAAGATCAATTGTAATTTTATCATTCTCTTTTAACAGGTATGAAGATTTTTTTACAGCATCATTTATCAAAATATTCCCAGATTTTATAAATGTCTGGATTTTAGAACGTGAAAAATCAGGCAGAACAGTTTTTAAAAAATTATCCAGTCTCTGTAATTCATCATTTTCGTCAACAAATAAAATCATACTATTTCGTTTTTCTTATCAGAATAAGAATAATTAAAGCAATAACACCGATATTTATAAATATATCCGAAATATTAAAAACAGGAAAGTCTACAAATTTTAATTCAAAAAAGTCACGTACAAACCCGAATACAATTCGTTCATGCAAATTTCCCGCAATGCCTGCGGCAAGAAGCGAGGTAAAGAATATTGCTTTCATTGAAATGGATTTTGCATGCCGGATTATATAAGCGAATATAAGGACAAGCGCCGCAGCAGATAAAATTATCAAGAATTCTCTTGAATTATTCAAAATATTAAACGCAGCACCTGTATTCCGGACATAGGTCAGTGCAATTATATTACTGGAAAATGCAAATCCGCGCGAGATATTTTTAACAAGAAGTTCTGAAAGATATAAATCCGAAAAGAGAAAGAAGACAAAGCATACTATCAAATAAATTATTTTACTTAGCTTTTTCGACATTTTCTTCCTCTATCTCAACAAAATTATTTTTCGGAACTACATTTACTCTTGTTATAATAAAAGCGAGTCCGTTCATATATACTTTTACAAAATCATCGTTAACTTTTTCGGATCTCGTAATCCCGACTGAGGCTACAGCATACTCATTAATATTATCTGTATTTGCATTGAATACTCTTTCCAGAATTTGTTCTTCAGGCAGACGTTTAAAAACTTCAGTATCTTTTTTAACAGGCTGTACAATGCGTTCTTTATTAATTGAAGCAATTACAATATGATCTTTAGGCAAATCTACCTTTAATTCAGCAGTATATTCCTCTCCTGCTCCAATAAGGGAAGGGGCATTAAGTTCCATTTTTACAAATCTTGCATCACCGTATTTTAGAGTGGAACGTTCTTCCACAACCTGTTCGGCTGAAATTAACCATTTCTCATTCAAACGTTTTAAATAATAAACACAAGTTGCAGTAGAATATAACTCACCCTTTGCTGCAATAACATCAGACTCCTCATCATCGGTTGCAACGGCAGTCTCATGAGTTTGAACAACCGCGTAATCACCGTTTACTTTGATATCTTTAATTTCAGTTTTATAAGTTATGTCTGGATAAGTATCCCAGGTATCCTGAATTAGTTTAAAATAAACTTTTTTTGTATATCCGTCATTATCTACGTAATTATCAGCATAAAGCGTTGCAAGTTTCTTTAAATCATACTTATTAGTGTACTGAGTCTGTAAATCAAAAAGAGCCTCAATATCTTTAATTGTCTGCTTTTCCGAACGGGAATTTTCTATTCTCAGTTTAAAATCTGCAATAGGTCCGGCATAAGACGGTTCATTATAATTTACACAAAAAGCTGTACATAAAATTAAAGATACGATAAATTTTTTCATAATAAGATTATACATTAAAATCTCAAAAAGGCTAATAGTATAAATAAATGATATTAAAAGACAGCCTTAAAAGCTGTCTTTTTAGGTTTACTTACATTTAGTATTGCCATCCCAAGATAACTGATCAGGACACTTTAGATAGTCAAGATTTTCATTATAAATTACCCAAGCTGTACAACCATAACCGTCACCGCCATTTTTACACCGTTTATCGAATGTAGCTGAACCTGTATTTCCACCATAAGGAACAATTTTATTTTGATAAATAGCGAAGTAAAAAACATCTTTCCCAACAGTATTAGGCTTATTCTCAGGGCCATTCACATCAACAGAAAAATCCCCGCATGAAACCGTCTGAGTACAGTTAATATTAGCCAGCCACCCACCAAGAAAGACCGTACCGTCAGCCAGTTTTATTTGAGTTGTGGTATTTTTGTTATATCTGATACTGCCTGATAAGTTATACTGACTTGGTATTTTGCAGTTAGTTCCCCTGTCATAACAAGTTGAAGTAACCTTCATATACGGAATTAATTTTGACCAAAAAAGCTCACTATTATCATAAACAGAAGAGTCAAATACCCCGTTTTCGTCTCTGTCTGAATTTGTAATATTTCCTGCAAATCCCCAGTTATTTATTTCTCCGTTTTCATTTCTTGCCATTAAGTAGGCCTGACTAATCACACTGTAAGCCTTTTTTAGTTTTGTAACAGTGATTTTGTCCTGTTGTTTTTGAACCAATGCTGGTAGTGTCATTGCTGCTACAACGCCAATTATCCCAAGAGTAATTAAAACTTCCGCTAAGGTAAAACCGTTTAAGTGATTTATTTTTGAAAAAGCATTCTCAATGAAAAACGATTTGTGAATTATCGTGTGCTTTTTGTTTACTTGCTCAGGTGCCAACTCAAGGCTATTTTCAGGATATTGCTTAGATTTAGACTGCCCCCCCCCCCGCAAACGCAATCATATCAAGGCTTTTCATACTTCATCCTCCTTTTTTATTATTCTAACATATTTTTCGTTAAATTTCAACCGTACACAAAGCAACACAGCCGACGGATACGGCTGTATTGCTTAGTTTATTTAATGTTTGCCAAATTAGTGCTGCTTATAAACGTTTCTTGTATAATTTTCTATATAAGGAGTATCTATTTCAAATACGTGAACCCTTGCCGGCCCGAGATCTACTCTCAATTCACCGTCAACAGCCTGGAAAATACTTTCCTTACCATAAGAAGGCAACAGATTATCCAGTTTTTGAGATGCTTTCAGTGTCGGGATTTTCACTTTGCAGGCGACAGCACGGTTAACGTTTTTATTTGCAAGAACAAGTAAAGTTCTTCCGTGATAATGTCTTGCATATGCAATTATCTGATCATTTTTATCATCTTCTTTTTCAAGTTCGATAAAAGTACCCTCAGGGCCTACAATGTCGGCGTAATCCTTTCTTAATTGATTTGCATCCTGAAGGAAAGTTCTGATAGATTCATCATCACCGCCCGGTTTTCTAGAAGCATTGAAGATATCCAGTTTGCCGCGGTGAACAGTCATTTCATGGTTATCGGTCTGTGTTTCAGGATTATATTTATCCTCATAAGGATACATGTAATAATCTCCAGTCTGGAAACCATCAACCTGGTACATATTTAACATAGGTAAAGTTGCTTGTATGCCCAGTGTCATTTTGCAATAATCAGCACCGCCATGGAACATCGGAGAGATATCGTCATGCGTTGCAAAAGAACCGATTAAAGATTTTCCTCTGTCCAATCTGTAAGACATATCTAACTGTTCTTTTACATAATCCATAAGAGTTTGAGCATTAGACCATTCATGGAAAATGTGATATTGTCCGTAAATCGCATCAAACCCTGCACGCAAAGAGTCTTCTGGTCTATCATAAGGCATATTTGCCTGAGGGGAAGCATCTTCATAAGTATAAGTCTCTGCAAGCCAAGCAAATTCCGGATCACGCATTCTTGAATACGGAATTAAAATATCCCAGAATTCAACCGGTTTTGCTCTTGCAACGTCGGCTCTGATACCATCAACACCTAAATCAATACAAAAATCAATAAATTGTTTATGGAGTTCCAGCAATTTTGGGTTAAGTGTACGCTTTCCTTCATCTTCCCAAGGCTGGAACATTCTGATATCATTCCATCCCTGAGGAGTTTTGGCAAGTCCGTCAGCTTCCATTGCCATCCACTCAGGATGTTCAAGGAACATTTCATAAGAAGCACAGCTAGGTAAATCCATCATTACCTTTATTCCACGCTTATGACATTCATCTATAAACTTTTTAAACTGATCTTTTACAGTACCCGGTGCTGACGGATCATAAAGCTTAGGATCTATTTCAATAAGATCTTTCGGGGAATAAACAGAACCTGCAGTTCCCATAGCTTTAATCTTACCAGGGGTGCTTATAGGCAACAGGTGAAGGGTATTAAAACCGTCTTCTTTTACTTCATCAAGTCTTTCAATCGCGTTAATAAAAGTACCGCCTTTTTCGTTACCGTCTATATATCCGTTTCCGTTTGTATCTTTAGCATTGAAAGTTCTTGGTACTATAGCCAAAATATTAGCCTGTTCATGCCTGAACATACTGCGAAGATTATTTCTGTATACTATTTTCTTCGGAGCTTCCGGCTGTTGGACTTCAGAAGGTCTTGTGACAACAGGTTTATTTATTGCAGCAAGACTTTGCAGATAAGTTGAAATCATACCGCCGCGTTCTGGTGCAACCGGATTGGTAATATTAACCGGTGGCAGTGTATTTTGATTTCTAACAGTCTGCTGTCTGTTTATATGTTGAGTTAACAAATTGGTTGTCTGTATCATATTTTAACCCTTTTGCCTGTTTTCAGGAAGTTTCATACGTCCGAAGAAAAATTGTGCAATTAATGTAACGCCGAGTAATACGCCTCCGATTGTGCCAAACGTTTTCAGCCACTTTTGAGAATTATATTTTCTAAGACCTATTTTTGAGAACAAATCGTCCGGAGACATACCGAGAAGAAGGAATTTTCTTGCAGAAGTAGCGGTTGAATTATTATTTTCTACAAAGTGCTGTAATTTTGCAAAATATTTTGTATCACCTATGTCTTTAAATACTGCATCTCTATATGCACCGACTCCTGTTATATTGGTATCTCTAAAGACTGCTTCTGTATCTGGATGCATATGCTCTTTATACAAAGTTTGCATAGCAGTTTTGAAGAAATCCCAGTCACCCGGAATATCAACACTTCCCATGTTATTGGCATTTTTACCGAAGTATTTGTTAATAACTTTGCCGTCTTTGATTTCTACATCACTCAAATCATCCATATTAGGATAAGGGTTTCTGAGCATATAGAATTTGGTTTCAAAGTCAACCATGTGGCGGTCTATGGCTAATTGCTTACAGAATTCTATTACTTCTTCTTTTATTTCACGAGGTCTGTCTTTCAAAGTGTCAATAGAATTTGTTGCGACTTTTCTGTAGAAGTTCATGCTATTCAAAAGACCTTCAAATGTACTCTTGATACCAAGGAAACGTTCTTCAACAAAACTTTTCTGGAGTTGTTTAAGCGATTGGTCGGCAGAATGAACAGTTTCACCATTTTTAATTGTTTTTGGTCCGGTAAGATGCTGTGCAACACGTTCAAAGCTAACCCTTTTACCGTTTTCGAGTGTAAGATTTTCTAACGAATTAGCTGCAGTATCATAGGTACTGTCAACAGCTTCTATATAATTATTAGGAATTGTATCTGCTTTAACGGTATCTTTTAATGTATTAATTTTTTCACATACAGCCTTCATTACACGATTATATTCAACACCGTCAGAGGCTATTTTTTCCATTTTTTCACGCAAAAGAGTCGTCATTAATTGTCTGTCCATACGCGTATTTTTTATCTCTTCCGGCGTAAATTTGAATATTTTAACCAAGCTTTCAGCTACATCATTCCAATAATTAGCAAGTCCGGTTTCCGGAGCAGATGCAAATTTAATATAAGCAAATTTATCTAAGACATCAGTCTTTGCTTTTAAATCTGTCATAACCTTTGCTGCACTTCTGACAATCTGCTGAGCTTCCTGATCAAATTTTGCTGCAGGTGTGGAAACTAGTACTTTTGAAATAGGTGCTTCATTAAATTTTGCATTAACGAGATTATCAAAAATAATAGGTTTTTCAATTTCATCGGTTACAGGAAATACTGGATTTGTTGCATTATATTCTCTAATATTCTTTCTGACAATTAAGCTGATATCATCAAGAAGATCCTGAGCCTGAAGCTTAGTAAAATCTTTGCCGGCATAAGCTTCACTTTCAAACAAATTTGTCAGCTGTTCAGGAGTCGGAACAACAGCATCAATTATAGCCTTATCCAGCGGACTGTCTTTTAAAGCCTTTTTGGCATTATCTGCCATTGCCTGGGCGGAAGTTGATGAAAGTGTATATTTCTCAACGCCTTCCGGTCTCAAAAGTTTTTTCAGATCTTCTTCCATAGCATCTGTTGCAAGTCCGTCAAAGCCGTCAGTCAGATTTCTTGATAGTGTTTTTATCATATCATCAGTCAAAGGCTGATCTTTATGTAGTTCAATAAAACTTTCAATATTTTTTTGAATTTTATCTGACCGCATTGCGTCGGTAGATTCAGCAAAATTATTTAAAAGCTTATCTGCTTTTTTCATCTGCATATTATTCAGATATTTGTTTACATACGGCTCAGATAAACTACAAATCAATGCACTCATTACAGGTGTAGCAAAACCCGCGGTCAACATCCAGAGGGTATTATTCTGAACAGCGATTTTTCTCATTTTATCCTGAATAAAGTCACGGCGATTGTTCATATCACGTGGCACGCCTAATCTGTCGCCTATTTTATTAATTTCTTTATCCGAATATAAATCCCAAGGAATAAACTGCGGATCAAGATAGAATTTTTTCTTTCTGCCGAAACTGTCTTCATACTGCTGGGAAATATTTACGCCATGAATTAACTGTGCCGGCCACTGGATTGCTACTTTCGGCCAGATGCTCATTGAGGCAAGGAATGACGCAAGCCCGATAAATTCCATTGCTTTTGTTTTCGGAGTCTGCTTAATTGTTGCGAGGAAACCTGCAAGACTTAACCCGCCTACTGCAAGCCCCATATCATTTAATTTTCCGAGCTGGTGGTCATTTGCTTTCCCTGTGTAACCGTCCTTCAGAGCTTTTAAATCGTATGCAAAATCTTTTACAATGACAGCCGGAAGATCTGTTATTCTATTTTTTACAAGATGCCCCTGCCCCGGAAGAGGTTTTATAAACGTTCTGTTTGCTAGTTCTCTGTTAATATCAAAATTAGGTTTTGCTTTTTTAACATTAACAATTTCAACATCTTGAGTCTTTGGCTTAGGTTGAGGTTTGTTATTATAATTTTGTATGTAGGAAGAAATCATGTTTACCATATTAGTTCACCACATACTTTCTTGACTTTTCAATAATATCCGCCGAATCTAATTTTGACGGTTTTTGAGAACTTGTCATTGTATTTGCCACACCCATCACGGTACCGAGAACGGCTGCTCCAAGCAAAGCTTTACCTGCATAGCGGCTCATTCCGTTTTTACCGCCTTTATAAAAATCTTTTATACTTTCACCTAATGTTTTTACAAAAGTTGTAACTGTTTTTGCAAACTGTTTACCATTCCAGAATTTCCAGGTTCCGACCTGGAAGAACTTATCCCAGCATTCCTGAATTGCAATACCGACAGCGGTTGCTGCCCACAAATAGGATACTATATTTTTTGCTGTTGCTGATTTAATAACGATTTCTCTGATACGAGGTTTTGCTTCCTGATCAGAGTCATTAAGATTTGTGCCTAATCCAAGTTTTTTCGCAATTTTATCATAAGGCTCATTGCGTGTTTTTGCATTATCTTCAGGACCGTACATTAAATCCCAGCGAATAAATTCACAACTTTCAGGGACTTTATGATATTCAATACTTGTGATATCTGTATCGTTAATATTTTCCGGAAGTTCATACTGTACCTTTGCGTAAGGTTGATCTGTATCCACTCCGGTAAGCCATTTTACAGGCTGTGTAACTAAAAGTTTTGAAGCACTCTTTGCCAGTGCATAAAATACGACACCGAGACCGAGACGTCTGCCCAGACTTGCTGCGTGCGACTTATCAAAAGGTAAATATGTCTTATTTGAGTTAAACACTGCAATCAGCATGGCGCTGCCTACTAAATACGGAACCATGCCCATTGTCAAAAATTCATAAAAATTAGCGTTTTTGCTGCCGTTTAAACCTTTTGCCGGATAAACTGTCAATGCATTTGTAAGCTTATCAACCCCAATACGCATGCGGTTTGAAAAGGTATTTTTCAAGACAGTATCGTGGGTATAAGGAAGCTTATTTTCCTCGCTCTGATCATCTTTGTGATTGTTCGCAGAAAAATTTAAGCTGCTATGTCGATTTGTAATCGGTAAAATCATTTTTTCTCCACACACAATAAGTCTGGTATTTTAAGACCTGTCAAAACTTTTTTTTGCCACTTAGGATTTTTTAGTTTACATTTTTTTACATAACTGTAAATTAAAAGATTATCCCAAAAGAAAACTCTAAAAAGCAGATTATTGACATGCTTAATTTTACCAAAAACAAATAGAATTACAAGAGAAAGTTTTACTAAGCAGCAAAAGTGAATAGAGAATAGTGAGTGGTGAATAGTTCTACAATAATTATAATACCTTTTAAAAACAATTCATCCGTTCAATTATTTGTATATTGAGAAAAATACCGCAGTCATAATCCCTGCTAAAATACAGTAATATCCGAAAAATGCAAGTGAAAATTTAGATATAAACTTCATAAAATATTTTATACACAGATACCCGACAATGCCTGAAACAACTGTGCCCCAGAGTATTGCATTCCAATTGAAAGTAAGAGCCTCATGCAAATCTATTTTTATAAAAGGGTAAACCATAGAAGACCCAATGATTATAGGAATACTTAGAAGAAAAGAATATCTTGCGGCAGTTGTTCTATCAAGACCTGCAAAAAGCCCGGTTGCAATTGTCCAGCCGGAACGCGAGAAACCAGGAAGTGCCGCAATTCCCTGCGCTAAACCAATAAGTATTGACGTTTTTAAATCAACGGAATTCTTTTTTGCAGCCACATGGGTTGAAATATATTCGCTATAGAGAAGCACAAACCCGGTTATAAAAAGCAGACCGCCTACAATTGCTGGTGAAAATACAAGTTTTTCCGCAACAACATGCAAAGGGAATGCCACAAGCACAGTTAAAAAAGTACCTAAGATTATATAAAGTCCGAGTTTTGCCTCATTATCAGACCAGTTTTTATTACGGCATGCCAGAACCATCGCGCGGCAGATTTTTATAATATCTTTTCTAAAGAAAATCATGACCGCAACAAGGGTTCCGAGATGAACCATAATATCAAAAAAGATTTCCTGTGTTGATTGTTCATGTATCGGAATTCCTGAAAATACTTTATAAAAATTTGAGGTAAATACCAGATGCGCGGAACTTGATATCGGTAGAAATTCACTGAGTCCCTGTACTATTCCCATTAATATTGCTTGAATAAGATTCATTTTATTTTCTCGCTTTTATATCTACTAGTCCTCTTCAAAATAACTGCAGCATGATGTCTGGGTTTCCCATACAGTAATCTTGCTGAGCAATACAATTTTTTCTTTTAATTTGTTATAAATAAATGCGGCAATCATTTCGCTTGAAGGGCTTTCGCCTTTGAATTCCGGAAGTTCGTTTATATCTTTATGATCAAGCAAATCCAGAACTGCATTCAATTCACGCTTTAAAACCTTATAATCAATTAGAATATTGCTTTTATCAAGGGTTTCACCTTTAACAAAAGCTTCTACCATCCAGTTATGACCGTGCTGGTTTTCGCATTCACCCTCGTAGTTTAGCAGGTGATGTGCTGCTGAAAAAAATGCCTGTGTTTTTATTTCGTACATAGTTAAAATCTCTCCTTAATTACGGTTTAAATTCAAAATACAATCGCAGAATTCACGGACAGCGCCACAGCCGCCGTTTTTTTCTGATTCAAAATTTGCAACATCTTTAACTTCCTGAACAGCGTCTTTCGGGCAGCCGGCGAGTTCTACTTTTTCTAACACGCAGATATCAGGAATATCATCTCCCATATAGGCGGCTTCTGCGGGAGTAAGTTCATATTTTTGTAAAAGTTCATCGAGAACTGCGGCTTTGTCTTTCACCCCCTGATAAACTTCCGTTATATGAACATCTTTAGCGCGGCGTGTGACGGCTTCGCTTGTTCTTCCTGTTATAATTGCAGTTATTATTCCTTCTTTATGAAGAGCGGCAAGCCCGTGCCCGTCTTTGGCATTAAATGTTTTTAATTCATTCCCGTTGCTGTCGTAGGTAATACTTCCGTCAGTCATAACGCCATCCACATCAAAAGCTGCTAATTTTATACTCATTATGCAACACCTGCTTTCAGTAAATCATGGATGTGGATTACGCCGACAGGTTTGTTGTTTTCATCAACTACCGCAAGAGCTGTGATGGAATATTTTTCCATAAGATGAAGAGCGCTGGCGCCGTATGCTGTCGGGTTAATCCGTTTAGGTTCCGCTGTCATAACATCTTTTATAATAAGATTTGAAGTATTGCCGTATTTCATAAGAGTTCTTCTGATGTCGCCGTCTGTGAGGACGCCGGATAGTTCTCCTTTTGAATTCAAAATCATTGCCATACCGAGTTTATGTTCGGTAATAATTTCAACAACTTTATTAAAGCTGTCGTTTTCTGAGGCAACCGGTAAATCTTCTGTTTTCATCAAATCCGAAACTTTATATAAGAAGCCTTTGCCGAGCGCGCCTGACGGGTGGAAAATAAGGAAATCTTCTTCCGTAAATCCGCGTTTTTCAAGCAGACAAACCGCCAACGCGTCGCCCATAGCAAGAGTTGCTGTAGTGGAAGCGGTAGGGGCTTTATTCAAAGGACATGCTTCTCTTTCAACTGAAATATCCAGAACAACATCAGAAGCTTGCGCAAGAGTTGATCCCATTTTACCTGTCATACCTATCATCAAGACTCCGAACCTTTTTATAATAGGCAACAGATTTAATAATTCCTGAGTTTCGCCGCTATTGGAAATTGCGATAACTACGTCCTGTTTTGTAATAATACCGCTGTCCCCGTGAGTGCTTTCAGCCGGATGGAGAAAATATGAAGGAGTACCTGTTGAAGATAAAGTTGCTGCAATTTTTTTACCGATAAGCCCTGATTTTCCCATGCCGGTCACAATTACGCGGCCTTTGCAATTGTATAAAATTTCAATAGCTTTATCGAAATTTTCACCGATATTATCTTTCAATCGGAGAATTGACTTTGCCTCAATATCAAAAACTTCTTTTGCCAGCTCATTAATACTAGTTGCAGTCATCATATTTCCACCTCATATTCTTATTTTGTCGATTTGATGCGACGCACAAAATTATTATACACCAAAAGTAGGAATTGCAGTCAAAACGTTAAATTTTCTTATCATTACGCCGACGGAAAAGTTATGAAATTCATAAGTTTTGATAAGAATAATTCAGCGGAAATTTTACAACGTGTCGAAAAATATATAGAAGAATCCGACTGCAAGGAAATGGGTCTGGATATTTCATCTTTGAATATTTTTGACGCCTCGAGGGTAATCCTTGTATCATCAGCTATGCATTACAACAAATACCCCGACGGAAAACTAAAATGTAAAGTTCATACAGAAGGGATAAAAAATTTAATCTCGGGATATACAACAGCAAATCTGGAAATTATATAAAAGTTACATGAAATTAAGGAAACAGACCAGTACTTAAAAGGTGCTATCATATTTCCTTATTAAATCTATTTCTTTTCTTTTGTTGCGATGCAAAAGAAAAGAAATGAACATATAAAGAAATAAATTTGTGCCTTTTACGTACAAGCCTATTCCCTTACCTTAGAACAAATACGCGGCAAGTATTGCAAAGATTATGAGCGGAATATTAAAATGTAAAAAGGTAGGAATACAGGTATCTTTAATATGGTTATGCTGACCATCAGCGTTTAAGCCTGCGGTAGGGCCAAGGGTTGTATCAGATGCAGGAGAACCCGCATCTCCTAATGCTGCTGCAGAAGATAATATTACAACGCTCGCAGGTACAGAAAGCCCTAAATGTGCACATACAGGGATAAACAAAACCGCAAGTATAGGAATTGTTCCGAAAGAGGTTCCTATTCCCATCGTGATAAATAATCCTATAAAAAGCATTAAGCTTACTGCAAGCAGTCTGCTGTTTTGCATAAAAGGAAGAATTGCATGAACAAGGGTATCAATTCCGCCGGTTGACTTCAAAACCATTGCAAAACCTGCCGCAACAAGCATTACAAAAGCAACATACCCCATTAATCCTATACCTTCATTTATAAGATTATCCATCTTCCTATGGCTTACAGCACCTCCGCCAAATACAATTCCAAGCCCGACAAGTGCACCAAGCGGCAGAGATTTTGTCAAAAGCTGGACGATTAATGTTGCAAATGCGCCAATAAGCGTAATATAGTGGTTTTTATTTAATTTTAAAGCCTCAGCATCCTCTTTTTCAAGTTCATTTTCAACAGGCTTAATGTCGTTATATTCACGAGGTTTGCGATAGGAAATAAGAATTGCAACCAGAAGACCCGCAAGCATACCGAGTCCTAAAATCCAGTTGGCTTTCCAAACATCATTTTTTAAAACAGTCATTCCGTTGACTGTCATATTTTCCGCAATTAAACCCTGGAAAATCAAACCGAACCCTGCAGGTATTGCAATATAAGGAGCTTTTAACCCGAACGCAAGAGAACACGCAACCGCGCGTCTATCAAGTTTCAGCTTATTCATAACATGCAACAAAGGCGGAATAAGTATCGGAATAAACGCAATATGAACAGGTATAAGGTTCTGTGAAAGAATTGCAATCCCTGTCAAAATTGCAAGAAGTAAAAACTTTTTATCCTTAATAACTGTTGAAATTTTTTTTGCAAGAATTGTTGCCAATCCTGTATGCGTCATTGCCGCGGCAAAGGTTCCGAGAAGTATGTAGCTTAATGCGGTTTCCGAATTATCCCCCATGCCTGAGATAAATGTCTGCATAACTTTTTCTATAGGCAAACCGCCGATAAGCCCTGCCGCAATTGCTGAAATAATTATTGCAAGCAGAACATTAATCCTGCATACACAAAGCACGCATAACAAAATTACCGATACAACTACAGGGTTAAATATAATATCCATATAAAAATAGTATCATGAACAAAAATAAAATTTCCTTAAAGGAAATAGGCTAGTGCGTAAAAGGCACTAGTCCTTATATATATGGGGCTTGTGCAGCCCCAAACCCTGCACCGACATTTTTTTAGTTTTAATATCCTGATACGTTCACTTTTTCTTTTTTATTACGAGGAAAAAAGAAAAAGTGAACCGAAAAAGAAAAACACGTAAAAATTACAGCGTCGCTGCGCGCCGCTAAATCAAACGGAAATAGTTGAAGGCAATGCCTTCAACCTCTAGTGCTCGCTATCGCAGCTACGCCGCACGCTCGCATGAAAACCCTCCGGCGCTTACGCGCCACCTCCCTTACAAGGGAGGTATTAACTTTTGGAACAGTTGTATTTGTTTTCGAAACGATAGCGGGAGCAGGGCGGAAGCGTGTTGAGAAAATAAATACAACTGTTCCTTATGATTTAACAGTAACCTCTCCCCGTCCTTTCCCTTTATTGAAATTGCACTTTATCTAAAGTATTATGAATTTATGAACGAATATTCTGAAAAAGCAAGAAAATATTTTAAAGAAGGCTACAACTGCGCGCAATCCGTTTTTTGTACATTTGCAGAAGAACTCGGAATTGATTTTAATACTGCGCTGAAACTATCATCCTCCTTTGGCGGCGGAATGGGCAGAATGAGAGAAGTCTGCGGAGCTGTAAGTGCTATGTTTATGATAGCTGGCTTGAAATACGGTTATACAGAACCGAACAATAAAGAAATTAAAACAGAGCATTATAAACACATTCAGGAGCTTGCAAACTTATTCAAAGAAAAACACGGCACGATAATCTGCCGTGAGCTTCTCGGACCTCTGGCAGACGACAATTATGTTCCTTCTGACAGAACAGAAGAATATTACGCCTCCCGTCCTTGCGAACAAATTATCGCCGATGCCGCTGAAATTATTTCACAATATGTCCCGACAAATTAAATGCTACTCGTGCAATTTATTTCTCAAAACAGAACACAAAAGCGAGAATGCAGATTTTGCAGCTGCACTGTATTGAATTGAACTAAGCATCATAAAATCGTGATGCGCCATATTTATTCTTATACAGGAAGTTTTTACACCTGCCTCATCAAGTTTTGAAGCATAAGCTTCGCCCTCATCACGTAAAACATCATTTTCCGCGGTAATGATTAAAGCTGACGGCATTCCCGCAAGATCATCTATACATACTCGAAGCGGTGATACATATATGTCATTTTTAAGTCTTTTATCAGGCAAATAGGCATTCCAGAACCATTCCATGGATTTTTTTGTAAGCCAAGGTCCATCTTTAAATAATTTATATGAATCACTATCCATATTCGCATCTGTTACTGGATACAAAAGCGCCTGAAAAAGAATTCGGGGACCGCCCGAACGTAAAGACTTCAACGCAACAGAGGTTGCAAGGTTCCCGCCGGCGCTGTCACCTGCTATGACGATTCTGTCAGGGTCAATGTTAAATTCTTCAGGATTATTATATAAGTATTCCAGAACCCCGTAAGCCTGATTTAATGCCATAGGGTATACAGCCTCAGGGGAACGCGAATAATTCACAAACACAACGACCGAATTTGTACAATTGGCAAGCTTTCTTATAAGCATATCATGAGTTTCTTTATCACCCAAAATCCATCCGCCGCCATGAAGATAGAGAATTACGGGCAAAGTTTCGTTTGAATCATGCGGACGGACTAACCTTACGCTGACAGTTCCAGCAGCTTCAGTAAAAATATCAATATCCGCGATTTCCGCAGGAATTTCTTTATAGGTTTTCCTCTGCAAATCAACAAGAAATTGCCTTGCGTCATCCACGGTCATTTCGTACAAAGGTTTGCCGCCTGAGGCTTCTAAATTATTTATAAACTCTTTTGACACTCTGTCTAAATTCGGTGATTTCGAAGATGCTTCACTCATATTACCTCCTATATAATTAGATTTAATTACTCACGTCATTGCGGGCTGCGACCCGCAATTGCACAGTCGTCGCATCACACATTGCTGCGATTCCGCATAGCTTGAAAAACAGAATTTCGCCATCCGTCTCAATCAGTTTTTCTATGCTTCCGGAATGACTGAAGATTTTCTTTTACCCCTCACCCGCCCCTAGGGCACCCTCTCCCGCAAGGGGCGAGGGTAAAATTTTTCCGTCAATCTGCGCTGACTGCTCAATCAGTTTTTCTACGCTTCCGGAATGACGCCGTTATTCTAACTTTTTGTTAACCTTTATAAAATTTCTGCAGACATAATTCATCCGCCAATCCGGTGAAGATTTGTAACAATATACTTTATTAAAATATTTGTTTCCTATATGCTTGGCGTGTGTGAGTATAAGGAGAAAAAACATGCCAAAATTTAATCTGATGTCCTACATAATGCCTCCGGAGGATAAAATGTTTTTCACACTGTTTCAGGACAGTGCAGATATTTGTCTTGAAACCGCTAAACTTTATGATGAAATTATGAAAAATCATCTGACAGAAGATCAAAAAGAAATAGCCAGAAAATACAAGAAAAAAGGATCGCTTTCTTTTAAATTAACGCTAAAACAACTGAATAAAAGTTTTATAACGCCTATTGAGCGTGAAGATATTCAATATATAGCGCTCCAGTTACATAAAATCAATAAAAAAATTATTAAAGCCTGTTTGAATTTAGAGGTGTACAGATTAACAGAGTACACGGAAGAAATGAAAGAACAGGCTTTAACTTTGGTACAGGCAACCGAACAGCTAGACAGAATTATTAAAAAATTCAAAAAAGTCAGCGACGTTGAAGAAATTACAAAAGAAAATATTGCGATGAAAGAAATTGAATCTCACGGGGACGAAATCCACAGAAAAGCCATGTATGAACTTTTCTCCGGGAAATACGATGCTTTAGAGGTAATTAAACTCCGCGATATTTATAAAGAAATTGAAAACGCTCTTGATGCATGTTTTTATGTATCGGATACAATTTTGAACGTTGTTTTAAAACAGAATTAGGAATAGAAAAATGACAATCACTATATTGCTATTAATTGCGGTAATTGCAGTTGCTCTCGCTTTTGAATTTATAAACGGATTTCACGATTGTGCAAATGCTATCGCAACAGTTGTCTCCACAAAAGTTCTCTCCCCGAAACAGGCGGTTCTATTCGGAGCATCCCTGGAATTTATAGGAGCCCTCACTGGTACACATGTTGCAAAAACAATCGGCGGCGGTATTGTTAATTCTGAAATGATTACATTGACTGTAATATTCTGTGCACTTCTGGCCGCAGTGTTGTGGAACTTATTCACCTGGTGGCTCGGACTTCCTTCAAGTTCTTCGCACGCTCTTATCGGAGGACTTCTTGGAGCAACAATTGTTAAAGCCGGATGTGACGCGGTTCATGTCACAACCCTTGTCGATAAAGTTATTATTCCGATGTTTACATCACCTGTACTCGGATTTTGTGCAGGATTTTTGCTGATGCTCTTTTTAATTAGAATTTTATATAGAGCAAATCCTCAGGTTGTAAATAAAAAATTCCGTAAACTACAGCTTGTGTCCTCGGGTCTTATGGCACTGAGCCACGGCTCAAATGATGCACAAAAAACAATGGGGATAATTACTCTTGCACTGCTTGCCGCAGGAGTTCTGCAAAAAAGTCCGCAGGGAGATTTTGATATTCCGATTTATGTTATTCTTGTGTGTGCCCTCACAATGGCAGCCGGCACAATGAACGGCGGCTGGAAAATTATTAAAACAATGGGGCATAAGATTATTAAGCTTAAGCCAATCCACGGATTTGCAGCAGAAACTTCTGCCGCGGGTTTAATCCTTACAGCATCGCATTTCGGAATACCTTTGAGTACAACTCATGTAATTTCAACTGCAATTATGGGAGTCGGTTCGACCCTACATGCGCATGCAGTCAAATGGAGAATAGTCGGAAATATCGTTGTTGCCTGGGTACTTACAATTCCTGCCTGTATGATATTATCGGCAATTATCTACTACACTATCTACCATATAGTTTGATGAGGAGTTTCCATATAAATTATCAAAAAGGTTTAGTGCCTGTTCGACAGCATCAGCCATTGAACAGGTATTAAAATTTCCCTGACGACCGAAAAAATAAATTTTATTGAAACTTTTTGCATAGTCAAAATATTTATTATACAATTCACAATTTTGTTTATTCAAAACAGGGAATGCTCGTTCATTTTCGCCATAAATATAATCAGTCCAGTATTCTTTTGCTGATATACCGGCATCATTTGTCACAAAATTATGTTCTGCTGAAAAATCAAAATCTTGCGGATATTTTACAAGAAGTCTCCGTTCTTGTGCGGGATTTTCAATATTCTCGAATTGCATTTTTACACTTTTGTATTGAAGCATTCCGAACTTATAGTTAAAACAATCATCAATGGAGCCTGTAAAAAAAATACGCTTAAAATTTTTTGAAATCATATAGTTATAATCAGTATTAAGGCAGAGCTCTATATTATGATTTTTCAACATATTTTCCATTAAATCAATATAACCTTTTTTCGGAATTCCCTGATATTTTGTTGTATATAATCTTGAATCGTTGCTTATTCTGATAAATGCATAAGGAAATTGTTTTCGTTCAATCTCGGGCATAAAATCTTGCCACAATTTTGCTGAATACGGGAAAACAAGTTTATCGGAAATATAATCTGCAAGAAATTGCAAATCAGTATCATTAAACTTCCTCAGTTCATCAACTGATACTTCAGAATTATAAGAAAAAAGATTTAAAAGTTTATATTCCATTTTTTTTGCAAGACTTTCAGGAAAAAGAATATGTAAGGTTGAAATATTAACAGGAATAGAAACTTTAATTCCGTCTATGACGGCAAAAGTTTTCTGTGAAACAGGACAAAAGTTTGAAAAAGAATTAACATAATCCCAGATAAATTTCTTATCTGTATGAAAAACATGATGCCCGAACTTATTAACACGAATTCCGCTTCTTGTCATATAATCAGAGGCTAAGCCGCCGATATAGTTATTTTTATCAATAATTACAACTTTTTCATCAAGTGCATTTGCTATCCGCTCTGCAATAACCGCACCTGAAAAACCTGCGCCGACAACAAGATTAATACTTTCATTTTTTGCAGATAATAAACTCTTCATGACAATATTTATACTAATATGTCATAAAATAAAAAAAATAAGCCTGTAGTCTATATATTATAAGAGGGCAGGAAAAATTTTCCTGCCCTCATGGTTAATATCTATTTCAGATATTCCCTATAAAAAGCTTCAATTTTATCAAATGGAATTTTTTCCAAATTATCATACAAATCGGTATGATTTGCTCCATCTACAATTAATAACTCTTTATTATCACCTCTAAGCTGCTTAAAAGCATCCTCGCTAAAGTAGCGGCTGTGAGCTTTTTCTCCGTGAATTATTAATACAGCATTTCTTATTTCATCACTGTATTTAAGAATAGGCATATTGATTAAAGCTAATGTAGAAGTCTGCGTCCAATTCCCGTTAGAATTTATTGAGCGTTCATGAAAACCTCGCTTAGTTTTGTAATAATCATAATAATCTTTTACAAACTGTGGTTCATCCCCCGTAAGCTTCTCAGGAAGACCGGCAGCTTTTGCATAAGTCCCGTTTTTAAAGTCTTCGGTTCTTTGTTTATTAAGATTTTCTTTTAACGTATAACGAGCATTCTCATCCATAGCGTCAAAGTATCCTCTTGCACTTACCCGTGTCATATCATACATTGTTGAAGTAACTGTAGCTTTTATTCTGGTATCCATAGCAGCAGCATTCAAACCGAACCCGCCAAACCCGCAAATTCCGAGAATACCAATCTTATCGGAATCTACATCTTTTCTGTTGCTTAAATAATCAACTGCAGCCGAAAAGTCCTCGGTATTAATATCAGGAGACGCTACATTGCGTGGCTCTCCGCCGCTTTCACCGGTATAAGAAGGATCGAATGCTAATGTAATAAAGCCACGTTCCGCCAGGGTTTGTGCATATAATCCGGAGGCCTGTTCTTTTACTGCCCCAAAAGGTCCGCTGATTGCTATTGCCGGAAGTTTTTCTTCTGCTCTGTCTTTAGGTGTATATAAATCACCTGTTAAATTTATACCGTATCTGTTTTTAAAATGAACTTTCTCTACATTAACCTTTTCACTTTTAGGAAAAGTTTTGTCCCAGTTATTTGTTTTTGCTTCACTCATAACGTTTCCTCCTATAATTAACAATATTAATGCAACAATACTACATAACAATGTTCTGAATTTCATATAATACCTTTCTTAATCTAATCTAGTGTCGCCGCTTTCGGCCGGCTCAACGCCGCCGTGCAGCGGCTCACCTTTTCAAACGCCGCTCAAAAATTTCGCTCACGTCCCTTATCGCGAAATTTTCTCGGACATATTTATACAGTACAACAACTTATATTTTGTTCTACACATCCGAGTATAACCCTAGCATACTCATCGTGTTTTCCATAAAAAATATGCGAAGCATCAGGAACCACAATGACCTGATTATGCTCGTAATTTTTACAGTAAGAATTTATTTTTTCCATAAAGCCCTTCGGATCGCCTTCTGTAAGACTGTCTTTAGCTCCTATTACAAAAGATCCGTTTATAGTGATATTTGATAGGGATACGGTTTCTCCATCGCCGCTTATTACCGGACAATTTTTAAGGTTATATGCATTATAAAAACTTAAAACAGTCTCTGCACTCATCGGAGAAAATCCTCCGAAAAGATACGGAAGAATATCTTTTGCTCTACCTTCCGCAACAAATTGTTCAGCAAGCTGAATACACTCTGAAACATGCGGCATAACTTTAAACCAATGTCCCAAATCAACAGGCGCAGTAACAATAAAATAGTCAACATAGTTATCAGAAGTATTCCCGAGATAATTAATTATCTTATTTGAACCTAAAGAATGTCCTGCCAGAACTATATGTTTAAATCCAAGTGTTTTTGCATATTTTACATAACTTTCTACGTCTTCATATACAAGACTAAAATCGTCATACACAACACCTGTATATCTCTGTTTATTTATTGAAAAATCTGAATATGCAATGCATGAAAACGCATCCATTGCATGTCCTGCAATAAAAGCAATGTTATTCCTGCTTAACAGTTCTCCGGTTGCCGGCAGTAAATCATTCTGAAAAACATTTGAACAAATACCGCTCATCATAATAACAACGGTATCCATGGAGTTATTCCCCCACATTGCACCTTTTAATTCCAAACCTCTCGGTGTATTTACTCTTATTATATCCATTAAAGTACTCCTTATCTTTTTAGCAATTCTGATTAATACAAAAAATCAAATAATCCAAACAATCAATCTGTTTTTGATTAAGATGAAGCCTTTCTAAAAGAATTTTTCTTTGCCTGTATAAAAGTCTTAATTGCTCAGAAACTTTTCCTGCCTCTTCCATACGAAAAAATTGAGAAATCAATTCTGCATTACAATCGGCATCCTTTAAGTTTTGAAGAACTTTTATTCTGTCGTCAGGCATAAATCATCTCCTATAATAATTATTTACGATTTTATTAAAATAGCAAATACTTATATTACATATTGAAATATACTTGACAGGCATAATTAAAGAATTTAAAATTACACTATGGAAATAAGAGTTTTAAAATATTTTTTAGCAGTAGCAAGAGAAGGCAGTATAACAGGAGCGGCAAATTCTTTGCATCTTACCCAGCCTACATTGACCCGCCAATTGCAGGATCTTGAAAAAGAATTAAAGCAGCAGCTTCTAATCCGTGGTAAATCTAAAGTTACCCTTACTCCGGAAGGAATGATTTTAAGAAAAAGAGCTGAAGAAATTATTGATATGGTAGAAAAAACCGAAGCCGAGTTCCAAGCAATAAGTGACACTGTAAACGGAGAAATTTATATAGGCGGCGGAGAATCTGATGCAATGAAACATATTGCAGAAATTATAAAAAACATTCAGGCAGATTACCCGGATATAAAATTTCATATTTATTCAGGTAACGCAGAAGATGTAACAGAAAAGCTCGACAAAGGCCTTCTGGATTTTGGTGTATTAATCCAGCCGGTTGATTTGTCAAAATATGATAATATTCCCTTGCCGGCAAAAGATGTATGGGGAGTTATAATGAGAAAAGACAGTCCGCTTGCAGCAAAAGAATATATAGAGCTTAAAGATTTACAAGAACTTCCGCTGATTAATTCAAGACAAGCTATGAGAAAAACTTCTTCAAAAAATGAGTTTATTGAATGGTTTCAAGGCAAATTTGAAGATCTTAATACGGTCGCAACGATAAATCTGGTATACAACGCTGCAATAATGGTTAAAGCCGGAATAGGCTATGCAATAACCTTAGATAAACTCGTTGATGTTTCTCAGGAAAGCGAATTGTGTTTCCGGCCGTTAAAACCAAAACTTGAATCAGGGCTGGATATTGTCTGGAAAAAATATCAGGTCTTTTCTCCTGCCGCAAAAATATTTTTAGAAAGACTAAAAGAGAAATTTTGCAAATATTAATTCAGTATTTACGAATAAGCTTAGCCTCCACAATTTTTACATGGACGACCGCCTTTTTTCATAGCATCTTTTTTATCAATTTTTATACATTTTTTACAGCGGACAGCATGGTGGCAGCTTAATGAATGATAAATTTTAGAGTCAGGATTAAACACAACAGTTTCAGCAAAAGCAGCTAATGAAAAATTTAAACAAATAATTAATAGAAAACTTATAACCTTTTTCATACATCATACCTGATTTTAAATTTTGCAATACTTAAAAATAAAAAAACGGAGAAAAGTAGATTTAAACCCGAAAGAAAGATTTATTCCATTTTATCATCCTATGTCAATTATTACTCTTAATGTCAATAATATCAAGTGTATTTACACCTCTTGTATCATTAGGACACAATTATATTAAAAAAATTACAAAATTTCTGTAAAATTTCCAGAAATGAAAATTCGATTTAATATTGACGGATTTCGCAAGTAAATATTATACAAAAGAGTAAGGTAAGATAATTTTTAGGATTTAAATTTCTGCCTTACTCTTTTTTTTATTAAAAATACGAAAGGCGGTGAATTGTGTAAAAACTTATATATTTTATGGTAAAATAAATTTATGAAGAAAATACTTATGCAAATACCTATTGCATTATTATTGATAGTTTCAATATCTTTTTTTCTTAAAGTTGTTGCTTTACCTAATGAACAACATGCTATTGATGTGCAACTGGAAAAATGCATAGAAAAAGATTATTCGACTTCAGGTATGAATAAATGCGTTTATGCAGCAACTGATGCTTGGCTTGAGCAAATTTCTATTTATTCAAATATGATCAAGAAAGAATTATCTAAGGAACAATATACTGTATTTATTGCAGCACAGCAAAGTTGGGAACGGTATTATGAATTGGAAAAAAAACTTATAGTAGAAACTGTATATAATAAAGAAGGAAGTATTCATACTAATATTGCAGCCGAAATGTTAGAAAATGTAGTAAAACAAAGGGCTTTATATTTGAAAAGTTATTTATATGAATTGAAAGAGTAATAAATTTATTTTACCTTATTAAACTTATTCTTAATGAGATTTTGTGTATTAGCTTAATAAGGAGAAAAATATGACTAAAGAAAATTTTGAAAAAGCTCTTGAATTCTTATTTCCTTCTGAAGGTGGATATGTAAATAATAAAAAAGACAGAGGTGGACCTACAAATATGGGAATTACCCAAACGACTTTGAATTCCTATCGTAAACGAAAGGGGTTAGCATACAAAGACGTTAAGAATATTACCAGAGATGAAGCAAAAGCTATTTATTATGATGATTATTGGAAGGTATCAGGTGCAGATAAAATATCAGATCCAAATATGGCTGTTGCTATGTTTGATACTGCAGTGCTACATGGCCCTGGAACTGCAAAAATATTTTATAATCAGAGCAATGGCGATTTAAATAAATTTCTCGAAATAAGGCAAAAGAGTTATGATAAAATTGTTGCTAATGATCCTGAACAAAAAATATTTTATAATGGGTGGAATAATAGAGTTAATAATTTGAGAAATAGTATAAAAAATAATAAATTTGTGGATAAAAACTCTAATTCAATAGATCAAGTACCTTCAAAATTACTTAAAATAGGTATTGAAATGAATGTGGATAATTATGGCAATCCAATTTTTACCCCGGAAGAAATCGGAAATATGACAAGCGAAGAGTTTGAAAGAAATTTGCCAATAATTGAGCAGCAATTAAAAGATGGATTAATTAAGCCTCAATCCGAGCAGCCAAAAGATTACTCAGGTTATAAAAATCCCGAAACCGGCACAGATAAAATCTATACACGAGAAGATATTTCAAAAATGTCATCAAAAGAATATTCAGAAAATGAAAAAGAAATTCTTGCCCAAATGAACAGTATCGGAATTCCTTACAAAAACGATTTACCGTCAGATGCCAAAACACATGAAAAAAGTTATCCAACATCGTCAGAAAATGCTGATGGTAAATGGGTTACGATTAATGGAAATCATGTTTTAATAAAAGACTAGCCCAATCTGCACCTCGAAAAAATGAAAAAGAGAATTTGGGCAGGAAAAGTTTAAAAAGTTGCGAAAATTTGATGAGAAAAATTCTCTTAAAATTTTTACATGCAAAAAACCGCCCACTGTGGGCGGTTTTTCAATTTTGTATCTGCACTGATTCGCAGTTTTCGGACTAAAAAACGGAGCAGCAGGGATTTGAACCCTGGATGCAGGTTAGACCCACATAACACCTTAGCAGGGTGCCGCCTTCAGCCACTCGGCCACTACTCCATTTTTCTTATTCTTTTTTCATGCCGGCTTTTACCAGCTTCATATTTTATAATATATCATAAACATTTTTTTCGTAAACGGTTTTATTTATTTTTTTTCTGACTATAATATTATTAATGATTTATGCTTAAGAAAGGTTTTTAATATGATTGAAATGAAAGTTATGGGTATTGCGCTTGACACAAGAACGGGATCCCCTATTGTAGTGCTTCACGACAAAGACAACAGAAAGGCTTTGCCTATCTGGATTGGTTCTGCAGAAGCCAGTGCTATTATCCGAAAAATTGAAAATCTTACGGTTGCAAGACCTATGACTCACGATTTGATTATTAATATCGTGGAAAAAGCAGGATATCACCTTGATAAAATAGAAATTAACGATGTCGAAAAAGATACTTATTATGCTACTTTATATTTAAAAAATGATAAGGATGAAGTTTTGGAAATTGATTCACGGCCTTCGGATGCAATTGCGCTTGCAATCCGCGTTGATGCACCGATTTTTGTGACCGCAAATGTTATTTCAAACGGTTCAGTTTCAACAGATTCGGCAAAAGACGAAGAAGAAGCTCAGGAATTTAAGAAATTTGTCCAGAGCATTAAACCGTCTGATTTTGCTAAACTCATGAAAGATAAAGACCATCACGAAAGCGATCAGTAAATTTTTTAAGAATTTTCCAATAAAAAAGCCTCTATAGAGAGGCTTTTTTATTATTTTAAATATTTAACCGTTCCGTTAATAACTTTTCCTAAGAGTTTTGCTCCTTTTTCCAGTAACAATGTTCCCGGAACTTTTGAATCGAATTTCACGGAATTTGTTATTGTGGTTCCGGAAGGAAGCGTGAATTTAACCGGTTTTGAAGGGGCGGTCTCTTCTGCTACCTCCGCAAATTTTGAGGTGACATCAACGCCATTTATTATAATTCGGGTTGGCCTATTGTTATTTATTATCATATTACTGCCAAAATTATTCATATATATGTTTATTTTATTACGAACGGTAAGAATTAAATCTTCTATAGTATTTTTACCTTTTAAAATTAAGTCATCGGGGGTAGATATAAGCTTACCTTCAACATTGGAATTTTTGAGTGCAATTTTGCCGTTTATAACAGAAATTTCACCTTTAACAGTTGAATCTTCAATTTTTATCCCGCCGGTTGTTGTTGAAACATCTCCGGAGACTGAAGAGCAGTTTAAGACACGGATATTACCACTTGTGACTTTCACATCTCCATTAACTTTTGTATCGTTAAGCGTAATGTTTCCGCTTGTTGCCTCTAAAGCATCTTTAACTTTGCAAGATTCAACGTCTATATTTCCGCTAAGAGTTGATGCTCCGCGTTTCAGCGTAGAATCAAAAGCCTCAATATTTCCGGACATGGTAGAAATGTGAGAATCAACGACTTTATTGTCAAAAAACATATTAGAGCACATGCTTGAATATCTTGAAGTAAATGCGACCTGAGACGGTCTGGCTTGAATTCGCGGGCTATAGCCTACTTTTGTAATCATTTTTTCTCCTTTAATGTTGTGTATCTTTTATTAAACCTGAAAAATAAATTTTTTGCTGTAAATTTGTAAACTTTGTAACGAAAAAATTGTTTTGTGAAATTCGTAAACTGCAAAACTTTTTATATATTTGAGAGAGAATAACAGCAAACTGATTTGACCTGCGGGAGCAGGGC
Source organism: Candidatus Gastranaerophilales bacterium (assembly GCA_944325635.1). Lineage (GTDB taxonomy): Bacteria > Cyanobacteriota > Vampirovibrionia > Gastranaerophilales > Gastranaerophilaceae > Scatousia. Next base: position 51,538 of record CALVBD010000004.1, on the reverse strand, counting down.
ATAACAGTAACCAAGAGGTAACAATGTTAGATTCTATTAAGGCCGTACAGGCACAGCAAATCTACAGAGTTCAGCCCGTCGCATTCAATGACGGCTCCAACGGGCGGCAGCAAAAGACTTCTGAGACCAATTTCTTTGCAAACGGTGCACACAACCTAAATTACCCGTCGGTCAAAGGAAGTGAGACCTTGGGAAGGTCCTTGGATTTGTTAGCTTAATATTTCTTAATATTTTGTCGATTTCAGGCAATTTTTTGATTACCCTATACTTTATTATAGTATAGGGATAAATTAATATGGGGAATTAATTATGACACTATCTGTCGGGAATATTTTAGGGGCACTGAAAATAAATTATGCCGGTCAAATCGGGAAAGTTGATGCAATACAGGCACAGAACTTTTTCCAGAATGCAACAACAGCCGGACAGGCTATTGATTTAAACCGTCCTGAACACAGAAACTCAACGCCTTACGGGGATTCTCCTAACACAGGCCGACTTTATTATCTTGCGTAATCAATGCAATCTCGAATATAAAAACAAAGCCGCGGGTTATACAGCCTGCGGTTTTGTTATTGAAAAGAAGTGAATGGAGAGAAGTGAGTAGTGAATGGTTCAACAAAAATTTATCCTCTTCTCTCCTCATTCATCACGCTTCACGGTGCATACCCTCACCCGTCTTTTGGACACCCTTTCCCAGATGGAGAGGGAAAAGACTTTCACACCTCACGCTTCACTCTTCATTTAAAAAAGGCTGGCTTGCTTCGCTACCGCTCACAATGACGTGTTCAATCTCGTCCTTTGTTAATTGCACCGGTTTTACAACATATCCCTCTCACCCCACCCCATCTTCCGTAGGGAGAGGGAATTAGACTTTCACCCTTGTGAATGGAGGATAAGGGAGACGGATTTCCCCCTCACCCCTGCCCCTCTCCCGTAGGGAGAGGGAATTAATCTATTGCATTTAACGTCTTGTTATTTTAGTAATACTCCTAGCTTTGAATAATTTCGTATAATGACGAGGCTTCCTGAATACTTACATTATTTTGAGGAATACGCAAAACCTTAGCCTTTACGGTTCTATTGGCATATTCAATTTCAATAATATCACCCTCTTTTAACTGTTTTCCTGCTTTTGCAGGATTTCCGTTAACAAGAACTCTTCCCATATAAGAAACTTCATTCGCAACGGTTCTGCGTTTGATTAATCTTGAAACTTTTAAAAATTTGTCTAATCTCATATTTACATTCTAACATGCAAAACTCATTTATGATATAATCTTTTTGGATATTAACGGAGTTTTACATGAGAAAATACTTAGCATATATTGTATTCATTTTATTGTTTTTAGCTCAGACCTGTTTTGCATCTGATATAAAATTTGTACAGGTTTCGGACAGCCACTATTCAAAGGATAATGAATACGCCAACAAAGTATTAAAAGCTGCCGTTGAAGACATAAATAAGCTTAATGGTGTTTCTTTTGTGGTTTTTACAGGAGACAATATAAACAGACCTAATGAAGAAGACCTTGCAGAATTTGTAAGAATTGTTAATAAACTGAACGTGCCATATTATATGGTAATAGGAAACCACGAAGTATTTAAATCAAACGGACTCTCTAAACAAAGATATATGGAAGTTATTCGTGAAAATAATATGTTCTTTAAACAAAGAACCCCTGATTACTATTTCAGAAAAGGAGATTTCGGGTTTATTATTGCAGACGGAGCAAAAGAAATCATTCCCGGCGCAAACGGATATTTTAAGGAATCGACCTTGCAATTTGTTGATAAACAACTCTCAAAACATAAAAACCTGAAATTTGTAATATTGCAGCACTTCCCTCTGTTAGCTCCAATGGAATCGCGTTCCCACAGCACATATAAAGCAGATGAATATCTTAAACTTTTAGATAAACATTCAAATGTAATTGCAATTGTATCAGGACATTTTCACACAAACAACGAAAAAATGCAGGACGGAATTTATCACATAAATTCTCCGGCGTTGCTTGTTTTGCCGCATCAATATAAAATTATTGATATAAATTTAACAAAAGGCTTTTCGCCAATGATATACACCCAGCTTAGGGAAGTCACGGTAGAGTAGGCTTCTTGCATTTTTTAGTCAATAATATTATAATTAAACTTATTAGTAAAAGGACACAAAGGAAAATAAAACATAATGGATGAGACGGGCAATATAATATTTAATTTGTTTGTAATAATATTTTTGTTATTTTCAAACGGCTTTTTTGTAGCGTCAGAATTTGCTATGGTAAAAGTCAGAAAAACACGAATTGAACAGCTGGTAAAGGAAGGAAATGCAACAGCCAAGATTGCGCAGGAAGCATTAACAGATTTAGACAAGTTTATAGCTGCGGTTCAATTAGGTGTTACAATTTCAAGTATCGGCTTAGGTTGGGTCGGAGAGGGAACTCTTGCAAGAATTATTGAACCTATTTTTGCATTCTTACCCGGAATAAGCCAGAATATTGCAACCCATACGGTTTCAGTCTCCTTATCTTTTGCACTTATAACTTTCCTTCATGTTGTAATAGGCGAATTAATACCAAAATCAATTGCATTGGAATATACAGAAAAAACCGCACTTATCGTAGCACGCCCTATGCAGTGGATAACCGTTATATTTAATCCTTTTATCTGGTTATTGAACGGTTTTGGAAATTCTTTATTAAAGATGTTCCACATACCGCATTCCCATAAGGGTTCAATGGTTCATTCAACAGAAGAGCTTGATATGCTGGTAAATGCGAGCTATGACGGCGGAGTTTTGAATGAAACAGAAAAAGATATGCTGCATAATGTGTTCAAATTTTCGGATTTGACTGCAAAACAGGTAATGATTCCGAGAACTGATATGGTTTGTATTCCTGAGGATATGAGTTTTGAGGATTTGAATAATCTTGCGGCAGAAAGCCAGTATACAAGATATCCTGTGTATAGTGAAGATATTGACCATATTACAGGGTTGATCCATGTAAAAGATTTATATTCGCTTTCTATAAAAAATCAGGAACGACCTATAAAAAGTTTATTAAGAGAAGTCCTTCTTGTTCCGGAAACAATGACAATGGACACACTTGTCCTTGAATTTAAAAAACGCAAAGGCCAGATGGCAATTGTGGTTGACGAATTTGGCGGCACATCCGGATTAATTACCCTGGAAGATGTCCTTGAAGAAATCTTTGGAGAAGTTCAGGATGAATTTGATGAAGAAGAAGAAGTTGAGATAAAAGAAATTGAGCCAAACAGATATATAGCAAATGCAATGATGCGTCTGGACGAGATGGCTGAATTCTTTGAAATTCCTAAAGAAACAATCGACGACGATGATATTGATACAATAGGCGGGCTTGTTGTAAAACTTCTAGGCCGTATTGCAAATGTAGGCGATTCTGTGCAATTTGAAAACCTTACATTTATTGTAAGAGAAATAGATGGTGCCCGAATCACAAAAGTCGAAATCATAAAGAAACAGGAAGAAGAAGAAAATAAAGAGGAAGAAAATAATAAATGATGAATATAGCGCTGGGATTTGACAGTAATTTTGCACCTTATGCCGCAGTAACAATAAAATCAATTCTTTTGCATAATAAAGGTGTAACATTTTATTTGATGTACGACAACCTGAAAAAGTCAGACATTAAAAAGATAAGTTCCATAATAGACAGCCACAATGAGCACTATCACTGGATTGATATGTCAGCGGAGTTCAACGACTTATTCACAGGCAGCTGGAAGTCAAAAACTCTCTATTTCCCGCTCAAATTGCCGTCAATAGTAGAAGGGGAGAGGGCTCGTGTGTTGTTTTTGGACGCAGATACCTTTGTTCTCGGCGATTTAACTAACTTTTATAATCAAAATCTTGACGGTTACTATCTTGCTGCAGTAAATGACTATGGCATGCTTAGCGATTTAAAAACCGATAATAAATTAAAACTCGGCGAAAATACGGTTGATATTAAACATTATTTTGAAAATATTCGGAAATGGAACAATACAGATATGCAACGTTATTTCAACAGCGGAATGTTGTTGATGAATCTTGATGAAATGAGAAAAAATAATGTTGAAAAAGAAATGATGGATAGTTTAAAAAGTAATATATTTGCATTTCCCGATCAGGACTGTATAAATTTCATCTGTCATGACCACGTAAAAATCATAGAGCCAAAATATAATTTTATGGTTCTATTTAAATCGACCTGGAACAGATTGGATGAAGAATACAAAGAAAAACTTATGCCTTATAAAACAGAAAAAGAACGTCCGCTCATTATTCATTATCTTTTAAAACCATGGAGAAGACCTCAGGATGATTTGCCGTTTGCAAAAGAATACAGACAGGTAAAAACAATGACCCCTTACAAAAATCAATGTTCAAGACAGGAAATATTTCAATGCAGAATTAGCAAACACGGGACTTACCTGCGTTTATTCAATAAAACCATTTTTAAAATATAAGTTAATTATCTCCACTACCCACTTTAGTAAATTCTGAACTTTTCCTCTTTTTAAATGATGTAGCAAAAACCAGATGTTATAGAATAGAAATGTAAAGAAATTTTAACATTCGGGTAAATTAATGAGTCAAAGTTTCGATTTTACATCATACAATAACATAAAAAGATTATCTGAAGACGAATTAACAGCTTTGTGGGAGGAATATTTTAAAAACAAATCCAACAAAGAAGTAAGAGATACTTTAATAGTACAATATATTTACCTGATTCGCTACGTTGTAGGCAGAGTAAAAGTTACATTACCTGCGACAATTTCTATTGAAGATATTGCAGGATACGGTGTTGAAGGACTTATTAATGCAATAGAAAGATATTCACCGCAAAAAAATACAAGATTTGAAACGTATGCGCTTATTAGAATAAGAGGCGCTATTTTAGATAAAATCCGTTCGGAAGATTTTCTGCCGAGAAGCGTAAGGAAAAAACTTAAAGAGATTAAAAATGCGCAGGAAGAATTAAAACAAACCCTCGGTAGAATGCCTACCACAGCAGAGGTGGCCTCCCGTCTGGATATGGAACCTGAAAAAGTTACACAAATTTTAGCCGAAGATACTACAATGACCTCAATATATGATAAAAGAGGAAATACTGATGACAGTATTGAAATCATTGATACGATACAGGATACAAACAAATTAAATCCTCAGGAACAAATGGAAGAAAAAAACGTTAAGCATGAGTTGGAAAAAGCATTAAAAAGACTTCCTGAGAGAGAACGTATTATAATGGTTTTGTATTATCAGGAAAATATGACACTTAAAGAAATCGGGGCTACTATAAATATGTCAGAATCCAGAGTATGCCAGCTTCATGCACAGGCAATCATGAAACTTAAAAATATACTCAGTGAAAACAGAACGTCACGTATGCGTCAGAGAATTATCGCCTGATATCATAATCAAAAATTACAAAATCAACTCTTTTATCACTAAAACCTTTTTGAGAAACATTTTCTTTAAAAGGCATCATTTCCCCGAAACCAAGTGGAAAAACCCTCTCTGGGGTAATTTTACCGTTTTTAACGAGATAATCTGCAATAGCATTGGCTCTTGCTATTGATAATTCCCAATCTTGTTTATATATACTGTTTTCTGATAATATTTCATCTGTGTGACTTTCTACAACACAATTATTATCATAATTTTGCAGTACAAAAGATATACTGTCCAAAAGTTTAGTACCGGAAGGCTTTATCGCGTAACTTCCCGGATGAAAAAATATAGCCTCATCTATACTTAATATAAGTCCTCTTGGAACTTCTGTATAAATAATTGTACCGTTCTTCGGAAGGATATTATAAAAGTCGTCTTTAATTTTCTGTAACTGGTAATCAAAAAAAACATTACTCAAATAAAAATTATGAACACATTGCCCCTGAGATACCCAGAAAATCATAATATAACAGAGTATAAATATTTTTTGATATCTCAATTTCGCTTACCCCTATCCGAAATATTATTAATCGGTTAAGAGTTTATAGCCATTACCCGACAAGCTTAGTTACGGTTTTAATACTGCAAGAACATATTTATCACTAAAGTATTTATTGGCACAATTTTGTATCTGCTGCGGAGTAACAGTTTTTATTTTTTGCTTTATCAGTTCATTAAAATTAAATCCGAGGCCCAAAATACCATGATGCGCAGCTAGACAAGCCTGTTGACTGTTTGTTTCCTGCATAAATGCCCACTTGCCGATAATATTATTTTTAGCATTTTCCAATTCTTCATCACTGACAGGAATATTTTTAATTTTCTCAATTTCTTCCTTAAATCCTGCCAGAGAAACTTCAATATTATTAGGTTCGGTTGCAATATAGATAGAAAAACTTCCGCACAAATCAAACGGTTCATAAGCACTTCTTACAACATAAGCAAGCCCTTTTTTGTCGCGAAGTTCCAGAAATAAACGCGATGACAAACCAGATGCCCCCAGAATAATATTTAGTAAAGCAAGCGCGGGATAATCAGATGACATATAGGTTGGAACAATCCAGCCCTGCAAGATATGAGCCTGATTTGCATCTTTTTTAATAATTTCCGCATATTTTTTTTCATTCAGTACTGGAACATTTTTTTCAGATTCAATAGCCAAAGATTCAGGTAGAGAACCTAAATTTCTATCAAGTTCAGCAAGTATATCATCATAAGCAAGATCACCGACAAATGTCAAAACCTTTTTGCTGTTATTAATAATGCTGGTATAAGCGTCTATGACATCCTGCTTTGTAATATTTTCTGCATTTTCAAGAATTTTTGTATAAGTATTACCGTAAACATGGTTTTCAAAAATCGTTTTGTAATAAGCATCAGATACTTTACCACGCGGGGAATCCAATTCTGCTATAATTTCCCCGGTCATCTTCGCAAGTTCCTTTTCAAACTCATCAAAAGTAGAATTTTTAATAATATCTGTCATAATTTCGAGAGCTTTAACAAAATCTTCATTCAAACAGACAAACCGAAATCTCAAATAATCCTGTTTTAATTCCACAGACAGTTCAATTGCGTAAGCGTCCAGTTCTTCTGCAATCTGCTGGGCAGAACGACTCTTTGTTCCCTGCATAAAAAGCCTCGCCATTAAGGCATGAATTCCGGCGCTTTTTTCAGGTTCTTCTATTGAAAAATTAAGACACAACGCAATTCGCGGGGTATTAGAATTTCTTTTATAAAAAAAATCGGTATTGTTTTTTAACGTAGTGATTTTGCTTTCCATAAACTCTCTCCTATAGCTGAATTTTAGCACAGTAAGACAAAAAATACAATCACATAAACTTGCACTTCAATTCTATTTTGCATATAATAATCTTATGGATATGAAGAGAATTAAACTAAAAAATTTTGAGATAGGTGCAGACAAACTGACTATACTGGCAGGTCCCTGTGCAATAGAAAGTCAGGATGTTTTAAATCAAACCGCTGAAAAATTAAAACAAATTACCGAAAAACTAGGTATAAATTTTGTATTCAAGTCATCTTTTGACAAAGCAAATCGTTCATCAATCACTTCTTTCAGAGGTCCTGGAATGGAAAAAGGACTTGAAATGCTTGCGAAAATAAAGAAAGACTTCGAGATACCCATTGTAACTGATATCCATACCCCGGATCAAGCTTCTCCAGTTGCAGAGGTTGCAGATATTTTACAAATTCCGGCATTTTTGTGCAGACAGACAGATTTGCTTGTTGCTGCGGCAAAAACAGGTAAAATAGTTAATATAAAAAAAGGTCAATTTTTAGCGCCTGAGCAGATGGGACCTTTAATTAAAAAAGTCGAGGACAGCGGAAATCATAATATTTTAATAACCGACAGAGGTACAACGTTCGGTTACAACAACCTTGTTGTCGACTTCAGGGGAATTCCTATAATGCAGGAATTTGGTTACCCTGTTGTATTTGATGCAACACACAGTGTCCAGCTTCCCGGCGCAAACGGAACTTCTTCCGGCGGTGACAGAAGATTTGTCCCGTATCTGGCAAAAGCCGCAATGGCAGTGGGTGCAAATTGTTTATTTTTTGAAATTCATCCTGATCCTGATAAAGCTTTATGCGACGGAGCTAATATGGTTTCTTTGGATAAGGCTGAAAATCTGTTCAGAAACTGTAAAGCAATTTTTGAATTAATAAGGAGTCAGGTATGATAATAAAAACATACATTGCAGGCCCGTTTGATGCAAATAATTACCTTGTAGTTGACAAGGAAACTAAAGAAGCAGTTCTCATTGATTGCTCTGACTTTGTTCAGGATATCGTTAACGAAGTCAACATGAATGGCTATAATGTTAAGTATATATTAATTACTCACGGACATTTTGACCATGTACTCGGGATTAATGAGATGAAAAATGCCCTTAATGCAGAAGTTATTGTTCCTGCAGAAGATTTAATCTTAATTGAAAATATCAATGAACACGCAAGATTTTTTGGTCAGGAAATTATTGATATACCTGAACATGATAGAACATACGATGAAGGTGTCGATTTAAGAATAGGCAAACACGAAATTGAAGTTATTCAAACTCCGGGACATACAGAAGGTGGTGTTTCTCTGCTTATCGGAAACAGTCTTTTCTCAGGCGATACACTTTTTAAAGACAGCTTTGGCAGAACTGACCTGTATGGGGGAAATTCAAGAAAACTTATCAACAGTATCGTAAACGAATTGTTTAACTTGCCTGACAATACTGTTGTTTACCCGGGACACGGCCCTTCAACCACAATAGGCTATGAAAAACAACACAACGACATTATGCATTATGTAAAAAGAGGATAAAAATGAAAGAACAACTGGAAAAAATTTACACAAGCGCAAAAGAAGATTTATCAAAAGCTCAAACAATAAGTGATTTAGACGAAATACGGGCAAAATACCTGAGCCGCAAAGGTGAATTTAACGAAATTAAGAAAAACCTCAAAAACCTATCTGATGAAGATAAAAGAATTGTAGGCTCGCTTGCAAACGAAATTACCAGAAATCTTGAAACCTCTATTCAGGCAAAACATGATGAATTCTACAAAAAAGAACTTGATGAAAAACTTGCAAAAGAACGTATTGACGTCACCTTACCGGGAAAATTCACTCCGCGCGGAAAGGTACATCCGATAACCTCTACGACAAATGAAATTGTAGCAAGCCTGCAGAGCCTCGGGTTTTCAGTAGTTCCGGATGCATTATCACCTGAAGTTGAAACAGAATACTTTAACTTTGATATGCTCAACGTTCCAAAAGATCACCCTGCACGCGATGTTCAAGATACTTTCTATACTCTTAATGCAAAAAATGTTGTATTAAGAAGCCAGACCTCGGGCGCTCAAATTCACGTTATGGAAGAACAAAAACCACCTATCAGAGTGATTGCACCGGGTAGAGTTTACAGAAATGAAAATATCAATGCCCGTAAATATAATTTCTTCCACCAGATTGAAGGTTTATACGTTGATAAAGATATAACTTTTGGTGATTTGAAAGGCGTATTGAACGAATTTATAAGAATTTATTTCGGAGCAAGTCGTCCGACAAGATTCAGAAGCAGTTTCTTCCCGTTCACGGAACCTTCTGCCGAGGTTGACGTTCAATGTATTATGTGTGAAGGTAAAGGCTGCAAAACGTGTTCCGGTACCGGCTGGCTTGAAATTCTCGGTTGCGGAATGGTTGACCCGAATGTATTAAGAGGAGTAGGAATTGATCCTGATGTTTATACAGGATTTGCGTTCGGTATGGGAGTTGAAAGACTCGCAATGCTTAAATATGCAATCGATGATATAAGATTATTCTTCAATAACGACGTAAGATTTTTGAAACAGTTCTAAATTATCTTATCCAAGGATAATCATCTTTGATTTCCCAGCCGTCGTATTCTATTAATCTTGTACAAGAACCACTTCCCCGTTCATCGCCGGTATCAGAGGTTTTACAATACTCTAACAAAGTATTTCTATCTTGAATTTCATATGTTCGCCAGTTTCCGGCACTGAATAAAGTTCCTTTATTATTGACAAATCTTGTCACAAACTTAAAGATATCTTCATTTTCTTTATTCGGTTTACCGGCACAGTTATAATCAAACCAGTAATGTATCGTTGCAACACCCATATCTGCGGAAGAACCTCCAATAACCATCGTAAAACAGCTTCCGTCAGAAAAAATATATACGGGCATAATATTTGAGGTATGACCAGTAAAATTTTCATGAAATTGATTGCACTTGGCATCACCTGATTCACAGACCTTAATACCTTGCAAATACGGAAATAAGTATGTAAACATAAATTCATTAATCTCATCAGCATCATTTTGTTTGGTCGGATATTTCCAATTTTGGATCGGTCCGTAATCTACAGTGGCAAAATTAAAAGCATTTTGCATAGTTGACGAGAACTTTTTTAATCTTACTTCAATCTCCTTTTTTCTATAACTTGTTAACAATGCCGGCAAAGTCATTGCCGCAACTATTCCGATTATTCCAAGTGTTATCAAAACCTCGGCTAACGTAAATCCAGTTTTCATTCAACATCCTCTCATACATCAGTATATTCTTCTATTTTTATTGTAACACGTCATGTATGTTAATGCAATACATCAAGTTTAGCCTGTAATACAGGTTTAATAAATAATAAAAAATGAGGTTTAATAAAAATATGAAAAAAATGTTCGGGAAAAGATTAAGAGAAATTCGTACAGCAAAAATGCTGACGCAAGAAACTGTGGCAGAATTAATTGGAATAAAACCCGAAAACTACTCTCGCATTGAAAACGGTTTGTCTTTCCCAAAACCTGAAAACATAGTAAAGCTCAGCGAAGTTCTCGGTGTTGAAATTGCTGAACTGTTTCAGTTTACACACATTAATGATTACGATAAAATAGTTGAGGCAATTATAGCAAAGCTTAAAAATGACAAAGAAACCGCTATTATCACTTACAAATTCTTAAAAAGCCTCGGAAAAATATAGAAACCCTCTCCCGAATTTCTAACACTCGAACAAGTTCTCGCGTTGAAATTCAGCCCTCTCACAATGAGAGAGGGCAAAGATATTTATGATAAAATTTAATTATGGATTACAGAAAATATACTCAAAAATCACTTGATAATGCAAAAAACTTACGAAGCTGTCAGACTGTTTGTGAAAATATATTGTGGCAGCGTATTAGAGCAAAAAGATTAAACAATATTAAGTTCAGACGCCAGGTTCCTATTGGAAAATACATTGTTGATTTTGTATGTTTAGGGAAGAAGCTTGTTATAGAGCTTGACGGTTCCCAGCACTTATCTAAGGAAAATGTTGAATATGACAAATTAAGGACTGAATACCTGAAAACTCAAGGCTATACCGTTCTAAGATTTTTTGACAACGATATTATTGAAAATCTTGATGAGGTTTTGAATTGTATTCTTACTGAGTATGCTAAAATTCTTTAAAACTTCTTTTGCCCTCTCTCACTGTGAGAGGGCAGAATTTCAACGCGAGAACTTGTTCGAGTGTTAGAAATTCGGGAGAGGGTTCACTATTTTACAACCTTATGCAGACCGTGAGGTTTATCGACATTACGGTGAAGTCGCTGTGCAATCTCAAGTGCCAAAAGCTGTATAATTACAACGATACAAAAAGATTTAACGATCACACTTTCACAGTTTATATCTATATGGAATTTTGTCTTTATTTTTTCGTTTGAACAGCCTATAACAGATAAAGGCGCGTTATAATCTTCTTCTATCTTGTTTAGATTTTTTATAGCAGTATAACTTAATTCATCAACGGAAATGTGTATCATAGCAGGCTTATTATTCAAAATGGCAACGTGCCCATGCATAAATTCACCAAGTATGCTTGAATAAACATTTATGTATGAGGTTTCTTTAATTTTTAATGAAGCCTCTTTTGCTATAGCATAAGAAATTCCGTCTGCCGTAATCACTATATTTTTAAATTTAGCGAGAAATTTTGCCATGATTTTAATTTCATCATGAAGTTTATATGTTTTTTCTATATTTTGCGCTAATGACTTTAAGTCCTCCAGATAAGGCGCAATATCAAGCCCTTTATGCGAAGCATATTTCAAAACTAATAACGTACAACAGAGCATCTGCGTTGTAAGAGATTTTGTTGCGGCAATGCTTTTTTCTTCCCCAGCGCAACAGTCAATTTTAAAATCAGCAGCATGCCAGATTGTAGAATCCTTTCGGTTTGTAATACAAAGAGTTCTCATACCCAATTCTTTTGCCTTTTTAAGCGCAGAATTAGTATCAGAAGTTTCGCCTGACTGAGTTATAAAAACATACAAAATGTCACTATCGTGCGGGACTGCGGATTTTAGCAAAAACTCGCTGGAATAAATTGCCCGAGCCTCCATACCAGCAACATTTCCGAACAAATCCGCAGCAAATCTCGCACAATGATATGAAGAGCCGCTTGCAACCATAATAATTTTTGAGATATCTGTTGGAATATCAAACAGAATATAATTATTATCATTGACATGTGTTTTCAACAAATTATCAAGAACATCCGCCTGCTCAAAGATCTCTTTTTCCATACTGGATTTTTGATTATTTTTAAAAAACATATAACCCCACCCGGAAATTAAAATTTCCACCCTCCCTCAAGGGGAGGGTAAAAATTTATCCCAGAATTTCCTTTAATAACTCATTAACAGATTTCGGATTAGCACGCCCCTTAGTTTCTTTCATTACCTGTCCGACAAAGAAGCCGAGAAGCTGAACTTTTCCGTTTTTATATGATTCGACTTCTTTAGGATTTGCTGCAACAACTTTTTCACAAATTGCCTTAATAGCTCCTTCATCCGAAATCTGGTTCAACCCTCGTTTTTCAACAATTTCGGAAGCCTTTGTGCCATCTTTTAGCATATCTGTAATAATTTGTTTACCAATATTATTTGAAATTGTATTCTTTTCAATCAAAGAAATTAATTCAACAAGATTTTCAGGCGTTAATTTCGTTTCTGCAATTTCTTTGTGTTCTTCTTTCAGGTAAGCAGAAATTTCGCCCATAATAAAGTTTACGGCAATCTTAGGTGTTGCGCCGAGTTCAAGAACTTTATCAAAGAACAATGCAAGCCCCATTTGTTCTACGATAACACCGGCATCGTATTCACTTAAGCCTAAGCCCATATATCTTTGACGTTTAGCTTCAGGGAGTTCCGGCATTTTTGAGCGGATTTCTTCAACCCATTCTCTTGAAATTTCAAGAGGCATCAGATCCGGTTCAGGGAAGTATCTGTAATCATGAGCATCTTCTTTACCTCTCATTGAACGTGTTTCTCGGGCATTATCATCCCAGAGTCTTGTTTCCTGAACGACCTTTCCGCCTTCTTCAACGATATCAATTTGTCTGTCAATTTCGTATTCAATTGCTCTTTGAAGTGCAGAGAAACTGTTTACATTTTTGATTTCTGCACGTGTACCGAAAACTTTTGAACCTTTCGGCATAACGGAAATATTAGCATCGCATCTCATAGAGCCTTCTTCAAGGTTTCCGTCGCAAACACCTATATATCTTACAATATTTCTTAATTCTTCCATATAAGCTCTTGCTTCATCAGAACTTCTCATATCAGGTTCTGATACTATTTCCAAAAGCGGAGTTCCGGCTCTGTTCAGATCAACTAAAGAATAGCTTGAACCTGCAATACCGGCTGAACCTGCGTGAACAAGTTTTCCGGCATCTTCTTCCAAATGAGCACGTGTAATACCGATTCTTTTCCCTTTAATATCAATATGACCGTTTATACAAATAGGTTCATCATACTGCGAAATCTGATAGCCTTTCGGTAAATCAGGGTAAAAATATTGTTTTCTATCAAATTTACAACGTGACGGGATTTCACAATTCAGTGCAAGTCCTGTCAAAATTCCCATATTAACAACTTCTCTGTTCAAAACAGGCAACACTCCAGGCATCCCGAGCGTAATTGGACTGGTTTCCGAATTTGGTTCTTTTCCGAATTCAGTTCCGTCCGGAGCAAATATTTTTGATTTGGTTTTCAACTGTGCGTGAACTTCCAGACCTATAACAACTTCATATTTATCTCTTAAACTTTCCATAGCTTCTCCTTATCGTACAATCAGAATATCACAAAGATTATTCTCATGCAAACCGAATTATTGCTCTATCAGAACTCTTGCAGGGTAATTTTTTTCAAGCAAAGCTTTTGCTTCATCCATTGCTTTGTCTTTTGAGTTGTATGATCCGACCTGAATGGTGTATTCATTGCCTATCCTTCTAATAAATGGAGAAAGCCCGAGTCCGGCTTCTTCAAGAATACCTTTTGCAACCTGAGCCTGTTCTAAATTCGAATAAGACCCGACCACAACCTTTGCGCCAGAGATGCGCGGTACAGGCGCGGTATCTCGAGTTTGCACCGGTGCAGACGGCTGAGCCACAGGTTCAACTCTTTCTTGCGGCTGCGCTTGAGGCGGCATCTGAGTTTCTTCCAAATAAACAGTATCTTCTACAGGAGAAGATGGCATTTCTTCCTGAGTAGAATTATTTTTTTTCGGAATAATAACTTTTCCGCCATCAACAATAGACAACCCTTCTCCACCAAGCGCCTCCGAGTTATCCTCCATGTGAATTTCTTTTAATCTTTCATCAACTTCGCCAGGCTTTACATAATCTTCAGTTTGAGTTGTTTCATCCCCAAGAGTAATTTCTACATCCGGAGACATTACCTTTGCCATGCCGAGAAACACAATCAGCAGTACACAAAACACTGAAATAAACATTATTAATCCCTGACGGGGGTTCCTGTTTACGATTTTTTTATAATCTTTATAACTTATATGTGTATGCTGAATCGGTTCATCTTCATGTATCATAGACTACACTCCTCTAACCTTTGTACTTGCCATTATTATATCATCAATTTCTTCAGAATAATTTTTTAAAATTTCCAGTGCAAATTCATCTATATCTGTAATTCCAAGATCGTTACAGAGTCCGCAAGCTTTTACAGGGGCTCCTGTGGAATCTATATTAATACCCGTGTGGATAAGAATTGATGTAAGAGATTTTGTTGCTATTGATACTGTCAATTTTTTCCCGTCAACAAATAAATCGTCCCCGCTTCTGACAGGAAAAATCCCGCGTCTTTCGAGAGCCTCTTTTATAGTACAGATTAAAAGCCTCTGTCTGAAAACTCCTTCCACAAGCCCTACATTAAATTGTTCTGATATAAAACTGAGCATTGATTTACTATATATAGGTTCATTATTTATAACATCTTCAATATCAACCATTTCAGTCAACTTTACTTCGCATTCACCTTTGAATGCAACAGTAGCATCACCTTGAATTTTAAAATTTTTATATATCCAATGGGGGCTCAACTGCCAGCCTTCGTATTTAATTTCCTGATTTAATAATTCTGTTTTCATCATTTTATTATCCCTAAAATAAAAGTTTAATATACTCTTCCGCTCCATTATTTTTAAGTGCGTTTTTAAGTCTTACACAGGACTCACACCTGCCGCAGTTTTTTTCGCCGCCTATATAGCAGCTTTTAACAAATTCAAGCGGAATATTATTTTCCAAAGCTTTTTTTACTATATCATCCTTATTATAATTAATCAACGGGGCTACAACCCTTGGTTTTACAAGTGTAGAATATTCAAATTCCGCACTCACCCGATTTGCAAATTCAACAGTATTATCTGAAAAAGTTTCGCCTTCTTCTTTATTTGCACCTATAATTATATCCTCGCAACCTTCTGCATCCGCATAACATGCTGCAATATTTAAAAATAATCCGTTACGATTCGGAACCCACACGGCTTTCATTGAAGCTGTATAGTCCTCAATGTCAGTCGGAACTTTTTCATCTGAAACAAGAGCCGTATGCGTAATTTCCTTCAACCAATCCAGCTGTATAACTTTGTGTAAAATTTTATAGTACACGCAAATTTTCTGTGAAGCATCAATCTCCGCTTGCACGGCTTTTTGTCCGTAATCAAACGTCAGAGCCAGCATATTTTCATAATTTTTTCTCACAAGCCCCAGACTGACAAGAGAATCCAGTCCGCCTGATAAAAGTATTACAGCACTCTTAACCATCCAACTCCTTACGAATTCTTCTCGCCATTTCATCCCTCTCATCTATCTCATATTCATCAAGTATTGATACGGCTTCTACTTTCAAAATGTCTCCGTAAGACGGATCTTTTATTACTTCATCCAAAATTTTTCGTCCAACCATGTTGTAAAGCGCTATCAGAGCATTTTTTTTAACTTCATCATCTTTATCCGCAAGACACCCTTTAATCGCATCGTAAGCATCTTCAAAGTCACTTTCCATTAAAGCTTCAATTGCATTAATTCTAATCTGCGGAGATTCATCCATTAATGAAGATTTTAAAGCATTAAAAACTCTTTGATTTTTTTCAACTCTCATTTTGCCCAAAGCTTCAATAACACGCTCTTTTAAAAACGTGAACTTATCAATAATCCCCTGCTTTGTTTCAAGAATACTGACAAGAGGCTCTACTGCTCTTGTATCGCCGAGCATACCTAAAGCTGAGGCTGCAGATTCCCTCAAATAAACTGATCTTTCACCCTCATCTTTTACAACATCAATAAGAGGAGCTACTGCATATTTATCTCCAATTCTGCCAAGCGCATCAGCGCATGCAAAACGAACCTTATAATTTTCATTTTTATTATTCAAACTGTATAAAAGAGGAGTGACTGCCGACGTATCTTTTAAATTAGCAATAGCTTTTGCACACATAACCCTGACATTTATAAATTTTTCCTTACTTTCGTTGTCATCGTCGAATTTAAGCAGAAGCAAATCCAAAAGCGGGCTAAGTGAAGATTTATCTCTAAATCTGTCACTACATCTGATAATATTCAGTAAAACATCAGGATTTTTACAAACAGACAAAAAATAATTATAGATTAAAACAAGGTTATCTCGTTCATAAATTTCATCAAGGGAGTTAATATTGCGGATAACATCTTCTGTGTTTCCGTCAAACAAATTGCATTTTTTTGCTATCGCTTCTAAATCCAATTTACTTTCTTCCACTTATTACCCCTGCTTAAAATATACTACAAACCTTTTTTTTTAGCAAGTTTCAGGCTGATAAAATATGAATTCTGAAAAATTTTTATTATACAAATATGTTACCAGCACGGACCTGTTGTGTTTGTTTTCGAAACGATAGCGAGAGCGTGCGCGGAAGCGTGTTGAGAAAATAAATACAACAGGTCTATTTTTAATCTTTTGAATAAAAAAACGCCCCTCATTGAGGAGCGTTTTTTATTTTTAACCTTGAGCTTTTTCTGCTTCTTTTTCTTTTTTGTGAGCGAGATATTTTTCGCAAAGAATGTTTGCAGGTTTCGTAACCGCTACCGGTACTAAGTATCTGTATACAAGTCCAAATACGAGCATTGTTTTGAGTTTACCCATACCGCTGATTTTTCTTGTCAGATTTTTTACTTCGTCAGGCGTACCAAGGTAGTTACCCAAACGTTTTTTCAAAAATTTCTCAGCCTTGACTTTTTTATAATCCTGCAATTCTTCTTTTACTAATTTTCTGCCTTCTTTTTTAGCCGCAGCTTTCAGTGCATCATTTGCTTTCTTAATTTCAGCATTTTCTGCTTTTACTTTTGCGACTTCTTCATTAAATTCTTTCAAAAGGGTAAATTTTTCATCGTTGCATTGACCGGAAGCATATCTTACAGTCATCTTCTGCCACCAATCTGAAAGTGAAGTATCAATCAGGTACGCACCCGCAGTTGATAAAACAAAGGTTAAGAACTGGTTCACCGCAAGTGTTTGTTTTCTGTCTTTATCCATTTTGTCATTGGTTAAAGTTTTGTACATATACATGCCTGATGTTATCGCAGAGCCAACTGCCAGAAAGTGATTGAATAATAAATCGCTTTCTTTTACTTTGTTGGTAAATTTATCAGTAAATTCGTTATCAAAAATTTTCGGGATAACTTTTTTACCCATCCAATCTCCGATACCATCATAAGCTTTTTCAAAATTTTGAGCAATTCTTTTGAAAAATTTTGACTTTTTTACTACAGATTCTGCAACCGTGTCTGCCCCACCGGAAAATGCCGGAGTATATTTAACAGAAAAATTATTTTTTCTAGAATTATTGTAATTGTTAGCACCGTATTGAGGAGTATAATTGTTAAATAAAACTTTCATTAGTTAGCTCCTCCTTTCATATCTGCGTTTGATTTGTGTATAAAATTTTCCATTCCTAAATGACTCTTTTTTACATTTTGTTCTTGGTTAACAGACTGTGCCTCTGTCTGCTGAGGTTTTGGCTCGGATTTTTTCTTTTCCAGTCCGAATACATATTTCAAGATCGGAGGAATTAAAGCAATTGTTAATATAGAACGAGGAATTGCAATTACCCATTCCGTAATATTCTTCATTGAAAGCTGCATTGCATCTATTTGTGCTCTGAGGGCTTTCTTTTCAATTTTTGCAGCTTTATCTGCAACCATTTTTTCCAATTCAACAATTCTTCCGTATTTTTTATCAAGAAGTTTGAATTTATGTTTTAAAGGAGGTACATCTGCATTGATATCCTTACCAGCCTTAATATTTTCAATCATCTTGTCGTAATGATTTTTGTAATCATCCATTACGTTTTTAACCCCTTGATCCCAAGGGCTTGTAACGATTGTGGAAGCGACAAAACCAATAAGACCTGATGCCATCGAGTGACCGGAAGCATAAATCTTATCTTCTTTGTCTTTCTTACCAGGAAGTGCCATAATTGTTGCCGGTCTCAATATCCCTGCAAGTATCAAAGCGATGAATGCACTTGCCGCAATATTGTGATCTTCTGCAAAACCTGTAAGCCAGTTATAAGGCTTACTTGCAAAAATCTTATCAACCACGCCTGTTTTTATAACACTAGCGGCAACCTCACTCTTACCCGTAAAGTTGCCGCTAAATTTATTTTTATCCTCTTTTACACTTTTGCCATACAAACCCGCACGCTCTTTCTCCTTGAAGTTATGCGGGTCTTTAAAGACCGCAGAGGAACCCTGTTGAAGGGTTGTATTGTAATTTATTGCATTAATTTTCATGTCCCACCATTCAGTTAATGTCTTGTACATTTATTTTAAATCAAAGGAAAAATTTTTTTGCCATACTTTTTAAGAAACTTTACAATTATTTTTTCAAAATCATCCCAAAATATGAAAAGAAGATGAAATCCGGAATTTTCATCTTCTTAACAATTAGTGTAATATTAACACTATATAAATCTTTTATATATTGCCTAGATATCCAGTGCTAAATCGAGAGTCGGAGCTTTTGCAACAATTGCGCTCGAGGATATTATATCAACTCCGCAGGCAGCTATTGTGTTAACCGTAGAAAGATTTACATTGCCGCTAGCTTCAACAATTGCACGTTTATTGATATAGTCGCAAGATTTTTTCATTGTTTTAGTATCCATGTTATCAAGCATAATTATATCCGCGCCGACCGCAACCGCTTCCACGACCTGATCAAACGTATCACACTCAACCTCTATTTTATGAGTAAAGGAAATCTTATCCCTCAACTTCGTCACAGCTTTTGTAATTGAACCTGCAAGGCGAATGTGATTATCTTTAATCATTGCGCAATCTGAAAGGTTAAACCTATGCATGTGACCACCGCCTGTGAATACTGCATATTTTTCAAAGGCTCTGAAATTCGGGGTAGTTTTTCTTGTATCAACAATTTTAGCTTTATATTTACCGATTGCATCCTGATATTTACGGGTTTCGGTTGCAATGCCACTCATTCTTTGCGCGTAATTTAAAGCAACACGTTCTCCCATAAGAACATATTTTGCAGGCCCTGATATGTCTGCGATTTTATCACCTTTTTCAATTCTATCTCCATCTTTAAAGTAAAATTTCACTTTTACTTCAGGAGAAAGAATTCGGAATACAGTTTCAAAGACATCACAACCGCATAAAATTCCGCTGCTTCTGGTATTCAATGCCCCTGTCAGGATATCATCATCCTCGGCAAGATTTTCCGTAGTAATGTCACCAAACCCGATATCTTCCGCCAATGCATGTTTTACATGTTCTTCTACATAAAAATTACTTAACAAAATCCAAGTCTCCTTCTTTATTAGTCAAAAGGCTATGGATACATTCCTCATTTGAATTCAAATAATCCAAACGGCAATGAGCACCTCTTGATTCTTTTCTTCTGAGTGCGGACTGTGCAATCAATTTTGCAACCGTCAACATATTTTTCAATTCATATTCAGACTTATCAAGGCATTTATCTTTTCTGCCGAAACGTGCCTGTAATATATTTAGTTTTTCTATTGCATCAGCCAGCGAATTTTCACTGCGAAGTATGCCAACCCCTTTCCACATAATATCTTTTAACTCAGTTTTCATACTTTGCACGTCTATAGGTTCCAAATCTGAATCGCCGGAATATTTATCTATTATTGATTTAATGTCTCCATCAATTTGTTTTGGGGATGAGAGATTTTCGTTTTTCAAAAATTCCGATACCTCATAAGCGCATACTACACATTCCAACAAAGAATTACTTGCCAGTCTGTTTGCTCCGTGAAGCCCGGTTGATGAAGCTTCTCCAATGGCAAAAAGACCTTTAAGCGATGTTCTGCCTTCCACATCAGTCTTTATCCCGCCCATAAAATAGTGTGCTGCAGGCGCTACCGGAATAAAATCATGAGAAATATCTATACCATGTTCAAGACATTTTTTTGAAATATTAGGAAAACGTTCTGCAAGAGTGGCTTTATCAATACAGCTTGCATTCAAATAAACATTATCCAAATGTTTTTCCTGCATTTCGTGGAAAATTGCACGTGTTACAATATCGCGAGGTGCGAGTTCCCGGCGCTCGTCATATTTATACATAAATTCAATACCGTCAGCATCTACAAGTTTTGCACCTTCGCCGCGGACAGCTTCCGATATAAGAAATCTGTTTACATCATCATCAAACGCCAGTGCTGTCGGGTGGAATTGAACAAACTCCATATCCTGCATTACCGCGCCGGCATTATATGCAATTGCAATTCCATCACCTGTTGCACCTTCAGGATTTGTTGTATATTTATACAACTGACCGATACCTCCGGTTGCAAGAATTACGGCAGAAGAATATATTGTCTCATATTCCCCTGTTACAGAATTATATACAAGAATTCCTTTACACTCAGAATTTGCATTGACAAGAAGTTCAACAGCGAGCCCGTTTTCATAAATATCAATATTATTGTTATTCCGAACGCTTTTACACAAAGCCTGCTCTATCATTCTTCCGGTAGCATCCCCGCCTGAATGAAGAATTCTTCTCACGCTATGCGCGGCCTCTTTTGTAAAACAAAAATTATTATTTTCATCTCTGTCAAATTCAACACCAAAATTCAAAAGATCTTTTACAACCTTATCAGAATGTTCCGATATAAATTTGACAGTATTAAATTCGCTGAGTCCGGCGCCGGCTTTTATAGTATCAGTGATATGAGACTCCGTTGAATCACATTTATTCTCTTTCAGCACAGCAACCATTCCGCCCTGAGCATACATCGAGTTGCTTTCGCCCAAACAGGACTTGGTAAGAAGTAAAATCCCGTCAGGCAGTTTTGCCTGCTGCTCAAGTTTTAAAGCCGCATACAAACCTGCAATACCGCTTCCTACTATTATTATTGAATATCTTGAGTACTTCATAAATTTTGCCTCACATTCAAATACACTTAACCCTGTCAATCATATATAATAACTCAACATTTTTAATTTTTCTACCCTGTAAAGATAAATTTTTTATTAAGTTTTTAATTTTAATCCAAATCATATTTATTAGATATATAGCTTTAATATTGCCAAAAGAAAAATGAGATCGGTCGATTAAAATGTAAAAATACCATCTTATAAATATAATAGAAAATCAAAAATTTAAGGGGGGATTTTTATGACAATAAAACCTATCAGAATACTTCTTGTTGAAGACCACAAGCTCATGCGGGTCGGGTTAAAATCCCTGTTTGAAGAACATAAAGAACTGGAAGTTATATCAGAAGCCCAGAGTGGCAAAGAGGCAATAGAAAATTATAAAATTTCACATCCTGATGTTGTATTAATGGACATTGGGCTTCCTGACATGAGCGGAATTGAGGCTACAAAAAAAATTCTTGAAAACTCTAGCAATGCAAAAGTTGTAATTTTAACATCACATCTATCTGAACAAGAAGTTATGGACGCACTACATGCCGGAGCGTGTGCGTATGTGATGAAGGATATCAATATAGAAATATTAAAAATGATTGTAAGAACAGTAAAAGACGGTGCTATGTGGCTTGATCCTCAGGCCGTTCCGATATTAAGAGAAAAAAATTGCGGAGTAATTCCGCCCCGTCAGATGTCTCGTGCAATGTTCAAGGAACAACATGCGAACCTTACACAGCGGGAATATGAAGTCTTAAAGCTTGTTGTAGACGGCAAATCAAACAACGAAATTGCACAGGAATTGACAATTTCCGAACACACAGCCAAAGCGCATGTATGTAATATAATTCAAAAACTTGTAGTGGATGACAGAACCCAAGCCGCAGTAAAAGCGTTAAAAGAAGGTCTTGTATAAGGTTTTTCGACATTATCCTAAAAATTTTCTTTATCAGCCACTTGAAAATAAATATTTTTTTGTTAAACTAGGAGTTGCGGTATCCCGCAACTTTTTAATATAAAAAGTTAAATTTTAAGCGTGCGTAGCTCAGTTGGCCATAGTAAGTTCGGAGAACTTACGGAGTTTAAATAATAAGCTCTATCCAACTGAAACCACAAAAAATTAAATAGACCATAGGCGTGCGTAGCTCAGTTGGCCATAGTAAGTTCGGAGAACTTACGGAGTTTAAATAATAAGCTCTATCCAACTGAAACCACATAAAAACTAAAAAGACCATAAGCGTGCGTAGCTCAGTTGGATAGAGCGTTTGGCTACGAACCAAAAGGTCGGGGGTTCGAATCCCTCCGCGCGTAAGGTTTAGAAAAAATAGCGATAAGTTTTTTAACTTATCGCTATTTAGTTGTAAATGAATTTAACAGACATATATATAGTCTTTTTAATTTGATTATTCTTAATCCCAAAATATAAAAAATAATTATACCTAAAAAGTATTATATAATATTTAATATAGGTATTTGCTATTTTTAAAAAACGAGTAATAATATAAATAGGAAGAAAATAAAAAGGATTTGTCTTATGAAAAAACAGATTGCAAACCAAACATTTGACGAAGAACGTTCTTTATATAATTTGCGTAGTACAGAAGTGCTTAATTGCAGATTTGAAGGTCCTGCAGATGGCGAATCTGTCTTGAAAGAATGCAGAAATTTTACGGTTAAGGATTGTGCTTTTTCCCTGAGATATCCACTCTGGCACGCAAAGAAATTCAGTCTTATTTCTTCCACTATGGATGACAAAACCCGTGCACCTATCTGGTATGCAACGGATGGAAAAATAGCAGACTGTGAAATTAACGGAATAAAATGTCTGAGAGAATGCAAAAATATCATAATCAATAATTGTAAAATTAATTCTCCTGAATTCGGGTGGCGATGCAAGAAAATACATATTACGAATACGAAAATCGACGCTATGTATTTTTTGTTTGAAAGCAAGGATGTTGAAATTGACAATCTTGAAATGACAGGAAAATATTCCTTCCAGTATATGAGAAATCTCCATATAAAAGACTCTGAACTTGATACAAAGGATGCATTCTGGCACAGCAAAAACGTTACTGTAGAAAATTCTGTAGTAAAAGGGGAATATCTCGGCTGGTTCTCCGACGGATTAACTTTCATTAATTGTAAGATTATAGGGACACAACCTCTTTGTTATTGTAAAAATTTAAAATTGATAAATTGTACTATGGAAGATACGGATTTAGCGTTTGAATATTCTAATGTAAATGCAGATATAAAAGGGCATATTGTATCTGTTAAAAACCCTAAATCAGGTATAATAACAGCAGATTCGGTTGGAGATATTATAATGGAGGACGCTGTTATGAAATGTTCGGGCAAAGTAGTTTTAAGAAATTCTGAAAAAAGATATGAAAGTCTGTGTATAGCCTAGACTTTAAACAAATTCAACTGTGATGAATCAACCGGAATAAGGTCTTTATTGAGTGTGGCAAGCGATACATTTTTGTTTGTTCCGTGGTAATCGCTTCCTCCTGTGATATAGAGATTATTTTCTATTGCGCATTTGACAAGGAAGGCACTTTCTTTTTCGGAATATCTGGAGTAGTAACATTCAAGCCCTTTTATGCCGCAATCAATTAAAATTTTTAATTTCGACAAAAATTCTTCTTCTGTAAAATGTCTTTCACCTTCCCCACCTAGAGGGTGCGCCCATACAGGTATACCGCCTGCTTCTGACAGAACTTGAATTGCTTCATCTCCGTCAAATCTTGAATTACCTGTTTTACATCCGTCAAGATATTTTTTCATAGCCTCAACATTGTCTGCTGCAAGCCCGCGATTTACAAGAACATTTGCGATGTGCATTTTTACAACACTTCTTCTGGAGTACAGCCAATCAAGCTCTTCTTTTGTTAATGTTATCCCGTGAATTTCCTTCAGATATTCTATCCTTTTCTCTAGTTTATTTTTTCTAAGCAGTTTGCCTTTTTCAATAAGTGAAAGAAGTCCTCTATCTTCCGGATTATAGTTATAACCAAGAATATGGCATTTTTGCCCTCGTGCATTACAGGTTAATTCAATTCCTCGTATAAATTTTATATTATCAGGGATGAGTTTTGAAATTTCAGAACAGCCGTCAATCGTATCATGATCTGTAAGTGAAAATATTTCAAGCCCAGCTTTTTGAATATTTTGCATAAGATCATGGATTGAGTCGCTGCCGTCAGAATAATTGCTATGAATGTGTAAATCAATTTTTGCCATACCTGTATTATAACCCAAACTGATTTTATTTAACTTCTTTTTTCCAACAGTAAAGAAAATAGAAAGCGAGGATAAAATATGTGAGCCACATGATAACTGTTGCAAGGCAGTTGGAGCCGTTTATATATGCCTGAATCCACATTATTGCAGATATCCCGTTTACAAGAATCCATACATACCACTGTTCAATACAGCGTTTTATTGTAAGTATAAGTCCAGCGATTGAAAATACAGTTGAAAAAGCATCCATAAACGGAGTTGCCCCGCCTGTTGTTTTCAGAATTAATGCAGCAGAAAGAGATACTGCAAAAGTTACAGCGAAAAATATCAAACGTTCTTTGTTTTTTAGTTTTGTTTTGATTATTTCATTACTTTCTTTTTTGAGGTGTTTTTTCCATTTAAAAATTCCCAAAATCTGCATAGGAAAATAATAAAGCATATATAAAAACAAATTCCCGTATAGATGGTTTTGAAAAGCAATATAAGCATAGCACATTGTTCCGGTAAGCCCGAATGCATAACATGAGATTTTACCTTTCCCGGCAAAAATCGTATACATAATTCCGCATATTGCAGAAATAAGCGCGATTTTACTGTCACCGATAATAAATGATATGCATATTATCAAAATAATCTCAAGCGGAAAAACGATCCTCTCATACTTTCCCCAGCCATTAAGTTCATTCGTTATAAATTCTTTCACATTCATTAAAACTATTTTACTTTTTTCTTTGTGTGTTGTCTACTATTAATATAAATGCAAGTACAGAAAATAAGCCGACTTTTGAATAATAAAATGCTGTTAAAGGGTTTGGAAAAAATTTCCGAACACGGCACCTCTTTTGCTGCCGGAACTTCTCTTGCTATGTCTTTGACTGTTCGCCCGCTGGCTATTCTTTCCACTCCTGATGTAGAAAAAGAAAATAAAGAGTATGCTGTTTCAAATTCCATCTGCTCGGGACTTATAAAATTCGGTATGGTCGAAGCGGTTGCATTACCGGTTGAAAATGCAGTCAAGCGTATTGACAAAAATCCTGAAAAATATTTAAAAACTAAATCAATCAATGCTTTACAAAACGGCGCTGAAACTATTGTGAAATCAAAAAGCTACAAACTCGCAACACAGATGATAAAACTCGGTACGGGATTTGTAACGGCTATCCCTAAATCAGTGCTTACAATTGCTCTTATTCCTGTAATTATGGATAATTTATTCAAAAAAAAGAAAAAGGTTCTGGAGTCTGTAAGTGTAAAAAATAACCCGGACAATATCCAGATAATAAACAGCAAAAAAATTCCTTTCTCCGGCAGTATACCTGAAAACATATCAAAAGGTATCGGGAAAGTTTTAGATAACCAATATCTGCAAAATTTCGTTATAAAAAATGCAGATAAAGAAAAAGATATTGCAAAACATATAACCGCTGCCACAGATATTCTTTTGACAACAGCTTTTGCCTGGCGTACAGAAACAAGTAATAAAATTAAGGAGAACCGTAAAAAAGCCCTGATATATAACAATGTAATTTCCACAGCAATAACACTCTTTGGCGGTTACGGAATAGACAGAGCAATAAAAAATAAAACGGGAAAATTTATAAAAACTTTCTCTGAAGTAAATAAAAACGACCCGAAATTACATAAATATATCGAAGGTATAAATATACTTAGACCGGCATTGATTTTTGCTGCTATATACTATGGTATACTCCCGATGTTCTCGACCTATATAGCAGAAAAAGTAGATAAATACATAGAAAAACATACCTGATTTTGTGCTAGAATATTTTCAGGAGGTATGAATTATGTATACCATTAAAGAAGTTGCAGATAAGCTGGATATATCTGAACACACATTGCGTTTTTGGGCAAAAAGCGGTCTTTTCCCTTTTATTAAAAGAAATGAAAATAATGTACGCCTGTTTTCAGAGAACGATTTGGACTGGGTAAGAATTGTCAAATGCCTGAGAAGCGTCGGTACTGAAAATAAAGCCGTAAAAAGATATATAGATTTGTGTCTTGTCGGAGATGCAACGATTAATGAACGGTATGGAATTATTAAAGCAACAAAGCTGAAAGCCGAACAGCAGATGAAAGATTTGCAAAAACAGTTGGATTTACTGGAATTTAAGGAAAATTACTACAAAAATATAATTAAAAATAACCTGAGTGATGAGTGGAACCCTATGAATAAAACCGAACATGAAAGTATTGCTTAGATTGAGGATACTTGAATGAAATTTAAAAATAGGTTATAATAAATTTAAAATACAGTTGAAAAAAAACGGAGGATAAATATGCAAAAGCCAATCAGAGAGCGAATTTCAGTAGGGGGGGGGGGGGGGCAGGCTAAATCTGAACTATACCTCGAAATAGTTTTAAATAAATTAATTTTCATCGGAAATGATTGTAAGAAAATAAATAAAACAATCGGTTTTACATTAGCAGAAGTTTTCATAACACTTGGAATAATAGGTATTGTTGCAGCAATGACACTGCCTGTTTTAGTAAATAAATCAAAAGATAGAGAATTGGAAGTCCGTACAAAAAAAACTTTTTCAGAAATTGAACAGGCGGCTCTTTTTGCTCAGCAAAAACTTGGGTGCCCAGGAGATCATTCTTGTCTTTTTAATCCGTTAAATACCTCAGAAGAAGTTACTAAAAATTTTGCACAATATTTTAACGGAGCAAAATATTGTGAACCCGGAGCAAATGCGAAGGGTTGTAAAAATTTACATTATAAAATTAAATATAATTCAATATTACAGAACGCTTCAACAGGAAATGCAGGAGTCACTTCTATTGTCTCTTATCCGCGTATTGTTCTAAATGATGGGGCAGTTATTGCAGTGCAGCAATACACTGAATATAAACAAGAAGCAACTTGTAATACGTTCAATCCAGATGGATCACTCCAGGTCGGCGCAGATGGAAAACCTATTGAAAGAGACTGTTCTCAATACAGATGGGCTACAATATACTTTGACGTGAACGGAAATCTTGCACCTAATCAGTTCGGGAGAGATGCTTTTACACTTTATGTGCGTGACCGGATAATTCCTGATCCAACCTGGACGCAGGGAGGTGGTGAAAGTTTGAGAAGTATTCTTTCCGGAGGTGGGGCTATATATAAAAATTATAGCGAGGGGCAGCCATTTGAATGGTAAATTGCAAATAGACGCAAAACCTCTGTTACAAAACGTTCAACCCGTACAAAATTAGAATTCACACCGGCGATTGAACTTTTTTGTTAATCCTCTTTAGCCGTTTTACAGCGGCAGACGAAAATCGCAATTGAGAAAGTATAATTGCCGTAATCATAATAACGCATCCGAGCCCTTCTTTTAGTGTTAAAGTTTCTCCGAGAATAACCATTCCTCCAAGTACTGCAAAAACTGACTCCAGACTTAATATAAGCGAAGCAAGAACAGGAGGCGTATGTTTTTGCCCGTAAACCTGAAGAGTGTAGGCAACTCCTGTTACGATAACTCCGGAAAATAAAAGAGGTTTGGCACAGGCTATTATAATATCAACAGATACCGTTTCCAGCATAAGCATAAGTATAAGGGAAAGTATACCTGCAGTAAAAAATTGTACGCAAGAAAGTTTTATCGAACTTATTCTGTGTGAATAATACCCGACCGCAAACAGATGAAATGTAAATAAAAGTGAGCTTACAAGTAATCCTAAATCACATAATTGAAAATTAATACCCTCTTTAAAGCAGAGAAAATATAAACCGCAGACAGCTAAAATTACACTTAAGATGACATTTTTTCTCAGCTTCCTCTTGAAGAAAAATACAGAAATTAATGGTACGAAAATAATATACATTGCAGTAATAAAACCAGCTTTTCCTGCAGGGGCATATATCATGCAGTACTGGTTGACAGATAATGCCAGAAAAAACAAAATACCGCATATTATTCCGCCTTTTGCCAGTAGTTTATTACGGCTTTTAATTTTCTCGTCTGAAAGCTGATATTTTTTTGATGCATAAATTTTTGCAATAAAAATTATTGGCAGTAAACTTAAACCGCCGAGAAAATTTCTGACAGTATTGAATGTGAACGGCCCGACATATTCCATGCCCGCTTTTTGTGCAACGAAAGACAGACCGAGAATAAATGCAGTCAAAAACAGTGCAAAATTTGAATATAAATGCGGCAGTTTGTATTCTTTTCCCATTCTACATACTTCCTATAACAGTATTGTACAGCATATAAAATTTAATTAGTCAAATAATTAAAGAAAAACTCCCTGAAAAATTCGGGAGTTTCTCTTTAATACAGGGATATAGTCTTACACTGATTTTCCCATATTATAAGCCTGTTCTAAAAGCGGTGTTCCGTTTATGTCACCTTTTTGCCATACTCCTGTAGCGCGAATTATTCCTGATTCTTTTGCTCCTTCAAGGCAGTATAAGAAACCTCTGAATTCTTCAATAACTCTATCCATAGCATTCCGGCTACCGTCAGCAGCAGTCATTATGTAGTAAAATTCTTTTCCGATTATATGAGTATAACGCGCACAGCAACGGTCAATAAGAGTTTTCATCTGGGCGCACATTGTATAAAAATATACAGGGGTTGCAAGTACTATAACATCAGCTGCTATCATTTTTTCAAGTATTTCAGCCGCGTCGTCTTTTTGCGAACAAGCTGTACAATCGTTAGTATTACAAAATCCGCAGCCGGTACAGTAATTTATTTTCTTATCTTTTAAAAAGATCTTTTCAACATCGTTCCCGGCCTCTTTTGCACCTTCAAGAAACTTATCGCACAGTGTATCGGAATTTCCGCCCTTTCTTGGTGATGATGATAGAATTAACACTTTTTTACTCATTGTTTATCCTCCATATTTACATAAATAATTTTACACCTTGAGAGCAGCTATCAGTCAAGAGGTCGAACGCCCACGAACTTTCTTCGGGAGAAAAAATGTGGTATATTAGATTAAGGAGGTAAAAATATGGATATAAGACTTGTTTTCTGTACAATTGACTCTTTAGATAAGGCTAAAAAAATTGCGCATAAAATTGTTGAAGAAAAACTTGCCGCCTGCGTTAATATATTACCGAAAGCGGTTTCTATTTACTCCTGGAAAGATAATATCGCAGAAGATGAGGAGTTTGTTATGCTTATCAAAACTAAAGAAGGGCTTATCCCGGAATTGCAAAGTCGAATTAATGATCTGCATCCTTATGAAGTTCCGGAATTCATTTCAGTTGAGGTAAAAGAAGGTCTGAAAGATTATATTGATTGGATTTATGCTTCCACAAAATAAAAAAGAGGTCTTTTGACCTCTTTCTATTTGTTAAATCCGATAGCCTGTCTGTCTTTCTTTTTACCGTCAAGGAAGTTCTTAATTGCTTTTTCAAAATCTTCATCAATAATTCTGAATTCATCCAAATCCGCGTCGGTTAGAGTATTGGCTTCTAGTTTCGCAGTAATTCCCGCACGGTCATAACCTTTCAGATATGCATCCGTTACAAGTCGTTTGACATCCGCTCCGGTACATTTTACTGCAAACATTTTCTGTGCAATTTTATCTTTGGATAAATTTTCGCTGATAGGTTTTCCTTTTGTATAATTATCAAGAAGCTTTCTTGTTGCATTCAAATCAGGATGTTTAAAATCAAGAATTTTGCCAAATCTTCCTGATCTTGTTATCGCACTGTCAAGTTTATCAAAAAAGTTTGTTGCAGCCATAACAAAAACATCAAGTCTGTTTGCATCAATATCAGTCATGCAGGTAAGAATCTGGTTTACTACTTTATCGCCGTATTCGTCATGGCCTCCGCGTGCTCTGCCGACAGCATCGAATTCATCTATAAAAAGCAGGTAAGGCTGATTGGCTTTTGCCTCATCAAAAAGTTCTCTCCAGGCAGCTTCTGATTCGCCTACATATTTATTTTCCAGTTCAAGCCCGTTCAGAAATCTGTAGTTCATACCGGCTTCATTAATCAATGCTGTAGCTGTATGAGTTTTTCCAAGACCCGGGCCACCTTTTAATATAAAACCATGATGCAAGTCAAGGTTTTCGTATGCACGCGGCATTCTCAGCGGATAAAGAATATTTTCTTTAAGTTCTTTTATAACCTCATCCTGTCCGATAACATCAGTAAACATTGTCTTTTTAACAGGTTTCTTTTCCGCATACATATTTGTCAAAACTTTTCTGTTTTGCCTCAATATAACCTCTTCTGCTTCTTTTTCAAAATTGAAAGGTTTAGCAAATGCAAACCTGTGTAAACTTAAATCGGTTTTAGGCTTATCTTTTATATTTATTATGTTGTTTTCAATTTTTACCGCATCACCAGGTATTACATAATAAGTACCGTTTTTTGGAAGTTCATATTCTCTTCCGTCAGTCAATATAAATACGGATTTGCCATTCGCATTTATAATCTCAGTATCACCAAGAGCATCTTTTACAAAAGCAAGAGTACCCTTGAGGTTATCATCTTCAATAAAAAAGGCTCTCTTTATTACATTTTTGTTTAAATGCTTCAATGACTCCATCAATGATTTTTGCGCTGTTTTCAGATTATTTGAAGTTATTACAAGATCTCCATATTTCATATAACTAAAAGCATCTGCGAGTCTGTCATCAAGAGGAAATTGTTTTCCCAACGTCGATATAGCCTTTTCTATAGCACCGGTAAAGATTGTTTGTTTTTTAATCGGTAAATTTCTTTTTTGAAAAGTATCACAAGAAACATTCCTTAACCTCCCGCCAGCGGAACTTGTTTGCGCAGATGCACTATTGTTCAAGTTATTTTGATACTGATTAAATGTAAATGACTGAATTTGCGGTATCCTCATCTATAAAAACTCCTTTCGTCCGAATAAAAAAATAACCTGCAAATCTACCCCTTTGATTTGCAGGTTGTAGTATGTTTATTAGGTTTAGTAAAATTTATGTGCTACAAATCTGCAATACTGAAAACCAGTGAAAAATGACGGATGACATACGCACCGAAGAATTTTTCACATTTAGTTTCACGTTTTTCAATATTGCCATTTAATATCCTTCTCGTTCTGTTTGTATATACAATATATTATGTCTGTAAAATCGTCAATACCTCTAAAGCAGGTATAAAAATAATCACTTCGGGCAATTTACTACAAATATAGCAGTTAAAAATAAAAAAATGTGCTGTTTTATTTTATAAAAATAAGATTTAATATAAGAATTAAAATGAATATTACTAAAAATCTACCAAAATTGTAAAAACTACACTTTTAGAAAATTTTTACATTTCTTAATATTTGTGCTAACGAAAATTTATTTATTTTATTATTTTTATATGGGTATCAGAGAGAAACGTCAAAAGGTATTCTTTCAGGTCGGAGATAATATTTAGGAATTTGATTTAGAAAGGGGATTTTTAATTAAAAGTTTCAATTGTATAAAATAATTGCAAACAATTAACTAGCAAAAATTTTTATTGACGTTTTTTGTAGCAAATAAAATAGAAAAATGAAGGAGTAAAAAGTATTATGTTAGTATCAGGAATTAGTCCGCGTTTAAGTTTTGGTCGTGCTCTGCGTGATGATGAAATTGAAGATTTTAAGAAAACCGTTAGTGAAGGGAAAAAATTAACCGGACAAACCGGAACCTCGGTATTTATCATGCCGTCGACTTCAATGCCGCAATCAGCAGGTATGAACACTGGTGCCGGCAATCTTGTTTCACCGGAATCAATCAAGTATCTCACGGAAATGAAAACTTATCTTGATTATAATGTTGTGGAAGACCTTCCTATGGGCCAATTCAAAGATAATCACTATAACACATCTTCATTGTCTTTGGGAGATCAAAATATTAATCCTGAACTTTTAACTACAGAAGAATACGGCTCAATTCTTAAAAAAGAAGAATTTGACGAAATTGTAAAAGCTAACAATAAAGAAACAAAAGAAACTCTGGCTAATTTTGAAAATGTAATAGGAAATGACAGTGCTCAGGGAAAAGCGCTTAAAACCGCTCATGAACGCTTCAAAGCTCTTGATGAAAATTCTGATTTAAAGAAAAGATACAATAAATTTGTTGAAGATAATGCCGAAATTTTAAATATTAAACGAGAATCTGAGCCTGACGCTGACTTTTTCAAGTTTAAACAATTTTTAGCAGAAGAACATCATTCAAAAGCGCTGGCCAAATTGCATGAAGCAGGCTTAAAATATTGCGTCGATGTTCCTCTGAATTTTGACGATGATGAAGTAAAAGCGTTTCCAAAAGCATTTAAACAGGATCACTATATGGGTGCACCCGGTTGGAAAATGCCTGCACTGGACATAGACACAATTCTTGATACAAACAGTGACGCCAACAAACTTTTAAAAATGAAAATCCAATACGCTGCAAAACATGGCGATATGTTAAGAATAGATGCAGCCTGGAATTATGCGACTCCGGTTATAACCCATAAAGATGAGCAAAAAATTCTTGACCACAATAGAAAAGCCTTACAGGACGGTCTTTTAAATCAAATAGAGGGATGGGTAAAAGAGGTTAAAGGCGAAGATTTTGATGTTAAGAAAAATCTTATGTATGAATTTGAGGCTGGATTAGAGGAATTCAGTGCATTCTGGGACGGGAAATTGATTCCTGCGGTAAAAGACAGAGTTAATATTTACCAGACAACCTATATGAATGACGGCTGGGGTTCTAATGAAGCATTTCAGGCAAAGGGCTGGACTCCTGATGAATTATCTGTAGGTGTCGGAAATCAGGATACTCAGCCTTTAAGACAAATTGCCGAAGGAGTTAAGGATACTGTCAACGGCGATACTATACACAAAAATTCTTCCATAAATCCGCTTGCAAGAATGCTTAAACTTGACGCAGCGGCTTTAAACGATCCGGCAGAATTTTCTAAGGCAAAATGGGCAGAAACTCTTTTCGGCAAAAATACTCACTTTTTCTTTATGGATGCGTTTGGCAGAAAAGAACGGTTCAATGAACATAATGAAAAATCCGCAACAAGTTTTCGCTATAAAGTTCCTGTAGATTATAAAAAGAGTTATTTTGAAGCTTTAAAAGAAGGTTTCGGATTTAACATTATGGATGCTCTTGCAAAAGCATTAAAGGCAAAAGGACTTGATGAGTCAAATTCCGATTTATATAATAAAATAGTTAAATTTAGCAACATTCTTGCAGATAAAGAAGAAGTTGCTAAAACCGAGGCTAAAGAAGCTGGAGAGGCTGCTGTAGAAACAGCTTCCGGCAATAATGCAAAGGCAACGGCTGAGGCTGCCAGTCAGGCTGTAGAAAGCACTGCAAAAGAAACTGCTAAAGCAGCTAAATCATACAAGCCGCTATGGTACACAATTGGTGCACTTGCTGTAATTGGAGGTGCATATACTCTCATTAAAAACAGACACCCGAAACCTGCGCACAAAGAAGAACAAAAACCGGCACAGGTTCAACAACCGCAGCAGGACAATAAAAAACTTGTTGCTAATGCATAAAAATCTCAAAACGCCCCGCTTTTTAAAAAGCGGGGCGTTAATTATTAAACACCGATATCCTTGAGTCGTTTTCCGTCCATAAGATTTTTTTCGATTGTTTCAAGCGAAATTCCTTTTGTCTCAGGGATTAAAAGTATTGTAAGAATGACAAAAGATATATTTAACGCCGTATAAATCCAGAAAGTAATTGCTATTCCGAATTGATTAATAAGAGTCAGGAATGTCGCGCCGATAATCATATTAACAACCCAGTTTGTAGTTGTAGAACAAGCGACCCCGAAATCACGGCTTTTGAGCGGCTGAATTTCTGAACATAAAATCCATACAACAGGACCTGCACTCATGGCAAAACTTGTAATTGTAAATAATGTCATAATAACAGCCAAAATTGAAATCCATAATGCATTAAAACCTGCATTAATCATAAATAAGCAGACTCCCAGCAGGAATGTACCGAGAGCAATTCCTGCAAATCCGATTTTCAAAATAGGTTTACGACCGCTTTTGTCAACTGTTTTCATTGCAATTAATGTTGCAAGAACATTTGTAAGCCCGCAGATGACAGTTGCAATCATCTGTTGTTCGGTATTTGCGAAGCCGGCGTGCTTAAAGATTTGCGGTGCATAGTATAAAATTACGTTCATACCTGTAAACTGCTGCATTGCCTGTAACAGCATCCCAAGATAGACTGCGCGCCGCACATTTTTATTTTCTTTAAAAAGACTCCAGCCCTCCTGCTTAACCTTCAGACTTTCATGAATTTCGTTTAATTCAGCATCAGCTTTTGCTTCAGTCGTAGAAAGCATTCGTAAAATTTCTTTTGCTTTTTCAAATTTTCCTTTTGAAGCAAGCCACCTTGGACTGTCTGGCAGCCCGAATACGGAAATCATTAAAAGTATTGCCGGTAAACTTATAACACCCAGCATTAACCTCCAGTGTCCGCCGTAACTAAATGCCGTATCCGAAATAAATGCAGTAAGAATACCTATTGTAACCATCATTTGATACATGGAAATGAGTTTGCCGCGATCTTCTTTTTCAGCCATTTCCGAAAGATACAACGGTGCAACATAAGAGGCAATACCGACCGCAAACCCGAGCAGTACTCTCGAAATTAAAAGTATAATAACATTCGGTGCCATGGATGAGCCGATTGAACCTATAACAAACAGAGCAGCACCTGTCATAAGACTTTTTTTACGTCCGAGTTTGAAAGAAATCCATCCGGTGGAAATAGCGCCAAGTGCTGCACCCAACATCATTGTACTCACAACCCATTCCTGCAGACGGCTTGTTAATTCAAAGTGTGTGGTTATAAAAGGCAATGCTCCAGAGATTACACCGATATCAAGACCAAACAGTAATCCGGCCATGCCTGCAGCAAAGGTAATGAATAATTTCATTTTTTGAGCCTTTGCAACTCTTTTTTCATTGAGTTCTAAGCTTTCTTCCATATAAATCTCCTCTAAAACAGTATGTATTTATTATTCCCAAAATTTGGGAATTATTATCACTATTAAGAACTTGAAATATATATTTTTTTAAGCCAAAATAAAAAAAACTTTGCATAGCGGAGACAGGAGGTTAAGATGGCTATACTGGTTTTAGGCGGAGCCGGATATATTGGTTCTCACACTGTATTTGAACTTATTGATAAAGGAGAGGATGTTGTTGTCGCTGATAATCTTCAAACAGGCCATAGGGAATCTGTACACAGTAAAGCACGATTTTATAAGGGAGATATCAGAGATGAAGCTTTTTTAAATGATTTATTTAAAAAAGAAAATATTAGTTCTGTAATACATTTTGCCGCAAATTCTCTTGTTGGTGAAAGCATGACAGACCCTTTAAAATACTATGATAATAATTTATATGGCACAATGATACTTCTGAAATCTATGATTTCAAACGGCATTGACAAAATCGTATTTTCATCAACCGCCGCAACTTACGGAGAGCCTGAAAGTATTCCCATTTTAGAAACCGATAAAACCGAACCTACAAATACATACGGGGAAACAAAACTTTCTATGGAAAAAATGTTCAAATGGGTTTCGCAAGCACATGGTTTGCGTTATGTGTCCTTAAGATATTTTAATGCTTGCGGAGCACATATTTCCGGAAAGATAGGAGAAGACCATTCCCCTGAAACCCATTTAATTCCGCTGATATTACAGGTACCAAACGGAAAGAGGGAGTTTGTAAGTATTTTTGGTGATGATTATAAAACTAAAGACGGAACCTGCATAAGAGATTACATACATGTTACAGACCTTGCTCAGGCGCACATTCAGGCCGTTAAATACCTTGCTGAAGGGAATAAAAGTGATATTTTTAACCTTGGTAACGGAGTTGGCTTTAGCGTTAACGAAGTTATTGAAACAGCCAGAAAAGTTACAGGACATCCTATACCGGCAAAGATTTCCCCTCGCAGAGCCGGGGATCCTGCAATATTAATTGCTTCAAGTAAAAAAGCAAAAAATATCCTCGGATGGAAACCTAAACATGATTCTCTTGAAGAAATAATTGAAACAGCTTGGCGATGGCATAAAAATCATCCTGACGGCTATAATTCCTGATTAAAAACTTTCTCGCAAGATTTCGATTAACCTGTAGGCAGCTTTTGGCAAGTAATTATTCTTGTTATAAATCACGGCAATTTCTCTTTCCGGATAAAAACGATCTATAGGCAGACATTTCATATTATGTATATTTTCCTGATTTTTTATAAAAATTTCAGGAATAAAAGATACGCCCAACCCCTTTTTCACCAGAGAACAAACTGTTTCTATATTGTGACATTCCATAAAAATTTTAGGACTAAATCCACACTGACGACACAATTTTCTGCCAAGCTGCCCTATAAACTGACTTTCTGTGAGTAAAATAAACTGTTTTTCTTTAAAATCGCACAAATCTGCTGAAGATTTCTCGTAATTCCATTCCCCGGGAATTCCAAGCAAAATTTTTTCTTTTGCAACTACTATACTTTCATAAGTAGAACTTCCTCCATAAGGAATATCCAGCATTAAATCAATTTTTTCATCATCCAGCATTTTATGTAAAATATTTGCCGGATGCTCTTCTATTATCAAATTACAATCCGGATACTCTTCTTTAAATTTTGCGGCGATTTCCGGCAGAAGAAAAGTCCCGCGGTATGGAGACATACCTATTGTAAGTTTTATATCTTTTTCTTTCACAATATCCGATATTCGCTGACCGACCTGCCTGTAAGATACTAGTACATTGTTTGCCCAATTCACGAAAATTTCTCCG
Organism: Candidatus Gastranaerophilales bacterium; assembly: GCA_944325635.1. Taxonomy (GTDB): domain Bacteria; phylum Cyanobacteriota; class Vampirovibrionia; order Gastranaerophilales; family Gastranaerophilaceae; genus Scatousia. The sequence continues at coordinate 13,789 of CALVBD010000004.1, read as the reverse complement.
GCATAGGTAAGCCGAAAAGGTTTTCTTGTAAAAATTTGAGCCCCAATTTCTTCTTCTAACTGTTTTATGCTCTTACTGAGTGAAGGCTGTGATATATATAATTTTTCAGCCGCTTTTGATATGTTTAATTCCTCTGCAGTTACAGATATATATTTCAACTGATTTAAATTCATATTATCTTTATATCGCATATAGAATAAAATTTCAATAAAATTATAACTAAAAGTTATATAAGCATAGATAAATTGTATTTTACACACCAAATCTTTGAGCGATAATTAAATTACGGAAAATATTTATGAGTATTCTATCAAAAAGTTGTAAAAATATATGCACTTACCTCGGTAAAAATAATAACGCACTATACGGCGCTCTGACGATTGCTGTTTCAAAAGGTATTTTGCGCCCGACTTTTACAATGATGGATGATAAACAGGATAAAAAATCTCGAGTTTATACGGCATTCAGAGAAGGTACAACAGGTGCGGTTGCTTTTGGTGCTTATATCCTCACAAACCATTTTGTGGAAAAAATGGCAAAACCTATTTGTGAAAAAGCGAAAATCCCCGGAAAAATAAATCAGGTAAAATCGACTCTTTCATTAATCAGTGTAAGCTTAACTGCATTATTTATAATTCCTGCGGTTTGTAACGCAATAACAAAACCGCTTCTTGATTTTTTTACAGGCAAACAACAATCAAGGAACACCAATACTGATATCACACCGTCAATTATACAGAAGCACACAATCCCCCCTGTACAATATAATAACTATCATCAGACTTTTACGCATAGCTTAAGTCCTTTTAATTACGGAATGAAGGTGGGCTTATGATAGAAAAAATCGCTGCAGTATTAACAAATCCATCATTTGTAAACTTTGCACAAAATACACGGGCAACAGTTACTACAGAATCTCTCTTTAAAGCGACAGGCCGCCCGGCTTTTATCATGATGGATAATAAAGTAAGCAAAGAAACAAGACGTTATGCTGCCGTAAAAGAAGGGTTATATCAGTTATTATGCCTTGGAATTTATTTAACACTTGTTTCAATTTTCTTTAAAAATGCGGGGTTTAAAATTGCGCAAAAACTTATGAAAAATGAAAACTGCCTGCCGGCATTTAAAAATGCCAATGAATATGAGCATTATTACAAATTAGCTCAAATGCCGCTTAAAGATAGAAAAAACAGCAAGCTGCTTCCAAAAATTTCAGATACACTAAAAAAAGATGAATTTTCAAAAACGACTCTGAAAGAAGATTTATTAACAAAAGAAAAGCTTGAACTTTACGAAGCAGGCAAAGGCGCAATTGAATTGAGCAATCTCGCAGGCTGTGTAATAGGTCTGGCCTGGCTTGCATCCGAAATAAGCAACCAAATACTACACCCTATAATGGGTGCTATGGGTTTAGAAAAGAAAAAATAATTTATCTTATGAAATTTGTCATAATTTTTTCTTCTTTTTTGGGAGATACACCGGCTTGCTTGCCGAGTTCAATACACTTCAAAAGCCACGCCATATTATTCCCAAGAACTCGCATTATCTGCAACCCTTCTTTATCCTGTAAAACTTCCTCTGGTGTATTTCCATGAACCATATTCCAATAATTGGAAGATACTACAGGCATGTTATTTATTGTAAAATGTTTCGATATTGCATCGAGTGAGGCCGTGGTACCTGCACGTCTTGCTGATACTATTGCAGCTGCAGGCTTATAAGCAAATGCAGAGCCTCCTGCATAGAATAATCTGTCCATTACAGATAAAAGTCGGCCGCTCGGATGGGCATAATATACAGGTGAGCCAAAGATAAAACCGTCTGCTGAATTTGCTTTTTCAATAATGTTATTTATATCATCATCATTAAAAACACATTTATTATCGTCGTTTTTCCTGCAAGCTTTGCACCCTATACAATCTCTGATAGGTTTATTACCCAGCTGGATAATTTCAACTTCAATACCGTTCTGCTCAAGAGTATTTGCAACCTCAGAAAGCGCAGTAAAGGTACAACCAGCTGAATTGCAGCTGCCGTTTATTAATAAAACTTTCATAAAAGCTCTCCTTTTTATTTCTATAATTAGTGATATTCATAAATATCTACATAACAAGGTGTACTAACTTCGGTACAACCGTTAGCAGAATCTACAGATATCGGCGTAGGGAAGAAATCTAAGTAACTGTCACCGTCAGGATAATATGGACTTAACGCACTACCTGTATTTGTAAGTTTGAAATAACTGTCATTAGGCAAATCATTTTGAATATTTAATGACATATTATCTGAACTGTCAACATTATTACCCCATGCCTTCCTTTTAGCCTCATAATAAGTCATATCATCGGAAACTCTTCCGTCAGGTTCATCTTCATTAACCTGAGGATACACGATGTGAGCATTAATATACCTGTTGTCCACTTCAGGATGACCTAATGGGATAACAGTCAGGCCATCAGTAACAGCAAATGCTACAATATCCGAAAGTTTCTTTTCCGACCACATCGCAGTATTAGGCCCTTTATCACCATTAATGTCTACATAAACCAGATAATATTTCGTCTTGCTGGTTACTCCGCTTGACTCTTGCTCTGTATGAATAAACGGCGCACCTGCGTTTGAGCCAATCCAGATTTTATTACCGTTTGAGGCCATAATTTGCACTTTTTCATCAGGAAACAGACGCGGATTGTTAGTCAAATCTCTCGATGCTGAACAGTTTTCCCCGTCAGTAGAAGTGTTAATATACCCTAATTCTTTATCAGCTAAAATCTCACAGAATTTAGTAGAAGTTGTTGGAAATTCAGCCTGAGTAAGCATAGCGTTATAAAAAGCCAGCCTGAGAGAATGATACATTCTGGAATATGCATATTTACAGGCTTTATCCCATGGCTTTACCGTAACAATAGCAATTGTTGCTATAATACCAATGATTATAAAAACGAAAAGAACCTCTGCTAAAGTCATTGCCTTTTTATTAATCATAACAAAATCCCAACTCCTTATTTTAATTATAATCTATAACGATATATGTGTCAAGTGCCGAAAATCTAATCTGGTATCGTATTCTCCGTACTGCCTCGGTCGCAGTGCAAGGCTCACTATTTCAAATGTCCCTCTATCTCGAATTTCTCAGACGAGTAATCTAGTTACAGGACATATTGCAAAAACTTACTTAATATGTTATAATATTAAGTAAGTTACTTTTTACAATTAACAATACTTGATGAGGACTTAAAATGAGGATATATAAGGGTTTTACGCTTGCGGAAGTAATGATTACAATGGCAGTTCTTGGTGTGCTTGCATCAATATTACTGCCGGCAGTTTCCAAAGTTCGGCCTAATGAACATAAAACTTTATTTAAAAAAGCTTATTATGTTGCAGAACGAATGACCGGGGAACTTGTTAATGATGAAACATTATATCCTGTTGGAGACGGAGAAGCAGAAGGTTTAGCGAATATTGCTGAAGCTTGGTATGACGGAGAATGTTACGGGAAACCGGATGATCAAGCTCCTGCTTGTAGTAACGGCAGCAACGGCAGTGATAAATATTGCAAACTTTTTGCAGCTAAGGTTAATACCATAAACGAAGATGTTAACTGTGTAGCAGGTTCAAGAGAACCTACCAACAGTAATGTACCATCTTTCATTACAACAGATGGCATATACTGGTATATGCCTTACACCGATTTTGACACGGATAAAGCAATTATTGTAGATGTAAACGGAGATAAAAAGCCAAACTGCAGATGTACAACAGATAGTTGTGCCGGTTGCACAAATCCGGATCAATTCCAAATTTGGATTGAACCTAACGGAAGAATGTATGTCGACGGAATAAAAGAAAAAGAATATTTAAGTTCAAATAAATCAATGCAATAACCAATAAAAAACTCACAATTAAATGTGAGTTTTTTATTTTTGTGTTATGATAAAAAAAAAGGAGAGGTGTCCGAGTGGTTTAAGGTGCGGATCTCGAAAGTCTGTGAAGGGTAACACTTTCCGTGGGTTCGAATCCCACCCTCTCCGTTTTTAAGTAAAACATTTTTATTCGGCCGGGACTGGACTTTTGTAATTTAACTGTTTTTTATATTATTAAAATTCTTATTTCTAATTAAGCATATTTATATGTTCTAATTAGCAAAATTAATTGGTAATATTAATGCTCAACATTTCCGTTATCATCCAGAGGAACCCAACCATCTTTATTCTCTCTCATATCAATAACTTTATCAATGTTAGTTCCTTGAACACTACTTTTGCCCATAAGGAAAATTCTGTCCATCATATCACCCAAAATTTTCCCGACCAAACTACCATCTCCAACAGTAACCTGGTCATTACCTCCATCATTTAAATCAATCTTACCGACTTCTGAATTTGTAATAGAGTAAACATCCTTTCCGTCAGTACCTTTAACACTCATCAATTCCAAATCCTGTATTGTAGTCGTAAATCCTTTACGGAATATAGACGGTTCTTTACCTGCCTGAGGCTGTGAATTTATACGTTCAAGTTGTTTATCACTTATTTCAAATACACCATAGTCAGTAAATATCGTGTATATAGTATCGGGCTGAATTCCGTAAGCTTCATACCCTTCATTCTCTTTTCTCGTAGAAACGCCTTTAAATCCCTCGATTTTAATACCATGAAAATTTGTAATTTGTGGTTCGCTCATTCTACTATCCTCCATTTTTGTAAAATTGTTTTTATAATTAAATAAAGGATATCTGTATATAAAAATTGCCCCATCCCACACCACCATATTGTATTATAGAGGTATTATAACAGGGTTTAAGACATTTATAATTTACCCTTACATTTTGTTACATTCCATTATTTATGTACTTTATTTCCAAATTTAAAGCAATTTTTTCTATGTTTTGGTTTTATTGAAATATGCAAAATAACAATGTCTCTTTTACATCAAAAATTCAATTTGTACCGTGGAAAACATTCAGCAAAATGCAAAAGAAAAACGAAATTTTATACTTCCACGACACTCCAAATATTTTAAAAGCCGATTTTAACATCATTTGGCAATATATCTATCTCTAGTATATAGCGATTTTTTAATTTGTCTTTATAAAAATATCGCTTTCCTTTTAATTTTATTTCCTTATCTTTGTCTTTAATTGTTGTTATAGGAATATTTTCACTATTTAAAAATTTTCTTAATATCATTAATAACCTTTTTTATTATATATTTTTATAATTATATAATAAAAAAATATATAAAATTAAATACTCATTTTGAGTGTTACAAATAATCATTTAAGGTGTTTCTTTACATTTACGAAAATTTAAAACAAGGTCTGGAAATTTTTTTAGAACGGAAGCAAAAGTCAAAAGATAGTTTCAACTCCGTAGGGAAAGGTATTAAGACGAATTTGCCCTCTGTATTTGAGCAGACATTTCAATCGTGTACGGTTAAAATGATTGTTGGCTGAAAAGTGGCTTTGTGTTTAGGTTTTAACCTGCCGGAAGTGTCCGAAAATAATCAAACCAAATTACTTGAAAAGTCCACGAAGTGTCCGTTGAAGTCTACCCCCTCGACTTTTGGTTGTAACCCTTATGTGGCGGAAGTTTAGGACATATTTGAATTTATACGAATGGTTTGATTATTTTCGGCAAGGACATTTGAAATTTGTCTTGGATTATTCGGGGTGCAGGCGGAGTAATGTCCGACCTGCACCTTACGGGTTACGCTCCGCTTCACCCTACCGAAAATTCGCTAACCGGAAGTTTTTTCTTAAGGTCGGATGTAAAATAATATATAAAATGGCTACAAACGGACAGGTTGGAACTATAGACAGATAAGTAATAGTAATATATTTTGAAATTTTTCAGAACTTGTATCAACGGAACTTATATGCCTCAAATTCAATAAAATCGTTAAGTATAAAATTGTGCAAAGTCTAATACTGGCAATAATTACAGTGTAAATTTCAAAAATAACATCAAATTTGAGAATTTCTCATAGAAAATATTAATTTTGCAAATCTGCGGAACCAACTTTAAGGAACCTCTGGAGTGAAACTTTTATCTAATCGCAATTATATAAGAAGTTTTTTTATTTTTATTCTTAAACCGATGTTATTTTATCTCAATCAAATTGATGGTTTACAAATATAAGAGTTTTCTTGGTGAATTACAAAAATCAATGTTAATACGATTACTATTAATAAAAATGCTATTTTCTCACTTTACTGTTATTGTTTGATTTTGTAAACATATTTAAAATTTAAGCAGCTTTTTCATTCAAGTGTAAATGCTGTATAATTTCTCAGAATCCTTGACAATTGTTGACTAGCAAATTATAATCATAACCGAAAATTTAAGTGGACTTTTCCGGATTTAATCATCTTTTTGCCACACAGTTATCATAAGATAACTGTGTGGCATTTTGATTATCCGGATAAAAGGAAAAGGAGAAAATATATGCAGGCCGAGAATAAAATGGCAGTTATGCCAATTGGTAAGCTTATTTGTCAAATGTCAGCACCGCCTTTGATATCAATGTTTTTGCAATATTCTTATAATCTGATAGATAGTATTTTTGTTGCAAAACTTGGTGAAAACGCATTAACAGCTGTGTCTCTCTCATTTCCTATAACAACATTAATGAATGCGGCATCAATTTGGATAGGTGTTGGGGTGAATGTATTGATTGCCGGATACCTTGGGGGAAAAGCGCAAGATAAAGCGGATAGTGTTGTTACTCACGGAATTTTACTGTCCTTTGTTGTTGGTGCTTTGCTCAATATTCTGGTATTATTGATTATGAAACCTTACTTTAGGGCTTTTACAGGTAATGAGGAAATATATAAATTAAGTATAGCCTATATGGGTCTCTGTTCACTTATGCAAATACCAAATATGGTTCATATAGCTATTCAAAAAATGATTCAGGCTACAGGTAATATGGTTGCTCCTATGTGGTTTCAGATTGCAGGGGTTGTTGTTAATTTTATTCTTAACCCGATTTTAATTTTTGGAATTGGAGCTTTTCCAGCCTTGGGAATCTGCGGCTCTGCTTTAGCAACTGTTGCAGGTTATATGGTCTCTATGATTTTGGCATTTGCTTTATTACTTGGAACCAAACAAAAAGTACACTTTCAAATCAAAGGTTTTCGGTTGCAGAAACAAATAATCGGTAGAATCTTTGCATTTGGACTGCCATCATTTATTATGAATGCACTTAGTTCTTTTATGGTGACCTTTGTAAATCTTTTTTTGGCAGCATATTCTGCTACTGCGATTGCATTCTTCGGTGCATATTTCAAAATTCAGCAACTAATTGTTATGACAGTAAATGGTTTAATCCAGGGGTGTTTGCCTGTTATGAGTTTCAACTACGGGGCAGGAAACAGAGAAAGATTAAATTTAGCTTTCCGCTATGGCACAATTTTGGTTTCAATCATGATGATTATCGGTACAATAGTTGTAACTGTATATCCGTCACAAATTTTAAAATTATTTGCTGCTTCCGATGAAATGTGTTCTTTTGGGATATCCGCTATGCGGATTATGGCTGTAAGTTACCTGTTTTGTGGTATTTCTACAATGATTTCAACTTATTTTCAGGCTACGGGGAATGTATTGTCAAGTATTGGAATTCAACTTTGCAGGCAGCTGATTTTATTTGTTCCGGCTATGTGGTGTTTGGATAAGGTATTCCAAATGAATGGGATTTGGTATGCTTTTCCTGTTACAGAAGGAATCACATTAATTTTTGCCCTTGTCTTGATGGTGTTGGGTGGCTATTCCAACAATCATAGTATTTTCAAAATCTTAACGGAACAATTCAAACAGGAGAAATCATGAATAATACTTTTATGAAGGAAAAACCGATTATACCATTGATTTTATCAATGTCATTACCTATGGTTTTATCAATGCTTGTTAATTCTCTATACAACATTGTAGATAGTTATTTTGTTGCCAGGATTAGTGAGGATGCAATGACCGCACTATCACTTGTCTATCCTGTTCAAAATTTTATAAATGCAGTAGGGATTGGTTTCGGGGTTGGTATTAATGCGGTTATCGCTTTTTATCTTGGAGCCGGAGATAATAAAAATGCTGATAGGGCTGCTACTATAGGACTTCTATTGGCGATTATTCATAGTATTGTAATGACAATTTGTTGTATTGCAATTATGCCATTCTTTTTAAGAAAGTTCACTTCATCAGAACCAGTGATTGAACTCAGCATTAATTATTCGGTTATAGCATTCTCTTTTACTCTGTTTATTCTCGTTGGGATAACATTTGAGAAAATCTTTCAAGCCGCAGGTAAAATGAAAACAACAATGATAAGTTTGATGAGCGGATGTATCGCAAATATCATATTGGATCCCATACTGATTTTTGGTTATGGACCATTCCCTCAAATGGGGATTAAAGGAGCTGCATTAGCAACCGGAATAGGTCAGATGTTGACATTGATAATATATCTTATTGTTTATTATATGCGGCCAATCTGTGTACATATTCGCAAGAAGTATATTGTATTTTCTCCTAAAATTGTATTGAAACTATACTTAATTGGGATTCCGGCTACACTGAATCTTGCATTACCATCGTTATTAATTTCTGCACTAAATGCAATTCTGGCTGCATATTCCGAAGTCTACATTTTAATTTTAGGTATTTATTATAAATTGCAAACATTTATCTATCTCCCTGCAAATGGTATTGTTCAAGGAATGCGTCCTTTAATTGGTTATAATTACGGTGCTGGTGAAAATAAAAGAGTCAATCAAATTTATAGAATTGTTTTGTATCTGAATTGTATAATTATGATATTGGGAACTATAATTTGCCTGTTTTATCCGGAGAAACTTATGGAACTCTTTACTCATACTGATTATACTCTCCAAGCTGGAGAAACAGCATTGAGAATTATATGCACAGGGTTTATTGTTTCTGCTGTGTCTGTTACTTCATCAGGTGCGTTAGAGGGATTAGGTAAAGGAATTCCGTCCTTGTTAATTTCGCTTTGCCGGTATATATTTATCATTATTCCAACAGCATTTTTATTAAGCCGAATATTAGGAGTAGTAGAGATTTGGCATGCATTTTGGGTTACTGAAGCTGTTACTGCCATTATTTCTGTTGCTATATACCGTAACGTACTAAATAAATGATTTAATTTATACGGTAAATTTTATATCAAATTAAAATGTATAAATTGGTAATATAATCTATAAAAAGCATATATGGTTTAAAATTACATCATGTGTTTCTGTAAAGCAAACTGCTGAACAATTAGCTTTAATTGGTTTTAAACAGCAGAAAATATGCTTAAATGTAAGAGAATGCTTGAAGCAGGAGAAGCTCCATTGTATGTTGTAATAAGAATAACAAGATTTACAAGCGAAGGTGTCGGACTTGCAGCCCCCCTTATGCTTTAGAAATTGCAGTTTGTAGGTTGAGGGTTCTGCACCCAACACAAAGTGTCCAAAAATAATCAAAGCATCTGTAACAAGTAATCAAACCAAGTGTTCTTTTACACAAGTTTGGCATAGAAATCATAAGTTTTTATCATTATTTAGTTATTACAAATGTTTTTAAATATTATTTAAAGAGTATACCTCGTTTTTTTAAAAAAAAGGAGGTTAGAATGGTTGCGTCATTAAGAGACATGTTTATAAATTCTAGCTATAACTATATTTCCCTTGTACAATTATAGGTATATTATATTTTTCCGATAATTCGAAGTATGCTTGAGGAATAGATTTTATATTCCCCCCTCTGACATATAAAGCTTTAACCTGCGGGTTATAAACTACTACCTCATTCATACCTCTTCCGTCCCATAGAACCTCCGGTTCAACTTTTATCAAATCATCAGTGGTTATTTCCGGTTCAAAGCCATATTTTTCAAGGTTATTTAATACATTTTCATCATGCAAATCAAGAACCCGGACATTAAAAGTTCTAGGCCCTAGACTTATATGGGTTGCCGGATCCAGATACTCAATAGTAATTTGTTGTTTCGGAATAGCATTCGGGTTGGTGATGTTAGTATGTTTTACGAGAAGATTTCCGTTTTCCTCAGCCCATTTATATAAATCATCCATTTGAGTCAAATCCTCTGCAGATAAATTTTTTGTATGATTTACGTCATTCAGGATTTTAAAGGTTTCATAATCACCTGAACGATAAAGGACTGCCGCACTTTGTCTTTGGATTTCAATATCGCCGTCACCATGCAGGGTGAACTGAATATCATTTAATCTGTCTGACATATCTTTTGAGAGTTTATAATTAGCTTTGATTATCTTGATATCGACACCGTTTTCTATCAATAGGGATAATTTAGCTAATGTTTTATTAGCATCATTTAACTTTGAAAAATCAGGATGGTTTGTGAGTTTTTGCAACTCATCCAACAGTTGTTCTTTGTTTTTCACCTGCGGGAATTTTGCGTCAATCATTTGGGTATAAATCTTTCTGGTGTCGGAATTCGCCAAATCAGCAGTGCGGAAGGCATCTTCCACAGATTTTGAGTTGGACATAATTTCCGTCATAAACCCGTTTTAAACTCTTGCCTTGTTAATCTCATTAAGTTTACTGTCAGCCATCTTATTTAATTCTACACGTTTTTCAGGCACACTGACTGAGGCAATATTTTCTTTAATACGATTTATATCTTCGACGGTTTTGGCATTTTTAAGGTCAGAAACCGTCTGATTATAAATTTCAGTATCCTGTTGTTTTATTCTTGTTTCTCTTTCTTGGGTAATTTTACGCTGTTGAGCGATTTCTTCCGGTGTTGCAGGTTCAACTGTCACTTTTAACTTAATGTTTTTACCACTAATTTCAATACCTTCAATAGTGATTTTTGAATTACGGTTGATTAAAAACTCGGCTTCTCTGTTTATACCGATAGAATCCAAAAATGCAGCACCTGTTCCTGATTTAACTGTTAAATCCCACCTAATCGGACAGCCAAAAAACGTACCGTTAGAATCTGCCGTTGTTGACATAAACCTGTTATTTACATAACTTTTACCATTTAATGAAGAAATTTCAGACAATTTATCCTTATATTTTTCAGGATTTTTCATAACATCACCTAAACTTACACCGTCATTAAAAAGCAAGTCGTTTAAACAAGCATAAGAATAATCATCTCGTCGGAGCTGTATATCAGATTCTAATGGAGAATCTGATAGATATTTATCAAGAATATCTGCCTGCTTCTTATAAGCAGCATTTTTATTTGTATTTATATTTTCATATTCAGATCCTTTATATATACCTAAGGCACTACGTTCTTCAGCAGAAGGTTTATTAATAGTGTAAAATTTCATTGCTTCATCAATTATTTTTTTCGGATTATCCGTTAGATTATAATTATAGTTATATGGACTCATAATTCTCCAATAGCTATTACTTATCATCAAATTGTCAATTATACTATTATTTTTGAAGAAGCTTGAATATTTGGAATCATTAACAAGATACATTGGCAATAAGTCGTCAATGCTAAATCTTCTATAATGAATATCTCTTGCTAAATCGGTTCCCCAACGATATTTGGTTTGTAAATGTAGTTGTTTATTCAAACTGCCAGGATTATCCATATAATTAATTTTTGTTTCATCAAATGCTATCTCACCATTTGAGATTTTCAATCCTGTTGTTTTTAGTTTTTGTTCTATATCCGCAACAGCTTCCTGAACACGTTTATAATTACCGTTACAGAGTTCCAGACAAAATTCAATCTTATTATTTTCTATATTCAATCTTTTTAGTTCAACTGCGGCATTGAGTTTTGATTTATTAATGGTTCCGTCTTTTTCGGTTGCGAGTTTTATGAGGTTTTCATCTGATGTAATCTCTTTTGCCTGTGCAGGAGTAATAATATTCTCAAAATGTTCTTCAAAAACCGCAGCACTTTCACGGGCGGATTTACCGCTCGGAGCTTCGTGGGTTCTTCTGATAAATTCGTTTTCCAGTCCGACAGCTTCCTGCTCTTTCAAGTCTGATGCTAAGTCTTCGTAATCGCCCGTTCTCTGATTTAAACCTGCATCAATATCCTCTGCAGTTACTTCAATCTTTTTCTGCATTTTATATTTTAAATCAGCAACCTGACGTTTTGTTTCATCCTCTTTTAGCTCTAATGCCCGGAGTTCCGAATTCAGCGGATCTAATTCAGGATTATGGGTCGGGAAATTCTCATCAATGATATCTGCTGAAATTTCAGGTTTATTTTTATTGTTAGCAATAATCTGCTCTTTAAGTTCCTTAACCTGTTTTTTGATTTGGGCTTCCTGATCTTCCAACGCTGTATAATGGTCGTGTAGAGCTTTCAATTCAGGATTGTCGGCAAGGAACTGCTCGTCTATATTATCAGCCGTAATCTCTCGTTTCTGATGCAATTGCTTATCAACAGCATCTATTCTTTCTTTTATCGGTAACTGTTGTTCAAATACTTTTGCACTTTCTTCTGCGGATTTGCCGCTCGGATTTCCGTGGGTTCTTTCGATGTATTCATTCTCTAATCCGACGGCTTCTTCTTCCTGCAGTTGCGATTTCAGGTCTGCATAATCACCGTCTGTCGGTTTCAGACGTTTGTCAATAATTTCTGCGGAAATCGGATCCTTTTGTCTGATTTGTTCTTTTAGCTTTTCTACCTGCTCTTTTATCTGCTGTTCCTGAAGTTCAAGTGATTTATATTTCAAATTCATCATCTCTAATTCAGGATTATGTCTTGCATTATCTAGTTTCTCGGCAGAAATTCCTGATTGCTGCTGTTTTCTGAGTTGTTTTACCCTTTCTATTTGTTCTTTTATCTCAGCTTCTTTTTGTTCTAAAGCTTTATACTGTTCGCCAAGCTGTTTTAATTCAGGATTATTGGAATGCGTTAACCTTTCAAAGAGTTCATCCCCGTCAAGCGGAGTAGCTGTATGTAATTGCCTGTCTACAGCGTCAACTTTGTCTTTTATGTCAAAGTGTTTTTCAAAAACTTCAGCACTTTCTTTTGCGGATTTTCCGCTCGGATTTTGGTGTGTTCTTTCAATATATTCATTTTCTTTTTTGACATTTTCCGCTTCTATATGTTCCTCAAAAACGCCCGCACTTTCTTCGGCGGATTTTATATTGCCGTTTTGCCTGTGAGTTCTGTCTATATAGGCGTTTTCTCGCTTTAAATTTGCAGCTTCGATATCAGCTTCTTTTACAGCGTCATCTAAAAGCTCTGTATAAGCCTTTTCTAATTCTGTATCGCCGTTCGATACTTCTTTTATTTTTGCACGTAAGCTTTCAATATATTCAGGGGTGTTGTTTTCAATGCCAAAACCCGTAATAGCCTCTTCAACTTCCGCCTGCTTTTGAAGAAGCGAGTTTCCGGAAGCATATTCGCGGTTCAATTCATCCAATTCAGGGTTATTCCCGCCGAGTCTTTCGTCAATAATCTCCGAAGAAACAGGCGTTTCTTCTTTTACAGGTTCAAATTCTTTTGTATATTTTGGAGTTTGAACAGGCTGCTGTCCGGCTGCAGGAGTTTCACCGGCATTGCCGGAAGGAGCCGGATTTTGTCCGCCGCCTTGTTCTTGTACTTCTTGAGGTTTTGGTGTTGTACCCTGTGGGTGTTCTGTCTTAGAACGCGTAACTTTTACGGAACCATGTTCAACAGGGGCATCTGCCGCGGTTCCGCCTTTAACATGAGAGATTCTGGACATAATCAGTCCTGAAGCGAAATCTATAAACGCATCCTGTGAGCCATATTCGCCGCCGGTTAATTTTGTTACGCCATAGGTTCCGGC
>CALVBD010000003.1 GCA_944325635.1 Candidatus Gastranaerophilales bacterium | reverse complement strand
TACACAGGAACGATTTTTGTTTAAATCACTTAGCCAAATATTCGCCGGAGTCTCGACATTTTCAAAAGCGTTTTTACTGGAGAATGCTTTTTAGGTTTTATGTAAGACTTAACCAGTTTATATTGCTGAGCCACATCACTACACAGGAACGATTTTTGTTTAAATCACTTAGCCAAATATTCGCCGGAGTCTCGACATTTTCAAAAGCGTTTTTACAGAGAGAATATTTAGTGTGATAGCCGTGTTAATCGATTAGCTTTATTCTTTTAAATGTGCTATACTAACTTTATGAACAATAATGAGAAAGACTACGAGGATTTTATTTCAACTGTGAGCCACGAATTGCGTACACCTCTGACTTCTATTAGAGGATTTGCGCAGACTATGCTTGCTTCCTGGGATAAGCTTGACGATAACAGTAAGAAAAAATTCCTGAAAATAATAGAGGATCAGTCAAACAGATTGATTAATCTTGTTGAAAATATGCTCTCTGTTGCAAAATCCGATAAGGAAACATTTGTGTTTAAAGAGACTGATATTTTACCTATTATAAATGCTGCGGTCTCACTTGTTAAAAATCAATATAAGACACATTCTTTTCACGTTGATGTAGCTCAGGAAACCCCGGCAGTTCTCATTGACAGAGATAAATTCATGCAGATTATGACAAATTTAATCGAAAATGCCGCCAAGTATTCTGATGAAAATTCACAGATAAAAATTAAAGCAGGATATTGTCAAAATTGCGAATATGTATCAATAAAGGTTATTGATAAGGGTATCGGTATTGCAAAAGAAGATTACGAAAAGATTTTTACAAAATTCTCAAGGATAGATAATCCGCTGACAAGAAAGGTTCAGGGAAGCGGGCTCGGGCTTTATATTACAAAAAATCTTGTAGATAAAATGAACGGGAAAATTTCTGTGGAATCCTCCGCCGGAGAAACTACATTTGAAGTTCTTTTCCCTGTCTGCAATTTAGAAACTCTTGCGAGGGAAAAATGCAGACAGTAACATTGATTATTGATAAAAGACGCGAACTGTCCGTCAAATATAAAAAATTACTGGAAAACCAATCTTCTTGTGTTTTGATTTCCAAAAATCTTATTTCTGCAATGAAAACAATTCAGGATAAAGAACCTGACTTGATAATCATTTCAGACAGTATAGACAGCGATTTGTCGGATTATTGCAGAAAAATTCGTGCGTTAACTTATAATATGCGGCCGATTATTGTTGCAATGTCAAAGTCTGCCGAACTTGATGACAGAATAAAAGTTCTTGAAAGCGGCGCCGATGATTTTATCAGCGAGCCTGTTAATTCGGACGAATTTGTTATGCGCATAAAAGCGCATCTTCGTCGTGAGTTTGAGTCAAACCTTGATACAAAAAAAATGCTTCCGAATAAAAACTATTCACTTCGGGCTTTAAAGCGTATAGTTACAACCAAACGCCCGTGGGCATGTCTTTACATTACGGTAGAGAATTTTAAAAACTATTCAGAAACATATACACGACTTGCCTCTGACAAGCTTTTACAGACCTATACGGCAATAATAACCTCAACGTTGAACGGAAATGATTATCTCGGTTCTCTTGCAGAAAATGAATTTCTTATAATAACAGACCTTTTGAAAGCAGAAAAAATTGCCAATTTTTTAACTTTTGCATTTGATACAGTTATTCAAAAATTTTATTCTCCTCAGGATTTGAAACGCGGGTATATGATTATGCAGGGAGATGAGCGAGCTGGCAGGCGTTCTGACTTTATGCATACAACTATCGGAATTGTGACAAACGAGTTTAAAAAATATACTGATCCTCAGGAACTTCTTAATTCACTTGGTACTATTCATTCACTTGCAAATCTTCCTGCAAAATCAAATTATCTTATGGAACGTGCAAAATTATCGGCGCATGATGCGGTAAAAGAAAAGACGCCGAACAAAAAAATTGCGGTTGTAGAGCAGGATGATGCTATGATTTTACTTCTTTCTACAATTCTTGGTATGCAAGGGTATGAAGTGGAAACATTCAGACATTTTGACATGAAGGGAAACCCTCCTGCATTAATAATTCTTGATGCTGGCGACGCAAGAGAAAAATCAGGACTTGAGCTTTGCCGTAAGATTAAAAAGAGTCCGAAGTTTAAAGATACAAAACTGATTATAACATCTGTATTCCACGATAAAGAACTTGTACTTGATACAGGAGCGGATTTGTATCTGCCTAAGCCATTTGAGATTGCAAGTCTTGTAAAATGGGTTGAAGTCTTTATGAAAGAGTTTAATAGTTAATAAGAAAGAAGTTTAAAAAATTACCGTAAAAAATACGGGCATTAATCAATATGCCCGTATTTAAATTTTTTTTGTAAAGATAAACTATTAACCTAAAAGATTTTCCAAAATTTTTGCGTTATCCAGCGCTTTTCTGGACTGACTGACAGTTACTCTGCGCATATAAGTGCGGAGAGCTTCACGTATGAGTTCACTTCTCGTACGTTGTTCGTCATTAGCAAGACCATCTACTTTATTCAGAAATTCGTCAGGCATAGTCACTAAAATTTTAGCCATTTTCCTAACCCTCCTAATTGATACAATAATATTTTAACATATCTTTTATATTTCCGCAATATTTATGATTAATGTTTGTTAAGCTTAAGGATAATATATAACTTAGCCGTATCGGGCTATGGACAAAATTTGTGCATTTGAAATATCATTAGTTTTGTTAATTTATAAGAAAGGAGTTTTCCGATGGATGAACACAACTACCATGATGATTGTTTTTTATGCAAACATCCGATTTTACGTCATACGTTAATAGGTATTTTGGTGTTTTTAGGGGCATTTGCGGCTTTTTATGTTGTAACTGATTGGCATTTTAAGAGAATGCTTGATCCTGCCGTCCAGATGAGAAAAGTGGAAAAAATGATGATGCGCGACCAGCACCGTATGGACAAAATGATTAGGCGTGAGGCAATGAAGGATTACCATCTGCAAAAGCAGGCAGAAAGCTTTATGAGGGTAGAAAAAAATCCTGATAATTATAAAATTATAATTGACCTTCGGCCGTTTGACAATGATGAAAAAAATGTTGAAGTGACGGCAAACGGCAATGTATTAACGGTTACCGCTGCGGGAGAAACAAAAAAACACGGGCATGAAATGATTACACGGGTATCCCAGAATTTGATGTTTGATGAAAACATTGATTTAAGTAAAATTACAAAAATCAGGGAAGGTAATGACTATATAATTTTTGTTCCTGTCGAATAACGGAGAACAGTTATGCAGAAGGAAATGCCCGTTTATATATCGGGCATTTCCTGTTTGTGATAGAATTCGGATATGAAAAAAAGAATTTTGATAGTAGACGATTCCGAAAAATGGGTTCAATACCATAAAACAGCGCTCAGTATGTTGTTTAAAGACAACTTCATAATAGAGACGGCAAATTCTGCGCGTGAAGGCGTTGATAAGCTGATGTTTTCATTGAATGAACCTTATGATATCATTTTAACTGATATGCAGATGGAACCTGATTTTTTGCCGCTTTTGGCAGGGGAATGGTTTATAAAACAAATTCAAATGTTTAAAGAATACAAAAATACAAAAGTGGTGATAATTTCTGCGTCGCCGGATATAAAATCAATTGCGGAAAAATACGGAGTTGATTATATCCCGAAATACAATTGCAGAAACGAAAATGCATACGACAAGATTGGAGAATTATGATTAAAACTTTAACAAAAATATTGGCAGTAATGGTTTTGTTGACAGGTGTAACTTTTGCGGCGGAAGAAGCAGTTGAGGATGTGTCTCAGGTATGCGCAAGCCATATTCTGGTAAAAACAGCGGCAGAGGCAATGCAGATTAAAAAAGACATTGATAACGGCGGTGATTTTGCGTACTATGCAAGCTTGTATTCGCTATGCCCGTCCGGCAGAAACGGCGGTAATTTAGGTTGCTTTGGCAGAGGGCAGATGGTGCCGTCATTTGAGAAAAAAGCATTTTCTATGAATGTCGGGGAAGTCTCAGACCCTGTAATGACACAGTTCGGCTGGCACCTGATAAAAATTAACGATAAAAAATAGCAAAAAATTATTTTTTCGCGGTTTACTCCATACGTACCAAATTTTTAATATTACTTAAAATTAATATTGAAATTTGTATATAGCGGGATTATAATAATCCATGCAGTGAGTAACTGAAAGGGTAATTTGTAAAAATGGTTTTAGAAATGGCTTTTCCTCAGCTGGAACGTGCAATCAATCCGACCCATGATATCAGACTTTTTGCCGGTCGTTCAAACTCTAAACTTGCACAGGAAATCGCTGATTATTTAGGTACTACTATTGGACCTATGGTTGTGAAAAATTTTGCTGACGGCGAAATTTATGTACAGGTTAAAGAAAGCGTTCGCGGCGACGATGTTTTTATTATCCAGCCGTTATGCAATCCTGTTAATGAAAATTTAATGGAATTGTTGATTATTATCGACGCATTCAAACGAGCAAGTGCAAAAACGATTACTGCAGTAATTCCGTATTACGGTTATGCAAGACAAGATAGAAAAACTTCCGGACGTGAGGCCATTACCGCAAAACTAGTTGCAGATTTATTGACAACAGCCGGTGCAGACAGAGTTCTTGCAATGGACTTACATACAGGTCAAATTCAAGGTTTCTTTAATATTCTTGTTGACCATATTTTTGCAACACCAATCCTTGTAAATTACATCAAAAGTTTAAATATCAACCCTGACGATATGGTCGCAGTAAGCCCTGATACAGGCGGAGTTCAAAGAACAAGACACTTTGCAAAAGCTGTGGGCTGTTCGCTTGCGATTATAGACAAACGCCGTGACAAACACAATGAAGCTATTGCCTCTCACGTTATAGGTGATGTAAAAGATAAAGTCTGCGTTATGTTTGACGACATGATTGATACTGCAGGTACAATCTGTGAGGCTGCAAAACTCTTAAAAAGAGAAGGTGCAAAAGATGTTTACGTATGCGCAGTTCACCCTGTATTTTCAGGTCCTGCAGTAGAGAGAATTTCAAACGCTCCAATCAAAGAATGTATAGTTACCAATACCATTCCACTTGACATGGATAAAATGCCTTCAAATATTAAACAACTTTCAGTTGCGCCGCTTCTGGGGCAGGCAATTTCAAGAATTCATGATGACGAATCTGTAAGTTCATTGTTTGGATTTGAAAAAGAAATGCAAGTGTAGCGGATTTGCACTCTGCCGAACAAAACAATTCGGTGAATTGTTTTGTGAGAGGGGATGAAGTGAGCGAAGCGAACAAATCCGGATAGCGAGCGGATGGAGCCGACAGAGCGTAGCTCGTAGGCGACACCCAGCGAGCGTGGAGCAAATCCAAGAAGCGGATTTGCGTACGGATGGAGCCGACAGGGCGTAGCTCGTAGGCGACACCCGGCGAGTGTGAAGTAAATCCAAGAAGCGGAGTTGCACTCTGCTTGCAAGCCGCTTTTACAATGGAGTACTGTCGGTTGAGCATACCTGCCCAATTAAGGTACTAAGGGAATTTTTTACGTCATTCTGAGGGCGAAGCCCGAAAGAATCCAGCTTTTGGCTTAAGAGTAATGAGTGAAGCGTGAATGGATTTGTTATTGTAGAACTCTTCACTACTCACAACTCACCATTCACTTTTTTAAAGGCTGGATTGCTTCGCTGTCGCTCGCAATGACGTAGTCGTCCTCACTCCTTTATTGTTATCCCTTACCCGGCCTTTGCCACCCTCTCAAGGGGAGAGGGACAGGAAAACACAATCCCTCCGGCGCTTCGCGCCACCTCCCTTTACAAGGGAGGTATTGTAGGTTGGGCATACTTGCCCAACTAAGATGCTTCCCTTTTTCTGCTGTCTTGAAAAGAAAATTTGTTTTATGTAATATGAAATTGCGGTAATTTTAAGAAGGAGACGCAATTATGAAAAAATCAATTAAAGATTTAGGCGACGTTAAAGGTAAAAGAGCGTTAGTCAGAGTTGACGTAAACGTACCTTTGGACGCTGACAAAAATGTTACTGATGATACAAGAATTCAGGCTATTATCCCAACTGTTAAAGCTTTAAAAGAAAAAGGCGCTAAAATCATTTTGATGGCACACCTTGGCAGACCGAAAGGCGAATGGAACCTTGAATTTTCACTTGAACCGGTTGCAAAATATTTGTCTAAAGTTCTCGGCGAAGATGTTTTATTCGTAAAAGACCCTGTTGGCAAAGGCGCTGATAAAGCATTGGAAGCCTTGAAAGACGGTCAGGTTGCTTTATTGGAGAACATCCGTTTCTACAAAGCAGAAGAAGCAAAAGATGATGACATGACTTTTGCAAATGAACTTGCAAAACTCGGTGATTTCTATGTAAACGATGCATTTGGCGCAGCTCACAGAAACCACACTTCAACCGCTAAATTGGCAAAAGTTTTGAAACCTGCAGTATCAGGCTTGCTGATGGAAAAAGAAATCAGATGTCTTTCTCAGGCACTTGATAACCCGACAAGACCTTTCACAGCTGTAGTCGGCGGTGCAAAAGTTTCTTCAAAAATCGGTGTTTTGGAAAACTTACTCGACAAAGTTGATAACATGATTATCGGCGGCGGTATGGCTTATACATTCGTAAAAGCTAACGGTGGTAAAATCGGTAATTCAATCTGCGAAGATGACCAGCTTGAAGTTGCAAAAGCAATCGAAAAGAAAGCTGCTGATAAAGGCGTTAAATTGGTAATGGCAACAGATGTTCTTGCAACAGACGATTTCTCAGGCAACGGTACAAACAAATTCGTTAAAATTGACGAAATTCCTGACGGATTTGAAGGTGTTGACGCCGGTCCTGATTCAAGAAAAGCATTTGCAGACGTAATCAAATCTTCAAAAACAATTTTGATGAACGGTCCTGTCGGCGCATTTGAAAACCCTGCATTTGCAGAAGGTACAAAAGCTGTATTGGAAGCAATTGTAGAAGCAACTAAAAACGGTGCTGTATCAGTAATCGGTGGTGGTGATTCTGTATCAGCAGCTAAGAAATTCTGTAAAGCAGAAGATTTCACTCACGTATCAACAGGCGGCGGAGCTTCTCTGGAATTTATCGAAGGAAAAGTTCTCCCTGGCGTTGCTGCGTTAGATGATAAATAATTTATAACTTCTAATAAAAAAAGACTCCGGATTTATGTTTCGGAGTCTTTTTTGTGTTAAACTAAAGAATAAAGAAAAAACGAGGAGCATTATGAAAAATATTATAGTAACAGGTGGCGCAGGTTTTATCGGTTCGCATCTTTGCGAAAAACTTTTGAACGAAGGCAATCACGTAATTTGTCTTGATAACTTTTTTACTGGTTCCAGAAAAAATATAGAGCATCTTCTGGATAACAAAGAATTTGAACTCATAAGACATGATATTGTTGAACCTATTTTGATTGAGGCGGATGAGATTTATAACCTTGCATGTCCTGCAAGCCCTGTTCACTACCAGTATAATGCGATAAAAACCATAAAGACAAATGTTCTCGGCGTCACAAATATGCTCGGACTTGCTAAACGTGCGAGAGCAAAAATATTGCAGGCGTCAACATCTGAAGTTTATGGCGACCCTATTGTTCACCCGCAAAGAGAAGATTACTGGGGTAATGTAAATTGTATCGGTATAAGAAGCTGCTACGATGAAGGTAAACGTGTTGCTGAAACTCTTATGATGGATTACCACAGACAGCATAATGTCGATATTAAGATTATCAGAATCTTTAACACCTACGGCCCTCGTATGGCAGAAAACGATGGGCGCGTTGTATCGAACTTTATAGTTCAGGCGCTGAAAGGTCAGGACATCACGATTTACGGGGACGGTTCGCAAACACGTTCATTCTGTTATGTTGATGATTTAGTACGCGGAATGGTTGCACTAATGAACAAAGACTGCTTCACAGGTCCTGTGAACGTCGGAAATGACGGCGAATATACGATTAAAGAATTAGCGGAAATGATAATTGAACTGACAAACTCAAATTCAAAAATTGTCTACAAGCCGCTTCCGTCTGATGATCCTTGCAAACGCAGACCTGATTTAACACTGGCGCGTAAAGAGCTTGGTTATGAGCCGACAGTTCATGTCCGCGACGGGTTGAAAAAGACTATTGAATACTTTTCACAAATTATATAAAAATTCTCTTGCAAAACGCTTAAAAAAATACTATAATACCCATGTGCCGTAAGGGTTTAATGCCTTTCACGGATTAGGTGAACCTCGCACTGCCAGCGACGGCTGGGTGTGGCAGGCGACACTAGATTAGAATAGAAAGGAGAGTTTTTCTATGTGGGAAAAGGATATTAACATTAACGAGATTAAAGAAATCCGCACCAGATCTACTGTTTATTTTGGTGTAGGGGCAATCAAAAAAATCAACGACATTGCAAAAGTTTTGAAGGATAAAGGTATTGATAAGGTTATCGTAATGTCTGGTCGCAACGCTTATAAAGCAACAGGCGCCTGGGATTACGTTGAAAAAGCTTTGAAAGACCACGGTATCGGTTATGTAAATTACGATCAGGTTACGCCGAACCCTACAACCGATCATGTAAACGCTGCGGCTAAAATCGCAAGAGATTTCGGGGCAAAAGCAGTTATCGCAATAGGCGGCGGGTCACCTACCGACGCAGGTAAATCAGTTGCAATTCTTCTGGAATACCCTGATAAAACCGCTGAAAATATTTACGACTTTGAATTTGCACCGGATAAAGCCGCTCCGATTGTGTCAATCAATTTGACTCACGGAACAGGTACTGAAACTAACAGATTTGCGGTTGTAACTAACCTTGCTAAAAACTTTAAACCTGCAATTGCTTACGATTGTATTTATCCAATGTTTGCAATTGATGACCCGCAGTTGATGACAAAATTGTCGCCAAAACAGACAAGATACGTTTCAATTGACGCGGTTAACCATGTTGTAGAAGCTGCAACATCCGCTGTTGCATCCCCTTATTCAATTTCGCTTGCAAAAGAAGTTATTGAACTTGTTGCAAAATATTTACCAAAAGCGATTGAAAATCCGGATGATTTGGAAGCAAGATATTTTCTTGCCTATGCGGCAATGATGGGCGGCGTAAGCTTTGATAACGGCTTATTGCACTATACACACGCGCTTGAACATCCTCTGAGCGCTGTAAAACCGGAACTTGCTCATGGACTCGGGCTTGCAATACTGCTGCCTGCAGTTATTAAGACAATATATAAAGACAGACCTCACGTTCTGGCAGAAATTCTCGCGCCTATTGCTCCAGGGTTAAAAGGTGAACCAGCTGAAGCTGACAAGGCTGCAAAAGAAGTTCAAAACTGGCTTGCGTCGGTTGGAGTTTCTGAAAAGTTAACTGACGAAGGCTTTACGGAAGCTGATGTTGATAAACTTGTAGAGCTTGTTTATACAACACCATCCCTTGGTGGCTTGATTGATATCGGACCATCAGGTAACGGACGTGATGTGGTTGAAGAAATTTACAGGAATTCTCTGAAACCGCTATAAATAGGTTTAAAAGTTAAAGAAAAGCACTCCAAACGGAGTGCTTTTCTTATTTTGGTAAATTATCAAAATACTTAGGATCGCTTAAAGCTTTATATGTACATCCTGCACCATTCATATTGTTAGTAGAGGATAACGAGCAATATTCGTCATTTTCTGAGTAATATCTGCTTCCTTCAACTCCCATCGGAAGAAGTTTTCCGTTTTTGTCAAGTTCAAACATAAACAAATCCTGTCCGAGCCTGTTTGGTCTTTTCCGGTAACCATTTAAATCAACTGAAATTGTTACGTCTAGTGTGTTTCCGTTTTCTATTAGTACAAGCATGCCGTCTGCCAAAACAAATTGTCCATCATCAAAATATTGTAGATTAATGTAAGCTTTGCCGTTAAGTGTTTTATAATTTTTTGAACTGTTTTCACTTGTACCTTCATTGATATAATTAGGAATACAAGTCTTGTCGAGTTCTGCTGTAGTACCTTCAGAACCTTGTCCGCAATCTCTTGATATTTTAAAATATTTAATAATATATTTTTTCAATTGATATCTTGGGATATTGTCCGGCGTTGCTCTTTCACCATTCTCGGCCTGATACATGTTTAGTGCCTGTAGTATGACCGAATTAGCCTTGCTTAAACTTGTTCGCAGCTCTCTATTTCTGCTGTTCTGAACCAGTGCCGGCAGAGTCATGGCTGCTACTACTCCGATTATGCCCAGTGTAATGAGTACTTCTGCCATTGTGAACGCTATTTTTCTCATAAATACCCTCCTTTTTATGTACCATGATATATTATGGTATTTTGGTGTAGTCAATATATGGTTGAAATGTATTCATAAAATGGCTTATTCTTATCAAGAGGATAATATGACAAGTAAGACTGATAAAATAATAGATTTGACAAGAAATAAGTCAAAAAAAATGAGTATAATGATAAATGACGAATTATGGGATTTGTTTAAGCAAGCTTGCGCAAAGAATAATACTACGCCAACTTCTAAAATAGAAAAGTGGATGGTAAACTATGTTGATGAAAATGAATTAATATAATTTGGTAAGTCTCTTGCTGATCGCGGCGACATGTCAAGGGCATTTAATACTTAAAGATGGAATATGGTACCGGATTAGATACGGTTAGCAGTCACAGAGTAATGATAGTATAAGAGTATAAAAGAACAACCGCCATTTCTGACGGTTGTTACAATGTATCAATTAAGTTATTTAATATTTATGCTTTGCAAGCAACTTTCATAGTATTCGCGATAATTTCGTTGAAGCTTTCAGCTTTTAATGAAGCACCGCCGACCAAAGCGCCGTCGATGTCGGATTTAGACATTTGTTCAGCGATTGTTGAAGGTTTTACGGAACCACCGTAGAGAATTCTGATAGAATCAGCAGCTTCAGCGCCTGCAACTTCTTTAACAACGCCTCTAATCATAGCGATAACTCTGTTAGCTTCGTCTGAATCGCAGGTTTTGCCTGTGCCGATAGCCCAGATTGGTTCATAAGCGATAACGGATTTAGCAACATCTTCTGATGAAATTCCGTCTAATGCTGCTTTAATCTGGCCTGCAATCCAAGAATCAGTAACACCAGCTTCTCTTTGTTCAAGAGTTTCACCGCAGCAGATAATAGGGATTAAGCCGCCTGCTAAGATTGCTTTAGCTTTTTTGTTAATCATTTCATCAGTTTCAGAGAAGTATTGTCTTCTTTCTGAGTGACCGATGATAACATAATCACAGCCGGCATCTTTCAACATTTCAACAGAAATTTCGCCTGTGTAAGCGCCTGATTTTTCCCAGTGGCAGTTTTGACCTGCAATAGAAATTTTATTTCCGCCGCAGCCACAGTCACATTTAACAGCTTCAACAGCAGAGATTGAAGTGAAAACAGGTGCGATAACAACGGTTGGCAATTCAACTGCCGTGTAATCTTTAACAAAATCTTTAATCCCTTCAAAAACAGATTTGGCTTCTGATTTAAGAAGGTTCATTTTCCAGTTTCCTGCAATAATAGGTTTTCTTGACATAATTTCTCTCCTTTTTTAGTGTCACGGTTACAAATATTATAGTCAAGACAAAAATCAAATGCAATCGGCATTTTTATAGTATAATAAGATATGGAAGAAATTGAGGAAGAATGAAATGGGTAGAATAAATGTTTGTATTTCAACTGACGAAAATTACAGCAGATACGCGGCAGTTGTAATTGCTTCAATTTTAGCGAATGCAAAAGATGATGATGATTTGAATTTTTATATTCTTGACGGCGGAATCAGCGAAGACTCTAAATCAAAAATTTTGCAGTTAAAAGCAATAAAGGACTGCAAGATTAATTTTGTGAAAATTGACAATGAATTATTTTCGGATTTTGTACATGTGAAAACTCACGGGTATTTGTCGCTTCCTGCATATTATCGCCTAAAAGCTGCTTCACTCCTTTCTGATTTAGAACGTATTATATATTTTGACTGTGATGTTGTTGTAAATTCAAGTCTTGAAAAGTTATTTACTTTTGATTTAGATGGACTTCCTATTGGCGGTGTGTCTGATATAAAACCGCAAATGCGCCGCAAAAATCCCGGATATGTTAATTCAGGGGTTCTTGTTATGGATTTGGAATGTATAAGAAAACATAATATAGAAAAAGAATTAACCGATTGGACAAATGAACATTTTTCAGAAATTAAAATGGGTGATCAGCAGATAATTAATGAAGTTTTGAAAGGCAGAATAAAACTCCTTCCTTCAAAGTGGAATGTTCAGAGCAGTAATTTTACAAACCGTTCGAGTTATGAGGTGCATCCGAATATTATTCACTACGTAGGGCGTCAAAAACCATGGAAGTACGGGAATTGGAATTATTTCAAATGGTACTACAGAAAGTATGAAGCGATGACTCCGTGGGCACCGCACAAAACGGAAGAGGAAATTAGACACGAAGATTTCGAGGGTTTAAAAGGGTATTTGAAATACAGACCTCTGTTTTTCTTAAGACCGCGATTTTTTAAGGCGGTTTATTATACTTACATAAGGCCGTTGAAATAAAGAAGGGACAGTTCAATCAAATATTTTGACCTTGTGAGAGTTTATCACTTGTTTTTACATAAAAGTGTTTTGTTGTATTTTTTAATTGCTGATGTTTAAATAGGTTTAGCAATTTAAAAATAAATTCAAAGGTTTGTGCATGAGAAAAATAATTTTAGTATTTGCATTAAGTATAATAATTTTATTTGGCAATTCTAACGTTTATGCAAAAGAATTTTCAAATAAAATCAATGATACACACTTTATAAATGGCGGATATTTGGATTATGATTTAAATTCTTATAAGTATAGTAAAAAATATGATACTTATTCTATTGATGTTATGGAAGAATTAGATCCCGGCGGGGACATTGAAAATATTAAATGTCCGTATGGCGAAGGATATATAACACATATTATATCGTCAACAAAATATTCTCCAAAGCATAAGTTTTTTAAGGCCAAATATAAAGGTTTTATGTGTTCTGTTGGAGAATATCAATATGAGAATTCAACGCCAACTGAATTTCATTATAATTATAAAGGAGTATATTATGATAATAATCCAGCTATAATTAACTCTGATATAAATACAATAATAGATAAAGAACAATATATTTTAGGTTTGAAAACATTAATCAAAATCAGAAATTTAAATACTTATGAACCTGTGCCTAAATATTTACAGGATAAATATATTAAAAATATTCCAGAAAATCTTATTACAAATTATCAAATTGATATGGCTAAAGCATTGAAACATGTTTTAAATGACAAGATTACATATAATAATATGACTTTAAAACAAATGCTTTTAGATTTTAACAAAAAATCAGATAACATTTATCAACAATATTTAAAAAACAAAAACATTAAAGAACAAAATAAAGTTTATCTAAAAAGATTAGAAGAAATGAACGGAACAATAAGCCTATATCCAAATGTAATTATTGAAGAAATACAACCTGTAATTGATAAGTATGGTTTGGGTATAGAACCGGGTTCAGAAAGTGATATTTTTCTATATAAATATTATATAGAAAAATATCAGGTAAAATATTCAAAAAAATTAAAAGAATTGCTTCAGTTAAAGGAATATACTTTTACTAAAATATACTTATATCAATTAGAAATTCGTGACAAAATCTAATGGATTGACTCGTTGTCCATTTTTATGTACGCCAAAATGCAGATGTGCACCGGTACCAATACCTGTATTCCCACTTTTCCCAATATTTTGTCCTTGTAAGATTT
This sequence comes from Candidatus Gastranaerophilales bacterium, assembly GCA_944325635.1. Lineage (GTDB taxonomy): Bacteria > Cyanobacteriota > Vampirovibrionia > Gastranaerophilales > Gastranaerophilaceae > Scatousia. The sequence continues at coordinate 164,223 of CALVBD010000003.1, read as the reverse complement.
TATCCCCTGATTTTGTATTAAAAATATTCTGTTGTATTTTTCAATTGCTGATGTTTAAATAGTTTTAGCAATTTAAAATAAACTTAATGAGGTAATTGTGAAAAAATTATTTTTAGTCATATTCTTAATAATCTTAACCTGTATTCCAGTTTTAGCAGAAACTAAATCTACCAAGACTGATACCCCATCATTAGAAAAAAATTTATATAAACTTGCCGGTAATTATCATAATATTTATTATTTAAATATATTAAATAACAAATACACTTGTTGTAATAATAATTGTTATGATTTTGACAGTTTTCATTATAACAAATTAATCAAAACATACTCTATTGATATGATTGCGGATTTAATGAATTGGAATTTGCATGAAGAATATCCATCGCCAAATAACGATGGATATATTTCTCATCTTTTGTTCAATGTAAAAATGCATAATGACAAATTGGTGGTGAAATATAAAGGTTTTGTCACTGGGAATGTTATAGTTGATTATAAAAATGATAAAGCATATTCCGCCCGTTACAATATATTAGCAATTCATAAGGGTAAACCAGTCGTCATAACAAACATTACAGAATTTGAAACTACATTTTACGAATGGATAGATATAAATGCCCTAAAAAAACTACTAAAAACCTGGTAAATATATTGTAGGGTCTACACTTACTCCATTCTTTTTGGCTCCGAAATGCAGATGAGGACCAGTTCCAATACCTGTATTCCCACTTTTCCCAATACTTTGTCCTTGTGTTACAATATTACCTCTCTTTACATTTATCATATTTAAATGGGCATAAAAACTTGATAGACCATTAGCATGTTCTATTTGGATGTAATTTCCATACCCGCTTATCCATCCTGAAACTGAAACTTTTCCATCTGCAACTGCATATACAGGAGTATTTGCAAGAGCATTGATATCAATGCCATCATGTAATTTCATAGTATGATATACAGGATGCATTCTGTATCCGTAATTACTTGTAATTTTATGTCCTTTTGATACAGGTAATATCCATCTTTGCGGCTGAGGGGGTGACGGATTTTTGGAAGCAGGATTTGGCTGCGGCGGTTTTGGTGAACTTTTTGGATTTGGGTTTTCAGGCGGAATTTTGATGGTATTAATATTTTCTTCTTCGGGGGTTTCAGTGCTGCTCTTTGAATCTGTATCTTCTATTATTTCAACTGTACATTTGCAATTCGGGTGGGGACGCTCAGGAACTTCATCGTAAAAGTCAAATTCTTTGCCGTCTAAGGATTTGCATACATCACACGTATTCTCGCTGTTTTCAGAGTGCCATACATATCTGTTATAACTAATTCCGCCTTTTAATAAGACTGTTTCAACATTTTCTTTTTCTTCACGGGCATCTTCAAGATAATCGTTCTCATTCAATTTGTTATATCGCTGTAATGATTTTTCAACTTCTTGTAAATCAGTAAATTTTTTCAGAATTTTGTTTTTATCTTTCCGATTAAAAACAGGATTTGAATGATTTTTCAACAAATTTTCTTTTGATTTGGATACATCATCCAGTGTTAATTCTAATTTACTACTGTTTTTCAGTGCTTGTAAGATTTTTTCTTTTAGGTTTGCCATTTACATTTCTCCTTATTACTACAATATACTGTCTTTAATTGGTGCAAATCTTAAAGACCTTCATATCATAGCTATTATGAAAATCATCTGCCAGACCCCATTTTCGCTTACTTCTTAAGAGCTATTGACAGGGAAATTCTTGGCTCTAAATATTTTGAGCCAATTTTATGCATTAAAAATATTAAAATTTACAAAAAATATGTAAAAATTTTGCTTAACAGATCCTGCCATCTTTGTGAGAAGGAGATAGAGAACCGCTCATCATCCCCTTTTCATCCGTTATGTTTCAGAGCTTTAGAGCGGAGATTTCTGTGATAGGTTATCGCAAATCTATGAGCCTCATCACGAATTCTCTGGAACAAAAACAATGCGCCTGAATCCCGCGGAAGAATTACGGATTCCGATTGATGCGGAAGAAATACTTCTTCGTTGCGTTTTGCAAGACTTACAACGTCAATGTCTTTGACGCCGAGACCTTCTATAATTTCCATAACACTGGACAATTGTCCTTTGCCCCCGTCTATTATCATTAAATCAGGTTTTTCCCATTTTTTCTCACCCAAATGCGACATTCTGCGCGTGAGAACTTCTTTCATTGATTGAAAATCGTCGGGTTTACCTTCGGTTGTGCGGACTTTGAATTTTCTGTATTCGGATTTTTTAGGCAGTCCGTTTATAAAAACAACCATGGATGCAACGGTATTTGTGCCCTGAATGTGTGAAATATCGTAGCATTCCATTCGGTGCGGGAAATTCTTAAGGTGAAGTTTTTCCGCAAGATAAGAACCGATTTCGTTGAAATCTTCATTGATTTTAACCATTTTTTTGATTTTGGCATTGTCTAATACAACGCGTGCATTTTTATCCGCAAGCATCTGGAGTTCTTTTCCCTGTGCGGATTTGCCGTAGCTGATTTTGACTTTTTTATGTGCGATAATCTCAAGCCATTCCTCATAAAGCGCTTTTTCTCCGACTTTTTCAAGTTCATTTGATACAATTTTGTCAGGGAATTCAAGTTGGAGCGTATTGTAGTATTCTTTGAAGAAGGTTGCAAAAAATTCTGTTTTGTCCTCTTCTTCCACATCGTATACAAAATCTTTTTTATCAATAAGCCTGCCTTCTCTAATCATCAGGATTACGATTGCGAAAATTCCGTCCTCATTGAGCATGGAAATAACATCCTCATTGAGTTTTGTATTTTCATAAACGACTTTTTGCTTTTCAAGCGTCTTTTTCAAATCGTTATAACTGTCGCGGAGGCGTGCGGCTTTTTCAAACTGTTCGGAGGCAGCATACTTTTGCATCTGTTCCATCAACTGCGCCATAAGTTCCGACTGCTTGCCGGCAAGAAATAATTCCGCCTGTTTAACGAGATTTTTGTATTCTTCGCTGGTAACTTTATTCTGGCATGGTGCCATGCAGCGTCCTATTTGATAATACAAGCACGGACGGTCTTTGAATTTCGGAGTTTTGCACTGTTTTAGCGGAAAAATTTTTTTCAAGAAATCCAGAGTCGAATACATGGCGCGAACATCCGTATAAGGACCGTAATATCTGCCTTTTTCGGGATTAAGATTTTTTTTGCGAACAACCGTAATCCGCGGAAAATCTTCATCCGTAATTAAGAAATACGGGTATTTTTTGTCATCTTTCAGTAGAATATTGTATTTCGGTTTATGTTTTTTAATTAAGTGGCTTTCAAGAATGAGCGCTTCGACTTCGGTATTTGTGATAATATATTCCATCCGCTCAATCTGTGACACAAGCACCTGAACTTTCACGCTGTCGTAATGTTTTTTATTAAAATAACTCATTACACGGCGTTTGAGAATTTTTGCCTTGCCGACGTAGATAATTTCATTATCCTTGTTGTAATAAATATAACAACCCGGAAGTGACGGCAGAAGTTTAAGTGTTTGTTTCAAATTGTCATTCATACTTCTGATTATAGCATATTTTTTTGGTGTTGAAAAAGTCATTGCAATCGTTTATAATAGTTATAAATAAAAAGGAGGATATTATGCAAAAAGCAACAATAGTAATGATTTCTGGGGGGGGGGGCAGAGTAGAACCCTTATAGGAAAAGGTTTTACATTAGCAGAGGTCTTAATTACCTTAGGGATTATAGGTGTAGTCGCGGCAATGACTCTGCCTTCTCTCATAAACAACACAAAAGGTAAAGAGCTTGAAGCCCAATATAAAAAGGCTTATTCGATTATTACTCAAGCTGTAAACAGAATGAATTCCGAACAAGGATTTATTGCCAACTGGTCAAGTTATAAGGCTTGTACTGATGAATTTGCCGAAGTTTTTAACAAATACTTTATAATGGCTGTAAATTGCGGGAAAGCCGGTTGTTCGACTTTTAATGATGATGACGGAAATTATTTGACAAACTATAAGTCTTATACGGGAAAAGCAGGTTTTGCTTTTTGGTTTGACGACGGGCAGTTTCTTGTTGCAGATTCTATGTTTATTTCTGTCAATCATTGCGCAGAAGCCAATAAAATTCTTATCGGTGTTGATATTAATGGGAAAGATAAAAAACCGAACAGATACGGTCAAGACTTCTTTGTATTCCAAATTCAGGATGATGGAAAGGTGCTTCCAATGGGTACAAAAGGTACATCTGCCGGTGGGGCAGGTTTTGACAGCTCTAAACAAAGTGCGGATGTTTTATGTAATAACACATCCACAAGCGGTTTAAATGGTTTTACATGTGCATACAAGGCTTCAACAGATAAATCGTTTTTTTCCAATCTTCCTAAATAAAAAACAGGCTTAATGCCTGTTTTTTATTTAATATCTTTTGCAATTACGTCCGTGATGTCATCACCGCCGAAGTAGACGATGTTTTTCGGAAGCACAAGGTCGTAATTTAAGCCTCTTGCTTTTTCCACAATTGTTGCGCGTATTTCACTGTCAATTTGTGTTAATTTTTTGTTGTATTCTGTATCAAGTGCGATTTTTTGTGCATTAACCTGATTTCTGTATTTTTCTTCTATGGCGGCAATTTTTGCCGGATCCTTTTCCTTTGCAAGTTCAGCCTTAGCCTTATCCAGTGTAGCCTGAATTTCTTTTACTTTCTTTTCCTGTTCTGCCTTAAGATTTTTTACCGCAGATGAGTTTGCTGCGATTTTGGCAGCGTCAATAACTGCAACCTTTGCTGTTGTGTCGGAGATTGCAATATTATTAACAGAATATCCGAGTGCGAATGCCAGTGCTGCGATTACTGCAATATAAAAGTGTTTTCTCATATAAATCCTTTCTCTTACAAATGCAGTTTATGCCGGTGAATAAAAATTTATATCCGACAGTCGGGGAAAGATTGTTTGAGTGAAGGGCGAAAAGTGAGTAGGGAATAGACCAACAAAAATAATTAGTAGTGCCTTCTTTTCCTAAACATAGCCCCTTTATCCAAATTTATCGTACGTAATGCCTTAGTGAGTGTTTTTACCCTCACCCTTTATCCCTCTCCCAGAGGGAGAGGGGGTAATGTTTTTACCAGCTTTGTAAAGGTTCTGCCGGTTGGGCATACCTGCCCAACAATAATCAAAAGGCTGGATTGCTTCGCTAACGCTCGCAATGACGTCACATTTCCTCCCCCTTTGCATGGGATAAAGAAAAGACAACTCTTCAGCCATTCCCCCTTTCAACTAAATTGACCATTCACCCCTCACTTCTCACACCTCACTTTGTCCTATCCTCTTTTTTACAATTTGCATAAAATTCGTTTTTATTTTAAAATAGTAACACTTGAAATAAAGGAGAAAATTATGGCACAACAATTTAATCCGCAAAACTTGAACGCTCAAAACATCAAAAAAAGAACGTCAGTTCTTGTGTTTTTGAAAGGTTCAACAGCGCCGTTGGTTTTGTATGTTGATAACCCGCAGGAATTATACGCGGAAGTTACTCAACTGATGAAATCTCCGTCAGCAGTACTTCTGGAGAAAGAAACCCAGGGACCTTTGAAAAAAGTTTGTTTTGTATCTAATCAGGTAGCCGCTGTTGCTATGCAGGAAGAACAATATGTCTAATTACGTCGTTTCTTTAGAGCAAATAGAAAACGCGAAAGATAAAACTTTACAGTATCATTTTTCCGGTAAGATTAAAGATATAAATTCTGACGAACCTCTTGAAGCGGATTTAACCCTGCAGTCGCTCGGCGAATTTATAGAAGTCCGCGGGAATTTGAAAGGTATTTTAAATCTTACCTGCGATGTCTGTCTTAATGAATTCAAGTACAACCTGAATGTAGATATAGATGAAATGTACGCAAAAAAGGCGCTCGCAGAGGATTACGCTCAGGAAACCGAACTCAAAGAAGGGCAATTTATAACAGACCTCAACGGTGCACAAGAAATTGATATTTATGACTTATTGTATCAATCTGTAATATTAGATTTACCAAATAAAAAAGTTTGTGGTATAAATTGTAATGGGAAAGAATTTCCAAAAGAGGAAGACTTGACCGACCCAAGGCTTGAAGTTTTCAAAAATATCAGGCTGGAGGGGCAGGAAGAACTGGAGGAAAAGAAACAGTAACCTTCCAAAAAACCTTTCAAAAAAGGTAATAAAAGAAATATAAGTAGTAGAAAAATAAAAAGGAAAAAGAAAAATGGCAGTACCAAAGAAAAGAACAGGACATTCCGCACAAGGACACAGAAGAAGCAATTGGAAGGCAACAAAACCTGAATTAACCAAATGCCCTAACTGCGGTGCAGCAGTGTTGACTCATACTGTATGTACAGCATGCGGAACATACAAAGGACAACCGGTAAGCTTAAAAGACAGAAAAGAAGAAGCAGTTGCAGAAGCTAAACCTGCTAAAAAATCTTCTAAAAAAGCTGAAGTAAAAGAAGAAGCTAAAGTTGAAGAAAAAGTTTCTGAAACAAGCGCTCCGGCTGAAGAAACAAAAGTTGAAGAAGTTAAATCAGAAGCAGTTGAAGTAAAAGAAGAAGCTGCGGCAGAAGAAACTTCAGAAACTGAAGAAAAATAGTAAAATTCTAATGAACGGCTGAGGGCAGTCTTTCAGCCGTTCACCTATTCAACCGTTAAACTAGATTTGAGAGGGAAAGATGACAAGAATAGCAATAGACGCAATGGGTGGTGACCATGCTCCGCACGAAATCGTAGCGGGTGCTGTTTGGGGTGCACAGGATTACGGTGTAGCAATCGAACTGGTCGGAAAACAAGACAGAATTGAACAGGAACTCGACAGAATTGCTCAGGAAGGTATTTATTCCGATTGCGGCACCGGCGGTAAAAAAAGACGTATTAAAATTGATTTAAGTAAACTCGATATTAAGGTTACCCATGCCTCGGAAGTTATTGAAATGGGTGAGGCTCCCGGTCAGGCTATTCGTAAAAAGAAAAAGTCATCAATAGTTCTTGCTGTTGATGCGGTTGCAAACGGAAGTTCGGACGCAGTTGTTGCGGCAGGTTCTACCGGTGCTGCTATGGCATCAAGCCTTTTCGGACTCGGGCGTTTGCCGGGAATTGAAAGACCTGCTATTGCTGTTACACTTCCGACTATGAAAAAACCTATCGTTTTAATCGACGGCGGTGCTAATAGCAATTGTACCCCTGAAATGCTTCACCAGTTTGCGATAATGGGTGTTACTTTCTCCAGAAACGTTCTCGGTATTGAAAATCCGCGTGTCGGCGTTTTGAATATAGGAGAAGAAGCCGGCAAAGGTAACGAACTTGCCCAGAATACTTATAAACTTCTTGAAGAACATCAAGATAAAATTAACTTTGTAGGTAACATTGAGGGTAAAGAAATTTTCTTAAGTGTATGTGATGTTGTTGTGTGTGACGGTTTTGTCGGCAACGTTGCCCTGAAAATTACCGAAGGTACATCTTCAATGCTTTTCCGTATGATAAAAGCTGAATTTAAAGCAGATTTGTTAGGGAAAATTGTCGGACTTCTTGCAAAACCTTTCATGAAACGTATCGGTAAAAAAATTAACTATGAAGAATTCGGCGGTGCTTTATTACTTGGTGTGAAAGGTATTACGGTAATTTCTCACGGAAGAAGCAAGGCTTACGCAATCAAAAATGCCGTTCGTGTAGCAAAAGAAGCTGTCGAAACCGGTGTTAACGAAAAGATTTCCAGATTTAATGAGGACTAAAATAAATGACAAATAATATTATTCCGTTAAGAATTGCAGGTGTCGGATACAGTTTACCCGAAACGGTTATCACAAATGATGATCTGACAAAATTATATGAGACATCTGATGAATGGATTTATACAAGAACCGGAATTAAGGAAAGACGTGTAGTTTCAGGAGAACAAAATGCTATTGATTTAGGATTTGAGGCTGCACAAAAAGCTTTAGAACGTGCAAATATGGAGCCTGATGAGATTGAATTAATAATTGCCGCATCATCAGCACCTCCTGATTTATATCCTGCTATAGCATGCCATATTCACCAGAGACTCGGAATAAAAGAGCAAATTCCTGCTTTTGATATAACTGCTGCATGCTCGGGACTTATCTACGGTTTAAGCATTGCAAAAGCTTACATCGGTTCGGGAATGTACAAAAAAATTCTGATTGTTGCTACTGATAACAATTCACGACTTGTTGACTGGACTGACAGAAGCACATCTATTCTTTTTGGTGACGGCGCAGGTGCAATGGTAGTTACTGCTTCCGAGGACGGAATAGATGACGTCATTGCAATTGATATTAAAGCCGACGGCAATTACGGAAACCTGATTGAACTTTCATTTGACGGTAAAAACTGTCCGCTGGTTGAGCAGTATGAAGAAAAACCTAAAGGTATCAGAATGAACGGCCGCGGAGTTTATACGTTTGTTGCGAAAATTCTTCCTCACTATGTGGAAAACCTTATTACAAATGCCGGCTTGAAAGCTGAGGACATAGATTATTTAATTCCGCATCAGGCAAATATAAGAATTATACAGGCGGTTCAAGAAAGACTCGGCTACAGTGACGAAAAAGTTGTAACGAATATCAAATACTACGGCAACACATCAGCAGCATCAATTCCGATTGCGCTTGCAGAAAGCGTTGAAAAAGGCAAAGTTAAACTCGGAACAACAGCAGTTTTATGCGGATTTGGTGCCGGTATGACCTGGGGTGGCGCTATTGTCAGACTCCGTGAAGGTATTTGTTAAAAGTTCAATATGGAAAAAATAGATTTTACAGCATTGGAAAATGCTTACAAAAGATTAATTGAGGTTATAGGTATTTATAACTCTGATAAGAACAATCTGATTGTAAGAGATTCTATGATGCATAGATTTGAATACACGTATTCATTATCTTTAAAGATGATAAAAAGATATTTTTCCGCAAGCGCTTTCAGTGCTGAAAATATTGACGGCATGTCATTTAACGAAATGATTAGAGTTGCAAACCGTATGGGGCTTTTAGAGTCCAATCTTGAAATATGGGATGTATTTAGACAAAAACGCAATGCTACATCACATACTTATAATGAAGAAACTGCACTTGAAGTCGTCGAGGTTATTGAAAATTTTGCCAAAGAAGTTGAATTTTTGCTTGCAAGATTGAAAGAGAGTCAGTCGTAATGTCTGAATTCGGATTAGAAGAACGCCATTTAAAATTTATTATTGATGTTTTAAAAAAAAACATTCCGGAAGCGGGGGCAGCCTTTTACATTTTTGGTTCAAGAGCTAAAGGAACTTATAAAAAATATTCAGACGTTGATATTGCTGTAGATTTGGGAGAAAAACCGCTGGATATTTCAGTGCTTGCAAAAATTAAATCAGTTTTTGAAGATTCTACTTTTCCTTATGAGGTGGACATTGTTGACCTGCAGAGCTTGAATGAAAATTTTCTGCATATAATAGAAAAAGATTTGAAGAAAATTAATTAAAGAATATGCTTATAATTTAAACATTTACATTTGCCGTTTTTATAGTATAATTTACCCATAGGAAATTAAGAGAGGGATATGAATATGACAAAAAAAGTTGCGTTTTTATTTCCGGGACAGGGGTCTCAGTCTGTCGGAATGGGAAAAGATTTGTATGAAAGTTCTGAAAGTGCAAAAAAAGTTTTCGATACTGCTGATAGCGTTTTAGGTAAAAGTATTACAACACTTTGTTTTGACGGACCGGAAGATTCTTTGAAGCAGACAGTGAATACCCAGCCTTGTATTGTTACAATGTCAATTGCAGCAATGGAAGCTTTAAAATCTGAATGCGATATCACACCATCCTACGTTGCAGGTCACTCACTCGGTGAATACTGCGCAATGTACGCAGCAGGCGTAATGTCTTTAGATACGACTTTAAAAGCTATTCAAAAAAGAGCGGACTTAATGGGTGCAACTAAAGGCGGCGCTATGGCTGCAGTTTTAAACTCAACAGAAGAAGCCTTGAAAGAATCATTACAAGAAGCCTCAAGCGTCGGTTACGTTGATGTTGCAAACTACAATTCTCCTGCACAGGTTGTTATAACAGGCGATGAAGCTGCTGTTGCAAAAGCCGGTGAATTATTGCTTGCAAAAGGCGCAAGAAGAGTTGTTCCGCTTGCAGTATCAGGGGCGTTCCATTCTAAATTTATGGAACCTGCCGGCAAGGAATTTGAATCATTTGTATCAGGTCTGGAACTAAATGACGCATCAATTCCTGTAATTACAAATGTTGACGCAGAGGCTACAACTTCTTCGGCTGATTTCAGAGTAAAAATGCCGAGACAGATTTATTCATCTGTACACTGGACTCAAACAATTCAGAAAATGGTATCAGACGGCGTTGAAATCTTCATAGAAATCGGCCCCGGAAAAGTTCTTGCAGGGTTGAATAAGAAGATTGCACCTGAAGCTAAGGTATTTAATATATTTGACAAAGCTTCACTTGACGCGACTGTTGAAAGTTTAAAAACTGAACTTATGTGCGGAGTGTAGATGAAAATTTTCGGCTTATTCGGAAGAAAATCTGCAAATAATTATTATAACAGCAAGGATTTTTACAAAAGACGTCCTGATCTTGCCCCGAGGAATGAATATTTGCGTGAGGGCAGAGTTATAACCAAAAACGAAGTTGACAAATATTTTGCAAAAATTACCCGAAAAACATTTTCCGAAAGAGCCGGAGAGTTTATCAATAAAATTAAAAGTTGGTTTAAGTCTGACAAATAATTAAGGAGAAAATAAATGTCTGAAAAATTAGCATTAGTAACGGGTGCGTCCCGCGGAATAGGAAAAGCTTGCGCAATTGAACTTGCAAAAGCAGGATACGATATTGCGGTAAACTTTGCAGGAAATGAAGAAGCCGCAAATAAAACAGTTGAAGAATTGAAAGCATTAGGCGTTGACGCTGCTGCATTTAAGTTTGATGTATCAAACAAGGAAGAAGCTGCAAAAGGCGTTGAAGAAATTATTGCAAAATTCGGAAGGATTGATATTCTTGTAAATAACGCCGGCATTACAAGAGACGGATTATTTATGAGAATGAGTGCCGAAAATTGGGACGCTGTTATTAATACAAACCTTTCAAGCGCATTCTATGTTTCTCAGCCTGTAGTGAAAGTTATGATGAAGCAGAGAAGCGGTGCAATAGTTAATATGTCAAGTGTTGTAGGGGTTTCCGGAAACGCAGGTCAGGCAAATTATTCAGCCGCAAAAGCAGGTCTTATAGGTTTAACCAAAACTCTTGCAAAAGAACTCGGTTCACGCGGTATCAGAGTAAACGCAATCGCTCCGGGATTTATCAATACCGATATGACAAAAGATTTGGATACGTCTAAATTTACAGACTTTATTCCGCTTAAACGTCTCGGCGAACCGGAAGATATTGCAAAAGCTGTTAAATTCTTAGCAGTTGACGCTGAATATGTAACCGGTCAGGTTCTGGAAGTTGACGGCGGTTTAATAATATAAAGATTTTTAACAAAAATATGGCGCAAGTGTAAATTCCTTGCAAAAAATTTTTGTGGAAGATATAATATTAAAGAAAATATATTCGTAATACAATTAATTAAATGAGGTAAAGAAGAATGAGTAGTACATTAGAAAAAGTTAAAAAAGTTGTAGTTGATCAATTAAGCGTTGATGAATCTTTAGTAACTCCACAAGCAAGCTTCACAGCTGATCTTGGTGCTGATTCATTAGATACAGTAGAATTAGTAATGGCATTCGAAGAAGAATTCGGCTGCGAAATTCCTGATGAAGAAGCTGAAAAAATTCAAACAGTTCAAGACGCTGTAGATTATATTGATTCACACTCAAACTAATTGAGACTCCACAGTCCGCTGAGGCGGTCCGGAGAATACGACACTAGATTACCGGTGTGTAAATCATTTTTTGATTGATATATGCGGGGGTGAAAAATTTAATACAAGTTTTCTCCCTCGCAATTTATCCAAACCGGTAATTACCCGCAGTTTAGCGGATAGCGGGATGTTAGCGGCAGTGAGCCAAATTAGATTTTAAAAAGGTAAAGAGATGACTAAAAGAAGAGTAGTAATCACAGGATTGGGTGCAGTTACACCGTTCGGTATAGGTGTTGACAAATTTTGGCACAGTCTTGTTGAAGGTAAGAGTGGTATAGGTGTTCCGGATATAATTGATGTTTCTAAACACGTTGTAAAAATAGCCGGAGAAGTTAAAGATTTTAATCCTGAAGAATATCTGGATCCGAAAGAAGCTAAAAAAATGGACAGATTCATTCAGTTCGCTATGATTGCGGCTGATGAAGCCATTAAAGATGCTAAGTTGGAAGAAGTGAATGACGTTGATCCTTATAAAATCGGGGTTATGGTAAGCTCTGCAGCAGGTGGTTTCAGAACATTTGAAGAAAACCATGTTCGTATTCTGGAAAAAGGTCCAAATAAATGTTCTCCGTTTACAATACCTATGATGATTGTGAATATGGCATCAGGTAGAATTTCCATGAAATACGGTTTCAAAGGTATAAATAAAGTTGTTGTTTCAGCCTGCGCAACAGGTACTCATTCAGTAGGTGATGCGTTCCGCTCAATTCAGTACGGCGACGCTGATATAATGGTTGCAGGCGGATGTGAGGCTACAATTTGTGATGTTGGTATCGGTGCATTTTCATCTGCAAGAACGCTTTCAAAACGCAATGATGAACCTGAAAAAGCTTCCCGTCCTTGGGATGTAGATAGAGACGGTTTTGTTATGTCGGAAGGTGCCGGCGTTTTAGTTCTTGAAGAGTATGAACATGCTAAAAAACGCGGCGCTCATATTTATGCGGAAGTTGCAGGCTACGGTCAGACAGCTGATGCTTATGATGTTGTCGCACCTTGTCCTGAAGGTAAAGGCGCAAGTCATTCTATGATGTTTGCATTGGAAGATGCTGGTATGAAACCTGAGGATATTGATTATATCAATGCTCACGGTACAAGTACAGGTCTTGGCGATATTGCTGAATCCCACGCTATCGCAGGTGTATTCGGCGATAAGAAGAAGAATTCTCACCTTCTTGTAAGTTCAACCAAGAGCATGCACGGACACCTTCTCGGTGCAACAGGTGCGGTTGAAGCGATTGCGTGTGTTAAGGCAATTAATGAAAACATTGTTCCGCCTACAATCAACCTTGATAATCAGGACGAAAAAGTTGCTGATCTTGATTATGTTCCGCATAAAGCAAGAAAAGCCAACATTCATTCTGCACTTTCAAATTCATTTGGATTTGGCGGTCAGAATGCAACTATTATTTTAAAAGAAGTGTAGTGAATTACCTGAATATGGTATTCCTCGTGTAAAGTAAAGACCGTTTTATTTTGAAACGGTCTTACTTTTTATTTTATCTTGACATCACTTTGTTTTTGCTTGTATACTTATTCTATAAGTGGTCTTTAAGGTTTTTTTGCGTGCGTGTATCACAGACAAAAAGTAATATAGTTTTTACAGCTGGAAAAGTTAATCTTTACTCTGACTTTGATAGTACATATTGTCCTGCAAAGCATTCCTCTCTTCATAACCCGGATGGTAACGCTTTTATGCACGATTATTGCAATAAAATGAACAAGTTTTTTCAAGATACAATGGGCGATGTTCATTTTAATCTAACCACAGGCAGAACTTTAGGCGAATATGAATCAATCTCATGGTTATTAAAAATGCGTGATTTCAGACTGCCCTTTCCGGAAACCGTAATTACAAAAGACGGCAGCGACAGATTTATTAAAACAGGCAGCGACAATGATTTTTATGAAAAGGGAGTGTTCCCTTTTAACTATAATTGCACTCAAAAAGATAAAGAAATGAATATTAAAGAGCTGACAAACTGGGATGGGGATAAAATTCATTCTGAATTGATAAGACTGGCTGATAAGTATAAAATTCGATTAGTAGAAGCGGATTCTGAAAATTCTGTATTTGATTACGGCGAAAAATCTTTATTCAGTAGCGGAAAATTAAATCCTGATGATTGGACAAGACTTCCCTTAAAAGACGGACGGATATTAGAACATAAAATACCTATAGCAGAATATGTACTAGGCTCAAGAAATGACGGCAGGCTGAAATTTAATCTTATATTCCCGCCTGATTATGGTTTTTGTCCTGAACGTAACTGGATATATGATAATCTGGTTAACGATTTGAAAAGATATATGCAGGCTGGTAATATTCGGTATCATATGGATTGGGAACCTGCAGATGACCATAATCACCACCGGATATCATGCTCAATTACACCGGAAATTGAAAACGAGGCTTTGAATAAATTGTATGATACAAAAAAAGCTTTAAAGTCCGCCATAAAAAATAATGATATAGTAATTGCCGCAGGCGACGGTTCAAATGATTTTGATATGTTAAATCCGTTAAAATATCTGGATGACTCCTTTATTTGTAAGTGTGAAGAAAATTCTTCTTACAAAGACTTTTATCGAAAAAATATGCAGGAAAGACTAGACGACTTACGAAGAATTTATAACGGTGAAAATAGTAAGTATATAAACGGTCTGCGCAAAGAATTAACTCAAAACGGATACCTTGAACAATTAGAAAATTTACCGCTATATTGTGTCGTTATGCAAAAGAAAAATACAAAATTACAGTCTCTTATTGACACCTTTTCCAATATAAAAAAAATTATCGTAACAAATTCTGCCTGTCTTGACGAAGGGATAAAAAAAGCAGTCAAAATTCATGCAGAAAAAAATAAGTCTTTTAAGAATGCAATGTCTAAGAGTTTTCAAATACTAATATTTGGTATAAAAAAAAAATCTTCCAAAATTTTTAAAATAGCGACCGGTATAATTTTAACCGGTATGCTAATCTTTACCGGCTATAAATATTTTAATAAAACAAAGGAAACAGGTAATGCAAATAACTCCAATATTAACTAATCCTATATATATTCAAAAGCATCAGCTTCCACAAAAAAGTCAAGTAAATTTTGGTACTTCTAACTTTGAAAATTTTAATAACAAATATAGTTCTATAAAGACTATTTTACAAAGAGAAATAGATGATTTTATTCAAACAGGTGACAATGTAAGAAAATTAGGCGAAGGTATCGGTGGTGAAACTTATAGATTTAATAATCCTATACTTGAAAATTTTGTAATTAAGAAAAATAAAACAGGATATTCGGAAAATTATTCAAAAGAATATAACAATTTATCACTAATACCAACAAATATTGTTGGTGGACAAGAGGCAGTTGCCAGAGTTAATAATTCCGGAGAACATTATTTAGTTTCTACTTTTGTTCCTGGTAAGTCAGTTTCAAAGACTAATAGGTATACTGATGAACATTTAAAAACTTTATTCTCTAAAATGTTTGAACTTGATAAACTAGGGATTTATCATGGTGATTTAAACGGTAAAAATATTCTAATTGCAGAAAACGGCATCGTGAATTTTATAGATTATCAATGGACTGAGAAGGTAGATACAATTAACTTTTTTGACAGTAGAAAAAGCAAAAAAATATTAATGCCATTGTCCGAATTTCCGGAAAACGCTCAGATGTTTGAAATGGCGTCAATGCCTTGGTATATGGAAAGTTTTGATACTGCGTCAGAAAAAGAATTGTTTTTGAAATCATATCTTAAAACAAAATCAAATTATCATGAAAAACGTTATGAATATATCAAAAAAATAACACAAAACTGGCCTTATCAGGGAGAAAAAGATCGAATTAAGGAAGCTCTGGACTCAGAAAAAGCAAAAGCTGCTATATATAAAAATCCTGATGATAATATTCTGAGATTGGAAATGAAAAAAATTCAATTTCTCTCAGATTACAGAAATGCCTACTCACATGTAGACCCAAATATTCCAAGCCGTAATATTCTTGCCTCTTCATCGTCATATCTTTGTTCTCTAAGCTCGGTTCAGGACTTTAGAAAAGAAGTTATAAGACAATTAGCTGCAAGTTCTAATATAACAAAATCAGATTATCTTAAATCAATGCTATTATATGGTGATTACTGGTATAATAACTTAACCTCATATACTGAAGATACCTATAGTTACATAATCAGAATGGTTCAAAAGATTAAAAGTAGAAATGAAATGCCTCATAAATTTTATATAAATGATAGAAATCCAAGAATATTCCCGCCAAATTCTGATTTGTTAGAAGGGTTCGGTCCTTTATATAAACCTTTATATGAAGCAGGTCTGGATTCGCCCGCTGCTATAATGACTAAGATTTCAAATATATACGAAATGCCAATAAAAATTCTGGATTCGATTTTAACAGATTCGAAATCAATTCACCAGATTGAAAAACTGAAAGGCTTTTTTAACACAACACGAAGTACTGCATATAATGAAAAATTTTTGGATACTTTGAATGCTTCACAAGTTGCAGCTTTAAAAATCAGAGAATTTAGGAGTTATGTAAAGCATACATTTTCTTCATATATGGCAAATAGAACATTAAGTAATTTATTGGAAGATTCAGTTAATTTTTCACAAGAGTTATTCAACAGTATTTTTACCGGATTACAATCGATAAACGCAAAAGACATAACGGTCAAAGGTTATGACGGAATGCGTAAATTTATTTATAAAATATAATTTTACTTATAAGCAAAGACAAACCCCAGAACAAAATTCACAAATTGTATTTTTTCTAATTTGAGACATTTTCTTTAAGTTCATCATCTATTTTTATAAAATCAAGAAATTCTATAATTAAAAAAGCTCTGATCACATTATTAATTGAGCCGTATTCTACTTCTTCACCATGCAATATTTTATTTCTACAAAAATCCGGCTTAACAGGAAGTTTTGTTTTTGTATGTTGGAAAAGAATATCAGCCAAAAGTTCTCTCGCCGGGTTAACATATTTATTATTTTTCATATCTTCAATAATATTTTTTAATTTGTTTTTATCTTTTGCCCCAAGAATATCAACCCAAATCCCTTCGATTTGAGTAATTAAAACTGGCAAAATTGTATTTGCAGCAGTTCTTCTGCTAGTGTACTTTAAAACTTTAATGCAATCTTCCAGAATTACTATTCTTTTAGGATTTATTTTGTTATTATCCTTAAGTTTACTTACAATTTCAGATGCCATTTCCCATTTTTTATGCGAAAAGAGTTTTAATAGAAGTTTGTCTATTTCTTTTTCTCTATTCTTACTCTCTTGTGTATTGTTTAGATATTCTAATAAATCTGAATAAATATTAAGAGGCAATGTCAATGGCAATAAATAGTTATATTCAGCTAATATGGAACATATTTCATCCATGTTTTTACAAAGTCGTTTTATATTATCTTGAAAGCCATTAATTGTTTCTGCAATACGACTAATTTGAGGAATGTACAAGTTTGGAATTTGTGTAATTCTTATATAATGATCAAGCTTACATATTTGATTCAAGGGACTACTTAATTTTCCAACAGTAGAAAATGGTGCAGTATAATTGAATATGGTTTGGGATACAGCTTTCATAGTATTTATTGCCTCAAATGCTTGTGATATCGCCATCGTTGGAAGATTTATGTTATTGCTTATTAAGCCTAATTTGCTGTTTTCAACATAACTTTTCATATGTAAAGAATAGCATTAAATAAGGATTTTAACTACTATTAATTATTGTTAAAATTTTACAAAAATTCCCACAGCCAAATCCTGCATCTAAAAATCCTTCATAATCGCAAAGATGGATAAAACCTTGCAATTGACCCTAAATCCGAAAACGCAGGATATTCACAAGGGTTTCATTTACATATAACAATTAGACATGGAACGTTTCAGGGAAAAGTTATTTATCCGAAAATCTATATCGATTTTTAATTCGATTTTGAATACATCCTATCGATTTGAATGCGATATTTCTCAATTAATTTGTTTTTTTGTACATGTAATCCATAATTTTTATAAATTTTGTTTGATCAATATCATTATCTCTAAAATATGGCTGCGTAAAGAGAATTTATGTGCAAGCGTGATGAGATTCTCTAAAAAAATGTATCAAATAAATTCTCTTAAATCAGCGAAAGCCCGCACAGTGCGGGAAAAATGCTATTGAAGCCATGGCTTTAAACAGCCTCTGAATTATAATGGTGGAGACGGCGGGAGTGTCTTGGTCGCTCGCATTTAACGGGTCTTCGGTTGACGCCGGCAATGGCGCTGCCATTTTGTGGTCAAGCCTTCGCCCTCAGCTCGCTCCCGCTCGAACCCGATGACAAGGCTCTGCCTTGTGCGGGTTCTCCCACTCTACAAATCTGGGAAAATAAAAAAGGACTACATTAAGTAGTACTTTTTTATTTTTGGAGCGAACAGTCCCGTGAGCAACAGGCTCGCTTCATAAACATTATAAACGCAATTTTGATATTTGTAAATTCCCTGCTAAATTAAAAATCAGGGAAAATTCACCGATTTTTGTTAAATTTTATAATTAAAACTCTTGCTACATAAGGTTTTTAAGACGTATTCCCTGTAAGACAAAGAACAGGGAATATACAGTAGATTTTTATTGTATAATAGAAATAAAAGGAAGTTATGCGCGCATATTATTCAGAAAAAGTTTCAAAATTTTTAGGTACATCAGAACATGAAGTTCTTGGTCAATTACTAATGAACCATTGTTTTCCTAATGATTTGGAACAGAAACGTGCTTGGGCTGAGCAAATTCATATTTTAAAACAAAATCTTGTTAATTTTCCTAATGCAACTTTATTTTTTGAATTTTCAATTCCTAGAATGGGTAAAAGAGTTGATAATATTTTGTTGCTTAATGGAATTATATACTTATTAGAGTTCAAAATATATGCCAAAAGTTACGAATCTTCCGCGATAGACCAGGTTGTAGACTACGCCCTTGATTTAAAGAATTTTCATTCTGGAAGTCATAATAAAACAATTGTACCAATCTTGGTTTCAACAAAGGCAAAAGAAGTTCAAAATGAAGTAATATTTGCTGATGATAAAGTTTCTAATTGTCTTAAAACAAATGCTAATAACTTGGGAAAATTAATTAAAAATATTGATACAAAATATAGAGCGGAACCATTCGATGTTGAAGATTGGTTGAACTCTTCATATAAACCAACCCCAACAATTATTGAAGCAGCCCAAGCATTATATGCAAATCATTCTGTTGAAGATATATCTAGACATGGTGCAGAGGCAATTAATCTTACACTTACCAAGAATACTGTTGAAAAAATTATTAAAGATAGTAAGAATAATAAACAAAAATCAATTTGTTTAATAACTGGGGTGCCAGGGGCTGGAAAAACTTTAGCAGGTTTGGATATAGCAACTAGTTCAATGAATTATGACAAGGATGAACAAGCTTGTTTTTTATCAGGTAATGGCCCTTTAGTTAAAGTTTTAAGGGAAGCTTTAATACGAAATAAATCACAGTTAGGAAATATATCAAAGAAAAAGGTTGAACCACAAGTCTGTGCATTTATTCAAAATATTCATCATTTTAGAGACGAGTATGTAGAAGACTTGAATCCTCCAATTGAAAAGGTAGTTATTTTCGATGAAGCACAAAGAGCTTGGAATAAAGAGCAAGCCTCAAAATTTATGAATAAGAAAAGTAAAATTAAAAATTTTAACTATTCAGAACCAGAATTTTTGCTTGGAGTTATGGATAGGCATCCTGATTGGTGTGTAGTTATATGTTTAATTGGAGAGGGACAGGAAATCAATACAGGTGAAGCTGGGCTAGAAGCATGGTTTAAAGCATTGAAAGTAAAATATCCAAATTGGAGAATATACTGTTCACACCATATTGATTATTCATCGAATACAAAAGTTTGTATAAAAAATGAACTACACTTAAGTGTTTCATTACGTTCTTTTAAAAGTGCTAAATTATCCAATTTTATTAATAATTTAATAGATAATAAACCAGATGAGGCAAGAAGTATTTATAGAGAGTTATCAAAAGAATATCCAATTTTAGTTACAAGAAATCTGCAACAAGCTAAGATGTGGGTAAGACAGAATGCTCGCGGTTCTGAGCGTACAGGATTGCTTGCCCATTCAAATTCAATACGTCTTAAACCAGAAGGGATATTTGTTAAATCTGAAATTGATTGTAGAAATTGGTTTCTAAATAGAAAAGAAGATGTCCGTTCCTCATGTGCACTTGAAGATTGTGCAACAGAGTTTGATGTTCAGGGGCTAGAACTTGATTGGACTGTTGTTGCTTGGGATGCAAATTTAAGATATAACAAATGCTGGGAATATCTGAAGTTTTCTGGTGATAAATGGAAACACATCAATAATATAGACGACAAAAAATATCTTTTAAATTCATATAGAGTATTAATGACACGTGCTAGACAGGGGATGGTAATATTTGTGCCTTATGGAAATGAAAGAGACGAAACAAGAAACCCAGAATTTTATGATGGTATATATAAATATTTACAAGAATGTGGTATTAAAGATTTAAAGTTTTAGGAATAGTGTAATGGTTTATAGAACAGGACAAATGCGATATCCCCAAACACAACTTTGTACTTCAAGATATTGTATTGCATATTTAGATATTTTAGGGTCTAAAAATCTTATTGATAATGATATGAATAATGAATTTCTAAATTATTTAAACATGCTTTGTGGGGATGCTTTGTTAGAAGTTAGTTCTAATAAAGATATTTTTATAAAAATTTTTTCCGATAATATTTTGTTGGCAGTTAATACGGAATGTGAAGCTCAAATAAGAAAAGAAAGAATAGAAGCATTAATTAATGGGGTAGGAAATATTCAAAATGAAATATTACGCTATGGGTATTTGGTACGTGGTGCAATAGTAGAGGGTGACTTTTTTCATAATGATGTGATTGTATATGGAAAAGCCTTAGTTAAGGCTGTAACTGATGAAGAACAAATTGCAATATATCCCAGAGTAATAGTTCAGAAGGATATTTTTGAATTATTGCCACATTATTTTATAATGGATGAAGATAATTTAGTATTTTTAAATCAGTTCATCTTTAGTCATGCACTAGAATATGTAAACTTTAAGCATCAATTACTGGAGATGCTGAAAAAGAATCCAGATAAAAAGCATAAACAAAAAATAATGTGGATTATAAATTATTATAATAATTATTTAAGCTTTAATAAAGCTAAATTATCAGTAAAAATATTTATAAAAGAACAAGATATAAATGCTAAAATTGAGGATACTTAATAATTGTAAATTTTATATTTATAGGTATTATGGCGATTGTACAAATTTTTATATAATAAGAATATGAAAAATAAATTAGTAAAACAAATATTAAAGTACTATCTAAATAGCCAAAGTTACAAAGGCTATACCCTTCCACAATTATATGAACAATATCAAGACATAAGTGAAATAAAAAATATAATTATTAAATTGATAAAAGATAATTTTCTGGATTTATATTATTGTACTACTAATCATTTTGTGAAAAATTTTGACTTAAATATTTCATTAAAACAAAAAATTGATTTCATAAATAATTTACCAAGCTCTTATAAACCTGAAATTTTGGAAGAAATTAAAATCAATGAAAAAGATAGCATAAAACTTGTTTGTGATAATATTTTACCCCCAGTATCATTATTTCCTACTCCAAATTTTATAAAAGAATATATAAAAAATAAACCAAAATATTACAAATTACCGCCATTTAATAAAATGTTACTGGAAGGAATGCCACATTTACATTTTTTATATTTTAGGATTGATGTTTTAAATAGATTTCTTTATGATCCAAGATATGTAGTTTACAATATGGACTTTACAGGTTCAATATATTATAAAGTAGATAACTCTGATAATGAAAAGGATGAAAATAATATTTATTTAAGTCATTTTGGTTTAGCATATAATCGTAAAACTAATGAAAATGTTATAACTATATTTCCTCATGATTTAGTAAAACTGTCACTTAAGCACCAATACTATTTCTATTCATATTTGTTTGATAGTCAAGAAGACTTTGTTCCGGATATATCATATTATAAAAATGTAATGGGAGAAATTGCGGATGGAATATCAATTTTTTCTGCATTTTTTGAGGAGATGAAACTAATTAATAAGATGTTTGACATTATTTGTGGGAAAAAATTATTTAAAAAAATATTTGAATATAGTCAAGAAAATCGTCCTGAATATTTTCATCCATTTATGATGCCAACAAAAACGATGTATCATAATTTTTGTAGAACTATATATAGAATATTGGTTGAACAACTTGATAAAGACGCAATAATAGCATTTGCACAAAAAATAAAAGTTGAGTTGGATAATATAGAAAAAACGCGTCCAATGACATTATTACAACAGTTATTTAGCAAAGGTTTTAAAACTTTAGATGGTAGTGACATTGGAAAAGAAATTATAAGTATTTGGAAAAAGGAGTTACATGAATGCCGTAATAAAATATCTCATTCTTTTGTAGATGATATATATGATACAAAGATCTTTGAGAAATACAGAAATACTATTAATGAGGCATATAAATCAGTACGTTTAATAAGATTAGTATTATCCTCTATGCCTGAAATTAAAGATTCTATAAAAAATAATGAAATAGAAATTTCTGAAGAACTTTATTTAGGTAATATAAATATGTATTTTGCACCTTTGAAAAAACTTCAATAAAAAAATGTCATATTTGCTCCATTACTGTCTTTTTAATATTATAAAGATATGGAGTGTATTTTAAAAGACATTATAAAAATTCAAAAAGCAATAAGGGAAAAGACTCTTGTTATTTTTGTAGGAGCAGGGGTTTCTGCAAATTCCGGAGTGCCAACTTGGGGCACATTAATAGATAAAATTGCTAAAGAATTAAAAATAGAAAAAGATATTCAACAGAATGAATATTTGAAAATTGCTCAATATTATTATAATAATAATCCAAAAACTTTTTTTAATAGTATTAAAAATTATTTAGATGGAGAATGGGAACCTAATAGTATAAATGAATATTTGTTTCAAGCATTTAAGCCGAAATATTTTGTTACAACAAACTATGATGATATTTTGGAAAAAACTTCCAGTAAATTATCTATGCCATATTCAGTAATTGTACAAGATAAAGATATTCCTAAAATCGGTAATAATACTGCAATAATTAAAATGCATGGTGATTTTAGACATGGAAATATTGTTTTAAAAGAGGATGATTATTTAAAATACTCTGAAAAATATAGACTGATGGAAGTTTTTATTAAGTCATTATTTGCGACAAATACAATTTTGTTTGTTGGCTTTTCTGCAGATGATCCGAATGTTAATCAAATTTATTCTTGGGTAAATAGGATTTTGCAGCAAGATCAACGAGAAGCATATCTATTACAGATTGATGATGTCGAAAGTGATTATGAATTAAAACGAAAATATTTTGACAAAAAAGGGATTCATATTATAAATTATAGTGAATTAGCAAAACAAATAGATGATTATATTAAAGAAAAAAATATAAATGACGAACTTAAAAGATTAAATAATGTAAAAGGAAAACAATTATATAAATTATTGCATTTTATAAAGAATGTTACCCCTAATATACTTGATCAATGCTATCAAAAATTATTGCCAACCAGATATTTAAATTTTTTGTCTGATAATGATATTTCACAAGTTATAAACTATTATTGGTCATATAATTTTGGAATATTGTCAACAAGCCATGATAAAAAAATGGGCGAATTGATAACTTTTTTAAAACGAAAAACTAAAAAAGCAAAAGAAACAAAAGAACTATTATCGCATTTAGGTATAAGAAGATTAATAGAAGAAGAGTGGGTAAAAGATAAGATAATAACTAAAAATGAACTAACTATATCTTCTACTGTAAAAGCTGAAAATGAGATTGTAAATTTAATTAATGAATTTAATTATATTGAGGCTGAAAAATTTTTAGGAAATATTGATGATGAAAAATTTGTTGATGAATATATTGATACAAATATAGACTCTGTAAATGTATTTGAAAAAGTTTATATATTACTGAAATTACATAGCTATGAGTTGGCCTATAATATCTTAAGAAAGATATCGTTTAAAGCAAAGGAAAATGGTAATAATTTTATTTTTATAATTTCTGAATTTAATAGAAAAATAGTCTTTCATAAATATCATTTGAGTTGTTATTATAAAAGTTCTGATGTCGAAAAAGAAGAATTAGATAGATTACAAAAAGAATGTTGGGCAATTAATATTCCAGATTTAATGACAAAATTATTATCTGAAGAAGAAAGAAACTTAATTGAAGATAAATTAAATTTTAAATTTATTGAAAAATTCGATACAAGAATATTAAAAAATACTGTTGAAAATTCCTATACGAAATTTTGTTTAAAAGAAATATATGATACTTTTGTCCAAAATTATATTTTTATAGATAATTATCAAGAGTATCAAAAATTATGTTTTCATTGTATATTATCTGAGTTTGATAATATGAATAATCAAGATGACAGTATGAGTCTATATGATGATTTTTATTTAAAACAAAATAAATATGATTTTTTAGATTTGCTTTTGATTGTAAAACATGCAAAGACTTCCGATTTAAATAATTTAATATTTAGTAGTAAGATTAACGAATTACATTTGAATAATGAATCAGATAAAAGTAAATTGTTAAATGCATATATTAATCTAATAGAATCAATTTTGCATTTTGATTTATGTAATAAATGTTCGCCTGGTAATAAATATTTAGAGTATTTATATAATTTTTTCATCATATTTATGCTAATCCCATTAACTAAAGATGAAACAACTGCTATACTTAAAAATTATTTAAAATTAATTGAAACATATAATTGGTATGAAGATTTTTATACTACTAATAATCTATTATTTTATTTGCTTAATTTTATAATTAGAAACTTTAATAAAACTTATGGGAATACCAATTTGAATTCGCAAGTTTTGGGTGATTTTTTGGTGTATTTAGTTAATAATTCTTCAAAAATAAAAGATGTAGAATCTGATAAAAATCAAGTTATTAGATTTGTTGATGAAGTTTCAAATATTATACGTATAATAGCTCCAAAATTAAAAATAGAATCTTTTAAAATTAATGAAACATCAAATTTTGCAATAAAATTATATAGTTTTATTTATAAATTTTCGAATAAGTTAACTAAAGAAAAAATTAAAAACTTAATCGTAGATGAACTTGATAACCATTTTAATCATGAATTATATCAATATGCGTGTCTTGAAAATATTATTAAGCCACGTGTTAAATATGAGAAAAAATTAATAGAAGAGATTGAAACGAGAATTGATAAATACAACGAATTAAAAATTTCCAAACCGACCACACGAAATGGTTTTACAAATAATCCAGTCGGTTTGGATGAAATTCATGATGTTTTAAGGACAGTTGCAAATTTACTTAATTTTGAAAAATTGAACAATCCAAAACGTTTTGAACAATATAAAGAACATAAAGATTTTAAAACTTATAATTATTTTCTATTTGCAATAGATATGAAAGATTTTGATTATAATAAATTTAAGTTAGAGTATCTTAATTATTTAACAAAAAACAAAAGAGAGCAATTACGGCAAATAATTAATATAGATATTAGAAAAAAAGAAATTATTAAAGAAAAATTTATTAATTCAATTTCTTTAGATAAAGATACAAATAATCGATTGCTAGATAGAACTTTTAACTTACTTTATGATGAACCACTCAAAGAATAAAATTTTAATATTTGTTATCCCCTTGGTTTTTCTTCTCTAACTGTTTTTGAGTTTGTTTTACTGATTCCAAGAAATGTTTTTCGACTTCGGATAATTCGTCTTTTATCGTTTCTTTGTATTTTGCATATTCTGCAAGAGCTTTGTTTTCAGCCTCCAGTTTTGAGATTTTTCCGGGATTTTCAAGAAGTTCGCTTCCTGTCATTTTTATAAAATCATCGAGTTTTGCGATCCAATCTTTCATTGTCATTGGAATATGTCTTATTGCCTGCAATTCGGCAAATTCAAGATAGGCCGATGTAATTCTGTTCAAAATATTCAGTTCTTTTTCATCAAGATAATTCTTCGCAACAGTAACTTCATCTTTTTTGGGGTGTTTGCCCTTAAAAACAGTTAATCCCATATTATCTTTTGTGCTATCAGCTCGTAAATATATAACTTCTGCTGCAGTATGACCGTGTGCCGCAAAATGCATTTTATTCTGAACAACTTTGAAGAATAATTTTGTTTCTTCAGCATTAGGATTGTAATCCGTACTTGTTGCATAAATATCCAAAATCTGGCGGTAAAAAACTTTTTCAGAAGAACGAATATCTCTGATACGTTCTAAAAGTTCTTGCCAATATCCGCCGCCTCCAGCTTGTTTTAATAAATCATCATTTAAAGCAAAACCTTTTTTCATGTATTCTTTTAAAACTTGAGTTGCCCAAATTCTGAATTGTGTGCCACGTAAGGATTTAACGCGGTAGCCCACAGAAATGATTACATCAAGATTATAATGCGTAACATTCCTTGAAACCTTTCTGCTGCCTTCATTTTGAACTGTCAAGTAATCCTTGACAGTTGAATCTTCAGTAAGCTCTCCTTCTTCAAAAATATTTTTAATATGCAAGCTTATATTCTGTTTTGTAGTTTGAAACAATTCAGCCATTTGATTTTGCGTAAGCCAAACTGTTTCGTTTTCTATTCTTACATCAATTTTTGTTTGCCCGTCTTGAGTCTGGTAAATTATAATTTCATTTTCCATGCTATAATCCTTTATTTTAAGCAATTATAACATATATAATTGTAATTAAAAAGCATCCCCCGTTTATCAAGACAGGGGATGGCATTTAAAATTACTCATTTTTAGTCTGATTTAAGTGATAATAATCAATGAGTTTATATAAGGTCTCCCTTAAATATTGTTCATCGTCCTTGCTAGTTTCCGGTTCAAAATCTTCAAATGCTTTGTCTTCAATCATCTGCCAGAAATCAAAATTAAGCAAATTTAGATTTTGCAGAAGCATTTTTCGTGTAGGTCCATCATTTTTAATTGCATCCTGCACGATTTTTTGAGCAAAAGCCTGTATAAACGAGATTTTTTCACGA
This sequence comes from Candidatus Gastranaerophilales bacterium, assembly GCA_944325635.1. Taxonomy (GTDB): domain Bacteria; phylum Cyanobacteriota; class Vampirovibrionia; order Gastranaerophilales; family Gastranaerophilaceae; genus Scatousia. Next base: position 137,133 of record CALVBD010000003.1, on the reverse strand, counting down.
CTGCCTTTTTCATTCGTAATCGTAATCTCTTTTATAAACGCAAGCCTCAGGGCTTCCATAATAGTTTTAGGAATAACCTTTTTCTTTCTACCTTTAGGGTTGCCGCTCTGACCTTTTTTAAACTGACCGCTGACAGGAGGTTTTTTATAACCGACTTCATATAATTTCTCTTTAATTTCTCGACGGCATTTGTTATCATTCTGTATTGTTTCTGCGGCTTTTAGCAATCTATCCTTATCTATTTCCATCTTGAACCTCCGTAAAGTTTTTGATTAATTTAGCAGTTTTACCTGTTTCCTTCTCCCAACGGTAAATCGTCACATCCACATATCTTGGGCTGATTTCAACCAATCTTGCCCTACGTTTGCAACGTTCTGCGGCAAGTAATGTAGAGCCTGAACCGCCGAAACAGTCTAAAACAATATCATTTTTAGATGATGCGTCAAGCAAAATGTCATGGAGCATCGGCACCGATTTAACCGTAGGATGAAGCTTTAGAAGCTCCAAAGATGATGGATTTGTCGCTCGAATCCCGGGATAATCCCAAACGTTAGTCCTGTATCTCCCGTTTTTGCCAAGTTGAATATGGTTCTGATGCTTAGCTTTTCCGTTTTTGAATATCGGAATCATTTCATTCTGAGACCTGTATAGCAAGCCCATACCGCCCGATAACTTGTTCCAGACTGCAATATTTTTGAGGTCGGTATAATGCCTTTTGCCCTGTGTCAGCAAGGTATTCAACCCGGCCCAGTCCATAAACAGATAATGCAGCGAGCCGTCAATTGAGAATTTAATTAGATGCTGCATAAATTTTGAGATAAATTCTGCAAACTCTGTTTCAGTCATTTCTCCAGACGCCATTGCAAACTCATCATGTTTAGTCTTACCCAAACCGCAAACATGACCGTTAATCTTACAGTTGTATGGAGGATCAGTTATGACTATTTGTGCCAATTCGCCTTGCATAATGATTTCAAAAGACTTGGCAAGTAAAGAATCGCCGCAGTAAACGAAATGATCCCCAAGCCGCCAGAGGTCACCAAATTTAACTTTGGGCGGAATATTTGCATCAAGCCAACTTTCGTCTTCTTTGTCCGAGTTGTGGACTTTGCTTTCATCAGAATCCTTGATGAGAAATATTTCATCGTAATCAACGGTATCGAATCCCAAATCCTCAAAAGTTATGTCAAACTTCATTAATTTTTCGACTTCTTCTTTAAGGTTTCCGAAGTTCCATTCGCCATCTTCTGCAATTCTGTTATCCAGAATTCTGATTGCATCAGCTTCTTCAGGTGTCAAATCCTCAAGTATTATCACTGGAATTTGTCTCAGCCCAAGCTTTTTTGCGGCTAAAAGCCGCAACTCCCCCGCTATAATTCTCAATTGTTTGTCAACCAGAATTGGATTGGTAAAGCCAAATTTCTTGATAGCATTTATTATTTTTTGAAGCTGCTTTTGGTAATGTTTACGCAAACTTTTATTACTTGCAATAATTAAAGCAATGTCAATCATCTGTAAATTGCTGCTTGGATGCTTGCCTTCAAGAACAACTTTTTTAAAGTGGCGCAATGCATTTTCAATTGTATCATTATTGAGTTGTATATGTATGTTTTCCATATATATCTCCTGTAATTTAACTTGCTAACAATCCTTATTCAGCACCAATTGTGCCGATAAAGGCAAAAAGACCCGTGCAATAAAAATTGCAATTATGCAAGTAAATCAGGAGTTGTATCGTCAGTATAAATCTGATGTGAGAGCACTAAGTTTTGTACATTTATTTCTGATAAAATCGGAATTTGAAGTTTTATAAATTCCCAAAGCCGTAATTCTGTTTCAAAATCAGTCAAGGGCTGAACAAAGAATTCAAAATTTGAAATTGAACGGATTAAATCGAGTAAAAAAGCCTGCATATATCGGCGAACTTTTTTGCATTTATGCTTTACCGGTTCGTTAATTGAGGAGACCATGCTACCAATCAAAGCTTCCATTGATTGAAGCCCATTTGAGTATTTTATTGAGTTGTCATCTATATTTTTGCTGATTCTTATACTCATTTCTTTTCTCCTACATGCATATTCTAACCATGCTTTCAGATTTTGACAACCCCATGATGCAGATTTTACAGTTATTTCAGAGGTTAATCATAGTTAAAACTACTATCATTAAAGGTTTTTTGTATATATAAAATATTGTAAATTTTTTGTTACAAAGGCCTTGCAGGCAATAAAAAACATTTAATTTTCTTATCAGTACAATTTTTCTGAAATTACTAAAGTACTGGTCAAATTTAAGTTGTATCAATTGACACAAAAATGTTAGAATAAATTAAAAGTAGATTATGCAGGAGTAAATTATGACAGAAATCGAAATTTTAAAAGGCGACATAACAAAATTAAAAGTAGATGCAATAGTCAATGCCGCAAACAGAACTTTGTTAGGCGGAGGTGGAGTAGATGGTGCAATTCACAGAGCAGCCGGGAAAAAGTTGCTTAAAGAATGTAGAACTTTGAACGGTTGTGAAACCGGACAATCAAAAATTACTAAAGGGTATAATTTACCTGCAAAATATGTAATCCATACCGTAGGACCGGTTTGGTACGGTGGAAATAAAAACGAGCCAGAGCTTTTAAAATCTTGTTATATAACAGCATTAACTCTTGCAAAAGAAAATAACATAAAGACAATAGCCTTTCCTGCAATATCTTGTGGCGTTTATCACTTCCCGATAGATAAAGCCTGCAAAATTGCCTACGATACAGTAACCGAATTCATAAACAAGTACGATTGCTTTGAAAAAGTTATCTTCATCGACATAAATGACTCCATAATTGAGGCGTATAAAAAGATTTGTAATTTTTGATGATAAATTTAGTCCTAACTACTCAATTTAAAAATTTGCCTGTAAATCATATAATTTTTTAAATTTACCATTTGTATTCTGCAAAAGTTGTATTTGAGAACCTTGTTCTATTATTTCCCCTTCATCTATAACGATTATTTTATCAACATTATTTATAGTAGAAAATCTGTGTGCAATGATTATTACTGTTTTATCTTTCATTAATTTTTCTATAGCTTTTTTAATAAAAAATTCAGATTCATTATCTAATGCACTTGTTGCTTCATCGAAAATTATAATCGGAGAATTTTTTAAGAATGCTCTTGCAATTCCTAATCTTTGTTTTTGCCCGCCTGATAGTAATAATCCTCTTTCTCCGACTTGTGTATCAAGTCCTTTTTCTGTTGACATTACAAAATCGTACAGGTAAGAACTTTGAAGAACAGAAAATAAATCTTCATCAGTTGCATTCGGTTTTATTATTTTAAGGTTTTCTCTTATAGTCCCTGTAAATATAAAATTATCCTGTAAAACTATTGAGATATTATTTCTTAACGAATTTATGTCATAATTTTTTATATTAATACCGTCTATTAAAATTTCACCGTTGGTTACATCATAAAATCTTGGAATAAGGTTTATTATTGTACTCTTTCCCCCACCTGAATGTCCAACAATTGCAATCTTTTCACCTTTATTAATTTTGAATGACAGTTCATGTAAAACTTTCTTATTTTTTCTATATTCAAACGAAACATTTTTAAACTCAATTCCGAAATTGAAATGTTTCATCAAAATCGGCGAAGCATTATTTTTGATTTTTGGAATATATTCAAGTTCATTTATAACTCTTTCTATTGCAAGAATTGAAGTTTGCAAATTTTTTGAATCGTTTCCTATACCTTTAATTGGGTTAAAAAGTAAAATAAGTGCGGTTACAAATGCCACGAAATTCCCACTTGTAATTGTATTATTGTTAATTAAAGTACTTCCTATTCCAATAATAAGACCTATTCCAATAGCAGCTACAAGCCGCATTAGTGGTGTAGTCCAACCTGTACGAAGAATTATTTTCATATCAAGTTGAAAAGCTTTTTTAAGATGTTTTTTTAATTTATTTATCTGAAAATTTTTAAGATTAAATGCGGAAATGATTTTATTTCCAGAAAATGTTTCATTGTAATCTGCAATAACTTTTGCATTTTCATTTTCGTAATCGTTAACAATATTTTTTATAAGATTTTTAACCTGTGTAACAGGAATTAGAGCGAAAACAAGAATAAATACAGCAATTATTGCAAGCTGCCAGCAATTATAAATTAGGACAATGATTAAAGAAATTGCCGAAAAAATTCTTAGGGCATAACTTTTTAAGTATCCTAAAAGACTTCCAAAAGCTTTTGAAACATCATTATTAAATGCTTTCTGTATAAAACCGGATGTATTTTTGTCGAAAAATGAAGTTTCCCTGTTAAGTAAATTTTCAAATAAGATTATTTTAACTTCATTTGTAATTTGCCCTGCAACATAAGAATTAATATAAGTAGCTGAAAAATTAAGAATTCCCTGAATACTTGTAAAAAGTAGAATAAAAAAAGAAATTGTCCAAGGTGAATGTATTGATTTATTCAACATAATGACATCCATATAAGGTTTTAACGTCATAACGATAACCGCATCCAAAGCACCGGCCGGTAATGTTAATAATATGGATAACAAAGTCAGTGGCAGATAAGGTTTTATGTATGGGATAATTTGTTTATAGTTTGTCCCCATATTAATTTATTTCTCCAATGTTTAAATATTTTTCTATATTTGGAATTACTGTAGGAAATTTCATATAATTACCATAAATATTTTTTAAGTATTCATCACTTTTATTTGGAATGGGGTAGTATTTCCCCTCAAATAAACCTTGTGACAAGGGAAATATTTCATCATGGTTATAAATCAAATGATATTTACTGTAATATGGAAAATCAATACCGTAAAATAAAGCAGGATTTTCCATTGTAACAGTTTGATTTTGTAAAACTATTCTATTTTGGATATTGATAAGTTCTGTCTTTAATTTGTTAATATTACAGTTTTTTATTTTCTGTGCAGGGAAATTTTTATCAAATATATTTCTTGCATTTTTAATTAAATCAGTTATTTCTTTTTTTTGTTTATTATTTAAATTAGAAGTAATATAGTTATCAATAGGAAAAATATCTAAAGCTGCGTCATTATTTTGTGAAATTATTCTTATTTGAAAATTATTATCCAGTTCAGCTTTTAATCTTATTTCATTTTCTTTAAAATAACTTTTTAGAAGATTTACAAAAATATTGTAATCTTTTCTGGGCATACAAATATCAATATCGTCATCCCATGGGATAAATCCTTTATGTCTAATACATCCAAGAAGTGTTCCGGCATCTAACCAGTAGCATAAGTTATTATTTTTACATATTGCATCAACTTTATCTAACATTTTGATGCAAGATTGTTGAACATTTCTTAATGTTCCATCTGCTTTTTTAACCTGTCTGATATCAGCACAATTATTTAGGAAATAGTTAAGTGTTGCAATTTGTCTATTCATTGTTGGCAATGAATATTTTTTTCTGATTTTTATCTCAAAACCCAAAATAGTTAATATTATTGTTGTATTAACACTATCCCATCGTTTATTAAATATTTGTCTTATATTAATCATATAATAAGTTCCTATTTTGCGTTATTACTTCTATATTTGCAGGAAGATGTGAATCTACTTTGTTTTGTAATTTTTTATAATTTTCATATATACGTTTTTTTAAAGATGAAGAACTAATCCCATCCCCATATGGGAAATAGACAACATTAACTCCAAGCTTTTCTAGATAGTCATATTTCCCAACCCAGTCATCACCTACTACAAATATATCAAAATGTAGCTTTTTAATTTTATCGGTATGATCTAGAGATTTTTGTGGAATTACAATATCAGGACCTTTAATGGCTTTCATTAAAGCAATTCTTTCTTCAAAAGGAATAATTGGTTGTGATTTGTAACTTGCAACTAGTTCGTCGGTATTTACACCAACGATTAATATATCACCTAATGCCCTTGCATATTCAATCATTTTTAAATGATTGAAATGAAGCATATCAAATGTTCCAGATGTATAAACTACAGTTTTATTTCCAATCATTACCACTCCTTTTTAATATCCAATAAGCAGCATTTGTTTCTTTTCTATTGTCTGTTTTATTATCAAGTAACAGCCCAGAGGCTAAAATTTTGAAATTCGTACAATATTGTAATAATAGATTTTCATATTCTGGTATAGTTCTATATATTGCACTATAATTTTGTCTTAAATCATTTGAGTAAAAATTATCTAACGTTAATCTTCCTTCCGTTAAACTTACAGATTCTTGTAAATAAATTATGTCATCAGTAAGATTATTTAAAGTTGAAAATAAATTCGGTAAGCCTTTGTCATTTATATACATACAAACTCCGGTAAGAATTGATAAATCATAGTTATTAAGTAATAATGATAGATTTATATCTGTTGCTGACATTTGTATAAATTTTATATTTGTTTGCCTATATTTGTTTTTCGCAAGTTTAATAAATCCGTCAGTATAATCTATTCCTGTATATTGATCTATATAAATGAATAAATTCTCAACCCATCTTCCGATACCACATCCAATATCTAAAATATTATATTTTTTATTCGGGTCAAGAAATGATTTAACTAGTTTACTTTCTTTAATATTCCTATTTTTGATTACGTTATCATTAACATCTTCATTTAGTAATACTGTTTTTAAATTGTACCCGTTTTCAACTCGTGTTTGCCAAAATTCTTTAGTTGAACTTATTTTAATATCTACACTTTTATTTTTAATTCTTGTTTCCATTATTATTGATTTCCTTTATTGTTAATATAAGAGAGTTTAAAAATTCATCAATTTCCAGTTTATTTATATTGCCGTAATTTCCTATTCTAAATAACTTTTCTTTTAATTTCCCTCCTGATGGTGCAAGTTCGATGTTATATTTACTTCTCATAATTTTTACTATTTCATCAGCATTGTATGTGTCTGTCCAAATTCCGGTGACACAGTTTGCTGGATTCTTAGCAAATGTATTAAATCCCAATTTTGATAATTGATGCCGTAAATATTTTGTATTAGCTCTGTATCTTGCTTGGAAGTTTTCTAATCCTTCGTCTTTTATTTTTTGAAGTCTATAATCTAATTGATTTACAATTCCCGTAGCAGGTGTAAATGGGGTTTGATTTCGTTTTTGATTTTCAATATATTCATAAATATCAAAATAAAAATTTCTGAGGTTTGATTTTTCTGCAAATTTTAAAGCTTTATTATTAACTGCCATAAATGATAATCCGGGTGGTAGTGCAAGAGCTTTTTGGCTTGCACTAACTGCTATATCTACTCCCCATCCGTCCATTAAAAATTCATCAGAGCATAAACCGCTGATACAATCAACTATAAATAAAATATTTGGATATTTTTTTAAAATGTTTCCTATCCCGGCTATATCATGTAAAGAGCCACAGGAAGTTTCATTTAATGTGGCGAATACAGCCTTTGTATTGAGGTTATTTTCTAGAACTTTTTCTACATCTAAAATGTTTACACTTTCTCCAAAGTTTACTAATATCTCTATTGTTTCCAGATTATGTTTTTTGCAAATATATCCCCAGCGTTTGCCAAATGAACCTGAATTAATATAAATAATTTTATCGTTAACTGATAAAAAATTCGTAACAGCAGCTTCCATTGCCCCGGTACCGGAAGAGGCATAGCAAACAACTGAATATTTTGTTTTGAAAATATATTTTAAATTTTCAAAAATTCTTGTCCATTTTTTAGAATATTCTTCTGTTCTCATATATTCTTGCGGTTCCGAGCCAATATCTGAAATTTCTTGTTCTATTTCAACAGGTCCTGCAACCATCAGTAATTTCTTTTGTTCCATTTTCTATTCCTGTCACTTTTTCTAAATAGTTAATTATTTTTTCAGATGCACTTTGTCTAAAATCAAAAAGATTATCTATAAGTTTTATGCGTTCATCTTTTAAATAATCATTTCTGTTTACTATAACTTTATTAAACAATGTATCTAATTCTTCATTATTTGTACTTTTGTATAAAACTTCTGAAATTTTATCTCCTATTGAATTATACGGATGATGCATTTTGTTAAATAATTGAATTATAGGCTTTTGTGTCGGCAAATATTCAACAAGAAAGGAAATAGAATCAGTAATCAATGCACCAGAGGTTTGGAATAATTCTAAGTAATTGCCGTATTCATGTACTATTCCAACTTCCTGCCAACTTTTCCAATATTCATCAACTTGTTCTTGCGTCATTATTTTATTATCCAAAAGTTCAAACTTTAATTTAGGATGAGGTTTAAATACCCAATCTATTTCCCTATGTTTTTGGGCCAAATTTAATATAAATTTTCCATTATCTTGAAATGTCCCGAATCTTAAACTATGTTTACCTAATGAATGATGAGGAGCATAAATAATTTTTAGTTTTTGATGAAAACTTTTTTCTTTATTAGATATCATATAGTAATCTAATTTTGGATGTCCGGTAATTATACAATTTCTTGAATTCCCTTTTCTATAATGTTCGTATCGTTCCAGATTCTCTTTGCACTCTACAAAATAAGCAAATAGATGTTTATGAAAATTATCTGTGTAATTATTTTTAAAATCTAAATTTTCGTACCCATAAGGGAAATACATACATAAGGAATTCTTGGACACTTTGTTCAAACTATATTTTGGTGGTAAATCATAAGGCTGTTCGTAAAATACAATGTCAGGCTTAAATTGTTTTAAGTCTATATATTGATGTTTTATAATGTCATAACCCAATTCAACTTTAATATTATTTGCTTTATAAAATTTTAAATTATCTTCAAGTGAAAGTTTTGTTAAATCTTCTCCTTTATGAACTGTATATGGTGGAACAAGAATAACTTGCGGTTCAAAATTTTTGTGTTTCTCCATCATTTTATATAAATACTGAGCTCCCCATTTGGAACATTCCATGCACAAAAAGATAACTTTTATTTTCTTTTTATTTCTAATTTTAGATATTACCTTTTTATAATTAGAACTTATAAATAAATTGTTAAACTTTTTGGGAATAAAAAATATACTTCTTTTTATAAATGTTGTTGGTTTCAATTTAAATTCCCCCTTAACAATTTATAGAAATGTGCAGCACAATTTTTACATACCATAAGACCCAATAAAGAATACATTTTTAGGCCAAATTGTTTATATAATTTATTGTGGAATTTGACTATATTAATTCTGATTTTAAGGTAATTTATTGGTCTTAAAGACTGTTTTGTACGTTCGTTTTGCTGTTTTCTGTAAAAAAATAGAACTTCTGGAATCTGATAAATTTTTGCACCGGTTTCGATAATTGAAAGCCAAAAATCCCAATCTTCACAGCCGAGCTCCATTTCTTTTTTATAGCCGCCAACCTCAAGGAATTTTGATTTTCGGTAAATACCTGATGGAAATATTCTATTTTGGATAAGCATATTTGAAAGAGTAGCAGGTTTTAAGTTCCATTTTTTATTTTGTCCTGTTCCGAAAAATTCTGCTTCGCAATAAACAATACCAATATCAGGATTTTGCTCTAATATTGATACTGCTTTTTCAATATATGTATTTGCTATTCTGTCGTCTGCATCCAAAGGTAAGATATATTCACCAGTAGCCTTTATTATTCCGTTGTTTCTAGCAGCACACACTCCTGAATTTTCTTGATTTATCAATATTACATTATCAAAAGGCATGAGCATGCTCTGAATTTCCTGTGGAGTTTTTTCAGTTGAACCGTCATTAACAACAATTATTTCCAAATTTTTGTAGGTGGAACTTACAACCGATTTAACTGCATCTAATAAATATTCAGAGTGATTAAAGCATGGAATTATAACTGATACCTTTTTCATTTTTTAATTTCCTATATATGTATTCTTTATTAAGAACATATTTTTCTAAAATATACCATATTAAATATAGAATTACAATATTGAAAACATATTAATTGTTATTTTTGATGTCTTGAATACGGTTTAATCCTTTAAAAAAACTTATTATCCTCATATAGAGGTATTTATGAATATAAAAAAAGATTTCGGACAAAGAATAAAAGAATTACGAAACAAAAAGGGGATAACACAATATCAGCTTGCTGAAATGACTGGAATTGATCCTAAACATATGAGCCACATTGAAACAGGAAGAAGTTTCCCAAAAGCAGATTTGATAGAAAAATTTGCGAACGCTTTAGATATAGAATATACTCAACTCTTTCAAACCGAACATTTGCAGGATAGAGATGTTTTGCTTTGTAAAATCACTAATTTACTAGAAAATGCTACTGATAACGATTTAAAAGTAATTTATAAATTAATTTGCGGCTATATAAATTAAGGCTGCTTCAAGATTATTCCTCATTTTCCTCGATTGGTACAATTTCATCAAGTTCTATGTGGTATCGTTTGCCGTTTTTATCAACACAGGTAGCGAACCAAACTTCCCTGTCTGCGTATTTATTCAGCCAAGTCTTGATAAGTAATCCGATTTCGTTTGTTTTTCTGTTAATGATTTTTGTTCCGTATGCGATATCTATAAGTTTATCCTCCTTGTACTTACATAAATCGCTCTTGTTGCAAGCAAAATCAAGTCCATTGACACAATAGTTATCATTCGCTACAATTAGAAAAAAGGAGTTTAGAATGGCTATTCCAAATTATCAAGAATTTATGCTTCCTACATTAGAAGTTATTGCAGATGGTCAAATTCATAAAAACAGCGAAGTCGCTCAGGCTGTAGCAAAAATATTAAATCTAACTGAAGAAGATATGCAGGAAATGCTACCTAGCGGTAACCAACAAACATATTACAACAGAGCTGGTTGGGCAAGAACTTACCTGAAAAAAGCAGGTTTATTAGAATACCCGTCTCGTGGTGTTATGCAAATTACAGAAACCGGGAAAAATGTAATGACTAATAAACCAGAGAAAATTGATAACAAATTTTTATCACAATTTGAACAATTTAATCAGTTTAAAAATAATTCAGAAAATGAAATCAGTGCAAATAAAGAGCAAGAAGTTTTAACAGACTCACATACTCCTGATGAGATTTTTGAAGTTGCAGAAAATGAATATTTAAATTCTCTAAAACAAGATTTATTGGACAATCTAAAGAAAATTGATCCGGTACGTTTTGAACGAATAGTTATTGACTTGATGGAAAAAATGAATTACGGTGTGGGTTCCATGACAAAGTTAAGTCATGACGGAGGTATCGATGGGATTATAAACGAAGATGAACTTGGATTGGGTAAAATTTATCTTCAAGCCAAAAGATATTCAGAAAATAAGGTAAATGAAAGAGAAATCCAAAATTTTGTTGGGGCACTTGATTGTTCAGATACTAATAAAGGTGTTTTTATTACAACCAGTTATTTTGGTGAAAAAGCTCAGCAAAAAGCTGCGGCTGCAAAAAATAAAATTATACGACTTATCGATGGAGATGAGCTTACAAATCTAATGATTAAATATAATCTTGGAGTCCAAGTAAAAAGAACCTTTGTAATAAAAAAATTAGATGAAGATTACTTATCGGGTGATTTATAAGACGATAAGTTTTGTGTTTGAAGGCTTGATATTAAATCCTTTTGAGTGATGTATGTAAGCACAGAACTTGAAAGGATTTTATTATGGCGAATTTAGAAGAACTTATTGGTGTACTTACTGAGGTACAGAATTTAGATCCTGAAAATAAAACTGCAGATGTAAGAATCTACAATAAGTACATATTAATAACAAGACCAGATCAGGAAGATGGCTATTTTATTGAACTTTAATGATAACAATTGTGTTAATAGGCTTGATTTTAGCTGAAATAAGAGCGACTAATGTAAGTATGGATAATTTAAAATCTTTAACTACCAAAGAACTTAAAAATAAATGGCAAGAAATATTTAAAATGCCCGCACCAAAAGGTTACACTAAATCATATTTGGTTAAAGAGCTTACTTGGTATTATCAATATAATAAATTACCAAGTAAGTTACAAAATCAGATAAATAATCTTGTTAATAATTATGAAAAGACAAAGAATATTAATATCAAAAAGCTCAAAAAGTTTGAAGTAACAATTGGAACAAAATTTATTCGTGAGTTTAAAGGTGAAAAATATGAAGTTATGGCAGTTGAAGGTGGATTTAATTTCAAAGGCAAAATTTACAAAACTCTTTCAGCTGTTGCTAATGTTATAACCGGAACGCATTGGAATGGTAAAAAGTTTTTTGGAGTTGCAAATGGATAAAAAGAAAGTTCGTTGTGCCATATACACCCGAAAATCATCAGAAGAAGGACTTGAACAAGATTTTAATTCCCTTGATGCACAACGTGAAGCTTGCGAGGCTTACATAAAATCTCAAATGCATGAGGGATGGATACTATTAGAAAAGCAATATAACGATGGCGGGTATTCAGGCGGTACAATGGACAGACCGGCATTTAAAGAACTTTTAAAAGATATAGAAAATGATAGAATTGATATCGTTGTTGTTTATAAGGTTGACCGTTTGACCCGTTCGCTTATGGATTTTTCAAAAATTATTGATGTATTTGACAGGCATGAAACTTCTTTTGTATCAATAACCCAACAATTTAATACAACAACGTCAATGGGAAGATTAACCCTCAACATTCTCTTATCTTTCGCCCAATTTGAACGTGAAGTTACGGGCGAAAGAATTAGAGATAAAATAGCTGCATCCAAGAAAAAAGGAATGTGGATGGGTGGGAAAGTTCCGATAGGTTACAAAAAAGAAGACAAAAAACTTATTATTCACGAAGAAGAGTCCCAAAAAGTTCGGATGATTTTTAACAAATATCTTGAATTAAAAAGTGTACCAAAATTGATGCAATATCTAAAAGAAAACGAAATTAAAACACAAACTAATAAAAATTTTTCAAAAGGTCAGTTGTACCATTTACTTGCTAATAAGGTTTATATCGGAAAAATTACGCATAAAGATAAAGTTTATGTCGGGGAGCATAAAGCTATTATTAGCAATGAAATTTTTGAAAAAGTACAAAAATTATTATATGAAAATAAAGTTGACAAAACTTGTGGAACAAAATGTTCTTCAAATTCGTTGCTTGCAGGTTTGATTTTTGATGATAAAAATAATTTAATGACTCCAAGCCACAGTAATAGCCATAAAAGGCGATACAGATATTATGTTAGCACTTCTTTAAAGAATTACAATGACGGCGAAGTTGGTACAATTTCAAAAATCCCCGCAGGCGAAGTTGAAAAATTTGTAGTCGAAACAACAAAAGAATTTTTACAAGATAAAGAACAGACTCAAAGACTTGTAAAAGATTTTGAAGTTAGTAAACAACACAAACTTATTTATACGGCACAGAATATTAAAGATTACTCAGAGCCAAAACTAATCAGAGCTATTATTCATAAAATTATTATATCCAAAAACTCAATCGAAATTACAATAAATTCAAATTCTTTGATAAATGTATTGAATGCGTTGGCTAGTAACCAAAAAATTATTGTCCCTGATAGAAATGAAAAATTTAACCCGATTACGATTACTAAAAAAATAAAAATCACACAGCCGTCACGAAATGATAATATTTTGATTTTGAATGCAAAAGAATATGATACCCCTGAACCAAATCTATATCTTGTAAATGCGATAGTAAAAAGTTTTTATTATCACAAGCAAATACAATCAGGCAAAACTATTGAAGATTTACAAACAGAAGAAGGCTTAAAAGATTCAAAATACATCCGAAACATCCTAAATCTAAAATATATTTCCCCTGAATTAACCGAACAAATTTTAACCGGAACTCAAACCGAAAGCTTGAGTTTACAAGGATTATTTAAAATGAATTAAAATTTTAAGATTTGTAATTTTTATATTAGCCATGTGTCTATATTTAATAGACAATTGAAATAATTCAATATATAATTAACAAAATTAAAAGGAGTAATTTATGGCTATTGGACTTATGGCTTATGCATTTAGAATAAAGGAAAGAAATTCAAATAGATATGTGAATTTGGATGATGTGGATAATACTGATATGATGAATTTTGTTCAAGAATTCTTGGGTTCATGGACTAATAGATTTTTTACTAATTCTAACAGTATAAAGGCCTTTACTGTATTGTCAATTAACTCTGATACAAATAATAGACGAATTTCTGGGCAATTTTTATCTGGCGAAGGGGGGATTCCTGCTGAAATAAGAAATGTAAATAATATTAACCAGATTCGTTATAATAAGGAAGCAGAAGATTCTGAATGTATACCGTTATATTACTTATTTCATATCCCGGCTAATACTTTAGGAATCATTATTTTAGAAAGATTTCGACGTATTTCGGTAAAGCAAGTTTTAACAGATTTAATGAGACGACAATTTTTTGAAAATTTTCCAAACTTTACACTTGAAATAGAGCCTTTGCCTCAAAGAAGATTAATGGACATGTATTTAAGAGATGGAAGTGTTAAAAAAATTACTCTTTCAAGTTTTAATTCTCCTAATAATACTTTAGAGGAAAGATTTGCAAATGATAATAGAGATGTTGAAAATTTAGCTACTTACGAATTTACAATTCGAAGCCGAAGAAATCGTAATTTAAATATATTTCAAAGAGTATTATCTAATATTGCAAATGGAAATGCAAATATAGATGCTGTTAATAATTTAGTAGGATTACATGAGTTTGTAGCAACTGAAATTAATGCTACTTTTGATGTTAATGGAAAACAGAAAACAATAAGATTAGATCAACCAGATGAAATTAATGCAATATATGATATTTCTAATGAATTAGAAGATATTAATGTTCATCCTCAGTATAATGTAATTAATCCTTTGGCTATTGAGTATTTAAACTCTTTAATAGATAATAATAGGTAGTATGATTATGTTAGTTTTAAAAGAATATTATTGTACAAAAAAACATCCTTTATTTTTATTGGTTTTATTAATTTTATTAGCAATATTATTAACATTTTTTATTCCAATAATACCTGAGAAATTTGTTAATGCATTAATTGCTTCTTTTTCGATTTTTACAGCTTTATCTTTTAATTTGCTATTACTGCTTATAGATATGATTAAAGGGATAGATACTAATATCAGTATTAAATCAAGAGAAGAACTTCAAAAATTAAAACTGGAAGTTATGAATAAATGCTTAAAGATTATTTCAGCATCTATTTTATTTTCTATTACTGATATTATTTTATTACTTTTAATATCTTGTGATTTTAAGAAACTTACTGATTTGATTAATATTAATGTAATTAGCATTAGTGTAAATAACTTACTAATATTTTTAACATATCTTTTCATACTGTTATTTTTTGATTCTTTGTATTCAATACTGAAAATTATGCATATTTTAATAACAAAAGAAGTTGATAATAAAAAAAATGAATTTAATAAGGAATAATATAATGATTTTGGACTAGGTCTCTTGCAAAGAGAGAATTTCAATAAAAATAAGCATTAAAAATCAGAGAAATTTAATAAAATAAATTCTCTGTTTGTTTTTCGTTATTAAAAAGTCCGCCAACAGCGGGCTTTCAACGCTTTCAAAATGGTCTTATTGTCCTTTTGTGGACTAAAAACTGGAGACGGCGGGAGTCGAACCCGCGTCCAAAATGGATCTAAACAAGCTTCTACGGGTGTAGATATTAATTTTCTCGGACTATTCAGGGAATATCAAAACCTTTTAAATAATCCAAAGTGTTTTTTCCGGAAACACTAACCTTTAACGGTTATCTTGATACGCCTACCGTCATCAACGTACTGCCGCTTGCATCGTGGACTCATATCTCCGGCAAGCTGGGAAATACAAGTAGCTAAATAGCGACTACGCTGCTAAAGCATAAGCTCTAGAGAAGTCTGCTTTTACAACATTGTTAGCATTTAATTTGGTTTGCTCGTTGATAACCGTGAACAGCGCACGGACTCGCAGCCTGTTTCAACCAAACATCCTGTCTAATCCAAAACGTCCCCTTATATTATTCAATCAGTTTTTCACACATTTTTGAAATCTAAAATTGTTGAGATTTATCTTAGTCGGAAATAGAACATTTGTATTTATTTTCTCAATACGCTTCCGCACATGCTCACGCTATCGTTTCGAAAACAAATACAAATGTTCCAGTTTATTTATGACCCTTTTCTATTCAACAGGGTCTTAACTCAATAGTTTAAGGTATCATTCAATTACAATGGTGAAAAAACTATATTTTCAATGTTCCGTTCTTACATTATAACCGGTTTTTTCGAAATTTCAAGCCCATACTGCCGGAAAAATTACACAAGCAGACGATCGAGGCAAGCGTTTTGTGAATACTGCCATTCCCGGTATGTCACGCGGCGTACGGGGAAGCCGCAGCGCTCGATTATGGATTGCTTTTTCATATTGGAAACCGCAGATTTTATACTGTCTTCAACTCCGTCAATTTCTATGACGAGTTTATCATCAACCAGTAAATCAGCACTTAAGCCTGCAATTTCCACCCCTGCTTTTACGGTGTGACCGAGGGTGCGGATTTGTTCCGCGATTTCCCGTTCAAGATTGTTTTTATAAATATTTTCGTCAATTTTGCAATTTTTAAGGGCTTCTCGTTTATTTGTATATTCTTCTATGTAGGACATGTAATCTCTAAACAGTCCTTCCTGCAAAGTTTTCGGATCTCTTGATACAAAGTTTATAACCTTGTATCTTGCGCGGGTAATCGCAACATTAAAGAGGTTTGGTTTCTGTAAAAATGTTAAGCTCTGCGGGAAGCTGTTATTTGCAAACGCCCATGACATAAGGATTATATCGCGTTCATCACCCTGGAATGTATGTGCGGTACCAATTTCTACCTGATGTTTTTGAATCATGTGATCAGAGAGAACTTTTGAAACCGATATTTTTAATTGTTCAACCTGCGCCCTGAAAGGAGAGATTATGCCGATAGAAACAGGTTTATCGGGGTTTTTGCGTTCGTCTTCGACTATTATATCGTACAGGCGTTTTACAAGTGCTTCAATTTCGGGAAGATTTCGTGTGGCATCAAAATCTACTTTGCCGTCAGGAACAATAACCGTTTCCAGTACCGGCTCGTCACTTACATCTTTTTTCATAACACGCATTCTGCCGCCGTAGAATTCACGGTTTGAAAATTCAATAATTGGCGGAAGGCTTCTGAAATGTTCGTCAAGCATTACGGAATTCATTGAGTAATAGTCTGCTAAATCGAACATGGAATTTGTTCTGAAACGCCACATCAATTGATATTTTTCAGGAATTCCGTATTGGGAAAGGAAAGATTGTTCTTTAGCTTTTTCAAGGAAAGAAAGGTGCGGCAGCTGCTTATCGTCGCCGACGATAACGGCTTTTTTCGCACGGTAAAGTATCGGGAAACAGCTTGCTATGTCGCATTGTGATGCTTCATCAATAATTGCAACATCAAATAATCCCGGTTTTAGCGGAAGCGAGCCTGAGATTGCAAAGGTTGTTACGCACCAGCAAGGGAAGGCTTCGAGGATTGGTTTAAAGTCTTCGGTTTCCATAATATGGCTTTGCTGGCGGCGGCGTGTGGAAACGAGTGAAAGTGCGTGGACTTTTAATCTCTGGCATTTAATCTGGTCGCGTAATATTCCTTTCAGCGCTTCACGCCGGCGGTTTTTCAGAATGTTAATTGCAAGCGGTTTTTGTTTTTTCTTTAACTGTTTAATTTGTTCGCATAGGACGTGGAGGTTGCCTGTTTTTTGAATTTCCGCTTCAATTTTGCGCAGGTTATAAATCATTCCTGCGACTTCAAGTTCCTGCTTTAGGCGCGTAAGGTTTTCAAAAGTTACGTCAAAAGATTTTAGTTTAAGAAGTTTTTTCAGGGTATTGACGGCGCCGTAGTTTGCGATATTTGCCAGAAATCCTGTTTTTTCCATGTTGTGTTCAAGAGTTTTTATAAGTGCGGAAATTGTATCAAGTTCCGGCTTTTTGAGGGAGGTCTTGATAAACTGCATATCGCCGATGGAATTTTCATGCATTTGAGTTTCCGCGGATAAATTGCGCCAGTCGTTTTCAAGTTTAATAATTTTTTCGCATTTGTTTTCGCTTTCTTTGAGGATATTGATATGACTTTTCATATCGTCGACATCTGCAAAGAGGCTGTCCTCATATTCGCTGTCAATATCGACTTTGCCTGAAAGAAGGTCTTGAAGCTGGTAGCTTAGTTGTTTTTGATAATTCAATCTGCCGGCGCGGAGTGCAAGGAAAGGTGCGCCAAGGTCATTCAGGCGGTCAGCGACGACATCGACCGCTTTATCCATGCGGGAGGCGACAAGAACTGTTTTACCGTTTGCGATTAAGTGTGCGACAAGGTTTACGATTGTCTGTGATTTACCTGTTCCGGGAGGGCCTTGAACTGCTATGAATTTATTATTTTCAATATTTTTAATAACTTTTTCCTGCGAATCGCTCAAAGATAAAGGGGTTACGGGGTAGAAATCTTTGATTTCTTTCATCTCTTTAATCGGGACACTTTTTTCTTTTGAGAGCGCGAATTCTTCATTTACAATATTGAGTGCGGTTTCACGGTAAATGCCGCTCGGTTTTTCCGCAATTTGAGTTAATTCATGCAAAACTCCTGCCGTCACGGTCGGGCGTTTTGTAAGGATTATCGCGCACTGTCGGGTGAGGGAGAGTTTTTCGAGTTTCGTTACCTGTTTTTGTTTTGTTTCTTCTTCTTCAATAACTTCATCAATATTAGATGCGTCAATTTTTTCGTTATAGAAATCTTTTACATTATCTTCTTCAACATCATCTTTATGGTCAAGTGAAATATCAATATCCGGAATGATTGATTTCAGGGTTGTTAGGAAGATATTCATTTTTTCATCTGTAATCGGAAGGGTCGGAACAACTTCAAGCAGACCTTCCAGAAGCGATTCAACCTCATCATCGTCGTCGCTTTTTTTCATAAGTGCAGTGAGGGCGCCGGTATTCAGTGAGAGAACTTCTTCCTGCGGAATACAATTGATATTCACGCCGTTACGTTCAAGATGACAGCCCATATATAAAAGCGGGGTCAGGAATTCATTTTGTTTTCTTGTTTTGGAGCTTTTGCCGACAAGGAAAAGATATCCGTAAATCAGATATTTATCTTTCTGGTCGCGGTCAGATTGAATCATAAGTTCGGTCAACTTACTGTCGCTTCCGTCAAGCCGCAGGTATTCATCCCACTTTGTGAAAAGTTCTTCTTCGCCTTTCAGGAAAATCCATTTGTTATCTTTATCCCCTTTAAGGTTTCTGAAAGTGGAGCTTTTGACTTCTTCTCTCACGCAGTCGTGAAGGTACTGGCTCAATTTTTTGATAAAACTGTTATTAAACGCAGAATTTATTGCTTTAGATGCTTCCTGTAACATTATATTTTCCTTTATATTCCCCTTCTGATTGTTTGTTTTTTCCATGCGGGAGGGTTCTTCCTTTTTCTTTTATTTTACGCTAAAATAGCGAATATGAACATCATCAATATAAAGGATAATAAGTTATATTTTGTTGGTGGAGTGGTTCGCGACGAATTACTCGGAATTGAAAGTCTTGATACCGATTTGGTTTATGAGGGGAATGCCATTGAATTTGCGGGAAATCTAGAAATCCCCCCTGCCCCCCTTTACAAGGGGGGTAAAATAAAAACCTCCCTTGTAAAGGCGGATTACGAGCTGAGGGCGAACCGGCGAGGCGCAGGCGGCGCCGGTGCAGACCCGTTAAATGCGAGTAACCAAGCAGGAGGTGGCGCTAATGCGCCGGAGGGATTTGAAATTCTTCAAATAAACGAGCCTTTCGGAACTGTACGGGTTAGAATCGGCGGGCATGAAATTGATATCGCCTCCACCCGTGAAGAAATTTACGAACGAAAAGGTCATCTTCCGACTGTCACAAAAATCGGCTGTCCATTGAAAGATGATGTTAAACGTCGCGATTTTACAATAAATTCTCTCTATAAATCTGTCACAACCGGTGAAATCGTCGACCTCACAAGCGGGCTGGAAGATTTAAAAAATAAAACAATAAGAGTTCTCCACGACGAAAGTTTTATTGATGACCCGACAAGAATTATCCGCGCTTTGAAATTCTCTGTCCGTTTCGGCTTCAAGCTTGATAAACATACTAAAAAGCTTCAGGAGGATTACCTGAAAAATATCAATTACGATATGTGTTATAAACGCATAAAAAAAGAATTAATCGAAACCTTTAATCTCAATTCGCAAGCCGCTTTTGAAACATTTATAAAAGACGGGATTTATAAACTTGTGACAGAAAAAAAGGTTTCACTCCCGCGCGTTAATATTGAAAAATTGATTAATAAGATCCTGAAACAAGTTCAGGATAACAAAGTTCAGGAATGGAATATAAGCAATATCTGGCTTATCTATGCAGGTGTTCTCGGGGATTTGTCGCGGCTTCCTCTTACTAAAACCGAACAAAAAATCCTCGACGACTACAATTCAATAGGAAAACTCAAAAACGATTTTGAAATCTACAGGGCATTTGAAAAAGTTCCGCCGGAAACCGTTATACTCTATGCAATTCTAAAAGACGAAAAGGCAGCAATGAGATATTTTGACAAACTCCGCGGAATAAAGATTTCAATTAACGGAAAAGATTTGCAGGAAATAGGCATTGCGCCCTCCCCGAAGTATCAGGAAATATTTGATTACGTATTAAAAGAAAAACTTAAAAATCCTGATTTAAGCAAGAATGACGAGATAAAAATCGCGAGGGATTATTTCTTTTCTGTTAAAAAGTAG
Source organism: Candidatus Gastranaerophilales bacterium (assembly GCA_944325635.1). Taxonomy (GTDB): domain Bacteria; phylum Cyanobacteriota; class Vampirovibrionia; order Gastranaerophilales; family Gastranaerophilaceae; genus Scatousia. Next base: position 116,371 of record CALVBD010000003.1, on the reverse strand, counting down.
GTATTTAAATCTTTGTTCCTGAATCCTTTTGAAGTCATTTTACGTTTGTTAGCAAGTCCTGACAGTGTCCAAAAATTGTTGTAATCACCTTTTGAATATCTGGCGTTATCCATATTTAAGATATTTACCATACCGTTCAGACCTTTCACAAAAGTATTTGATTCATCTGTTAATTTTGGATTTAACGCAGTAAATTCCTGCCAGACTTGAGCCATTACTCCATAGCTTGTCAGTTGTTCTATAACAGACATTTTTCCGTCAGTATTGATACTTTCACTTGCCAGAATTGTTGCAAGAATTTCTACGGGAATATTGCGGTATGCATTATCTATGTATATTATGTTTTGTTTTAGCTCTGAATTGTACACATTAACATAGGATATTTGTCCTTCTTCCAAATCAGGATTTATTTTAGTTAAATCACAAAAATATATTTTGAAAGGTTTTTGTTCAGGGTTATTCCCTGTTAAGATTTGATAATATTTATTGCCGGATTTTAGAGTTGCCAATGCGTTTAATGCTGCATTTATATCCGTCGCCGGAGTTTTAAATCTTTTGTTCCAATAATCAATAAAAGCCTCCTGCATTTCTAATGAGCCTGTATAGAATGCAAGTTTTACAGCACTTATTTTAAAAAAGGTTGAATTTTCATCAGCACCGGCTTCAAGAAGTTTTTCAGTAGCAAATATATTATCGGTAGCAACTGCAAGGTAAATTAAAGATAAATTTTGTGTGTTATTCGGATTTGCGCCGGCGGATAAAAGCTTTTCAACAGCGTAGTTGTTTTTATATACAAGTGCGGTATATAAAGGTGAAACCATACAGTTTGGACAGTCAGGATCAGCTTTTGCCTCAAGCAGAACATCTAAAACTTTATCCTGCTTTTTTTCTACTGCAGTGCATAAAAAACATGATGCATCGTTGATGTCTTTTAAATTAGAGACATTTTCTTTTACAAATTCAATGTTTCCCTTTTTTATTGCGTTGGTAAATTCTCTGTTCGTGCAGACATTTTGTTCTGCGCCGTATGCAGATGATGCTAATATAATTAATGCAGATACAATCAATAACTTTTTCATATTTCCACCTCGAATTTAAGTATATCATAAATTTCGGTTTAGGTAGAAATAATTTTTATTCTGCGCTATTATGTAAATTAAGAGATATATAAAAGCTGGCCGCACTCATTATATGCATGAAGCGAAATATCAGCGGCAAGGATTGGTAAAATTATGAAATCAGTTAAAGAAGTTTCTATAGAATCAAAAATATTAAAAAGGTTAGAAAAAAATGCGAACTGCCTGAAGTTGGTAAATTATCTTTTTGCGGATGAAGAGTTGCAGGAGATGCAGGAATATGCGAATAATGTTTCCATAAAAAGGTTGGGGTATAATGACCATGGACCTGTTCACATGAGGCAGGTTGTCGGAAACGCCATAAAAATGCTGAACCTTTTACAGGAGTCAGGGATAAAAACTTCTCTTGAAGCAGAAGAAATCGGAACTTTTGAAGACAGCATGTGCGCTGTTATTCTTGCAGGTTTAATGCATGATTTGGGTATGATGATAGGTAGACAAGGTCATGAAGATATGTCGGCAATTCTGGCTCAGCCGCTTATTGAAAGGGCATTAATGCATGTTTTTCCTGATAATCTTCACAAAAGAGTTATTATAAAATCTCTTGCGACAGAAGCTATAGTTGGTCACATGACGTCAAGAAAAATACATTCAATAGAAGCAGGAATTTTATTGATTGCGGACGGCTGTGATATGACGAAAGGCCGCGCAAGAATTCCGCTTTCAATTAATAAAACTCCGAAGGTCGGAGATATCCATAAATATTCTGCTAATGCAATCAATCGTATCGGTATTCATCACGGGGAGAAAAAGCCTATTAAGATTGAAATTGAAATGTCGAGTGATGTAGGATTTTTCCAGATAGAAGAGGTTCTTTTGACAAAGATTAACGCAAGTCCTGCTAAAGAATACGTTGAATTGTACGCAGGTGTTGCCGGTCAAGAGCCTAAGTGCTATCTGTGATTTTGACTGGATGGAGAGGGGACAAAGAGAAGATATTAAGGCGCTAAGTAGGTTGGGCATACTTGCCCAACAAAAATCTAGGGCAATAAGTGGGGTGCATTAAGACATACCACCTTACAAAGAGAAGCAAAAAGGCTGGATTGCTTCGGCTAACGCCTCCAATGACGCACAATCCTATTCCCTCTCCACTTGAGGGAGAGGGGCAGGGGTGAGGGGGTAAAAGAGAAAACCCTCCGGCGCTAGCGCGCCACCTCCCTTATAAAGGGAGGCAAATCCTATTCTCTCGCCCCTTGCGGGACAGGGGACAAAGAGAAGATACTAAGATACTAAGGCACTTAGGTACTGAGGCACTAAGTAGGTTGGGCATACCTGCCCAACTAAGGTACTAAGGAAAATTTACGTCAAGTGTAAAGCCCGACAAAATCCAGTTTTTGGGGACGTGAGACATGATGTGTGAAGTGTGAAGTGACTAATTACTGTTGAACTATTCACTACTCACCATTCACTTTTTAAAAGGCTGGATTTCCACCACTGCCTCTTTCGATTTTTCATACACTCCTAATTTTTACTTCATCAATACGTAGGTATTTCTTTTGACTTCCTGCGATAGTTTTTTGATGACTTCGTTATCCATCCTCACGCAGCCTAAAGAAGCGTGGGTTCCAAGACTCTTTTCGTTGTTATTTCCGTGGATAAACTGTCCGTTGCGTCCTACAATTTTGCCGGTTTCGGGGTCTATATTTTCAATTATTATAACATTTGGTCCGTAGTCGTTCGGGTTGCGTTTTCTTTTTGTTCCGTAGGCTGTTTTATAGGGGTATGTTTCTACATTCGTAATCATTTTTATGCCCTTTTTTGTCGGTGTATATTTTTTACCTGTTGCAACTGAATAAACAGCTTCGGCTTTGCCTTCTTCATCGTAAGTATAGAGAAGGTTATGCTCTGTATCCACAACGATTGCAGCATTCTTTTCTTCGCCTGCTATTGTAATTTTAGGACTTGGGGCATTTTTTAAATGATCAGGGTTTGTACTGCCTTTTGGTGAAATTTTTTCTTTTTCTACAACAAGCCCTTTTGTATCAGCGGATGCCGTCGGAAGCGTGTCTTTTGCCGCAAAAACAGTGTTCATATCGGCAGTACCCTTATAAGAGCCTGTTTTTACTGTAGGATTGTTATTATTAAAATTCGGATTTATTCTAATCATAGTTATTTCAGTTTCTTTAATGATGACAGGAAGTTGTTGTTTACGACATCGCCGTCGACTTTAGTTAAGAATACCTGGCTGTCCTCTTCACCGACTTCGAGCGGCGGCAGTTGTTCAAGTTCTGCCGCATAGTATTGAGCGTCGTTGCGGCTGCTCAGAGGTATTCTGTTTGCGAGGCTGTTAAGGGAGAAGCTTCTCAGTGCTCCTGCAAATCCTTTTTTGGTGTTGCTGAATTTTGTATAAATTCTCAATGAAGCGTCGCTCTTTTCTATATCGTAACGTCCTGCAATATAGCTGCTCAATTCAGGAGAGGAAGATTTTATTTTCATCCATTCTATGACGTTATTTCTAATATAGAGTTCGCCGTTGATTTTATCAAATGTTCCGTCAGGAATTGTTACCATATCGGAAATAGTGGACGGGCTAATCATAACGAGCGGATTTCTGAATAGTGCCGCAAACTTCATCACATATTCCACAAGCCCGATTTTCTGGATTTGTCCGTTATTTACCACGAACTTGATTGCGCCGTTGAGTTTAAGACTGTCGTCTGTGTATAAATCAATTATTCCGCTGGCTTTACCTGAAATTTCACGCGGAAGATTTAACAGAGTTGTGGTCATTGTATCGGAATTTATGTCTTTTGCGCCAAGTTTGATATTGTATTTGTGTTTTTTCAGGTCGCAGAATACTTTAACAGATGAAATTCCGTCTGCAATATCAAATCTGTTTGAATGAAGCTGGAGAATATTATTTTTATCCAGCGTCAGGTTTGCTGCAAGGTTACCGAAATTGATGTCTTTGTAGTTGCCTTCTTTGAGTCTGAAAATACATCTTTTTATAATAAGATTATTCACGTCAAACACAACTGCATTATCTGCGGCAACGCTATTTTCATCCTCAAGTTCAGCTTCCGATACTTTTGGCTGTTCTTCGATTGCTGCGGTATTTTGCATGTTGAATGATTGCAGAATTCTATCTATATCAAGTTTATCAAGCCCAAGGTTTACATTTTCAATTACAATCGGGAATTTAATTCCGTTTGCGATATCGCCGGTGAAGTCAAAATTCATCCTTTTATATCTGCCGTCTGCAACAAGATGAATTGTATCTTTATCCGTAAAAAGTTCACCGCTTTTAATCCCTATTCTCTGGGACGGAATTCTTATTCCGTTAAGCTTCATATTCCCTTTGATTTTCGGGTAGGTGCCGTTATTGACCATATAAATTTCGCCGGAGAATTTGCCGCCTCTGAATAATCTTTGTCCAACAAGGACGTTCAAAAATTCGCTCGGGAGCGGGTTTGGAATATTAAACCCAAGTTTTGGCACAAAAGGAACAGGTTTTGAAAGGTCTACAATTCCGTTTAACGTAAGAACAGGTTTAACCTTGCTTCCTCTTACGATTTCCTGTGCGATATAGTAATTGATATCTTTGATATCAAGAATATTATTTTCAAAATGCATATCGGCTTTAACCGCTCTGTCCCATCCGGTCGGAGTAAGGGAAGCGCCGTCTACAAGAATATCTTCGCCTTTTGCAAGTTTTGACGCCCAGATAATATCAATTTTATTATCAAGGTATTTTACATTAATAACTGTTCCTGCGTTGCCGACAATTGTGAGCGGAATTCCGACAAGTTTTGATAAATAATTTTCTGCAAAATCATTTGTTGCGACCGTTTTTATTGTTACATTGGTATCGCAGGTTTTTGCGTAATCTTTTATAGTTCCGTTAAGGGTTGCTTTATTTGTAGCCTGTGTCCCGTAGTATCCTTCAATATCTTTTAAAATGATATCTTTCGATGTTAAAAGGACTGTTCCTTTATTCACGTTAATCGGCAGGTCGCTTACAGGAATAATTTTCAGGGAACCATTATTCAGATTAATTTTTCCGTTCAAATCTTTTTTGGTTAAATTGATATCAAAATCAAAATCGCCTTTCATATCTTTGAAAAACGCCAGCATTTCGCTTCCGTTATTTATTAATATATTGGAATTTACAATATCAATTACGTCCTGAACTTTGAATTTTTTCGACGTAAGATTAACATTAAGCCCGTTTTTTCTTGAGGCGTCCGCGTTAATATGAACCTGCGATTTATTTATATCAAGTACGCAGTCGTTAACCCAGAGGGTTTTATCTTTTATTACGACTTTATTTTTATCCGCGATTGCAAAATGGAGAACTTTATCTTTCTTCTTTATTTTTGTATCAATATCAAATTTTAAGTATTTTGTAATCTTTTGCGTGTTGTCGATTTTGAGGTTATCCGCGTTGAGTTTTACGTAGATATCAGGTTCAAGTTTGTATAAGATTAAACTCTTTTTCAAAGACAAAACCGAATCAAAGAAGTCGATTTCCCACTCGCTTTCTTGTTTAGATTTCTGTTCTTTCTGCTGCGGGACGAGCGACATCAGTTCGTTTACGTCCGCAAAAACGTAATCAAGTCCGAATTTGTTTAAAATAATTCTTTTTTTGAAAATATCTTTAAACGAAATTTCCGTATCAAGATTTTCTACGGCAAAAATTTCAAGGTCATTTTTTAAAAGTTTAATCTTGTCTGTTTTGAATCCAAGCTGCGGCGATAATTCTGTTTTCAAAACAGGATTTTTAATTTCAATATCTAGATTTGTAAACTTTGCAACTTCTTTTTCAACGAAATTTATAACTTTTTGGTTAGAAACAACAGCAGGAAGAACCTTCAAATACGTAACAGTACCTAAAGCTGCAATCACCGCTGCAGCACAAATAACACCACCTAAAACTTTATATCTTTTTTTCATATTATCCTCAATCAAAATTATACCATAAATTAATTTTATGTTATTATATATTTATGAAGAAGTTTTTACTGGTTATAGGTTTAATTCTGGTTTGTCAGAATATAGTTTTTGCCGAAACGCAGACAGCTACCGTTTCTGAAAATGCTTGCGTCAAAGTTTTTAAAGATGCGGAAGAAGGGCTTTTCGGGTTAAAAAGCTGCGACGATACGGTTATTGTTGAACCTGAATACAAAAAGATGATACTTCTCGGGGATTCATCATTTATTGTGCAGAAGAAAAGCAAATTCGGTATGATGGATAATCAGGGGAATATTCTTGTCCCTATAAAATACAGCCACGCGGAAAGAGTTCTCGGCAAATATTTAAAAATCGGAAGCGGCAGTAAATATGCGCTTTACGATGATAAAGGAAAGGAGATTTTGCCGCGGGAATATTCTTCAATAGATTTACTTTTCGGCGGAATGCTTTTGACCTGTAAAAATTTCAAATATGGTATTGTCGATATGGAAGGCAACACTATTCTTGAAAATAAATTTGATGATATTTATATGCCGCAGCCGAATATGATGAGGATAAACTATAACGGTCAGTGGTATGAAATTGAACAGACCCGCGGAGAAACACTTACTCTGCCGAAAGATGTCCAAAATATTAAGGGTAATGAAAACTTTAAGATTTCGGAAATTATTGCAAAACCCGGCACCGCAACAGGTTATTACAGCGTTACTTTTACTGATTATTTATTGAAAATTTTCTCATCAATTTCCCCGGCGCATGAAAAAACAATTGACGAACTTATGTTGTCGCAAGGTGCGGATACGGTTACAATTTTCTTTAAACTCGGCTGGATTCCGAAATATCCGTTTGTTTATGCTAGAAATTATTTTAACACAGTGAGAACGCCGAACAATGGACCATTGTCGGATGTTAAGTATGAATTGAAGCGCAGATTGCAGTAAAGGCAATAGGGCGGTAAATAAGTAAAGAGTGATGAGATTTATAGTTATTGAATCCTTCACTACTCACCCTTTCACCCTTCATTAAAAAAGGCTGGATTGCTTCGGCTAAAGCCTCGCAATGACACTCCTACCCTCGCCCCTTGCGGGATACAAAGGGAACCGCTGAGCTGTGCGAAGCGTGTGACCCTGTATGCCTTGTGCTGAGGGCGGAATTTGTTAATGAGCGTCAGCAAATTTACAAATTCGGGTGAGGGGCACTGTCGGTTGGGCATACTTGCCCAAAAAAAATTCTAAGGTAGCCCGCAGGGCGGATGAGGGGTATTGGTGAGGTGCGGGGTTAAGAGCATGTGCGTCATTCCGGAAGCGTAGAAAAACTGATTGAGACTTCTGTCGAAATCCAGTTTTTCAAGCTATGCGGAATCGCATTACCGTAAATCGCAGCGACAATGCGATCCCGGGTCGTAGCCCGGGATGACGTAAAATTATCACTCTAATGACACTATAAAACAGCTATGCGATTATGGGTCACCAGTAGGGGCATAAAATTACGTTTCAACTCCGTCTCAACGGATTTTGCAGTTTGTCGGTTGGGCATACCTGCCCAACAACAATCCAAAAGCTGGATTGCTTCGGCTAAAGCCTCGCAATGACGCCACATCCCCTCGCCTTCTGGAAGTGGTGTCCGTGCAGGGCGGGTGAGGGTGTGAGAAAAATCCTCCGGCGCTTCCGCACCACCTCCCTTATAAAGGGAGGTCAATACCCCTTGCGGGAGAGGAGGCCAAGAGAAGATACTAAGATACTAAGGCACTGGGGCATTAAGTAGGTTGGGCATACCTGCCCAACTAAGATACTTCATTATGCAAATAATTCCGTTACCTCAAACTTATTCACATCAATAAGCCCTTTATCCGTAATCTTTATTTCAGGGATTACCGATAAGGACAAAAACGCCATACTCATGAAAGGATCCGCGATTTTGCAGCCGATTTTGTCGGCTGCATTTTCAAGTTCAGAAATTTTTGCCATAACTTCTTCTGCAGGTTTGTCTGACATCAGTCCCGCTATCGGAAGCGGTAAGTGTGCAAGCGTTTTGCCGTTTTCTACAATAATTTTTCCGCCTTGAGACTTTTCAAGTTCAATTGCCGCATAGAACATATCTTCATCGTTTGTTCCGATTACTATCATATTATGGCTGTCGTGGGCAACGGTTGATGCGATTGCTCCTGATTTCAGACCGAAGCCTTTCACAAATCCGAGTCCGATATTTCCCGTTGCCTTGTGGCGTTCAAGGACGGCAATTTTTAGAATATCATTTTCTGTGTCTGAAACTGCCAAGCCGCCGCTGTTTTTTGCTGGCTCAATCGAAAGCTTTGTGATTAGTTGTTTAGGGATAACGTTTATAACCTTTATTTTATTTTTGCCCGCAGGAATTTTTATCTGAAAATCTTCGTTGTATAAATATTTTATATTGACGGAACCCCTCAGGGCAGGCGGTTTTAGTTCTGTCATATCAACTGTAACTTTTCCGTATTTAGCTGTGAGTTTTCCGTTTTTGAAAACCATTTTAGGTTCAAAGGTTTCAAGGTTGTCAAAGACCGCAATATCAGCTTTGTACCCGGGAGCGATTGCACCTCTGTCGTAGAGTTTGAAGTATTCTGCAGTATTGAGGCTTGCCATTTGAATAGCTTTAATCGGATCAACGCCGAGGCGGACGGCTTTCTTTACCATTCTTGAAATGTGTTTGCCGAGATGTTTCGGGTGGCGGTCGTCTGTTACAAACATACATTTGCGCGTATTGTATGTTTTTAATACAGGGATGAGCGGCTCCAAATCCCTCGCGCCTGTCGCTTCACGTATCATTAAATACATCCCGAGCCGGAGTTTTTCAATTGCCTCATCCGGCGTTGTGCATTCATGGTCTGAAGCTACGCCTGAGGCGATATAAGCATCAAGATCTTTTCCGCCTAAATTCGGTGCGTGTCCGTCAATACGTTTGTTTTTCTCAAGTCCAAGCTGAATTTTACTTAAAACACTGTTGTCACAGTTTACTACACCAGGAAAATTCATCATCTCCGCAATCCCGAGAACCCAAGGCGCATCAATCAAAAGCGCTAAATCGTAGCTGTTTAAATCAACTCCTGATGTTTCCAAATCTGTTGCGGGAACGCACGACGGCAGCATCATAAAAACATCAAGCGGAAGATTTTTTGTGGCTTCTCTCATAAAGCTTATGCCCTGAAGACCCATGACATTGGCGATTTCATGCGGGTCAGCAATTACCGTTGTGGTGCCGGACGGCAGAACGAGTTTTGCAAACTCCGACGGCATAAGCATAGAGCTTTCCAGATGAACGTGTCCGTCTATGAATGACGGGGTGACATAAGCCCCATTGAGGTCTATTTCTTCTCTGCCTCTGTAACCTTTTGAAATCCCCGCAATTTTATCCCCGATAATTGCAATATCGGTTTCGTAAATTTCTTCTGATAAAACATTTACAAGCTGCGCATTTTTTAGTACCAAATCCGCAAGTTCTTCGCCTTTGCTTACTTTTATGATTTTTTCGATGTTATTCATATTCCTGCTTTCCGGCGCGCCGCCTTCAGGCGGCGCGCCTTTTTATCTATGATAACACGAAATTGTTATTTAGGCAGGTTTTTGAAGTAATCTTTTTTCGTAAGCGCTTTATACGTACAGCCGATTCCATTGATTGAATCAGAACTTGTAGCGGAACAGTACTCATCTTTATCAAATTTTGTTCCGTCGCTTCCCATGGGCAGTAATTTCCCGTCATCCATTATCTGGAACGTAAATAAATCGTGTCCCCAACGGTTCGGTTTTTTGTAAATCCCGTTTACATCTACAGAAATTAAAATGGTTCCGTCAAGTGCCGCATTTTCGTTTTGTACCATTATAAAACTTCCGTCAGGTAGTATAAGCTGTCCGTCATCAAGGTATTGGTTTTTCATTTTTTTATTGTTGTAAGTTTTATAATTTTGAGAATTATTTGTCATAACAGAATTTCCATCATCGTCTTTTTCATATCTTGATTCGCATTCATCGCTTTTACAGTCACTTGCTACTAAGAGATACTTTTTGTACGTAGCTATAAATTCTCTCTGAGCGTATGAACCGGGCTTTGCTACGAAACCTTCTTCATTATTCATCATTTGTAATGCGTTCTGTATAACAGAATATGATTTTTGTAGCTGTGTATAAAGAATGTTCCCTTTATAGTTTGCCGTCAGTGACGGCAAAGTCATGGCTGCAACAATTCCAATTATGCCCAGTGTTATAAGAACCTCGGCTAACGTGAATGCTTTTTGTCTCATAATTAGTCCCCTTTCTATTGAGAAATCTCAATGATTTTTTTATTATTATATTGCATAATCTCAATAAATGCAATATTCTGAATTAGGGCTATTTATAAAATCAAAAAGGCAGGAGAGTGGTTTGTCTCTTAATAAATTTGCTGCAGAGGCCGAGATTGATCCTGCAATATTATGCAGAATTGAAAATTTGAAGCAGGGGATAAAGCTTAATATTCTTGTAGATATAGCAGAAGTATTTAATTTACGGCTTTCTGAATTTTTACGGGAATATGAAGATAGTTATTATATAAAAAAAGACCGTGAATAATATCACGGTCTTTTTTTATATATTTGGTTTTACTTTTTTAGAATGTTGCAGCAGGTTTTTTCTGAACTGAAGCGCCAGGAATTGACTGCCAGTTAGCTGCCATAATTTTCTTAAAGGATTTTAAAGCTGTATCTTCAAGTTCACCGAGTTCTTCAGCTTCCATAATAAGTTCTCTTAAAGGAAGCAATGCACGCTGGTCTCTCAAAACACCGAGTGCAGCAGCGGCACCAGCTCTGACTAATTCATTTTCGTTACGATTTTTCATAACGTCAATCAAGGCAGGAACAGCTTTTGTATCGTTTAATTTTCCGAGTGAAGTTACCGCATAAATTCTAACGTTAACCCATTCGTCATATAGCATATTAATAACTTTATCAACAGCTTTTTTGTTGCCGATTTCTCCGAGTGCTCTTGTCGCATCACAGCGAACGTTAACTTTTTCGTGATCAAGAGATGCAATAAGTGCATCTGTTGCAACATCGCCGATTTCAATCAAAGCATCTGTTGCAGTGATACAAACCTGAGGATTTTCATCATTAAGTGCTTCTACAAGCGGTTCAACAACAATTTCGCCGCCCAAACGACCTAATGCACGTGCTGCACGAACACGAACATCAACGTTACGATCTTCTCTTAAAGATTCAATCAAATGTGTTGTAGCTTTGGAATCGCCGAGTTCGCCGAGTGCTCTTGCTGCGTATAAACGAACGGAACCGTTTTTATCATGTTTTAATACGTCAATTAAAGGTTCAACAGCTTTGGAGTCGCCCATTTCACCGAGAACACGGGCTGCATTATATCTGACTTTTTCAGAATTACTTGTTTTTAAATCCATTAAGAGTTCGTCAAATGATTTTTTAACCTGTTTTTTCTTACTGTTCACACTAATTGTCATTAAATTTTCCTCCGACACCAGAAATAATATTCTACACTTACAATTTTATAAAAAATTCTTTGTGAATATTATTGCCTTTTTACCTTATTTATATTAAATATTTGTAACAAATCTAACCTTTACTGTTTGTCAATTTTGTTGTGATGTCTAGTGACTGTTTTATTTTAAGGGGAATAAGTGTAAATAATTTATGTTATTAAGGGTATTACCTACACTTTATCTTTATATTTTCATAATAACATATTTTTTGTAATTTTTCTTAGTTTAAATGAATTATTTATCCAAATCTTGTGATTGTTTAATTAACATTAAGGTTAATTCAATAATATTAACATGAATTCTGTAACATAAGTTTACAAAACCTACTTACTATTGATAGTAATAATGAATTCGCTGCCTTTGCCAACCTCACTATTTACAATAATTTTCCCGTTATGCTTTTCAATTATTTTCGCAGAAATCGCTAAACCAAGTCCTGTGCCGATTCCTACTCCTTTTGTTGTATATCCTGCCGTAAAAATTTTATCAATTTCGTCTTCAGGAATTCCTTTTCCGGTGTCTTTTATGCTCACAGTCAATGTTTCGCCCTCAAACTTCGTGGTGATTTTTATTGTTCCTTTTCCTTCAATTGCTTGACAAGCATTGACTAAAATATTGGTAAATACTTGATTAAGCATATTCGGGTAACAGTTTATAAGCGGCAGGTTTCCGTAATTTTTTACGATTTCTATACGGTTTTTAGTTTCATGGCGGATTAATTCCAGCGTCAAATCAAGCTCTTTATTTATGTCTGCCTCCTGAAGCTCCGCCTCATCAAGCCTTACGAACTTTTTCAGAGACACGACAATGTTACTGATTCTTTGAATTGCTTCACTGTCTATGTGGTTGATTTCCTGCATTATATCTGCAATTTCAGTATTTTCTATTTGCGGAATAAGTTTTGCAAGAAGTCCGTTATTTGATTTTATTGAAGCGACCGGCGTATTGATTTCATGTGCAACTCCGGCAACCAATTGACCTAAAGAGGCCATTTTTTCAGAGTTTATAAGCTGTAATTGAGTTTCTTTAAGTTCTTTCAGTGCAGTTTTGAGTTCTTTAACGGTTTGTATATTTTTTTGATAAAGCTGGGCGCGTATTATAGCGTTGCCAAGCTGGAAGGAAATTGCTTCCAAAATTTCGAGTTCTTCTGATAATTCTCGTTTGTGGTAAGAGAGTAAAACTATTACTCCGATTAGTTTTTGGAGGTGAAATACCGGCACTACTACCCGCATTACTGATTGTTTGAAAGGTTTTGCGTCAATGTATTCTTTTAAGCAGTGGACAACTGATATTTCGTTTGCACAAATGGTACTGAAAGTTTCATTATCAAAGGCAATTAGGTCATCGCTATTATTAATTTTTCCGCCGAAAATTTCGATAATTTTAAAATTTTTATTTTTTGTTTCAGCGTAATATGCTTTGAAAGCACCAAACATCATGGCAAGTTCTGTCAGGGCGGAATTGAGAATTTTAGATATGTCCGTGGATTCTCTGACAATGTTGGAAACTTTGTTTATGAGGGCAATCCGGATAGCTTGGGATTGGGCTTTTTGTTTGATTTTTTGTAAATCTTCGTTTTCTTCTTCCAAGTTTTTATATTCATTTTGGAGTTTTTCATATCGTTTTTGAAATTTTGAAAGTTCATTTTGAGCGCTTACATCAGAGAAAAAGAAAATGGAATATTTTCCTTTTTTAATAACAGACATATCGTAATAGGAAATATTTTCTCTGTTATGTTGATAAGAAACGCAGGCAAAAAAATCTTCATTACAATTAAGTGCATGATAGATGGGAGAATAGTTTTCGATATTTTCGCTGGAGAGCGGACAGATATCAAAGTTGTAATTATGTGAGAATTTTTTTAAGCTCGAAAAATCTGCAAACCAGCGTTTGAAAGTACAGTTTTGATAAACCACTTCCCGCCTGTTGTTTACTATAATTACCGCATCCCTAAACTGATTAAAGATATCAAACTTTCTCATATATAATATTATATTCTAAGGTAGGCTGAGTGGCAATTTGTTAATAGCACTGAAGAATTAAAGCAAAGCAAAGATTTTCAATAATTGTCTGAATATTCATGTTTAATTGGAGTTCTTTTTTTGCTTTTTCTACTGCGTTGATATCGTGAATAAGTTTAATTTTCAACATTTTATTGTGAAGATTTGATTTTAAAAGTTCTGTCATATAATTTTGGATTTGTATTAAAACTTCCATCGGCTCATTTTCGCGTGCAAGTGCTAAGAGTTTATCGTTCAAGTCCAGAACTTCATTCCTGTCAAGTTCAAGGTAGCCTTCTATCGAATTTTTTACGAGCGAAAAGTCGCGGGTATCCTCTTGCATTGACGGAACAAAGAAACATTGCGCGCGGGAGATTATTGTGGAAATCATATCGGATTTGTCTTTTGTCAGGAAAAAGAAAGTCGTTTTTGACGGCGGTTCCTCGAATGTTTTTAAAAGTGCATTTGCCGTCGGCTCCTGAAAGTTTGTTTCGTTGAGCCCGCATACATTACCGTCCTTATCCTTGTCACAGAAAATTAAAACCCTGTGATAATCTGACGATACAAGTAAATCATTTTTTATCATTCTTGCCTGATCTATAGAAATTACTGTTTTTGAATCGTCATTTGCTGGTTTATTGTCCACTTTTGAAATAGTTAAGACCGCAGGGTGCTGGTTTTCTCTAATCCAATTGCAGTTTAGACAGGTACATTCAGGAGTTCTGTCTCCGGTGCAGTTTAGTAATCTCGCAATTTCCATTGCAAGATCGTATTGTGCCTGAATATCCGTTCCGTAAAACAGTATGCAGTGCGCTATGTTTTTGTTTTCGTTTTCAATTCCTTTTGTAAAATAGTTAATTAAAAAAGGATAATTTTCTCTCACGTTATTATTTGAAGAAGGCATTTTCTACCTCCGCTTCAGGGTTTTGTGACTGACCCGATTTAATTTTGTATTCTGCTTCGGTTATATTTTGTTTAAGTTTAACAAGGTCTTTGAGGTTTGTTGATTTTAATTTTTGCAGTGTAAGTTTTACGACATATTCATGCTGGCCTGTTAAACGCGATAATTCAGAAGGGGTGCATTCTGAAGATTTTGCTTTTAATATTATCCATCTCCTAACCATTGTCTGAAGGGTTGAAACTATCTCCAGACAATACTTTTTTTCCAGTAAGCGTCGATATTCTTTGAGTGCTAAATCCTTTTTACCTTCCATAAGATAATCCGAAAATGCAAACAAATCTTCATTTGAAATACAGATTTCCCGAACCATATCAGCGGTTACAAGATCGTTCGGATAAGCCATCAGTTTAAGTTTTTCTAATTCAGTATCAAGCTGCCTGAGGTTATTGCCGATTTGCGAAATCATTGCAGTCGCAGCTTTTCCATCAAGTTTGAGTTTTTTTGACTTTGCCTGTTTTGTAAGCCATGCTTCAAGTTCTGCTGTTTTGTAGGATGGAATGACTGCACATTCTTTGGCATTATATTTGGCAAGGGTTTTAAAGAATTTTTTCCTGCTGTCAAGTTTTTTACCCTCATCGCGCGGAAGTTGTGCGACAAATACTATATCAAGATTTTCGTTATTATTTTCAAGAGCCTCCGTAATTTCTTTCATTTCTTTGTCGTCAAAAGTTTTAGAAAAATAATCAATGCAATTGATTACGATAAGCATTTTCCCAAACATCATGGGTTGGGTTCTGAGGATGGAAATCAGGTCTGCAAACTTCGGGTTATCATAAGTTTTGAAACTCATTTCCAAAAAATTTTTATCGAGACCTTTTTTCAGTTTTTCGATTTCTTGTTCAATATTAAAATCTTCTTCACCGTAGAAAAAATATATTGCCATACAGAAATTATACAACAAACCCATAATATATGTTATCGGAAGAAGAAATATACCCTCTCCCCTTGCGGGAGAGGGTGGGACAAAGTCCCGGGTGAGGGGTAATATTACAAATAGAAGCTTATAACTTTTTCAGTACGTTCACTTTTTCTTTTTGTTTGCGATGCAAAAAGAAAAAGTGAACCGAAAAAGAAAAACCACGCAGTACACAGCGGCGCTGCGCGCCGCGAAATCAAATGGCTGTAGTTGAAGGCAAAGCCTTCAAACTTTTTTGCTCGCTATCGCGGCAGGACCGCACGCTCGCTTTAAAACCCTCCGGCGCTTCGCGCCACCTCCCTTACAAGGGAGGTAAATCAAATTCCCTCTCCCCTTGCGGGAGAGGGTGCCCGAAGGGTGGGTGAGGGGTAAAAGAGAAAACCCTCCGGTGCTTACGCCACCTCCTGCTTGGTTGCTCGCGTTAAACGGGTCTGCAACGCCGCCGCCCTCTGCTTGCAATCCGCCTTTACAAGGGAGGCTTTGACTTGACCCCCTTTGTAAAGCGGATTTGCACTCTGCCGAACAAAACAATCCGGTGAATTGTTTTGTGAGAGGGGACGATAGTCCGGATAGCGAGGAAATTGAGCAAGCCGAGCAGAGGCAGAAGCGAAGCGAAAGTCGAACAACAATCAACGGAAACGTGGGGTTTTCGTTGTTGTTGTGAGCGGTGCCGTTTTACGCGAGGCGTATATAGAAAAAAGGTTCAAAAGCGAAACTTTCCGAGCGTGGAGCAAATCCAAGACAGGGAGGCAGGGGGGATTTTATTCAGACCTACAGTAGGCAAGGTTGCCGAACGTGCACGAAGTGCGATAGTGAGGCTTAAGAGGTTAAATGCTTTCGCATTTAACTATATCCATTCGGTCGTGCGCTGCTTTGCAGCGCTGTAATATAGCGTGTTTTTCTTTCTTGTCCGGTATTCTTTCTTTTGGCATCGCAACCAAAAGAAAGAATACCGGTGCAGGGGTTGGGGCTGCACAAGCCCCATAATATAAAATATAAGTTTAAAGATGTTTACTACCCTCACCCGAATTTGTAAATTCGCTGACGCTCATTAACAAATTCTACCCTCTCACAAAGAGAGAGGGAGAAAGATCGCTCCAGCAGTAGCGATGAAATTTTTCTTCTTCCGATAACATATATTATGTAATGAAATGTAAATGTAAGTTTAAAATAGCCTAAAACCCAGTTATAATGCCTCATAGGATAGGATAGGATAGGATAGGAAGGCGTAATAGCAATCTTTTTAGGCAAAAAGTTTTATTAGATGTATACAATAGGCACTTTTTTAAATAAACACGAAAGAAGATATGATGGGTTTATTATCAATTAGAAATTCCGGCGGAAATTTTGAAGGTAAGGACGTTAACCAGCAAAAACCGAAACAACAGGTTCAAAGTCTTTCCGCAAAAATTAACCAGCAAGGCGGAATTTTCGGTTTTGGTCCGAAAAAGATAGTTACGGAAATTAATGATGACGGTTCTAAACTCGAAAAACAGTACGATAAAGATGGACATTTGATGAGAGAAATTGTCTATAAAGATGTCAATGGAGACGGGAAAGAGGATATCTATTCCGTAACATCACATTATGAAGCTAAACCGGAATGGGATATGAATGCTTCTTCATCAACTTTTATTGATGAGGATGGGGACGGATATAATGATGTGGTTATTAAAAAGGAATATGATGAAAACGGGAAATTAAAAAAAGAAACTAAGACCATTGAAGAAGATATCAATTCGGTTAAGAGCAGACCGCATGGCCCGTGGGAAACTCAAAATCGAGAAATGGAAACTCATAAATCCGGAATTTATATCAATTAAAAAAAAGGAGGCAATTGCCTCCTTTTTTTAACTTTCGATAAGTAAACTTGCACCGATGACACCGGCGGTGTTTCCAAGTTGTGCCGGAACAACTTCCACTGTATCGCCCGCAATTTTCATCGCACGTTTTTTGAGTGTTTCTTTTAACGGGTTCATTAAAATGTCTCCAGCTCCTGCAACCCCGCCTCCTATAATAATTTTTTCAGGGTTTAGAAGGTTTACGACGCTTGCAAGTCCAATTCCTATGTATTCACCCATTTTGGTGTAAATTCTTTGTGCAACAGCATCACCAGCTTTTGCTGCTTCCGCCACGATGAAAGGTGTAATATCGTTGCCGTTTGCCATTTCACGATATTTAGTTGATTTCCCGCCCATAATATATTCTTCTGCCATTGCAACAATTGAAGGACCAGATGCAAAGGCTTCCAAACATCCGGTATCTCCGCAGCCGCAAATCGGTCCATCATGCATTTGAAGTTTTATGTGTCCGATTTCACCTGCAGCATTAGAGGCACCGCGGACGAGTTTTCCGTTTACAATTAAACCAGAGCCTATACCTGTTCCGACCGTAATACAAATTAAATTTTCACAACCTTTTCCTGCACCGAAATTTAATTCACCAAGTGCAGCACATCTTACGTCGTTATCAATACGTGTCGGAATATGGAATTCATCTTCAATCATTTTTGCAAGAGGAATTTCAACCCAGCCCGGAATATTTGTGATTAATCTTACAATCCCTGATTTAAAATCAACCTGACCAGGTAATCCAAAGCCGATACCTTCGATATCTTTTGGCGATAATTTTGTTTCAGTAAGCAAATCGCGTATTGCCTGTTTCATATTATTAACAGTGTATTCGTAACCCATTTCCGCACGTGTCGGAATAGTATCCGAGTATCCGATTTTACCATTTGAATCAACCAGTGCTATTTTGACGTTTGTTCCGCCAACATCAATTCCAATTCTGTTTTTAACCATTATTCTTACTCCCTTTTCTTTTCAAGTCGTATTATTATAATATGACAAACATATTTAAATATGAATTAATCCAAAAAATTTTTATGTGAATGAAATCAATCTGGCGCTATGCGCCGCCTTCCTTTACATGGTGGATTTTACGTCATTGCGGGCTTTAGCCGAAGCAATCCAGTTTTTTTTAAGTGAATAGTGAGTGGTGAGTAGTGAATGGTTCAACAAAAATTAATTTTTTCACTCATTACTCTTCATATTCTAAAAGCTGGATTCTTTCGGGTTGCGCCCTCAGAATGACGTAAAATTTTTTCTTAGTTCCCTAGTGTCTAAGTAACTTTTTCTTACCCCTCACCCCTCACTAAATTCTTTATTCCAAAATTTCATTTAAATGATATAATTATTTCAAACGGAGTTAAGAGATTTTTTATGATGAGCCAAAATAAAAAATTATCCATAGCATTCTACTGGCATATGCACCAGCCGGTATATCAGTTGTCTCCCGACGGAGATTATTTAATGCCATGGACAAGGCTCCATGCTGTTAAAGATTATCTTGATATGGTGACAATTCTCGATAATTTTAAAAACATAAAATTAAATCTTAATGTTGTGCCTGTTCTTCTCGATGCGTTTATTGATTATGCTGAAAAAGGAATGCACGATTTGCATTCGCGTTTGACCGTGACGGATGTAAAAAATTTGACGAAAGATGATAAAGAATTTATTTTAAATAATTTTTTTGATTCAAATTATCGTACAATGATTTATCCTTACGATGAATATAACAGACTTTTCCAGAAACGTCAGACTATGGCGGAAGCTGATGTTTTGGCTTTTAGCGATCAGGAATATTCTGATTTGATGGCACTTTTTAATCTCGCTTGGTTTGATCCTTCTTATAAAAACGAATATATTGAATTGAAAAAATTATTCAAAAAAGGAAAAGGCTATACCCTTAAAGACAGAGAAAAAATTATTGAAATTCAGCGCGATATCATAAGACGAATTATTCCTGCCTACAGAAGATATGTGGAAGAAGGCAAAATAGAGATTACAACGAGTCCGTATTATCATCCGATAGTTCCGATTTTGCTAGATATAAAAAGTATTAAAATTGCCAACAAAGAGGGACTGCCGGTTGATTTGAAAATGCCGTTAGATGCAAAACTTCAAACTGTTGCTGCGCTTGACAGAATAGAAGAACTTATCGGGAAACGTCCGCGAGGGATATGGCCGTCAGAACATTGTGTCAGCCCGAAAGAGTTGGATTTATTCAAAGAGGTTGGTGCGGAGTGGTCAATTTCGGACGAAGGAATTCTTGCCGAATCCATCAATTTTGAATTTGTTAGAGATTTTAAAGGGTATCTGGAAGATCCGTATCATCTTTTGAAATCTTATGAATATAAAAACGGTTTGAAGATGATTTTTAGAAATTCGCTTATCTCAAATTTGATAAGTTTTGAATACCCGAATTTTGACTCTGAATTTGCCGCTAATGATTTGTATGACAGAATAAAAGTAATGCAAAGCAAATTACTTTCTTCCCCGGATGAACATCATATTCTTACGATTGCTATGGATGGCGAAAATTGTTGGGAAAATTACCCGAACGACGGCATAACTTTTTTAAAAACGTTATATGAACTTATTGAAAAAGATGACTCTCTTCAAACTGTTTTGATAAGTGATTATATCGAAAAAGAAAAACATCATAAACCTTTAAAACATATAGCTTCAGGTTCCTGGATTAACAGAAATTTTAAACTTTGGATAGATGAACCAATGAAAAATCTTGCGTGGAGTTATCTGAAACAGGTTCGTGATGACTTTGCACATTATGTGAAGAAAAATCCTTATAATCCGAATATAGAACTTGCCCGCAGAGAACTTTTTATAGCAGAAGGCAGCGACTGGTTCTGGTGGTATGGTGAACCGAATGATTCAGGGCGTGACAATATTTTTGATTATATATTCAGGGAACATTTGAAAAATATTTATATTTATCTTGGATTAGAAGTGCCGGAATATCTGGACAGTCCTTTGTCGGCAAATGCTGCCAGACCTTCCAGATATCCAAAAGGCGAGATTAATCCTATTCTTGACGGTAAAGATAAAACCGGTGATGATGCGTGGCTTAATGCAGGTTGTATTGCAATTCCGGATGGGCCTGTTTTAAAAGAGAATAAATTCTTTGACAAGATTTGTTTCGGGTATGATAGAGATAACTTTTATCTGCGTTTTTATGTGAACGAATATTTGACAAATAATCCCGAATTTTTCAATAAAACATATCAGATGTATATTTATACAAGGAATTCGAATAAAAAACATTCGCTTTCGCCTCTGCGTTTGATAAACAAAACCGAAAAAATTCTTCCGATATCAAAAGAGAAGTTTCATAATGAGATTCAAATTTCTATTAATGAAGGGAAATTACGATTTTTACGTTTGATAAAGGCTATTCCGAATAATTTATGGGTTTTACAAAATCCAAAAGATATTGAGGCTGTTTTTGATAAAGTTATTGATTTGAAAATTCCGTTTAACTTACTGGATGTAGCATACGGTGAGACGTTAGAATTCGTTTTTGTAAACGCGCGAATGGGTGTTAACGAAGTCTTTATTCCGAACGAAATGCTATTAAATATAAAACGGGATTGATGTAAAAATTTGTAAAATTTTCAAATAATAACTAAAGAATTTTGGAATTAGGGACGTTATAGTACACATACAAAATAAGGATTGTAAAATGGTTGAATTCAACAGCAATATACCTGAACCGCACGGGTTCCCGCAGCTTGACAAAGATTATTGGAAAAATCAACATCTGAGTGACAAACAACAGGAACCGAATTTGTTTGATAATTTAATAAGAACTAATTTTGATGTTGATAATCTGAAAGGAATTTCGGTATTTACGTCAAAAGAAAAATAAATTTCCTCCTTCTTATAACACATAAAAAAGCCTCCTTTTTAAGGAGGCCTTTTTTATTAATTATGAACCTGCCGGAGTAAAAATTCCAATCAATACTCCGATAACCAAAAGAACAACAAGTACAATGGCAAGTGTTCCGTTGTATTCCTCAAGATCCTGTCCATTTGCGTCTTTGTATTTATTAACAATAAGCATGATATAATCAATTAATGTCCAAATACAGCAGCCGCCGAATGTCAAAAGCTGAACAACTCCTATTACAGGATATCCTGTATAAAATCTATGAATACCTAAAGGACCAAGAAATGCGCATAAAAGTGTTGCCGCAATCCAGTTTTTTCTCTTCTCGCCGGGAATACCCTGCGGCTGATTTTGGGCTTGCTGTCCTGCAAGTGTGTCTCTGTACATTGTCATAATACTTAATTCCTTTCTTTTTTGTTTATTTTTCCAACATTTAAATTTATTTGTTACAAGCTGGCTGTGCATGTACAAATTAACATTAAAAGTACAACTACGATTAAAGAACCGATTGCAAGGTTTTTGTTGTAATTAGCAAGTTCACATCCGTCACTGTCCTGATATTTGTTAGCTACAAGCATAATGTAATCTATCAATGCCCAGATGCCGCAGCCGCCGCAGGTGAGTAATTGAACAATACCTATTCCGATATAGCCTGTATAAAATCTGTGTATGCCGAGAAAACCCAGGAAAAAGTTTAATAATAATGTTACTACATAGCTTTTGGGCGGTTTGTCATAAATCACCTGTTCAGCCCCGTTGTTTTCCATAATGATAAATCCTTTCCGTAACTTAAAATATACAGCAGGATTTTATCATTTTATAGGAATTTTCGAGTCATTTATTTGTTGTATTTTGCAATAGCATTTTTATCCAGATGTAAATCATTAATGGCGCGACAATAATAATTGAATGATTATATTCGTAGGCTGAATGAAAATCCCCGTGAATTAAAGAGTAGAAAGCCCGTGTCATTCCGCATCCTGGACATTCGTGACCTGTTAATGTTTTCCAGATACAATCAACCAGGTGAAAGCGTGTCAGAATGAGTATGGCAGCCGCAAAAAACACGGGTAAAAGTAATATTAAAATAAACCTTAGTTTACTTTCCTGTAGAGCCAAATCCGCCTGTCCCTCTCAGGGTTTCTGTGAGTTCTGTCACAACCTCTACTTTTGCCTGTTCAACGCGTGCTATAATCATCTGTGCAATTCTTTCATCAGGCTGGATTGTATAGGTTTCGTTGGAAAGGTTCACAACAGGAATACAGACTTCTCCGCGGTAATCCTCGTCGATTGTGCCGACACAGTTGATTAATGTAATCCCGTGTTTAATCGAAAGTCCGGAGCGAGGGCGTACCTGAGCCTCATAGCCGTGTTCAAGCTCTATTTTTAGACCTGTCGGTATAAGCGCGCGTTCAAGCGGTTTTAATGTAACAGGTTCTGTGATTGCTGCACATAAATCCATCCCTGCAGCGCCTTCTGTTTTGTATTCCGGCACAAACCTGTTGTGTGCCAGGCGTTCTATTTTTAATACTGTCATAAAAAATCTCCTTACACTTAATAATAAAGCATAAGGAGATTTTTGTAAAATTATTAATTATATATTTACTTTAGTATTTTTAAGTTCATCTTCAATTTTTGCAAGTATTTCATCCAGTTTTGAAGCATCTTTTACTCCGCCCTGCGCAAAGTTCGGACGTCCGCCGCCGTTTGCGCCTGTAAAGCGTGCAATTTCGCCGACGATTTTACCGGCATTTACACCTTTCTTCACAAAACTGTCGGAAACTTTCACCGCAACCGTTCTTGCTGATGCCAGAACGATGATGCTTTCGCCAAGTTTTTGGGAGGCAAATTCAATACCTGTTTTGAGAGCGTTGCCGTCAACGTCTTCAACTTTTGTGATAAAGAGTTTGCCGCCTTCTATTTCTTGCGCTTTGGATAAGAATGACGCAAATTTTGCGCGCGCATTTTCTTCTTTTACGTGTGCAAGTTCTTTCTGGAGTTCTTTATTTTCTTCCTGAAGTTTTTCAACGCGCTCAACAACGCCGTCAAAGTGGGTTTTGAACATAAGAGAAAGTTTATCCATTTCTCTGACTTTTGCATTCATATATTCAAATGCGGCTTTTGAAACAACAAGCTCGATACGTCTTGTGCCTGCGGCGATTGCGCCTTCTGTGACAATTTTTACAAGTCTTAAATCACGTGTGTTTCTTGCATGGGTACCTGCGCAGAATTCTTTTGAAATGCAGGTTTCGTTGCCGATTGAAACAACTCTTACGATGTCGTCGTATTTTTCTCCAAAGAGTGCTGTTGCGCCGGTGAGTTTTGCCTGTTCAATATCCATAACATCAGTGTGAACATTCAAACCCTTTGCAACCCAGTTGTTCATGATTTCTTCAACTTTGAATATTTCATCCACAGTCATTGCGCGTGAGAAGGTGAAGTCAAAGCGCATTCTGTCAGGTTCAACCTGAGACCCTGCCTGATGAACTTCTTCTCCGAGAACTTTTCTCAGGGCTGATTGCAAAAGGTGGGCTGATGTGTGGTGAAGTCTGATTTCTTCACGACGCGGAACATCTATTTTAGCTTTGACTGTTTCGCCGATTGTGATTTCGCCGTTGATAACTTTTGAACGGTGTACGAAAAGTTTATTAACTTTGAAAGTTGTCAAAACTTCTGCTTTCAGGTTATCGTTTTCAATATAGCCGCTGTCGCCTGTCTGACCGCCGCATTCAGCGTAGAAAGGTGTTTTATTTAAGACAATATCCACGTACCCATCGCCTTCAATTGTGGCAAGAATTTTTGCGTCGCATTCATTTTCTTCGTAGCCGACAAATTCTGTTGAACCGACTTCGTCTTCAAGTTTTGCGTATTTCATGTCACCTGTAACACTGATTTTTGCGGTTGCGGCTTTTGCGCGGTCTTTCTGTTCCTGCATTGCGGTTTTGTAACCTTCTTCATCAACGTTCAAGCCGTTTTCCGCTGCAATTTCTTTTGTAAGTTCAAGCGGGAAACCGTAAGTGTCGTAGAGTTTGAATGCACTTTCGCCGTCAATATCTTTTTTCTCTGTGATAAATTCGTCGAGAAGTTTGTAGCCTCTGTCAAGGGTTTTAGCAAATCTTTCTTCTTCTTTTTTGATTGTATCAATAATTTTTTGTCTGTTTTTGATTAAATCAGGATAAGCTTCACCGTAATTTTCGATTACTACATCAACGAGTTTATAGAGGAACGGCAAATCCATACCGAGGATTTTACCGTGGCGGAGTGCACGGCGTAAAATCATTCTCAAAACATAGCTTCTTCCTTCGTTACCCGGAATTACACCGTCTGAAATCAAGAAAGTAACGCATCTTGCATGGTCTGCGATAATTCTCAGAGAAATATCGGTTTTTTCTGATTTTTTGTAAGGCACGCTGCTCATTTGAGAGACTTTATCCAGAATTGGTTTTAAAAGGTCGGTTTCAAATGTTGATGCAACTCCCTGACATACCATGGTAATACGTTCAAGTCCCATACCCGTATCAACGTTTTTGCTGTCGAGCGGTGACTGGTTGCCTTCTTCATCCTGATAAAGTTCAGTGAATACGAGGTTCCAGATTTCAACCCATCTGTCACATTCGCAAGTATCTATACCGCAGCCGCGAGGGTCGTCGCATTTATATTGTTCGCCGAGGTCGTAGTGGATTTCCGAGCACGGTCCGCATGAGCCTGATGCCCCTGGAGGCCCCCAGAAGTTATCTTTTTTACCTTTTCTTTTAATTCTTTCTGCCGGAACGCCGACGCTTCTCCAGATTTCGTAAGCTTCGTCGTCTGTTTCAAAAATCGTAATCCAGAGACGGTCTTTGTCGAGTTTCAGAACTTCCGTTACAAATTCCCAAGCCCACGGGATGATTTCTTTTTTATAATAGTCACCGAAAGAGAAATTCCCTAACATTTCAAAGAAAGTATGGTGGCGCGGAGTTCTGCCTACGTTTTCTATATCCGAATCTTTTCCGCCAGCTCTTGCGCATTTCTGGCAGGAGGTTGCGCGAGCAGGAGTGTAAGGACACTTTTGAATTCCTAAAAATATCGGTAAAAACTGTAACATTCCCGCGGTTGTCAGCAATACCGTCGGATTGTCCGGTACAAGGCTTGAGCTTTCAACAACTGTATGCTGGTGTTTATTTTTAAAATAGTCTAAGTATAACTTTCTTATTTCATTTCCGGTTAGCATAATTCTTATTTTCCTCTTTTGTTTAACATATCTGATAAAATTTTATATTAAACAAAGTTGATATGCAAAATATTATTTAGGAAGATTGCGGAAATAATCTTTTTCAGTTAAAGCCTTGTATGTGCAGGCGATACCGTTGTATGTATTTGTTGCTGTTGCAGAGCAATAGCCGTTATCCTCTTGAAACACTGTACCTTCTGCACCCATAGGAAGAAGTTTGCCGTCCTGCATTATCTGAAATGTAAAAAGGTCATGTCCCCAGCGGTTTGGTTTTTTGTTGTATCCGTTTACGTCGACACTTATGAACAGAATATTGCGTCCGTCGCCGGAGTTGTTTTCCGCAAAAAAGAACATTCCATCTGAAATCATTACCTGACCGTCATCTAAATAACTTGTCATCATCGGTTTGTTGTTGTAAGTTTTGTAATGTGAAGAAACCTTTACGCTAAGGTCTTCGTTGTCTGTATCTGCTAATTCGCAATCTGACTTGTTACAGTCTTTTGCGAGTTTAAAGTATTTTTTAAATTTATTCATAAATGATGTTGTATCATGATAATTCAGAGAGTTGACAATTTGCCCCTCATCATAATTCATCTTATTTAATGCATTTTGGATAACTGAATAAGCCTTTTGTAAACCTGTTTCCAGCTCTTTCCCTTGTGTCCGATTAACCAGTGCGGGCAGTGTCATTGCTGCAACAACTCCTATAATTCCCAGCGTTATCAGGACTTCGGCTAATGTAAATCCTCTGAATTTAATCCCTAACATTAAATATCCTCCAAGAAATTAAAGTTTCTATTTAAATAATATCATATTTTAATTTAAAAAACAATATAATTTTAAATAATAACTTTATGTTTTGCTCTCTTGATTTAACAAATAATAAATACAGGAGCGGTAAATGGATATAAAAAAACAACTCGGTAAGCGGATACAACTAATCAGAAAATCAAAGTGCTTCACACAGGAAAAACTTGCAGAACTTATTGGAATTGAGCCGCCGAGTCTTAGCTATATCGAGACGGGAAAATTTTCGCCGTCAGTCGAGACTCTGCAAAAACTTGCTGAAGTTTTGGAGGTCGATGTTTGGGAGTTTTATTATTTTGAAACGCTTTCAAACAGGGATATGATTCTTGAACTTACAAAAGCTATGGCGACTGATGAAAATTTAACTAAGATTTTTTATAATTTATTTAAGTCGCTTGAATATAAGTAAAACACCAATATTTTTTAAATGCAGTTGACTTAAATTTTTAGAAATAGTAAACTAAAAGCGTTATGCCTGAGGTATCAATAATTGTTCCCGTTTATAATGTTGAGAAGTATTTGCCTAAATGTCTGGACAGCCTTTTAGGGCAAACTTTTAATGATATAGAAATCATCTGCGTAGATGATGGTTCTACTGACAACTCTGGTGAGATTTTAGGAGTTTACGCTCAAAGAGATTCACGCATAAAAATAGTTACAAAAGAAAACGGCGGACTTTTTTCTGCACGTCACGAGGGAATGAAATATATTAACGGTAAATATGTGATTTTTGTCGATTCTGATGATTGGGTTTCTGAAAGTCTGGTTGAAAAATCTCTTGAAGCAGCGTCGGATGAAAATACTGATGTTGTTGTTTTCGGTGCATTTTCTGTACGCGAAAAAGACGGCAAAACAGTTTGTAAACGCGGAGGCTATGATTACGCCAAAATTCCTGAAAAATTTAATCGTAAGAATATATTCAAATATCCTCCTACAGCCTGGAGTAAAATGTATCGTTCAGAATTTATAAAAAGAAACAATATTCGTTTTCAGGAAATTAAAAACGGTGAAGATCAATTGTTCTTTATCCATGCTATGCTTTGCGCAAACAAGATAAAAGTTGTGCGCGAAAATCTTTACTACTATATAAAAAGTCGTGCGGGTGCGATTACTGCAGTTAATAAAAAAACAAGCCTTTCGCCTGTTTATAATGTTTACGAAATAGACAAGCTGCTTGATGCGTTATGTATTGATGAGGATTATAAAATATTTATTCTCGGGAAATATTTTACAAAATCTCTTACCTGGTATACAAAAGCAAGAGAAGATATTTCAGAACAATTTTATAATAAAGTTGCTGAATTACAAAAATATTTGAAAGAAAAATATCCGCATGGTTGGTGGACTAATTTTAAATTCAATAGGGGAATGTCATACTTTGCCGTAAAAGTTAATATATTTTGGGCACGACTATCGGGAGTAAGAAATGGATAATATTAAAGTTTCTGTGGTTATACCAGTATATAATGTTGAAAAATATTTGAGGCAGTGTCTTAATTCAGTTGTCAACCAGACTCTAACAGATATTGAAATTATCTGTATAAATGACGGTTCTACAGACGGTTCTCTGGAAATTTTGCAGGAATACGAACAAAAAGATTCACGAATACGTCTTATAAATAAAGAAAATGAAGGGATTTCTGCAGCTCGTAATCAAGGAATCGAGCTTGCAAAAGGGGAATATATAAGTTTTATAGATTCTGATGACTGGATTGATGCGAATTATCTTGAAGCTTTATATACCGCCGCAAAAAAATACAACAGCGATATCGCTTGCAGTAGCATAATACGGGTTACCGGCAAAAGACGCAGAA
This sequence comes from Candidatus Gastranaerophilales bacterium, assembly GCA_944325635.1. GTDB lineage: Bacteria > Cyanobacteriota > Vampirovibrionia > Gastranaerophilales > Gastranaerophilaceae > Scatousia. Next base: position 88,351 of record CALVBD010000003.1, on the reverse strand, counting down.
AAAAATTGGTTTATAAAACCGAAGAGTTTACTGTTGATAAAGATAAAAAGAATGAATTAACAAATACTCCTATATCCAGTTATGTATGGAATAAAATTTATAAACGAAAACCGTTGCTTGCAAGTGGGGTAAAATTCCCGGTTGGAAGAGTATATGAGGATGTCATCTGGTGTATAAAAGCAATATATTATTTAAACGGTGTAGTAACAGTCCCTGATGCAATTTATTACTACCGGAAAAACCCGACCTCAATAATGTCAACTAAATCAGAAAAAAATGCAAAGGATTACGCGCAATCAGAAAAAGAAATGCTTGAATTTGCGAAAGAAAAAAATCTTAAACTTCTGGATGGATATAAATATTCAAAGCGTGACAGATACCGGTTTCTTGGAATAACACTGCTTAAACGTTTTTATTATTATCCGGATGTAATCGAGTACTGCTTGTTTGGATTTATTCCTGTATACAGAGGCCATACAAATATAAAAAACGGACAATAAGCTGCTTGTATATTATTCCCCGTATGCGGGTATTGCAAAAGAAAATGTTTATGCTAAGATAAAAACTATGAGGAATGAATACAGATACCCCACAGAAACCAAACGTCTGGAAAGTTCCTCTGGATCCAAGCCCTGGTAGCTCAGCTGGATAGAGCAACCGCCTTCTAAGCGGTAGGTCATGCGTTCGAATCGCATCCAGGGTAAATATTTTCAAAAAGCGGCCTTTTTTGCAATGTAGCAGAAGGGCTTTTTATATGTTCTGTTTAATTATCGTTCCCGTTTTTCAAGTGAGTTAATAATTTCAATTAACTCTTTAATTTCAGGGGTTTCTTCTTCTTGTTGCAGTGTCGCAATCCATTTCTCAAAGTCATCGGTGTAGATGCCTTGACATTCTCTATTATTTTGTTTTGTGATATAAATTTTGATGGTTTTTAATGCTTCTGTAATTTGTTTATCAAATATGTAAGCTTCTGTTAAGTTATAATAATTTGTTGCGCTTGGGTTTATTTTGATTAAAACCTTCAATTGTTCAATTGCATCCTTATATTTTTTTATATTTATTAAGGCTGCGCAACAATTACACATTACTTTAGGGGCGGATGACAAAGAGTGGGCTTCATTAAGATAATATAATGTTTTATCTGTATTTTTTTGTTTCGAGTATAGATATGAAAGAATTGAATTATAAAAGGCACGGTTATTATCGTTTACAGCTTTTTCCAGTGCTAAAAGTTCATATTTTATTGCTTCCGGAATATTATTGCTTGAATCTTGTATAGAAGACATATTGTTATAATGAACTGCTGTTGGGTTGATAGCAATTGCTTTTTCTAAATACTCAATTGCTTTAGTAAAATCTTTTTTCCCGCCGTACAAGCATCCCAGTCTGTCAAGGGCATCATCATTTTGCGGATTTAGTTGTATTGCTTCTTTATAAAGGTTCTCAGCTTCTTCTTTTTTATCTTCTCGCTCCTTATTCAGGCCTTCTGCGTATTTTGCCAAGGACTGAGCCTCATTCACATATTTTTTCACGGTGGCTAAATCTTCTGACATTTTTTTAGATTGGTTATTTACTTCTTGCAGTTGTTCTTCCATTTTTTGTACGCTTAATTCGGCTTTATCCTTTTGCTGGCGTGCTTCTTCAATAATTTTGTCCATTTCGGCTTTTTTATCTTCATATAATTTCATAAAACAGAGCGGTGCAATTAAACCTATAAAGGCAAGAGCTATTCCAAGTATTGTCAGCCAGATATTAAGCCAATTTGACTGATTTTCATTGTACTTTATCAGAAAATCATTATATTGTTCGTTAGTTATTTTATTCAATTTATCTGAGTTATTTTCTTTTATTAGGATTTCAAAAATTTCATTTTTTGTGTTTTTAATTTCTAAATTTTTTAAGGTTTGGACGATGAGCTGCTGATTGTTATGCTGAATATTTTTTATAGAATTGCCGTACCCTATCATACATGTAAGCATTATTAACAGCAATATAACTAATGCTATAATTGCACCTGTAAAAATTTTTGATGTTTTTTCTGTTTCGTTTTTCATACTTGCCTCTCAATTTAATTTTAAATTTTATTTAATTGCCGGAATTTTAGCAGTTGAGATTTTCAGGAAATATTCTGCCAGAGAATTCTGTTTAATTGCAGTTTCTGCGTCTTTGATACTGTACCACTCAGCTGAATCGACTTCTCCGTTGAGCGTGAAGTTTTCATTGCTCACCTGCACGATAAAATTGCATATTAATGTATTTGATTTTTCAAAATATCTGCTTGCGTTATACTTGCAATCAATTACGTTAAGTCCGACTTCTTCCATAACTTCTCGGCGGACGGTTTCTTCAAGATATTCGCCTTTGTTGACGTAGCCTGCAACCAGTACATTAAAATCTCTGCCGTATTGTTTTATCAAAAGTATTTTAGAAAAATCTTTGTTATAAATTATCATACTTGCTGCGACATTGAAAATCGGAAAACGAAATTCTCCGCATTTTTCGCAGTATGGAACCTCGCCTTCACTTACTCCGCAGTTAAAGCATTCTTTTAAGATTAATCTTGAGCCGCATTTGTAGCAATAGTTCATATCCGTAATCCTTTGTTAACAGTTTAACATGACGGCTGGTAAAATTAAAGTTTTCCGTGTAAGATATTTAAATGTTTTATTATGTGAATTATTCATCTCCGTTTGGAGGGATTACAATTGCAAGCGACAGTGAAGCTGTTATTGGTGTATGGTTTGATGGTCAGAAATACTTTGCGGATACTGTATCAGGGAAACTGGAATTCAGTGAGAAAATGCCTGTGTTAAGAGGTGCTTGCGAATGGCTTGATGAATATTTTGGCGGCGGCAGACCTGAGATAAAAAGATTAGAGCTGGCTCCTCAGGGAAATGAGTTTCGTCAGAAGGTTTGGAATATTTTGTGTAAAATTCCTTACGGAGAAACTGTTACTTATGGTGATATTGCAAAAGAGATGGCAAGCGTTTTAGGAAGAAAATCTATGTCAGCGCAGGCTGTCGGCGGGGCTGTCGGGCATAATCCGATTTCTATAATTATTCCGTGTCACAGAGTTGTCGGCTCAAACGGAAGCTTAACAGGTTATGCCGGCGGAATTGATAAAAAGATTAAACTTCTTGAGATTGAAGGGGTAGATATCAACCGCTATAAAATTCCTCTTAAAGGTACGGCTGTTTAACATTTTATTCACACTGTTTTTTTATACATAAGTCATCACAAAGCATAATCATTATAGCTTCGCCTGCTTTTGCATGGTACTTAAGTCCTGGTGTGATAAGACCTGTTATTAAACCGACAGTTGTACCGACAGGAATACCGATTGCATAACCTACACCGAGTTTTGCAGGGTTCGGGATAAATGCAAATCCAGTACCTGCACCTGCACCTACTACACCAAGACCCAGAGTCCACGCAATAAGTTTTCCTGCAGTGTGCCATGGGCCTTCTTTTAGGGATGAATCTTTTGTACAAGGTGAGGCATTCATTGCAATTGCGGTGCCGTCCGGAAGTATAAGACATTCAAATTTCAGATAAACTCTTGCGTTTTTATTTGGGATACGCTGTTTTTCTATTCTGATTACGGTCGCAACAACTTTTGAACAGGCTGGGATAAGAAGAGTGCCTTCTCTTGTATAAATTGCCTCAGGAACATTAAAATTTATTTTATCGCCTGCTTTTGCACATTCAGACCAAAATTTACAGTCGAAAACTATTTTAAAAGCGTTGCCTTTACAGATAACATTTTCAAAATTTTTAATCAAAACTTCATCACAGGTTGCACATTTCTCACAGAACATGTGTTCACGGCGGATAACATCATCGTTGCACTGACAGGTTTCTGCGTATGCGTGAAGTCCTAATAGCATTATAAAAAATAGAGCAAGCAATTTTTTCATATAATAACTTTGTGATAGCTTATAAAAAATTTCTATTGCCTGCACAGGGAATTTATTAATTATAAATTGCAATTTTGAGGCAATCTTCCTCTTTTGCTTCAAAAATTTTATAGGCTTTTTCAATTTCCGAGAGCGGCATTTTTTTTGAAATCAAAAAGTCAGTATTAATTTTTCCTTCTGAAATTAACTGTAAAAGTTTTTCACAATGAACCGCATCCACCCCTCCTGTTTTGAAGATTAAGTTTTTGCCGTACATATCAGGGAGCGGAAGTATTTGAGATTTCTCATACATTGCAACAACTGCAACGACTGAATTCGGGCGTGCAATTTTCCAGGCAGTTTCAAAAGTGTTTTCTCCGCCGGCAGCTTCTATAACTCCGTCTGCGCCATGGTTGTGAGTCAAATCTTTTACAAATTTTTCAATATCTGTTTCGTTCGGGTTTGCCGTGTAATCTGCAAGGTTTAATTCTTTTACTCGTTCAAGTCTTTTGTTATCAATATCCAGCGCAATAACTTTTTCCGCGCCGAGAATTTTTGCGCACATCATTGCGCATAATCCGACCGGTCCGCAGCCGATTACCGCAATTGTATCTCCCTGTTTTATCTCACATAATTCAGCGCCGAAGTATCCGCTTGATAATATATCTCCGGTAAACAGTGCATTTTCATAACTCACATTATCAGGAATTTTTGTAAGTCCGGTATCAGCATAAGGAACCCTTATATATTCAGCCTGACAGCCGTCAATTTTACATCCGATTTCCCAGCCACCGTTTTCGCAATTGTTTATAAATCCTTTTTTACAAAAATAACATTCTCCGCAGAAAGTTATACAATTTGCGGCAACCCTGTCTCCTTTTTTTAAATTTTTTATTCCTTTCCCGATATCAACAATTTCTCCGACAAATTCATGCCCCAATACGGTATCCGGAACGGCCGCAGGAACGCACCCGTGCATTATGTGCAGATCACTTGTACAAATTGTAGAAAGAGTTACTTTGACAACTGCATCTCTTTCATCTTCTATTTGCGGAATGTTTTTTTCTGTTAATTCTATTGAACCGTCTTTATGGCATACAAGCGCTTTCATTTTTTCTGACATTATAAAAACTCCTTTATTACTCAAAAGTATAACACGAAACAATAAAATAATTACGATTTCGGGTGATTAAAACAGACGGAATATTTTTTAGAATAAGTTTGTGGAAAACGATTGAAAGGAATTAAAAAAATGGATAACCAAAAGAAAGAACCAAAAGAAACAATGAAAGAAAAAATGCATAATGCGGCAGAAGATGTAAAAGAAAAAGCCGCTCATGTAAAAGAAGATGTGAAAAACGGTATTGAAAAAGCTAAAGAGAAAGCTCACGATGTGAAAGAACATGTGAAAGATGATATTCACAAAGCCAAAGAAAAGATTGCCGAAAATAAAATAAAAAAAGAACAGGAAAAAGAACATAAAAAAACTGCATAAAATTTGGAAAGAGCCTCACCGAGTATTAAGAAAGGGGCTCTTTCCCTTTTTAAAAGATTATCAAAATCGCAGCGCCGATAACCATAATAGAGGAGCCAAGAAATTTTTTTAATAAATCTTTTTCCCTGAAAATTTTCCATCCGAGAAATACATTTAAAACTGCCGAAAGCTGAAAAAGTGCAAGTGCATAACTGACATTCATTCTCTCAAATACAAAATTTGTACTGTATTGCATAATTCCCGCGCTGAGAACAATTGAACACAGACTCAATAGTGAAAATCCGTCCTGTTTTGGTAATCTTATTCTGTGAAAAGCCAGCAGTAAAAAAGAAAAAATACAACCGAAAAAACACCATAACACAAACGAGGTTAAAATATCCGATGACGTTATTACGTTTTTTATAAAAACAGCCTCAATTGCAGTGAAAATCAGTGCATAAATTCTGTATTTTATATCTTTTCTTCTTAAAAGTTTCAGCGAAAATCCTTCTGCTGTTGTGTCGAAAATTACATAACTTCCGAAAATCAAAAGTGCAATACCGAAAATTCCCGCAAATGATGGAATTTCTCCTGCAAGAAAAATCGCAAAAATCATTGCGACAACAGATTTGTAAGCATTAACCGGCCCGAGAATGGATAAATCTCCGCGGCTCAATGCTTTTATGAGATAATAATTCCCTGCCGCACCAAACATTCCTCCGACTGCTGAATTTAGTAATACCTTATGCGATAAGGCTGCACAATTATTAATGAAAAATAAACTGATTAAACTTAATCCAAAATAAGTATAAAAATTAACTGCATAAGAATTCATTCCACGCTGAGTCAGCCGTTTTTGAAAAACGTTTGAAAGTGAATTGGAGAGTATTCGTATAATTACCGCTAAAATCGTAAACATTTCAGTTTTTCAAATTTATTAATTGCAATGTTGCGTTTTTATTTTTTACATCAAAATGAAGTGTTTCAAAAACAAATTCGATTTGTTTCTTTATTTCATTTTTGTCAGGAAGTTTTCCGTCAAAAGATTTGTATAGAAGTTCCATTTTTAATTCCCTGACATCATTCGGAAAATAGTATTTAAAATCAAGAATTTCACACCCGAGTTTTTTGTAGAAATTCATACGTTTTATTGTCTGAAGTCTTTCACAATCTTCAGGCTCAACTTCGAAAAAGCAGCCTCTGAGATTAGAATATTTTTTAAACAAAGCTTCTAAAATTTTGCTACCGTAACCTTTTGAATGAAATTTTTCAAAAACCGCAACATAATCTATCCAAATGTATTCATTTTCAAGATAAAAAACGTATCCGACCGCTTCATCATTATCATAATAAATTGCGAATTTATAATACTTTCCGTTTAAAAGCAGGTTTAATGCTTCAAATGTGTTCAATTCTTCCGGCGGAAACTGTTTTTGCATATCTGCAAAGATGTTTGCCGGTAAAATTTTTTTGATGATTAATGCTTCTCTCATAAGGTTATTATAACAAAAAACATACCTTCTGAGAATATAAATTTATGCAATTGCATGGATATCTTCACGTATTTGGGGAATTGAAAATCCGAAGGTGTTTTTGTTTAGAGGGTCACTGTATGCAAGAATTTTTCCGTGATGCGCCTGTATTATCTGGCTTGTGTAATAGAGTTTTAAGCAGAATCCTATTTTGTTATACACTTGAGTCTGTCCCAAATATCGGTCAAACATTCTGTATAATAAATAATCCGGAATGTAAGGACTTTCTGTATGTATTTTTAATACTAACTCTTCATCTTCATCAGATAATTCCACATTTATTTTTGTATGTTCATAAGCGTATGAAATACTGTTTTCTATTAAATATAAAATAGCATCTTTTAAAAATTTTCTGTCGGCTATAATCTGATTTTTTCTCAAATCAGGTTTTATTATAATTTCGATTTTTCTTTCTTTTGCAAGATTTGCTACTTCATCACAACATTCTGTCAAAATTTTCATTATATTAACATCGGTTGGGGCAAGGATGATTTCTTTATTATCAAATTTGTACGAATATTGAATTGCAGAAATAAGCTGATTAAGGTGATTACAGGATTCCAGAGTCAATTCCAGTAATTCTTTTTGTCCTGGTGTAATTTTACCGAAAATTTCCTTCAATATAAGTTCAAGAGAGCGGATTTGTGCTATCACCGGAGTTTTTAAATCATGGCTTATTGTAGCGATGAAATGTTCCTGCTGTTTTGTTAATTCTATTTCTGTACTTATGTTTTGTATGAATACTGCAAGTTTTTCAATTTCATTGTTTTCATTATAAAGCGGTGCAAGATATATTCTGTACCACTGTTGGTTTCTTTGTGGAAATTTGTACAAATGTTCAAATATGAAATTTTGTCTGTTATTTTTGACAAAATCATACATTCTATCAAAAACTTCCTGAGTACATCCAAAGAATTTACAAAGTACATTGCTGCCGGATAAGTTTTCTTCTTTTTCATTTAAAAGGTAATTTATTTCAGCATTCCCGCATATATATTCCCCGCGCACATTTATCAGAAATGCTGCTACCGGTAAATTTTTGAATAAAATATTTAACTGTGTTTTATAAAAATTCTCACTTTTATAATTTGTATTTGATTTTGTGCTTCTTGATTTTTTTTCCATATAGGCGTGCATCATAAATCCAAGAATACAAATATTGATGAGACTTCTCGGACTTGATTTTACTGCATCCGCGTAAATACACATCCCAAAAAGGAGGACAAAAATAGCCAAAAATATAATTTTTGCTTTGAAACGTATTTTTTTCATATAAAATTTTCTCTAGAATAAATGGTATTCGTAAGCTTTTACTGCAGCTTCTCCCCTTACTCTGACAGATAACTTTCTTAAAAGTTTCGAGACGTGAGATTTAGCTGTATGTTCACTGATATGCAGAGTTTCACCGATTTCTCTATTGGTTTTTCCATTTCGTATCAATTTCAGAATTTCAATATCCTGTTCTGATACTTTTATATTTAATTTTTTATTCGGTTGCTTTTTAGTGTAGAGGTTGTTGAGGTCTGTTGATTCCGGTTTTGGCATAAGAGTTAATATAACTCCTGCAATACGCGGATCAAGCCATAAAACTCCTTTATTTGTTTCTTTTACGGCAGTAAGGAGTGCTGAAAAATCGGTATCTTTCAATGCATAAGCGTTTGCTCCCGAAGATATTGAGGCAACTATCTCATCACTTTTTTCATGGGATGTCAGCATTATGACTTTTGTTTTAGAAAATCTTCTTTTTATAATTCTGGTGGCTTCTATTCCGTTCATCATAGGCAAACCTATGTCCATTAGCACAACATCTACTCTTTTGCGTTTCAAATTTTCGAGACATTCTTCTGCTGTTTCAAATGCACCGCATACTTCTATTTCATCTGTCTGTTCGAACATAAGTTTGTACGTTGTACGTGCAAGTTTGTCATCTTCAACTATATAAATAGATATTCTTTTTTCCATAACCAGGCTTCCATTATAAAATGATTAACTGAGATTTTTTTATTTTATATTCATTAATCATAAAAAACCATTACCCGATCGGGTATATTTTTTGTTAGCCTCTAAGCTATGTCCTGTATGGTTATAACCCTATTTCTGCCATTATTTTTTGCTGAATAAAGTGCTTTATCTGCACCGTCTAAAAATTCTCCCGCTGTTTCAACATCAGAGTCTGTGGAATTTACTCCTATGCTTACAGTCACTTTAAATTCAATGCCATTATATTTGAATGGATATTCCTCAATTGTTCTGCGAAGTCTTTCAAGCGGAATTACAGCTTTAACAAGAGGAGTTTCTGTCAGAATTGCAACAAATTCTTCTCCGCCGTATCTGAATACAAGATCTGTTTTCCGTAAAGTTTCCAAAATCATGTAAGCAACCTCTTTTAAAACATAATCGCCGCATAAATGTCCGTGAGTATCGTTTACTTGTTTGAAAAAATCTATATCAATTACAGCAATACTTAAGTCGCTTTTATAACGTTTTGCTCTTAAAAATTCTCTTTCCAGATTGCTGTCCAGATGTCTGCGGTTGTAAAGTCCTGTAAGCGCATCGGTTAATGACAGATGTCTTGTGTGTGAATACATAAAATTAATTTTTTTGATAACGTCGAGTTTATTGCTTTCAGGTACAGGAAAATTAGAAATGATTTCTTCAATATTTTTTTGAATTTCATCCAGAACTTCCGGAGGAAGGTCAAAATTTACATTATCAAAATTTTTATTAATTTCTGTCATAATCTCTCCCTATACAAATCAAATTATAACACAAAAATTGCGTCAATTGATTTTTTTTGATAAAGTTTATATGGAATGAAATTAAGTGCTGAAGATATTTTATCAAAATTTTCCAACAGTTCGGAGCACCCTGTTGAAGTCAGGCGTTTGTGCATGATGATTTTCGATGAGATGAGTGAAAAAGTCATTGAAATGAATAATTGTGAGAGAAAAATGCTTGAGGCTGCAGCATTGTTGCATGATATAGGCTACTATATTGATTCAAAATCGCACAACAAACATTCTCGTGATATGGTAATAAAATACGGTCTTGACGGTTTTAATGAGAGAGAAACTCTCATGGTTGCGTCTATTTGTCGTTATCACAGAGGAAATCTTCCTGATAAAAACAAACATGAACTTTACGGTGGGTTTGAAAAAAAAGATAGAAAAACGGTTAAGCGTCTGGGTGGAATTTTACGACTTGCGGACGGATTAGACAGGGCTCATCTTTCTTTGATAAAGAAAATAAAAATAAATTATGATGAAGAAGATAATATTGTTGAAATTATGTTAACGCCTAACACACCGGATTTTCGCCCTGACATCTCATCGGCAATCAGGAAACGTGATTTGTTTGAAATCGGATTTAAATGTCAGTCTGTTTTGAAGTTTTCTGATTGTGTATTGTAACAAAATCTTTACAAATTCCTGAAAATTGTAACATTTCTTTAAGAAAAATACTTTATATATATAGAAAGGGAAAAATATGAAAGGCGGTTTGCGTAGAGCGTAAGCCGGAAAGGAAAATGAGTGGTTTTGACGTAAATGTATTGAGCACAAAGCCGATTATCAGGGAGGCCGCAAGTATGCATAACGACGGAGGCGGCGGGAATCTCGGTTATATGCAGCAGGGCGATAGCCGGGAAGAAGAAAAGAAAAAACATTCTTTTGATGAAAGTATCTTTTCGAAAAAAACTGAAGGTGACAGTTTTATCCTCCAAAAAGATTTAGATGATTTAAAAGGTTTTGATGAAGATGTAGGTTTTTCTCTCCCGAAATTGATAGCAAAAGTAATAGTGTCAGTGAAGAAGTTTTTTAAAATTAAGTAGTAAGGTATTTACATAAGACTATTTTCATAATATATTGATTGGTGTACATTTTACACTAATTTAAGGAATGAATTATGAGAATTAACTTTAAACCCCAACGACTGATTAACAGTCTCGTTTTAGAAGAAAAAATACCTGGCGGAGTCAGACGTGTACTTCAAACTTCAGGCAAAAAATCAAAGACTATTGATATGGAACTCAGTAGATTGGATTCTGTAGGAAATGCTTATCCGAAAGAATATTACGTTTCCTCTTTGAAAGTTTATGATACAAAAGACAGCAGTCTTTTAAAGATGATGAACAGAGAAGTTACAGGAACTACTAACAGCGTAACTACACTTCTTACAAAAAGATCAGATGGGAAGTATGACAACTCAATGATTATCAGAAATAATGATGTTGTAAAAAGAAGCTAAGTTTTTAACTTATGAATCAAATACACATTAAAATTTTAAAACAGCTCGAATACTCAGAGCTGTTTTTTATTTTGGGATATAAAACTTGTCCTTTATTAATGTTTTATGGTACACTTGATTTATGGAAAATAGTGATAAGAAAAAAATTAAAGTTGGGTTAATTGGTCTTGGCACAGTAGGGTCGGGTGTTTACAAGACATTGAAATCATTTGATAATGTAGAGGTTACTAAAATTGCGGTAAAAAACATAAATAAACCGCGTAATATTGAAGGGTTGAATAATTCTATTCTGACGGATAAGCCGTTTGATGTTGTTAATGACCCTGATATTGATATTGTAGTAGAACTTATCGGCGGACTTAACCCTGCCGGAGAATTAATTAAAACTGCAATCAAAAACGGCAAACATATTGTGACAGCAAATAAAGAGCTTCTTGCCAAAAACGGCGAGGAATTATTCAATTTTGCGGAAGAGCATAACAGAGTTATCCTCTATGAAGCTGCAATTGCAGGCGGAATTCCGATTATTATGCCGATAAAGACTATTCTTGCGGGGAATAAGATTACAAGAATAGAAGCTATTTTAAACGGAACCACAAATTATATTTTGACGAAGATGGATGTTCAGGGCGCGTCTTACGACAGTGTTCTGAAAGAGGCACAGGATTTAGGCTACGCAGAAGCTGATCCGACAGGGGATGTTGAGGGGTTTGATGCGGCTTATAAAATTACAACGCTTGCGACGCTTGCTTTCAAAAAACGTATAAAAATTGAAAATGTTTACCGTGAAGGGATTACAAAAATCCGCGCGCAGGATATGCATGCCGCAAACGACTTGGGGTATAAGATAAAACTTATCGCATCAGCATATTTGGACGAGAATGACAGAGCCGATGTAAGGGTTCACCCTATGCTTGTTTCTAAAAAATCTACGCTGGCGCATATTGATTATGTGACGAATGCGGTATCATTAAGCGGTCATCCGATGGGTTCTATAACCTTATCAGGCCCGGGGGCGGGAGAATTCCCGACCGCAAGTTCTGTTGTTGGTGATATTCTCGCAATTGCCGCAGAAGTCGGTACTACCGATTATCTTCTTCCTATGATGAGATGCAACCACAGTGAAGCGGCTATTCCTGTAAATATTCTAGATACAGAAAATAAGTATTATCTTTCAATTAACGCAAAAAACAGTAAAGGTGTTATCGGAAAAATCGGTAAAATTTGCGAAGATAACGATATAAGCCTTGCAAGTATTGTTCAGCGCGGAGTATCAGAAGATAATACCGCTGATATTACTGTTATCACTGAATTATGTAAAGAAAAAAATATGCAAAAAGCAATCGAAACCTTTGAAAATGATGAATTTATTAATAAGGTTAATAGTCTGATTAGAGTTCAGATTTAAAATTGAGGATTATTAATGAAGATAAACAAAACTTACATTCTTGTATGTTTGGTATTACTTGGATTACTTGCCTATTACATGGAGAATAACGTTATTAAGTCTGTATTTAAATGTAAAGATAATGTCTGTACGCTTGAAGAATATACCAGATGGAATAAAAGTCCGACGAAAAAACGAATTTTTATGTCAAAATTTGTAAGCTTTTACATTGAATACAAGAATGTTTGGTGGAAAACAGCTAATTCTGACGAGTATTACGTTATTGCAGTTAAAAAAAAATAATAAAAAAGTCAAATTTTTTAAAAATCCTATGGACAGCCGCGACAAAGCTGCAGATGCCGTATACAGGCTGCAGCGTGCCATTACCCGTAATGCTGAATATGTTTACATAAAAATTGAAAAATCTTAAAACTACAGAGTTAAATTATGAAAATTTAACCCTGTAAGTTTCTGAAAATTTAAACTTTACCTCATTAATAACCCGGAATACAGGTTCTTCATCTCACGATTATGGATGTCGGCTGCAAAATGAGGTTTGCTTTTTACTTCATTAATATCTTCTTCAATAGTACGGGTTTCATTTTTTAATCTGTCGTTTTTGTCATAATTTTTAGTTATTTGTTCATCATTGTACCCGTCACCGTCTTTATCAATGTAAGTTTTGGTTTCCAGCCCGTCATTATTTTTATAAAACTTGGTAATAGAATAGAGATCTGCTTTGCCGTCACCATTTACATCTTTAAATACAGATTCTTTAGTAAGATTGCCGTGTTTGTCGTAAACTTTTTCAGTTTTTGAGCCATCACTATTAAAGATGGTTTCTACTTTGCCGGGTTGATTATAGAATTGAGGTGCTGTTTTTTGCGCCTGTCCTTGCGATTGTCCTACCATTGCTGAATTTATTTTAAGATCGCCCAATAGTTATCTCCTTTCTTTGATTAAGTGTTAGCTTCCCATTTACCGGTTTCTACGAAGTTTTCTCTTTCTTCTTTGGAATGTGTCATACCTACAAGTACACCTACAAGATTCCCGTTAAGCAAAGCGCACCTTATACTTTTAACAAATTCACTGCTTGGCATTTTATATCCGAATTCCTGTTCAAATGCTGCTTTTGCTTCTTTTTTAGAACATCCGGTCTGTTCTCTATATGCCTTAATCCATTGTTTTGCTTCTTTTCTGGACATCTGTTCAGGTTCCTGCGCCTGTACCGGTAATTCTTCCGGAATATCAGCTTCCGGCGCAAGTTTTGTTTTATGTTCAAAAACGCTGTTAGGATTATCGGATTTCACTGCAGCCCCGTCATTTTGAACTCCTGCAGCTTCGCTTTGCACAACTTTTGTAGTCTGATTCACACCATTAATAGTCATTGTAATCTCCTTCCTTAATACTCGTTATTAAATATTATTTACATGTTAATAAACGTTATTTAATTATTGAAATTTATTCCGCAAATTGTAATCGTTACAAAAATTAATAGTTAATAACAGGTATAAGTTGTCTAATATACGTTAGAAATTTGTTATCACAATTTCTATAATAGTTATTATGGAAAAGAATTTTGACATAGAAAAGCGTTTCTGGGCAAAACTGGCTTATGTGAGAAAGCAAAGAAAACTTTCGCAGATGAAGCTTGCCGAGATTGTTGATATGAATTTCAATTACATAGGGCAGATTGAACGCGGTGAGGCAAATGTTACCATAAAAACCATGCGTGTTCTGGCGAATGCTCTTGATGTTGAATTAAAAACCCTGTTTGATTTTTCGTTTTAATAAAATTGCATTTATGGTACGATAGGGATGTCACTAAGAAGAAAAGAGGAAAAATGTACTACCAAGGATTAATTAATACGTTCAGAGAATACCTGCCGGTTACGGATAAGACGCCGGTCATCACACTTAACGAAGGAAATACCCCTTTGATTAAGGCTGATAATTTAGCTAAAAAAATCGGGCTTGATGCTGAAATTTATTTGAAGTTTGAAGGCTGCAACCCGACCGGAAGTTTTAAAGACCGCGGCATGACAATGGCTGTTTCAAAAGCAAAAGAAGCGGGCTCAGGTGCTATTATCTGTGCATCTACCGGAAACACCTCGGCTTCTGCAGCCGCATACGGAGCAAAGGCAGGCATGAGAACATTTGTATTAATTCCTGACGGGTATATTGCACTCGGGAAATTATCGCAGGCTATGATGTACGGTGCGGAAATTATTGCAATCAACGGAAACTTTGATCAGGCACTGGAAGCAGTCCGTGCAATCGCGGAAAAATATCCGATTACGCTTGTAAATTCAGTGAACCCTTACAGAATTGAAGGGCAAAAAACAGGTGCGTTTGAAATCTGTAATGCTCTGGGGCAAGCTCCGGATTACCATTTTATCCCTGTCGGGAACGCCGGAAATATTACGGCATACTGGAAAGGTTACAAAGAATGGCATGCCGCAGGCAAAATCCCAGCACTGCCTAAGATGATGGGATTTGAAGCCGAAGGTGCTGCCGCAATTGTTAAGGGTGAGAGAATCTTTAAACCCGAAACCCTTGCAACAGCAATCCGTATCGGCAACCCTGCAAGCTGGAAACAGGCAGAAGCCGCCAGAGATGAAAGCAACGGTATGATTAATTTTGTAACCGATGATGAAATTGTAAAAGCTTATAAACTCATAGCTTCAACTGAAGGAATTCTTGCAGAACCTGCAAGCGCCGCATCCGTTGCCGGATTAATCAAGTTTAAAGATAAGGTTAAAGAAGGCTCAAAAGTCGTTTGTATTTTAACAGGCAACGGCTTAAAAGACCCTGATAACGCGATAAAATATTCAAATGCCGACGTTAAAAAGACCTCGTCAGATTTGACGGATATATTAAAAGCAATGAATGTGTAAGATTTAAATTCTTTCTTCCACCCTTTACAAAGTTGGAGTAGGGGGGATTGGAGAAATGCCTCCATTTGCAAGGGAGGTGGCGCAATAGCGCCGGAGGGTTTAATTGCTCATACCCCTCACCCGAATTTGTAAATTCGCTAACGCTCATTAACAAATTTCCCCCTCTCCCTCAAGGGGAGAGGGTTGTAATAGTACTCCTTCGTAAAGGGAGCCGTTTTCTATCCCCCTTTATCCTTTCTCCCGTTCAACCTTTCAACTAAATTCACTCCTCACCCTGCACCTTTCCAAAAGCTGGATTCTTTCGGGCTACGCCCCGCAATCGCATTGTCGTAAAAATTGACAATGTGATGCTTATTACGTCATCCCGGGCTACGACCCGGGATCGCATAGTCGTTACATACAACGGGAATGCGATTCCGCATAGCTTGAAAAACAAGATTTCAGCATACGCTTCAATCAGTTTTTCTACGCTTACGGAATGACGTGTTTATGCCCCTTGCCCTTAACCCTTCATTTATAATATAAAAACTCCATTCACTCCACAATTTTATGCTATAATTCTGTTATGAAAAAACTATTTTTATACTGTTTTATATTTGCCTCGATAGTCCTTCCGCAGGCGTATGCCAATGAGATGGTGGAAGACTACATGGATATTGCAAAGAATTATGCTGTGCAAGGGGATTACAGTGGCGCTACAGCTTATTTTAACAGAGTTCTTGCAATTGAGCCTAATAATCAGGAAGTGAAAGACAATATAAAAATGCTCCAGAGGTTTGTGTCTCCTGTGAAAAAATCTTACGCGGCAAGAGTGAGCGCGGCTCTTGATAATGCGATGAATTCCAGAAAAAACGGCGATATGACTGGAACCTTGAATTATATTAAAAGTGCATCTCAAGGAAGCGGATTTTTGTATTATAACTTTTTAGGCGAATATTACAAAGAGACAAAACAGTATAATCTTGCAATTGCAGCTTTTAATCAGGCTTTGCAGGCTAATCCTGATTTTACACAGGCTCATTTGGCGGTTGCACTCTGCCATTATGAAATGGGGGATTATGACGGTGTAATTCCTCCTGTTACAAGGTTTATCTACTACAACCAGCAGGAAGACTTCGGCTATGCGCTGCGTGCAAAAGCTTATATGAAAATGGGAAGATATAATGATGCGGAAACCGAAATAGTTACTGCACTGGCACTGAATGATGATGTTGAATATAAACTTTTAAAAGGAATTATTCTGTGTAATAAAAATCAATACCGCCAGGCAATTGATATTCTGGAACCGCTGACTCAAACAATTCAGACCTCGGATATTTATAAATATATAGGTTATGCTTATTACGGGCTTCAGGATTATAACAATGCCCTTTTAAACATGGATAAAGCAATCATACTCAATGATGATGAGAATGATTTAAAGTTACGTTATAATGATGCAAAGGCTAAATTAAACGGGCAGACTCAAGGAACTATGGAATAAGATGAAGCGAAAATATAAGAAAAAAGAGACTTTTTTAATAAAATTAACAAATGCAGTTATAACTCTGGCGCTTTCCGGATTGATGGTTTTCGGTCTGCAATGCTACAGTTCTTCTGATTTAAAATTTGTGCAATTGAGTGATGTTCATTTTTCTGATGCCGGAGTCAACACTACTTTTAAAATGACAGGTGAATCTCCGAAATTATTGGAAGATGCTGTGAACCAGATTAATGAAATTCCGGATCTAAATTTTGTTATGATGACGGGTGATCAGGTGAACGTTCCTTATGAGAAAGAACTTACGGCCTTTTTAAAATACGCAGAAAAAATAAAAGCTCCGTGGTATATAGTTTTCGGGAACCATGACAGATGCGTCGGCGGTTATCTTACAAAAGAACTTTACCTTGATATAGTCGGTAAACATAATACAAATTTCAAATTTAAAAACTCCTATTACTCTTTTGTTCCGCGAAAAGGTTACAAGGTAATAGTGCTTGACACAATTATAAGTGAAAAACTTACATCAAACGGCTCGGTTTCCGAGGAGCAGCTTGCGTGGCTGGATAAAGAGCTGGATAGTGCGAAAAAAGATATTGTGTTAATTTTTATGCATGTTCCGATAATAGAACCGTTTCCTAGCAGCGGTCATAGATTGCTTAATGCAGCGGCTGTTCAGGGCGTAATTGAAAAGCACAAAAATCCTATTGCAGTATTTGCAGGACACTATCATGCCGCAAAAATTACTCAAAACGGTAATGTTCTATATGTGGCGTCTCCTGCGCTTGTATCGTATCCGAATGCATTTAGAATTGTGACTATTCGTAATCAGTGGAAAAAAGTTGTATTTAATATAGAAATGCGCGAAACCAGAGAAAAAAATATTCAAAAGCTTGCAAAATTACTTGTCTTTGGCTCTAATGTTTACATGGGCGAAGAAAAAGACAGAAACGGTGTTTACGAAATAAAGAAGAACTGAGGGTTTGAAAAATGAGCGAATTTAAAGTTAAGTTCAGAGGTGTTAGAGGCAGTTATCCTTTAGCAAAGAAAGAATTTTTAAAATACGGCGGGAATACTTCCTGCGTGGAAGTCAGAGTCGGCGGGCATTTGATAGTGCTTGATGCAGGAACCGGACTGATTGATGTCGGCAACGAACTTTTGCGCGACTACATTGCATCTGCTGTCAATCCTGCAGACAGAACCCCGATTAACGCTATTGTACTTCTGTCCCACATTCATCTTGACCATATTCAGGGATTTACGTTTTTTAGACCTTTGCATATTCCGTCAACTGTTTTGAATGTCTACGGAAACGTTAATTACAACGAAACTTTGTCGGATGAACTTGCTGGTTTATTGTTCGGAAAATCTTTTCCGCTTGATTTGGGGGATATTGCCGGCAACCTTAATATCCACGATATCAGTGAGACAGAAGGAATTATCCTGCGCCACGGCGAAGCGCCTATAGTAAAGCGGATTGAAAAAGCGGAAGATTTACAGGTCGGGGAAGATGACGTTTTAATTACCTGCTACCGTTCTTATGCCCATCCGCAGGAAGGCGTGTTTATTTATAAAATTTCTTATAAAGGTAAAACCCTTGTTTATGCAACGGATAAAGAAAGTTATCTTGGCGGAGATAAAAAGCTTACAAACTTTGCCCGCGGCTGTAACCTCCTTATCCACGATGCGCAGTATACGACGGAAGATTATCTGAATTCTCTTGTTCCGAAACAGGGTTACGGGCACTCAACCTTTGATATGGCAATCGAATGTCAGAACCAGACAGGCGCTGAAAAATTAGTATTCTTCCACTTTGATCCGGAATACGATGATGAAAAACTTGATTCAATTGAAGAACAGTATAAAGCGTTTTCAGATAGGGTAATTCTGGCGCATGAAGGGTTGGAAATTAATTTACTGTAATTATATATAAAGTATGATGAAGAAAACTTTTATAATAACATTGTTATTTTGTGCGGTTCTCTTCTCCGGTTACAAAAAACCAGAAACCTATGTAATTGATTCGGAGAAAAACGCTGCGATGCATAATAACCGCGGGCTTATGTATATGAAGGATTACTGGTGGTATCCTGCTATACAGGAATTCAAAATCGCAATAAGCCTTAGCCCTGATGTGCAGGCATCGTCGGTTTACTATAACAACCTCGGCGAATGCTATATGAAAGTCGGTGCGGCAGATCTTGCGCAGGACTGTTTTGAAAGGGCTTTGGGACTTTATACTCTTAATTTTAAATATTACCAGAATCTTGCGGACTGTTATCAGGCTCTGGGGTTGGTTGATGCAAAGATTGCACAGACTTATGAAAACGACAACCCTTTAAATATGATTATGCGCGGGCTTTTATTTGAAAAAAAAGGACAATTGCGTGATGCCATTGTCGTTCTTGATGAATTCACGGCAAAGGAGCCTGATTTGATTATTACTGCAGCGGTAAAAGATTATATTAAGAAAATTGTGTCAGATATGTACAGTAAAGGTGCTGATTTGTAAACTTGTATTTTAAGTATAACAGCTAAGGTGCAGAGTCTATAGCTCCATCCCGGGCTACCACTTGAAAAACTCAATTCCGAAAGAGTTTTACTACGCTTTCAAAATCGGGTATTTTTAAAATGTACATCAATGATTAATGTATCTGGAAAACGCACTTGGTGCAGTGGGCTTTCGGATGTAAAACGAGGTTATCTTCTAAATCATACATCTTTGCAACACGTGTAATTAAAGGGGCACCGCATTTCGGACACTTTAAACCGCCTGCGCCGTTGAGGATTAGTTCTTTCAAACTCTCAATAATCTTGTCATCAGCAAGAAAATGGGTATCAAAATCTTTTTCGAGCTTTTTGATGTCGTCAGGGTTGCATTTTAAGCCTTTAGCAAGCTTCTGCCGTATTGTCACAGGAAGAAAAAGTTCTTTTCCTCCCTCAATTTCTTCTATAAGGCTTACATCAAGATTACATGCCGCCGCAAGTCCTTTGGCAGACATCCCAAGGTCATCCCGTCTTTTTTGTACGAATTGCGCTAATGTTTTCATAACTTCTTACTGGGCAAGTTTTTCTCGTACCAGAGTTTCAACTTGAGCGAGGATATCAGGGTTTTCTGTTAAGAAATCTCTTGCCTTGTCGCGTCCCTGACCGAGTTTTTCTTCATTAAAGCTGAACCAAGAACCGGCTTTTTTCACGATATCAAGGTTAACCGCAACGTCAAGGATGTTTCCGACTTTACATATACCTTTACCGAAAATAATATCAAATTCAGCAGTTCTGAATGGCGGTGCAACTTTGTTTTTAACAACTCTTACGCGGACGTGGTTTCCGACATCGCCGTCGTCACCCTTAACACCTTCGGTACGTTTGATTTCCATACGAACTGAGGCGTAGTATTTTAACGCGTTGCCGCCGGTTGTTGTTTCAGGGTTCCCGTACATAACACCGATTTTCATACGCAACTGGTTGATGAAAATTACTGTCGTATTAGTTTTACCGATAATACCTGTTAATTTTCTGAGAGCTTTACTCATCAATCGAGCCTGAAGCCCCATCTGCTGGTCTTCCATAGACCCTTCAATTTCAGCTTTCGGAACAAGTGCAGCAACTGAATCGACTACAACAACATCAACAGCACCGGAGCGAACGAGTTCTTCCGTGATATCAAGCGCCTGTTCTCCTGTATCCGGCTGGGAAATAAGAAGGTCGTCAATTTTTACGCCTAAAGCTTTTGCATATTCAGGGTCAAGTGCGTGTTCAGCATCAACGAATGCTGCAATTCCGCCTTTTTTCTGGCATTCTGCAACAATGTGCTGGGCAAGTGTTGTTTTACCGGAACTTTCCGGACCGTAAATCTCTATAATACGACCGCGCGGAACGCCTCCGATACCGAGAGCCACATCAAGTGCAAGTGAACCTGTCGGAATTGCATCAACATTAACTGTCGGCTTGTCGCCAAGTTTCATGATTGAACCTTTACCGAAGTCTTTTTCTATTTTTTCTATAGCTAGTTTTAGCGCTTTACTTCTTTCATCTGAAGCTGATTGTGTTTCTGTTTCTTTTTCTTTAACTGCCATTATTTAATCCCTTTATATTAGTCAAACCAGACTTCGGAGACTATTGCTCTGTTTTATTTATGTAAAAATCCGCCTCGTCGCGCAATAATTCTATTCCCAAACGTGGCTGCTTTTCTTTCTGTATAACCCGAGTCCGATTGGTTTGTAAGTATTTAAATCATTTTTAAGCTGATAAACTTCTTTGTTTAAATCAACGATTTTTTGTCTTAAAGTTTCGTTGTCAGTTTTACATCTGATTAATTCAACGACAACTTCGTCCATGCCTTCAAGTTTTTCATCAATAACTTTAGCAATTTTATCGCTAAGCTTTGTTTCCATTTCCTGCAGTGAGGTGAGAATATTTTGAATAGCAGTAGGCGGTTTTTGTGCTTGCTGTACCATAGGAACGCTAACCCCTTTTTTCTGAGCTTGTACTTTTCTTAGATTTTTAACTTCTTCATAAGAAAAGTAAGTTTGACCTTTGCTATTTTTTCTCGGCAGGATAGAAGCGCGTTTGCATAACTCAACAATTTCCTTGTTGTCAGTATTTAAAATTGCTCTTACTTCTTGTGGTGATAAAGTCTTCTCTCTAATTGCATCTTTTAACATAAATAAATAATCCCTCAAAACTTTCCCAACACTATTGTATTTTATTCGTGTAAAAAAGACAAATAATTTACGCATGTTGTAACATCACTTAATAATTTAAGTGAGAGGTGAAGAGTGAATGGTGAGTAGTTCAATAATAATAAGTCATTTCCCTCTTCACTCATTATGCTTCACATTCTAAAAGCTGGATTCTTTCGGGCTTCGCCCTCAGAATGTCATAACATTTTATCTTAGTGCCTACAATCCGGTATTTTGGTTTATCGTTGGGCAAGTGCCCAACCAACAGTGCCATTTGGACTTTCTTTACAAGGAGGTCACTCTTCCCCCTCTCCCTGGGGTAGAGGGTTAGGGTGAGGGGGAAGAAAGCCGCCAATTCTACCGCCGTTTTCGTGCAACCACACTCTATAAGGAAGGTTTTTCATTTTCCACATTGACGTCATCCAGGGCTCCGACCCGGGATCGCATTATAGTTACATTCAACGAGAATGCGATTCCGCATAGCTTGAAAAACTCAATTTCGCCATCCGTCTCAATTAGTTTTTCTAAGCTTCCGGAATGACGTTTGATATCCCATCACCCTTCGTTTAATTGCACTTAACTTCATCTGTACGGTATTTCCAAAAGGATTTTTCTGTGCTAATATACAGTTAAATAAAGCAGCCGGATAATCGCGCATGAAAATGTGAGGAAAGTCCGTGCATCCAAGGACAGATCGCCGGGGAAAGCCCGGACGGCGTGAGCCGGTGGATAGTGCCACAGAAATGAATGCGTCAGCCGGTGTGAGTGCGGTGCCGGCTTGCGGGAGCAAGACGGGCAGGCACGAACACTACGATGCCGCCGTTGTGACAGAAGCGAATGCGGAAGGAACGAAGCAATCCGATAACGGATTGCACAGGCGGCTAAAAAAGCAAAGACGTGAGACTGCCGATGGATTTTATATCACAGGCGAGGGTGCAACGGTGAGTTAAGAGCTTCACCGGCAATATTGAGAAATATTGGCCAGGTAAACCCCGATCGGATGCAAGATTAAATGGAAGGTTATAAAGGTTGTCCGCCCACTTCTAAAAAATCGCTTGAGATTGTGAGTAATCACAATACCAGACAGATGATTATCTAAAACAGAACACGGCTTACGGGCTGCTTTATTTTTATAAATTATACAAATTAATGCCAAATGGCGATTGCATTATTTAAAATCTTTGCTAAAATATAATTACACAGCTATACTTGTGTTTTGCATACTTATTTTTGCGGCACCTCCTGCCGCGCTTTTTTTAGATTAAATTTATCCGAGAAAATTTCGCGATAAGGCAGTAAAGCCAAATTTCCGAGTGGCCGTTTGAAAATCGGCGACACTAGATTAGAATATCGGAAATAAAAAAGAGTTCGGTTTGTATATTGGCCGAACTCTTTTTGTTTTTTATTTCTTTCAGAAATTATTTTTTTTCAGGAGCTTTTGTTTCTTTAGCAGCTTCTTTGATTTCTTTTGCTTTTTCGTTTCCTTCTTTTATTTCTGTTTTAAGCGCCTTTTGAATTTCTGCAGGATCATATTCTTTATTTACATATTCAATTGTAGCATTTTTCTTTAATGATTCTACGAGTTTGTCTATTGCTTCAAGCTGTTTTTGAGTTTCAAGGAAACCTTTGATGTCGTTTTTAACTTTTTCAAACGGTTGTTGACCTGCTTCCATTCTGTCTGTTACCATGATGATGTGGTAGCCGAACTGAGATTTTACAAGTCCTGAAACGGTATTAGGTTTCATAGAAAAGGCAGCTTTTGAAAATTCAGGAACCATTTCCTGTGCTGCAAAGAAGCCTAAATCTCCGCCGTTAACTGCTGTTGTTGTGTCGTCAGAATTTTCTTTTGCAATTTTAGCAAACTGTGTTTGGTCTTTTTTAACCTGTGCTAAGAGGCTTTCTGCTTTTGCTTTTTTTGCTGCGATTTCTTCGTTAACTTTTTTCTGTACTTCTTCTTTTGAAAGATTTGCGTTTGCTTTATCGGATGTGATGATTTCTTCAATTTCCTGCGGATTTACAGAGATAAGTATATGTGAAGCTCTTACTTTTTCAGGATATTTGAATTGTTTGATGTTGTCGTTGTAATATTTTTTAGCATCTGCATCACTTATATTGCTGTCAGTAAGTTCTTTTGCGAGTTTTTTCATTTTAACTTCTTCTTTCAAATCTTTTTTGAATTGTGAAGTTGAAACCCCGTTTTGTTTAAGTATCTGATTGAGTTGTTCTTTTGAACCTACTTTATCAACAATTTCTTTTACAGCATTGTCTACATCTTCGTTAGAAACTTCAATTCCGCGTTTTTCAATTTCCTGATTGATTAATTCTTTTACAATAAGTTCATTGACAACTTTGTCTTTAATTAAATAATATAAAAAGTTATTTTTACCGTCTTTAACGTTAATTCCCAATTGTGCCATCATACCGCCCTGAGCAGATTTGTTGAAGCTTTCGTCAAACTGTCCCTGGGTAATATTTTGACCGTTTACTTTAATAATTGTTTGAGCTGATTTAATACCGCAGCCTGTGAATAAAATTGCAGATAATGCAACGGTTGCAAGTAATTTTTTTCCTTTCATAAACTCTCTCTTTCTTTGGTTAGTTTTTATATTCGTGACTAATTTTATGTATATAATAAAACAAATCAATTAAAATGTTAAATACTTCATCAAAATTCATATATGAATTATTTAACAATAGAATGGAATTGCCTTCCTGACAGGACGGCGGGGCAATTGTAAACTTTATTTTCTTAAGAATTTCCGACGGAAGTTCCCGCTGAATAATCTTCCATTCAGGCTGGGTATATGGAGTATAAATTCTGATGTTTTCGGAAGTTTCGCGGATTGCGGCAATTTTCACATCGCTTGCGGCAAGACGTATTCTGATTAATTTAATGAGGTTTTCGACGCTTTCAGGCGGTTTGGCAAAGCGGTCTTTCCACTCTTCTGTTATATAATCCAGTTCAACATCATTTTTTACATCCGCGAGTCGTTTATATTCAATCATTTTTTGTTCGGCAGAACCCACCCAGTCGTCAGGGATGAAGGCGGTAACATTTATATCGACAATAGTCTGGACGTCTTTTTCAACATGTTCCCCTTGAATTTCGTGGACGGTTTCTTCTAATAACTGGCAGTATGTGTCAAAACCGACGTTAATCATATGACCGTGCTGTTTTGTGCCGAGAATATTTCCGACTCCTCGGATTTCAACGTCCCTGAGTGCTATCTGATAGCCGCTTCCGAGGGTTGTGAATTCTTTTATGGCTTTTAATCTCTGGACTGCTTCTTTGGTCATTTCTTTCTGCCGTTTGTAGAAGCAGTAGCAGTATGCCTGTCTTTGCGATCGTCCGACGCGTCCTCTCAACTGGTAAAGCTGTGCAAGCCCGAAGCGGTCGGCATCGTGGATTATCATTGTATTGGCGTTCGGGATGTCGATTCCGTTTTCGATAATCGTGGTCGCCAGAAGTACGTCATATTCATGGTTGGCAAAATCAACAATCACCTGTTCAAGCGCTTTTTCATCCATCTGTCCGTGTCCGATTGCAATTCGTGCATTCGGCACAAGCTGCTGAAGCTGCATTTTAAATTCTTCTATTGTTTCAACGCGGTTATAGAGGTAGAAAACCTGCCCTTCTCTATCAAGTTCATGGACTATGGCGTTTTTAACCATATTATCATTCCATACGCCCACGAATGTTTTTATCGGAAGCCTGTTTTTCGGCGGAGTGTTGATTACGGACATATCTTTTATGCCTGATAAAGACATATAAAGCGTTCGCGGAATAGGGGTTGCAGACATTGTGATTATGTCTATATTTTCACGCAGCTGCTTTAATTTTTCCTTGTGGCGGACGCCGAAACGGTGCTCTTCATCTATTACAAGAAGCCCTAAATCTTTAAAAACAATTCCGTCCTGTAAAAGTCGGTGGGTTCCGATAACAACGTCACAGGCGCCTGTTGCAAGATTTTTAACGGTTTCTTTCTGTTCTTTATTTGTGCGGAAGCGGGAGAGAAGTTCTACGTGAACCCCGAACGGCTTAAAGCGGTCAGACATTGTTTGGTAGTGCTGGAGTGCAAGAATTGTCGTCGGAACAACAACAGCAACCTGTTTCCCCGAGGTGACAGCCTTAAAGATTGCCCTCATTGCAACTTCTGTTTTGCCGAAACCGACATCCCCGCAGATTAGCCTATCCATAGGATTTTCGCTTTCCATATCCGCCTTGACATCGACTATCGCCTTCATCTGGTCAGGAGTTTCCGTGTATTCAAAGGCTTCTTCCATCTCAACCTGCCATGTTGTATCAGGAAGGAACTGAATGCCTTTTTGCATTTTACGTCTTGCATAAAGCCGTAACAAATCGTAAGCAACCTGTTCAACTTCTTTTTTGACGCGGGCTTTTGTGTTTTCCCAATCCTTGCCGCCCATTCTGGAAAGTTTCGGCTTGATGTTTCCGGAGCCTCTATAGCGGCAGAGAAGGTTTATCTGTTCTGCCGGAATGTGAAGTTTATCCTTGCTTGCGTATTCAATTGTAAGATAATCCTTAAGCTGCCCGTCGATTTCCTGCTGGGTAAGCCCCTTATAAATCCCGACACCGTGGATACTGTGGACTACATATTCCCCCTCTTTTATATCATTAATGCTTTCGATAAATTCAGGTTTTTCTTTGTAATAGGAACGTTTTGTCGAGGTAACCTCTTTTGAGCGTTTGTTGAAAAGTTCTCGGTCGGTAAGGATAATTGTTTCAAAGTCCTCTAAAATTCCGCCGTGGCAGGCAATGCTTTCCGTGTAATCAATATCCGCAAAGACTTCCCGCTCCGAGAGGATTTCTCTCACTCGTTCAGGATAATCCGTTGCAATGATTATTCTATATTTCTTATGGAACCCCTCACCCTCTGCTCGCTCGTTTGAGTCATTGGAAGGTCGTGACACTACCCCATTTGTAAAGGGGGGCAGGGGGGATTTATAATCGTTGCAGGTAAAAGAAGTTTTCTCCCTGATAAACGCCGCTATCTCATCCAGATTTGCCGCAAAACTCTTAACCGGCTGGGTGTTGAATTCCACAATTTCATCCATTTCGCCGTCAAGAAAATTGTTCAGCCCGATTTTGACAAAACAGGCAAGCTTCTGGATAAATTCCTGATATGTTAAATGGTTTAAGCCAGCAAGTTCATAATTCAATCCGAGTTTTAAATTCTCCTGATACTGTTTGGTGAAGTTCTCGTCCATAAATTCAAACTTTGCATAAACTTCCGGAGCCTCATCAAGGATTACGGTGTAATCTTTAAAATAATCCAGAACGCTTACAAGTTCAGGGTTAAAATAATTCTGGTAAACCTCAATCCCTTCAAAATACCCTTCTTCTTCGACCTGTTCTTTGATTTCTTTGGGGCACCCCCCTCCTGTCCTTCGGACATCCTCCCCCTCAAGGGTGGCGGATGATGCTCCCTTTACGGGATGGTTGAAATCTTTGATTTCTTTCGGACTTATATCCTTCTCCCCAATGGCGGGAGAAGGTGCCTGTAAGGCGGATGAGGGGGAACATAGAAACTTATATACCGGAAGAATTTCAACTTCTTTTATTTTTTCAACGGATTTTTGGGTTTCGTTATCAAAGTAGCGTAAATCCACAACTTCATCGCCCCAGAGTTCAATACGTACGGGGTTTTTGTCGAGCGAAAATACATCCGCGATGTCCCCTCTTATACTGAATTCCGCAATATCCGAAACCATTGTTGAGCGCTTGTACCCCAGTGCCACAAGCTGTTCGGAAAGTTTTTTTAAATCAATTTCATCCCCGACTTTAATTTTTAATGCGTTTTTTTCGTAAAACTCCTCTTTCGGAAATTTTTCCAGCAGAGTTTTTACAGGTGCAATTATAATATCGGGTTTTTCTCTTAAAATTTTTACCTGTTCGGCATAGTCATATACATTTGTGTCAACACTTTCGTACATCGAAATATTTTGAAACGGCAAAAGACTTGTTTCAACCCCAAAAGCCTTTTTAAAATCGTTCTGATAACGCAGCGCATTTTGTTCGGTTGAGGTTATAAAGAGGATTTTTTTCTTGGAGATTTCGTGAGCCTTCTCAACAAGAAGCATTCTCAAAATTGTCACAAGCCCTGTCACGGCAAACGACATCCGCGCTTTTACATAATCTTTAAAAAGCTGATAATTCTCATTCGTATTTAAACAGTCTATGCTGAACATAACTATATTTTAACACGAAAAATTAATCTTAACGACCTGAGTTAGGTATGCTTTCGATATTTTATAGTTTATATGGATAATCATCTTTAAATTCCCAATTATCCCATTCTAATAAAGCACTGCAATAATATGGGCTCCTTTTGCAATTTTGTAAATTATCTTCCCGATTATTTTCAGGTTTGTATGTTGTAAAACAGTGTTTTCTTATTGTTTGATTGCCTTTGCAGATTAAAAATATAAATTGGTTGTAGCCTTTTTGGTTTGGTTTTTTATCTCCGTTAACATCAAATGATATATCTATGCAGCTGCCGACTTTTGAATTCATCACAGAGCCGTCGGCAAAAGTTAGAGCGTAGCCTTTTAGTTTTTGGTTTGTAGATGTAATCCATTCTCTTTCCTCAGAGCTTGTTATTTTCAGGTAAGGGATAAGATATTGTTTATTAAATGCTTCTGATATTTCGTAACTTTGTCCGCTGCTATCTGGGTTTTCATAATCATTGAGTGTTTCATACTGCCATTCTTTGCAGGAACCGTTATTCATTTCCGACATGATTATTGCCTGATGCATTGCAGAATAGAATTTTTTTATTCTGGCCGTTGCTTCGGCTTTTCTTGTTTTAGCCGTAAGGGTCGGCAGTGTCATTGCTGCCACTATTCCGATTATTCCAAGGGTGATAAGAACTTCTGCAAGTGTAAACGCTGCTTTGCGGTTATCTGCAGAATGTAGTGAAAAACCCTCTGGCACACCTGTGCCACCTCCCTTATCAAGGGAGGCTGCAGCTTTGCCCACTTTGGGAAATTGGGATTTCAACTTTCTATAATCATTTATTGTTTTAGTAAGCATAATTATCTCCATATATTCAACTCATTATATAGATATATTATATTTACTACGCCTAATTGTCAATATAAATTAGCCTCAATAAATGGTTTTTAAATCATACAGCAATTCTTATAATTAAAGCCGGAGGTTTTATGAGTGATATAAAAACCAAATTAGGTAAAAGAATTCAGGAAATAAGAAAAAAAAAAGGAATGTCTCAGGAAATGCTTGCAGAGATTGTCGGCATTGAACCTAATAATATAAGCCGTATAGAAAACGGCAAAAACTATCCTACTCCCGAAAATATAGCAAAAATCGCGAATGCTTTGGATAAAGAGGTTTACGAATTATATTTGTTCGGTCATTTTAAACCTTTAAAGGATATACAAAAGGAATTAATGGCAGCCTTACAGGATGAAAAGACTGCCAGAATTCTTTATAAATTTTATACGGCGCTTAATTCGTAAATGCACGGGTTAATCGTCTTTTTCTTCTTTTTTGTCGTCGTCTTTTTCGTTTTCTTTGACTTCAGCAGGCGTGGTTTCTTTATTAGTTTCAGTAACCGGTGCTTCCTGTACTTGCGGTTTTATTTGCTGTGACGGATGGATTGAAGCTTTATTATAATTTGCCATTGCTTCGCTTCCGCTTGCCTGTGGCTGTTCTGCTGCCACCGGTGCCTCCTGAGTCTGCTGCTCTTTAACATTTGCAACAAGGTTTGTTCCTTTAAAATTAATAGGATTAACAGATTTAATCATTATTTACCTCCAAAAATTTGACCCGCATATTTTATTTAAAACGTGTAAGTAAAAAAAATTGCTAATAATGTAAATTTTATGATAAAATGGATGTAAATCGAAAAAAGAAGGAGAATGCGTATGCTGAGAGGCCCGTTTTTAGACAGAAATTGGATTGGACAGAATGAAGATTACGAGTCATCCGATATTGTAATGCTCGGAATGCCGTTTGACGGTACGGTTTCTTACCGCTCAGGTTCCAGGTTTGCTCCTGAACAAATCCGACTTGCAAGCTGGGGGTTGGAAGATTATTCTCCGCGTTTTAATAAGCATTTGCAGGATGTAAATTTCCACGATGCCGGGGATTTAGAATTCCCGCTCGGTAATACTTACAAATCTCTTGATGTTATTGAACAAAATGTAGAAGATATTTACAGAGACGGAAAACGAGTTTTCGGAATAGGCGGAGAACATCTGGTTACACTCCCTGAAATCAAAGCTGTTTCCAAGTTTTATAATGATTTTGTAATAGTTCACTTTGATGCTCATACAGATTTAAGGGAAGAATATTTGGGCGAAGAAATGTCCCATTCTGCCGTTATCCGGCATTGCTCAAAAATAGTAGGTACGCAGAATATTAAGCAAATCGGTATTCGCTCCGGCATGAAAGAAGAATTTGAGTTCATGAAGGAGAATAATACTCTTTGTTATATTTATTCGGATTTGGACTGCGTAAAAAGTAAGAAAATCTTCATTACGGTTGATTTGGATGTTCTTGACCCTTCAGTTATGCCGGGAACAGGAACTCCTGAAAGCGGCGGTATGCAGTTTAATGAGCTGATGGGGTGGTTTGATTATTTGAAAGATTTTGATATAATTGGTGCCGATGTGGTGGAACTTGCTCCTGATTACGATGCTTCCGGTGTTTCAACAGCAGTTGCTACAAAGGTTATCAGAGAACTTTTAATGATTATGTAAAAATATCATTTCGGGGAGAGGCAAATGGTTTTAGACAGAATAAATTTTTTGAAAGATGAGATAAATAAACATAATTATCAATATTATGTCGAAGATAATCCGTTAATTGACGATTACACGTATGATCAGCTTTTTGCCGAATTAAAAAAACTTGAAGAAGAACATCCAGAATACAAAACTCCTGACAGCCCGACACAAAGAGTAGGTTCGGTAAGTGAGAAATTTTTTCCGTATACACATAAGCACAGACTTTACAGTCTTGACAACACTTATAACTACGAAGATCTGGAAATCTGGTATAAAAAAATTGTTGAGGAATACGGCAATAATGTTGAGCTTGTTTGTGAATTAAAAATTGACGGTCTTGCCATTTCTCTTACTTATGAAAAAGGCCTTTTTACAACAGGTGTTACCCGCGGGGATGGTGTCACAGGCGAGAATATTACGCCCAACCTTAAAACGGTACGTTCAATTCCGCTGAAACTTTTTGAAGATGTTGATATTGAAGTCAGAGGCGAAATTTATATGCCGAAAACGTCTTTTGAAAAACTTAACGAAGAAAATATGGAAAAGGGAGAAAAACTTTTTGCTAACCCAAGAAATGCGGCCGCCGGTTCCATTCGTCAGCTTGATAGTACGATTACAGCCAAAAGAGATCTTTCAATTTGGGTTTATTCCTCTATACTTGATAATATCCCGAATTCTCCGCAAACTCATTATGACAGTCTTATGTATTTGAAAAAATTGGGTTTCAAAGTAAATCCTAATATTAGACTTTGTAAAGATGTTTATGAGGCTATAGAATACTGCAAAGAGTGGGAAAATAAGCGTGCTGAACTTGATTATGCAACTGATGGAGTTGTCATAAAGGTAAACAGTTTTGCAATTCAGAATGATATGGGCTTTACCGCTCGTGCGCCAAAATGGGCAACTGCTTTTAAATTCCCGCCGGAAGAAGCCGTAACGACTCTCGAGGATTTCGAGCTTGGCGTAGGTAAAACAGGTGCAGTTACGCCTGTTGCTATTTTAAAACCGGTTCTGCTTGCAGGAAGTACTGTTTCAAGGGCAAGTCTGCATAATTTTGACGAAATCAGAAGGCTTGATGTAAGAAAAGGTGATAAGGTTTTAATAAAAAAAGCCGCTGAAATTATTCCAAAAGTTATTAAAGTAGTTGAAACTGAGGATAGACACAGTAAGAACCCTTACGGTGTGCCGAGAAAATGTCCGGGCTGCGGTTCAAGACTTGAGGTTCGTGCGGGTGAAGTTAATCTTTATTGCACAAATCCTGATTGTCCTGCTGTAAATAAGGCAAAACTTGAATTCTGGGCGTCAAAAGATGCTATGGATATTGAATTTATCGGTCCTTCTATGATTCAACAGCTTTATGATAAAGGACTTGTTCGAAATCCTGCTGATTTTTACAGGCTTACAATGGATAGCCTTATGACACTTAATCTTGTTAAAGAAAAATCTGCCGCAAATATATATAATGCTGTTCAGGAAAGTAAAACCCGTTCGTTAAAACGGTTCTTAACCGCTCTGGTTATTAAAAATGTAGGGAAAGAAACCGCAGATATTCTTGCTAACCAGTACGGCACGCTGGATAATCTTATGAATGCGTCGGCTGAAGAACTGGCGGCAATTAACGGTATCGGTGGAAAAATCGGAGATGATATTTATGAATTTTTCCATGATGAAAAAAATATAAAAATGCTTGAGGAATTAAAAGCACTCGGAGTTGTTCCGCCGCCAGTAGAACTTCCTAAGTCAGAACTTTTTAAAGGGAAAACCTTGGTCATTACCGGAACTTTAAATGATATGACCCGTGATGAGGCTAATGAACTTATTAAAAAATTCGGAGGAAAAGCGGCATCAGCAGTATCAAAAAATACCTCTTATCTTGTTGCAGGGCTTAATCCGGGCTCGAAATTCGACAAAGCACAAAAATTAGGTGTTATAATATTGACAGAAGATGAATTTCTTGAAATGATTAAATCGGAAGAAAAAAGGTTATAATATGAAGAAAAATGCTAAAATTATAGAAATAAAAGGTTTACAAGGACTTGTGATGGTTCTTTTTATTGCTGTATGCTTGTGTGCAGGATTTGTAATTTTCCCTGCTAAGGTGGCTGTATATTTATGGAACCATTTTGCTTTTAATTATTTGTCAATGCCTTTGATTTCTTTATGGCAAGGTTTATTATTGTGGGCGGCTTTTGCTCTTTCCGTGTTTATTATTAATTCAAAAAGAAAAATGCTTGCTTTTAGAACAACTGCACAACTGAGCGAAGCGGAAATGAGAATGCTTATGGAAAGAATTAAAATTCAGGCGGAAGCTCGCAGATTGAATTCAATGATTCTAAAAGAAGATTCCGAGAAAAAAGAAACTAAAGAAAATATTGAAAATAAAGATATTTCAGAAAAACATTCATAGTCAGAGAATTTCAAAAATGAACATTTCTGTGTTGACAGCGTTATAATGTTATATGTTTTACATGAATGAGTTAGTTTAGAAAAAGGAGAAGTTATGAAAAAACTTATTGTTGGAGTTACTCTTTTGGCTTTGGCGGCAGGAGTTGCTGCTACAAACGTAAATGCAGCAACCGTTGTGAATACTGAAGAAAAAGGTTATGTTTCAGTTTCCACATCTGCAAATACCGAGTTAAATCCTGATGTTGTGGAAATCAGTATTGCAGTCAGAACGGAGGATAACAAGTCGTTACAAAAAGCAACGTTAAAAAATAAAGAAATTTCTGACAGTGTTTATACTGCCTTAAAAGGCATGATAAATTCTCAAAACGGAGATTATGTAAAAACTGCCGATTTTTCGGCAACTCCTGTATATTCATACTCAGGGAGTAAGAGAAATTTCGATAAATATGAAGTGTCCAATAACGTAATTGTTCATACGAAAAGTATTGAAAAAGCAGGAGACATTATTGATAAAGCAATTAGTCTCGGTGCAACAGATGTTAACAATTTAACTTTTTCTGTTTCAAACTACGATAAGCAGTGTGATGAACTCCTTGGCGTTGCCGTTAAAAAAGCGAAAAACAGAGCTGATGCCATTGCTAAAAATGCTTCATCATACGTCACAGGCGTAAAGTCAATGAATGTAAGCTGCAGTATGAATCAGAACAATGTGGTTCAATATAGATTAATGGCTAAAAATATGTCATTTGGCGCTTCTGCAGATGCTGCAGCACCGGAAGCTTCAACACCTATTCAAAGCGGTGTGATTAAACTTTTTGCAAATGTGAATGCAAGTTTCTTTGTAAAATAGTTTGATTGAAGATATTATTTAAAAGACCATCTGAAAAGATGGTCTTTTTTAATAGCAAAAAAAATTTTTACACGTTTTATTGATAATATGAATATAAATTTTACAGGTATCAATAATGTAAGTGTAGGGTATACTAAGGTCAAACCTAATGTTTTTACAAAAGCGGATATTTATTCTTTTTACGGTGATATATTTGATGATATGTCCGGGCAAGATAAAACCGAATTTAAAAACGCTTTAAAAAAAGCTGGTGCATATTACGAGTGGAATTGTACAAAAGATGTTATTCCTGATACCTTTTTTATTCAGGTAATGAAAGAAGAAGGTGATAGTCTGAAAATTCCGCCGCGGATTAATTTTTATCTTAATTTTTGTAGAATTCCAATGAATACTGACGCTACTCTTCCTATATTTTCTTATATTGGCAAAACACTCGTTAAAATTCAAAACATGATTGGTAATGAGAATAATATAAAACTTGCGCGTACTGCTAATAAAATATTAACTGACGAAATTTTAAAATATTTAGGCTAGAATACCATAATAAATGATTTCAACTCTCGTCCCGCGCCGTCGCCTTTTGTTGAAATTACGCTGTATTTATTTTTATAATTCATAGAGGTGGAGCTTCCGCCGTCAAGCCCCATTGCGCGTTCAAAACCGAGTTTTTTGCATAAATCCTGAACCTCATACATATCCATAGGGTGTTCATCTGTGATTATTAAAATATGTAATTCTCCGTCTTTCAATCCCAGAACTGTTCTTGCGACTTTATGCAGAACCGATGATGATTCTCTGACAATTGTTTCTCCGTCTTTTACGAGGAACAATTCTTCTTCAAGCCTTAGCTGCGGAAGGATTAAGGGGCCTCCCTGAACCGCATATTTTACGTCACAAGCAAAGTCCACAGGGGTATTGTGCGGTACCATTTCATACTTAAATTCTTTTCTGTCACATTCCACAATTCGGAATTCTGTTCTGTTTAGGATTTTATCAAGATTTTTACGCAGGAAAGTATTTTTATAAAGGTTTTCGTTAAGCATAGGATCTTCGTAAGTGTGGCTGTCCATTGTTACGTATGATACGGACTTCTGGTTTTCAGGGTCGAAAAATCCGGCGTTAACGGTTAATTTGGCACCTGATGCTTTATGGGCTTCTTCGTTCGTCATCAGAGATTGTGATGCATAAACTTTTATTTTTTTCTTTATTTTTTCACCTTTCAAAACAATATGATAAATTCCGTCATTATAAGTTATATCAATATCTTCTTTTGCCAGAGCAAAATTCATTGAAAGTATACAAACAAATAATATTAAAAGAAGTTTTTTCATTTACAGATCCTTAGACTTGTAGAAACATATAATTGCGATTAAAAATGCAAACGGCGGGAATATTGCCGTGACTAAAGGCGGCAGAACCCCTTTTTCTGCCAGAAGATCAAAGAATGGCAGAGTTATATAATACAAGAAGATACATCCGATTGCTATAGTAAAGCCGACCAATCTCTGTTCGCGCGGTCTGCTGAATCCGAGAAGAGTTCCCATAATCGCTAATAAAACACATACGAACGGATGGAAAAACCTTTGCAAATATTTATTCAGCATATATCTATATTCTTCATCAAGCCCTTCTTTTTTTAGAAGTTTTATATAATTATGCAGATTTTCATTTGTAATTTCGCGTTCTTTTTTTGTTGAATATGTCATAAGGATAAAGGCATTTTTAGCGTCTTCACCGTTTAATATATCCATTGTTTTTAGTTGTCTGATATTTGTAAATATTCCGTCGTTGTTTATCTGGTATTGCGTAATATCGTTTAGTCTCCATTTATCTCCGAGATATTGTCCGGTTTTGGCTGAATAAATGTTTGATAGCTGATGGACGTCTGTATAATATTTGCTTGAAAAATCAAGAACAATGACATTATTCATCATATCTTTTCTGAAGCGTGAGATAATTACTGCCAGTTTCGGGCTTCCGTCGTCAGCTTTCTGTGTGTAAATATATTGTGTTGACGGATAGCGGTCTTTAATCATGTTTATACGGTTTGCGGAAATCGGGATGAGTTTATCGCATGTTACAAAACAGCAGCCTGTAATGATAAAGCTTAAAACAAGAACCGGTGCGAGAATACGTTGAAAAGACATACCGACAGCTCTGAATATCGTAAGTTCGGAGTCTTTGCTTAATTTATCAAACGTAAAAAGCGTGCCGAGAAGTAGTCCGACAGGAAATGCTTTTCCTAAGATTTTAGGCAGTTCATAAAAGAGTACAAGGCAGGCTGTTTTTACTGTATATTGACCCTCTAGAGTTTTCTTTATTGTGTTCAAAAGCATCTCAGGCGCAATCCATACGACCGTAAACAGTAAAATCGCGACAAGGGTTGTGACAAGCACCTGATTAAAAATATATCTGTCGTAGATTGTAATTTTAGGGAATTTCATTAAAGTTCGAAATCCTTTCCTAAGTAGAATTCTTTAGCAACAGGGTCAACTGCTACTTCTTCGCTTCTGCCCTGAATTTTAATTTTACCGTCAAAGATAACGTAGGCTCTGTCTGTAATCGAAAGGGTTGCTTTCGGGTTGTGGTCAGTTATAAGAACGCCTAAGCCCTTTTCTTCCGAGATTTTTCTGATATTATCTTTGATATCGCCGATTGCGATAGGGTCAATGCCGGCAAAAGGTTCATCCAGAAGCATAAAATCCGGACTTGCCGCAAGTGCGCGTGCAATTTCAACCCTTCTTCTTTCACCTCCTGAGAGGGCTACAGCAGGATATGAACGTAATCTTAATACCCCGAATTCTGTTAATAGTTCTTCCAGCTTACGGCGTTTTTCATTGACGGTTAGTTTCGGGTTCATTTCAAGAACGAGTTTGATATTATCTTCAACGCTTAGTTTTCTGAAAATTGAGGCTTCTTGCGGCAGATAACCAATACCTAACTGAGCGCGTTCATTCATCGGCATTGCGGAAATGTCATGGTTATCAAGGTATATGTGGCCTTTATTCGGTTTAACAAGACCTACAACCATATAAAACGTTGTAGTTTTTCCGGCACCGTTCGGACCCAAAAGACAAACAACCTCGCCTTTATCAACGTGAAAAGAAACATCATTTACAACGCTTCTGTCGCCGTATATTTTTATTAGATTCTTAGCCTCAATTCTTCTCATACATTCCCCTTTTTTAATACTAAAATTTTACTTAAAAAAAATCCCCTTTGCAATTAAAAACTTATTCTTTACAAAGAAATGTTATAAATTTGTTGCCGTATTTTTTTTGCTTAATTAATTCATAGCCAGTGAATTCAACTTCATTAACGTGTTCAAGAATTACGATTCCGCCTGTGATATCTTTTATTGCCTTGAGGCTCTGTTCGTAAATCCCTGAAAAATACGGCGGGTCAATGTAGATTACGTCGAATTTTTCCTGTATTGCCGGTGTAATTTTCAGGCTGTCGCCGGTAAGCAGGGTCGGAGCAGGTGAAAACTTTCTGTAATTATTTTTGATAATTTGTGCGGCTTTAGGGTGTTTTTCTATTGCAACGGCTTTTGCAAAACCTCTTGAGAGTGCTTCCAATCCCATAATGCCTGAACCTGCATACATATCAAGAAAACTCGCGCCTTCAAAATCAATCATTGCCTGAAGTGTGTTAAAAATACTCATCCGAACTTTTGATAATGTCGGACGGGTAATCTTCTCATCAGGTGCCGTAATCTTCTGTCCTTTAAATTTACCCGCTGTGATATTCATATTAACTATTTTACAATGAACAAAATTTAGTGTATAATTACAATGTGCGTGTTCTGCGTAGTGAATAAAAGAGGATAATTTTATGCCTGAAAATAAAACAGAAGTTATAGTTGTCGGTGCAGGGCCTGCAGGGATTTCCTGCGCGGTTACAATTGCACGTTCGGGGCATAAGGTTATCCTTATTGAGCGCGGAAAATTCTCCGGAAGCAAAAACGTTTTCGGGGGCGCCATTTACGCACAGCCTACACGTGAGGTTTTCCCGGATTTTGAAAAAACAGCGCCGCTAGAGAGAAAAAACGTCGAACACAAATACGCAATCCTCGGCGAATACGACGGGACGGTTGTTTCTTATCAGAATAAACACGAACTTCCGGTAAGCTACACGGTTATGCGCGGAAAATTCGACCGCTGGATGGCGGAAGAAGCGAAAAAAGAAGGGGTTATTCTTGTTGAAGAAACAGTTGTGAGAGAACTCCTTCAAAAAGACGGCGCAGTTGTCGGCGTCAGGACGGAACTTGAAGATTATTACGCTGATATTGTTGTTCTCGCAGACGGCGTAAATTCGCTCCTCGCAAAACAAATAGGACTTCGCGGCGATATTGAGCCAAAAGATGTTGCCGTAAGCGTCAAGGAGGTTTACAAACTCCCTAAAGAAAAAATAAATGACAGATTTCACCTGAATGATGACGAAGGCTGTATTTATGAAATTTTCGGCGGTTCAATGCTCGGAATGCTCGGACTAGGGTTTATTTATACAAATAAAGAATCCGTGAGCATAGGGCTCGGGGTTACTCTCGATGAATTCGAAGAACATAAGACAAAACCTTATGAACTTCTGGATAAATTGAAAGAGCACCCTGTGATTGCGCCTCTGATAAAAGATGGCGAACTTCTTGAATATTCGGCTCACCTTATACCGGAAGGCGGATTTAAGAAAATACCGGCGCTTGTATCAGACGGGGTTATGGTTGCTGGAGATGCCGCAATGCTCGTTAATAACCTTCACTGGGAAGGGACAAATCTTGCCATGATTAGCGGAAAACTTGCCGGAGAAGCCGCGGTTGTCGCATTATCAAAAGGAGATTTCAGCAAAAAATCCCTCAGCCGCTACGCCGAAGCACTTGAAAAATCTTTTGTAATGAAAGATTTAAAAACCTACAGGGATTTGATGGATGTTATTCATACTAGAAAAGAATCCTTCCTTAAATACTATCTTGAACGGATAAATATGTTTTTTGAAATGTTTACCTCCGTTAATAGCGTTCCAAAACGGACACTTTATCGGGATTTTATAAAAAATTTCATCAAAAGCAGAAGCTTAAAAGAATTGTTTAAAGACGGTTTCAGTGTTATTAAATTATTATGGAGTGTTTTGGTTAAATGAGTTTAGAAGATAAATTGTCAAAAATTAAATATGAACCGGATACGGACTCTCACCTGAAACCAAATCAGGAAGAGTGCAAAACCTGCAAAAAGAAAATCTGCACCTATGTTTGTCCGGCTAATGTTTATGAATGGCTTGAAGATGAACAAAAACTGCTTATAAAATTTGAAAACTGCCTTGAATGCGGGGCATGCAGAATTGCGTGTGAAAAGAAATGTCTTGAATGGAATTACCCGAAAGGCACAAAAGGTGTAACATTTAAAAACGGTTAAAAGAGAATAAAGGAGAAAAAGTTATGAAAGAAGAGTACAGCAACAGACAGCGCCGCTGGTATGATAAAGACCCGGTTTTATCACAGGCAATCGCAACGTTAGAGCAGAGCGATGACGAAACCCAGATTAAAATCGCGCTTAATTTGATTAAAATTATTATTGAACACAACATCGAAGATGAAAAATACGAAGCTGTTGAAGATATTATCAATGCAGTAGGTTCAGGAATTGACGAAAACAGAAAAGGCCGCTGGTACGATATTGATTCAACTGTCAGAACAGCGATGAACATGCTCCAGAACTGTCCTGAACCGACCCAGAGACTTATCGCCAAAGAAATGGCAAAAATGGTCGTCGATAAAATCAAGACAAACAAAGACGATGAAGAAAGTGAAGAATAGTTATTTTAAAATATCGTTAACTATTCTGTAAATTAATTTCAACTGATCATCAGACGCTTTTTTGAGGAGTTCCTGTAACTCGGACAGAAGGGCGTCTGATTCTTTCTGATGGCAAAAGTTAAAAAGTTCGTCAATCGGTACCTTTAAGGCAACTGAAAGTTTTTTCAAATTATCAATTGTCGTGAAACAGCCGCCTGTTTCTATACGGCAGATTTGCTGTTGTTCAACACCAATCATTTCCGCAAGTTTTTCCTGTGTAATTCTGTTTTTAGCCCTTAACTCTCTCAGGCGTTTCCCGAAGAGTTTTAATGTGTTTTTTTCTTCAACCATAATTTTAAATTTTAAAATTTACAGAAAGAAAATGTTATACCTGAAAGTTTGTATTTATTGACAAAATACAAATATTTTGGTAATATTTACCTGTTTAATGCTAAAAATGAACCAAAATAACACTTTTAATGAGAGGAATTGTCATTGTATGCTGGAATATTTAATTCAAAAAACTAAACCTTTTTCAAAAGTAAAAAATCTTGAGCCGTTATATGAAAAAGCGATTTTAAAATCCGAAATTCCCAAAAATAGGTTTTCAGAATTTTCTGAAAAAGATTTATATTACTATTTATTTGAAAATTGTTTCTATGACAAAGACATAATTACAAAAATACAAAGCGGCTATATCCAATTTATTCCGCAAAATTCTCAAAAGTGTTTCCTTGATATAGGCTGCGGACGCGGTGAATTTCTTGAAATTTTGCAGAAAAACGGGATAAAAGTTAAAGGTATAGAAATCAACACTCTTGAATATAAGTTATTAAAGGATAAAAATTTTGATGTTGAATTGAATGATGCTGTAACTTATTTAAAAAATACCGATGAAATTTTTTCGGGGATTTCTGCAATTGAAGTTGTAGAACATCTATCATTCGACTATCTTTATGAATTTATCCACCTTGCTTACGAGCACATTGAAGAAGGTGGAATAATCCTGTTGGAAACCTTGAATTGCCGCAATATAAAAAATCTGCAAAATTTTTACTCGGATTTAACTCATGTAAAACCTATCGTAATGGAATCATTACAATTTTTATGCGAAAAGGCCGGATTTAAAAACTTAAAGGTTTGTTATTCTGCTCCAAGTAAGCATGGTTATATTAATTACGCTATAATTGGAACAAAATAAATTAAATTAAATATTATTTATGTGTGATTTACCGTCCGAATAAGGGCGGATTTTTTTTACATAGGTGTTGTCCTGAATATCGTGTAATATCTGTAATTCCCCCAGTAAACGACCATGGATATAAAATTATTATCCAAATCAGTTAGTTCAAGATACGTCTGCGGTGTAGGTTTTCTTTTTGCACTCGGAACAAATTTCCCGATAAAATCAAGCATGCCGAGGTGCATTTTTTGTGTAGGTGAAAGTTTTGGTTTCGGTAGGTTTTCATCATAGAAAAATTCCGGAACTATTTCTCTATCATAAATCGGGACAATATATTTTATTCGTCCTGCCTCTTTAAAGAGCATGTACCAATTCCCTTTGTGTTCTCTCGGGGTTAAAAGATAATATCCGGGCTCGACAACTATTGTTTTGAAATATAAAGGTGCTAAGAGTCTCAAAAGCGGGTATGGAGACCAGGTAGAGGTCTTTGTATCATAATATTCTCCGGGGTCGATATCATGGACGTATTTATGAGTCGGAACCTCTAAATCCCGATACACCTGCTCATAATCCACATCTTTTGCAATTGACGGCAAAGAGCAGACCAATAATGCTAATAATATAATCCACCTTCTCATACAATAATTTTAATGTTTTTGATACAGAAATCAATCATTTAAATTGTTGATAAATAAAAAACTCTCTTTAATTTAAAAGAGAGTTTTTAACTGTTTCCATTCGGGCTTTCGTATTCAATGCCCATTTCTTTTAACGTTCTTATAAAATTCTGTGCGCAGATTTTTTGAGCTTCTGGAGGAACAATCCTTAAAATTTCAACCGTTCTGGAAATAACAGGATCCTTATCATACCAGCGATTATTCGCATTCACAGGCTTTACCATTGCATAAAATTTATCAACTGTTTCTTTGGAAACTTTTTCTTCAATTTTTTTCAAGAAAATTTCA
Organism: Candidatus Gastranaerophilales bacterium; assembly: GCA_944325635.1. GTDB lineage: Bacteria > Cyanobacteriota > Vampirovibrionia > Gastranaerophilales > Gastranaerophilaceae > Scatousia. The sequence goes on along the minus strand of CALVBD010000003.1, from coordinate 46,791 downwards.
GCCTGAGCATGCAGTTCAGTTTGATAATTTTTTAACAGTTCGATAACTTCTAGTAATAGCGGATCGTGATCGTACCAACGCTTATAAGTAGGACTCATTGTGTATTCCCTCCGTCGGGTTGATTATAGGAGAATCCTCTCTCCTTTCAATCTTACCTCCTAACAATCTTAGCTTAGTTTCGAAATTTTCGTATCCTCTATCTATATGATGTAAGTTTTCAATGACGGAATTTCCTTCAGCCATAAGTGCGGCAACAACCAGGGAAGCCCCTGCTCTAAGGTCACTTGCGGCTAATGTTGCACCTGTGAGTTTTTTTACGCCTTTAATAATCGCATGGTTTCTGTCCTGGTGAATATCGGCGCCCATTCTTCTGAGTTCAGGAACCTGCATAAATCTGTTTTCGTAAAGGCTTTCAGTAATTATGCCGACACCGTTTGCGGTTGATAATAATGTCATTGCCATGGATTGTAAATCTGTCGGAAATCCCGGATATGGCTGGGTAACAAAATTTATGGAATTTAATCTGTTTTTACAGCTTACTTCAAGCGCGTTCGGTTCAAGAAGCTTAATGTTTGCACCCATTTTGAGTAACTTATCCGTAAAGAAAGTTAAATGTGCAGGGAAAACATTTCTTATAATGGCTTTGCCTTTTGTCGCAATAATTGCCGTCATGAATGTCCCGGCTTCAATTCTGTCAGGAATTGTTGTATATTCAATAGGGTGTAAGTTTTCCTGTTTTACACCGTTAATAATAATTTCCGAAGTTCCTGCACCGTTGATGTCTGCGCCAAGAGAATTTAAAAAGTTTGCAAGATCAACAATTTCAGGCTCTTGCGCTGCATTTTGAATTCTTGTAGAACCTTCTGCAAGAGTAGCTGCAAGCATTAAATTTTCAGTCGCACCAACGGAAGGTATATCGAGATAAATATCAGTACCTACAAGTTTAGGCACTTTGGCATGGACATAGCCGTTTTCGATTTTGATTTTAGCACCGAGAGCTTCAAGACCTTTTATATGAAAATCAACTCGTCTTTCGCCGATTGCACATCCGCCCGGAAGCGCGACTATTGCTTCGCGGCATCTTGAAACAAGTGCGCCCAGTACTATAAATGATGCTCTCATTTTGCTTACAAGTTCATATTTTGCAGTGACGCTGGTGAGGTTTGTCGCATCAATTGTTACTGATTTTTCAGTTTTATTATAAGTTGTTTTTGCTCCGAGTTGTTCAATGACACTCAGCATAATTTCAACGTCAGTCAAATCAGGTACATTGTATATTTTAGTTTCACCTTTAGCTAATAGTGCAGCGGCCATTAATTTTAAAACAGAATTTTTTGCACCGCCTATTGAAACTTCTCCTTTTAACGGGGTTCCGCCTTTAATGTAATATTTTTGTGTCAATTTTCTCTCCGGAAATATTTAATTTATCTAATCATCTACTTACATAATAATACAACCAGATTAATCAGGTGTAAATAAGTTAAATAATGTAAAGAATTGAATTTGTAAAACAAAGTATTTTATATTGTTTTTTTACACTCCATAAATTATTAAAAAATAATAAATTTTCCTTGTTTCTTTACTTTGATAACTTATAATAAATAGTATATTATAATTAGTGTAAGAGGTAGAGAAATGTCACATAAACACAGTAATAATCCATTTAAAAAACATCACGAGGAAGAAGAAGTTAAGGAAACAACAGAAAAGGCTGAAGAAACTGATAAGCCTGAAGAAATTAAAACTGAATCTGATGAAATAAACAGTGAGTTTGATAAATTAAAAGAAGATTATGACAAGCTGAATAATCAGTATTTAAGGCTTGCTGCTGATTTTGATAACTTTAGAAAAAGACAGGAACAGGAAAGAGAAAATCTTTTGAAGTTCGGTCTTGAAAATACGATGAAAAAAATGATTGAAGTACTTGATAATTTTGAGCGCGGTGAAAAGGCGCTTGAAAATGTAGAAGATTGTCAAAAAGTAAAAGACAGCTTTAATCTTGTTCATAAGCAGACCCTTGAAACATTGACAAAGCTGGGGCTTGAGATGATTGATGCTGAAAATAAAGAGTTTGACCCGAATCTTCATGAGGCAGTTATGAGAACACCGACCGAGGACCACCCTGAAAATACGGTTATTTCAGTGCTTCAAAAAGGATATAAAATAGGAGATAAAGTTCTCCGTCCTGCGTTAGTAAATGTTGCGGCGGCAGATTAGCATATAAGACTTGAGGAAGATGGAAAAATAAATGAGCGATTACTATGAAATACTGGGCGTAGAGAAGAGCGCGTCCAAAGATGAGATAAAATCTGCTTTCCGCAGGAAAGCACGTACATTACACCCTGATGTAAACAAAGCCCCTGATGCCGAAGAAAAGTTTAAAGAACTTGGAAAAGCTTATGAAACTCTTATGGATGATAATAAGCGCGCGACTTATGACCGCTACGGCGAAGACGGGCTTAAAAATGCCGGATTTAATACCAACGGACCGTTCGAAGCAGGATTTGGCGATTTAAATGATATTTTTAATACATTTTTCGGCGGCTTTGGCGGTTTCGGTTTTGGCGGAGGCAGGCCTGATCCTAACGCGCCGCAGCCCGGTGATGATATTAGAGCGGACGTTGAAATATCATTTGAAGAAGCCGTTTTTGGCGTAAATAAGGAAATAAAATTTGATCATCTGGAACTCTGTCCTGAATGTAAAGGTACCGGTGCAGAAAAGGGCTCAAAACCAATTGTATGTCCTACATGCGGAGGTTCAGGACAGGTACAGACCGTTGCCAGAACTCCGCTTGGTGCGTTTACTCAAATAAGTCCTTGTCCTGACTGTCACGGAACAGGTCAAAAAATTTCCAATCCATGCAAAGCCTGCAAGGGTTACGGAAAAATTGAAAAAGAAAAGAAAATTGAAATTAAAATTCCAGCAGGTGTTGATAACCATTCTAAAATTCGTGTCTCCGGCGAAGGTGATGCCGGTACAAACGGCGGCAGAGCAGGAGATTTGTATGTGGTTCTGCATGTAAAACCTTCAGAATACTTCACCCGAGACGGGGTCGATGTTTATACAAAATTGGAAATTTCTCCAGCTCAGGCCGCATTGGGAGATGAAATTATTGTAAAAACTCTTGACGGAGAACAAAAAATTCAAGTTCATGCAGGAATTCAAAACGGTAATACAATTAAAATTAAAAATGCCGGAATACCTATTCTGTCAAGACCTTCTCAGAGAGGCGATCATATTCTTGTTGTGACTGTTAAAATTCCGACCCAGATGAGTGATGCAGAGCGTAACTTGTATAAACAGCTTTATGAGTTAAAATCAGGCAAGAAGCCTCAAGAATCTTTGATGGATAAAGTAAAAGGAGTATTTCAATAATGCGTAAATTAATAATTGCACTGGCAATTGCTGCTATGACGTCAATTTCAGTTAATGCAACAATTTTGCCCGTTGAAATTAAAAACAGCATTACAAAAGATTTCCCTAAAGCTAACTTCCGCTTTGACGGCGTGATAATTCTCCCTGACGGAACAATTTACCTTCCGTTAATCCCGTCAAAATTTGATGCGCAGGGCGAGTTTAAGATTAAATCGAGTTATCCTGCCGGTAAAAAATTATCACAGAAACCAGATGTCGTTATTTTTAGTAATGACTATGTTCTTATGAAAGTTATAGTGGATTCAAAGGGCAACAAGAGTCTTGCCAAACTTTCAGATGTACCGGTAGAAGTCAGAACCGGTCTGCTCCCGCAGGATATGCTTGTTCCGGCAAATTTGAGTATACCTCAGAATTTAAAGAGTATTATAGGAAATCTTGAAATCCCGACATCAAAGGATTCCATCGTTACGACACCGATAGTTCAACCTAAAACCGTGAGTGACAACACGATTAATTCTCTTGCAAAAATCCCTGAATTAAAAAATAAGATTTTGTATGTTTCAACAAGTTTTTCTAAAAATATTCAGGTGGTTAATCCGGAGAAAAAAATTCCTGAATACGCGTTACAGCAAAATTATATCCCGATTATGATTAAAGGTTATGATGATATGTTTTTGCTTGTTACATCTTACGGTAAAAAAGCCGTTGATATAATTTCACTTGCTGACGATAAGGTTATCAGACAAGTAGAACTGAAGTCTCAGCCGGATGAAATTATAATGGATTACAAAAATAAAATAGCCTATATTTCAAGCCCTTCCGATTCAAGTATATATGTTTTGAGTCTTGAAACGATGACGCTTAAAAGGCAGATTAAACTAAACGGGATGTGCGAAAAAATCATCCTGAGTGATGACGGTAAAAAGATCTTCTATAACGATAAACAAACCAACACAATCTGGGCAGTAGAACTGGATAATGAATATTTGCTTAAAGAGATAGGCAAATTCCCTAATGTTTCCAAAATTGCATACGTAAACGGAAAAGTTTATATAACAAGCCGTACTAAAAGCCGTCTTGCAATTGTCGATTATGCAACCCTCGGGCTTATGTCTGAGAATTCTGTCAGTGAAAAACCTGTAGATATGCTTGTTTACGGGAATAATCTGTTTATCCTCGGCGCTAGTGAAAATACAATCGAAGTCGTAGATACCGAAAGAGATAAGTTAACAGATACAATTGTGTTGCCGACGGATGGATTTTCAACCCGAATAAATAAAATAGACGGCACCAATCTGGCGCTTATTTCTGATGCTAAGGCCGGCAAATATATTATACTAAACCTTGATACAAAAACAGTTATAGCGAGCAACCCTATTGCTACTCCAGTAAGCTCTATTGTGGTTGCAAACAAAATTAAGAAAATAGGAAAATGATAACCGATTTTGATAACATAACGCGTGAAACACTGATAGAGCTGGAAAAGACACAGCGTGATTTTTGGAATATATCACGTCCGACAGCTTTGTTTTTGTATAACCTTATAAAAAACGAAGGATTAAAATGCGGATTGGAAGTCGGAACTTCTAACGGATATTCCGGAATCTGGCTTTCAAAAGCATTGAAAGCCAATGGAGGAACTCTTGATACAATTGAATTTTATGAAAAACGATATTCAATTGCGCGTGCAAACTTTGAAAAATGCGGAACCTCTGATATTGTGACAATTCGTCCGGGAGAGGCATGCGATGTTTTACGTGCATTGCCTGAAGATTTTAAGATAGATTTTGCATTTGTGGATGCAAATAAACGTGAGTCTGTAGAATATTTTAAACTGATACATCCGCATTTGAAAGTAGGCGGAATATACACCTGTGATAATGTTTTATCCCACAGGGAAAAAGTTCAGACCTATATTGACGCGATTAATTCTCATCCGGATTACCTGCATACGGTTTTGGACTTGCCTGCAGGTCTGTCGTTTGCAAGAAAAATTTCTTAGATTGAAAACTTTAAGAAAATAGTTTATAATTAAATAGGTATATCTGTCGGAATAAATAAGGAGGAAAATATGAAAAGTATTGCTATGACTGAATTTGCGGGGGGGGGGGCAATCTAGTTTAAAGCTATTGGCCCGAATTATTGGGGCCCGCCCCGCAGATGGCGGGAACGGGGCCGGAGTAACGTCCGGCTCGACCAGACGTGCTGGGTCACTTCGTGACACGGCGCACTACCCAAAATTCGGTTTTACATTGGCAGAGGTCTTAATTACCCTTGGTATTATCGGAATTGTGGCTGCTATGACTTTGCCGACGATAATCCAAAAACAACAGGAAAAAGTTACTGTTACAAAATTGAAGAAAATTTATTCCATTATTTCTCAAGCCTATATGAATGCTATAAAAGACAACGGCAGTCCGGAAAATTGGGGATTTCAGCTGAATTCAGAAAGTCAAAGCGGGAAAGATCCTTTTTTGATAAACATTACTCCTTATTTAAAGGTCATTAAACACTGTTATTATGATGAAGATTGTGATGCTCGGGAATGGATGGTATATGCATTGAACGGTACATGGAACGGTTCAAAAGCTAATACCAGAATGATACTCGCAGACGGCACTCTAATCTCAGGTGCCTGGATATACAGTTCAGCATGTACTACAAATTATGGCAGCGGTGCTTTAAAGAATGTGTGCGGGGAATTTTTTGTTGATTTAACTGGCTCAAAGGAGCCGAATACCATTGGAAAAGATATTTTTGTATTTTATTTTACAAAGACCGGAATCATTCCGTTTGGTACTTCTGTCGAAACCTATCGTCCTTTTGAAGAAAACTGCAAGGTTAATTCATCAGGTGCAGGATATGGTTACGGTTGTACTGCCTGGGTAATCTACAATGAAAATATGGATTATCTACACTGCAATAATCTCTCTTGGAACGGTAAGACAAAGTGTTAGGTGTGTTAATTGATTAATGAAATTTAACATGTCACTTGATTTTTGTAATTTTTCAGATATGATGAGATTACGCAACTAGCTAGAAAAGGAAGAATTATTATGTCTAAACAATGTGAAATTTGCGGCAAAAAGCCGATTAAAGCAGCGAAATTAACTTTTTCGCATAAACAAATCGTTCATACGCAAGAACCTAACCTCCAAACTGTTAAAGCAGTTGTTAACGGTACAGCTAAAAAAATCAGAGTTTGTACTTCTTGCTTAAAAGCAGGCAAAGTTCAAAAAGCGTAGAAATTTTGACCGACTTTTTGTTAAATCTTTTTAAAAGGAATCTGTTTATTCAGATTCCTTTTTTGTGTATTATGCCAATCATTTTAAGGGAAGTGGTGTGTAAACGCCGGAGGGTTTTCTCTAATACCCCTCACCCGGCACTACGTGCCACCCTCAGCACAAGGCATACAGGGTCGCAAGACTCGTTACCTCGTCTGCTCCCTTTGTATCCCGCACTGGGGAGAGGGGTAAAAAAAGTCATTGCGAGGAGCAAAGCGACGAAGCAATCCAGCCTTTTACCACGTGATGGGTAAAAAGTGAAGTGTGAAGAGTTCAACAATAGTAAGTATCTTAGTTGGGCAGATGTGCCAAACCGACCAGTCTTTTTGCCTCCCTTTGTAAGGGATGTGGCGCGTATGCGCCGGTGGGTTTTCTAGCCTCTCCTCCCTTCTCACTTAATTCCCGCCCCCTCTCCCTGCCCCTCTCCTGTAGGGAGAGGGAAAAAGAAAACCTCAGTCCCTCAAGCACGACGCATATAGGGTCGCAAGACTCGATGCCTCGTCTGTGCCCTTTGTATCCCGCAAGTGGAGAGTGGATTAAGTATCCCCCTCTAATGGAGAGGAAATAAAAGAGAACTCTTCACTATTCACCATTCACTTCTCACTTATACCCCCTCACCCTGCACTACGTGCCCACCCTCTCCCAACGGGAGAGGGTGGAAAAGCCCTATTCACGCATCCCCATTCATTTTTAAACTGAGATGAGCGGCTGAAACGCGGCAGCAATAGATTAGATGTAAATATTTATTAACATAGTAGCAAAATAATTTATTTGGATGAGTTAATATATCATTGAATTAGTTATACTCTAGTAAACACGTGAATGATGAGAAAAATGCAAAAGTGTGTTTTTCTAAAGTAGTGTAGAGGATAAAGATTATGGTCGATAACAGGTCAGCAGGGTATTTCGGGATTGGCGGCGCTTTTAATTTTAAAAGCGGTGATATATCCGGTACTGCCGCAAGAACCCAGGATGATAAAATGGGGCAGGGCGGTGAATATTTTGCCCAGCAGAAAAAAGAAGAAGAAGAGTTTCAAGAAGGGCATGAACGCTATATGGACAGAAGTGCAGTCCTTCGTGCTACTTTGAATTCTCTTGCCATGATGAATGTTGCTAATGTTATCAATGCCAAAAAATTAGAGATGGAGAAAAACTCCCAAAAAAGAAAAAACGATATTAGTAAAAGTAAACACGGGGAAGCTAATATCGAAGAATCTGTAAATGTTTTAAGTGATGATGATGAACCTGTAGACGATATAGTTGATTAAGCAAATATTGTTTGTTTATCGTCCTGTTTTTCTTCTTTTTTACTGTTGTTCATCAACAATTCACCGTGGTAGAACGGATTAGAACCGTTTTTATCTTTGTTTGCAGCAAGGCTGATGAGACTGTTGAATTTTGGTGTTGGATTTTTCTGTTCTTGAACAGTGATTTCGTTTACTGCAATTGTCATTTTACCTTCAACGTTTTTCTGAACGTTTTGTGCTGCTTTTGTGTTCAATGTATAAATTGCATTCATCGCTTCCTGACTCAATTGGATTTGAAGTCCTGAATTATTAAGAGCGATTTGTTTTTGCATATTTGTATCAATTTTGTTGTTATAAAGGTCAATACCAAGGTCTCTAGGCTGGAAGAAATTGTAATTGCCAGCAGTTTTATATTGACTGTTTTTTTCTGCTGCGCGTTTCAGAATTTCTTGAGAAACCTGATTTAATGTAGCTTTGTCTATGCCAAGATTGTAATAATTTTGTGAAACACTTAATGCCATTAGTAATATATCCCTTTATAATTTCCTTATGTTTTTTATATCGGACGGGGGAGTGCAAAACTTTAATCTTTTTATTTATTTTGTAATATATCTTAATATTTGTTCAAAATCATGGCAATTATTTTAAAGAGAAATTTTTTATATATATACAATATATAATTCGAGAGATGTATTATGGATATTCCAAAGTTAAATTACACACTAAGTCAGGTCAATAATATTTTAGGAAGTACCATAGGCGCAGTTGAGGATAAACAAAAGGGCGCTGATACAGGTACATCAATAATGAACTTTGGCTTGAATGTCTTAAACGGTGCTGTAAGAAACGAAGTCGCGTATGATATGCGCAAGACAACCGGCTCCAACTTAGGTTTTCTAATAAACAATATGGCAGGATACGGATCAGAGGAAGCCAATATAAAGGGTATGAACGGGCTTTTGGGTGCATCTGTATTTAATGCGGTGACATCGCCTTGGAGTTGGGGTGGAGGCTTCTTTGGAGGCGGCTGTTGTGCTCCACCGCCGATGCCAATGGGCGGATGCTGCGGAATGGGCATGTTCGGAGGCGGATTTATGGGCGGTCCGACATTTACAAGTCCGGGTGTGCTCGGCGGCATGCTGAACGGTGTTGCTATGCCGTCAACGCTTGCAACTCCTTATTTCGGCTCAGGTTTCAGCGTATTCCAGACGAATAGATTTTTCTGCTAGGCTTAATTTAGCAGAGTAAAAAGTATCATTTTTCAAAAAACGTATCCTCATAATCCTTATGTTTTTGATTAATGATACTTTTTTATTGAGTTAAATTCCTTCGCCCTGCTTTTTTAAAAGTGAAGTGTGAAGAGTTCAACAATAATGAGTATCTTAGTTGGGCAGGTATGCCCAACCGACTAGTCCACATCCATTTACAAGGGAGGTATAAATTATATACCCTCTCCCCTTGCGGGAGAGGGTGGGACGAAGTCCCGGGTGAGGGGTAATATTACAAATAGAAGCTTATCACTTTTTCAGTATGTTCACTTTTTCTTTTTTGGCGATGCAAAAAGAAAAAGTGAACCGAAAAAGAAAAACACGCAAAAGTTTCCAGCGTCGCTGCGCGCCGCGGGATCAAACGGAAGTAGTTGAAGGCGGAGCCTTCAACCTTATATGCTCGCTATCGTGCTAGCGCACACGCTCGCATGAAAACCCTCTGGCACTTACGTGCCACCCTCAGCACAAGGCATACAGGGTCGCAAGACTCGTTACCTCGTCTGCTCCCTTTGTATCCCGCACTGGGGAGAGGAGTAAAAAAGTCATTGCGAGGCTTTAGCCGAAGCAATCCAGCCTTTTTAAAAGTGAAGTGTGAAGTGTGAAGAGTTCAACAATAATGAGTATCTTAGTTGGCAGTTATGCCAAACCGACTAGTCTTTTTGCCTCCCTTTATCAGGGAGGTGGCGCGTTAGCGCCGGAGGTTTTTCTCTAATACCCCCCTCACCCGGCACTTACGTGCCACCCTCAGCACAAGGCATACAGGGTCGCAAGACTCGTTACCTCGTCTGCTCCCTTTGTATCCCGCACTGGGGAGAGGGGTAAAAAAGTCATTGCGAGGAGCAAAGCGACGAAGCAATCCAGCCTTTTAACACGTGATGAGTGAAGGGTGAAGTGTTCAACAATAATAAGTGTTGTTTACTATCTCACGCTTCACTTTATCATTCCCCAGTTTTTGGCGGTTTTCTCAAGGATTGTTTTAGTATCGGCTTTGTTTAAAAGAACCTGTTGGACTGCTGTATTAATTAGATTGTTAATATCTTTCTGGTTTCTGGAAGATTGAAATACCGGTTCGACTCTGTCAAGCTGTCGCGCACTGATAATACGGGCTTTCGCCATTAAGTCGCTTTCATCATATTTTGTATAAAAATCATCCTGCAGTGCTTTATTATTTGTTGCGATTACATTGGTAAGTTTTGCGATTTTCAGCTGGTTTTGTTCGTTTGTTAAAAAGAGCGCAAACTTGAGGGCTTCATCTTTATGTTTAGCTTTCAAAGGGATTATAAAATTCATCAGTGAAAAGTCGTTTTGTCCGAGTTTGCCTGTAATTTGAGGCGCAACATCCGTAACTTTATAGATTGAAGGTGCATTTTCTTTAATCATTGTGAGAAAATTTGCGCCTGCCTGAAAAAGCACGATATTTCCTGACATATATTTTTCCAAAGCCTCACGGTGGGTTTGGGTGACGGATTCTTTCGGAATGAGGTCTTTGGCGTATAGTGTTTTGAAAAATTCAAATACTTGTACTGATGTGTTGGAAGTTATTGTATCTGCGGAATTTACGCCGTATTTGTTTAGAATTTTGAGCATTGTATCATTTTCCGTGATGTTTGGCAGAAATACATAAGTGCCTGTTTTTTGTTTTATTAAAGGTGCAATTTCGCCTATTTCTTCATAAGTTTTTGGAACTTTTACGCCTGCTTTTTCTATCAAATTTTTATTATAAATTGTGACTGCTGATGTTGCGTACCACGGGATTGAATAGAGTTTGCCGTTGTATTCAAGTGATTTTAGAATTCCTTGATTAAATTGAATCGTTTTATTTTTATCGATTTCGGACAATGCACCTTTCTGGGCCAGAGTTGCCGTGAAATCAGGGTTAAGGTTAATCAAATCCGGTGGGTTGTCGCTCAAGACTGAAGCCAGGGTTCTTTTTTCACCTTCAGAGAAAGGTACGTCAATCCATTTGATTTTAATTTCCGGATTTTCTTTTTCAAAATCTTTTATGACCCCGTTCATATAATCTGAAAAATCGCTCATCTGTAGAGTCCAGACGATTACTTCGTTTTTGTTTGTTTCTTTTTTAGGTGCGCAATAAATGGCACAGAGTGAAATTATAAGGATAATCAGAGCAGAGATAATTTTTTTCATTTTAAGCCCTCTTTTACCGGAGTAATAATTTTATTTTCTCGGACACGCTTCCGCCCTGCTCACGCTATCGCCTCGAAAATAAAAATTGTTACTCCGTTTGAATTAATGTTCTTTAATGCTACAATTATACTATGAATAATCTTTTTACGGAACTGGAAAATCAAAATAAGCAGATTCCGCTGGCGGAACTTTTAAGACCAAAAACAATTGAGGAATTTTTGGGGCAGAGCAATGTTGTGTCGCCAAACAGTCCTATTTTAAATCTTTTAAAAACAAACAGGCTGTTTTCTATGATTTTCTGGGGAACTCCGGGGTGTGGAAAAACGACGCTTGCGCGGCTGATTGCAACCAAAACCAATGCGAATTTTATTGAAATTTCCGCTGTGACGTCAGGTGTTAAGGATATTAAAGATGCTGTTGAGAACGCAAAAATGGCGCTCAGGAGCGGAACTAAGACTATTCTTTTTATTGATGAAATTCATCGTTATTCAAAGACCCAGCAGGACGCACTTCTTCCTCATCTGGAGAACGGAACTTTATTTTTAATAGGTTCTACTACTGAAAATCCTTCTTTTCAGGTTGTGCCGGCACTTTTGTCAAGGGTTCAGGTTGTACGATTGAATTCCATTGATGATGAGAGTATGCAAAAGATTATTATGCGCGGTTTTTCGTATCTTGCAAAACATTATATTCCGATGGACTGCGAGGGCGGGGTGCTGGATTTTATAGTAAATCTTGCTCGCGGGGACGCACGATATGCACTTAACGTTGTGGAAAATGCGTATTTTGCAAGTGATTTGATTGACGGCAGACGTAATCTTACGGTCAGAATTATTGAAGAAATTTGCCAGAAGCGAAATACTCGTTATTCGCAGCAGGAGCATTACGATTGTGCTTCGGCTTTTCAGAAGAGTTTGCGCGGCTCAGATGCGGATGCGGCTGTTTATTATCTTGCCAAAATGATTGCGGCTGGTGAAGATCCGAGGTTTATTGCAAGACGCTTAATAGTTTGTGCGGCAGAGGATGTCGGGAATGCTGATCCGAACGCTTTAAATGTTGCGGTTAGTGCTTATAAGGCTGTGGAGCTGTTAGGGCTTCCGGAGGGCAGAATTCCGCTTGCGCAGGCTGTAATATACGTTGCCCGCGCTCCGAAATCAAACGAAGCGGCTTGTGCAATTGATGAAGCTTTATCTGATATTGAAAGCGGCAAAGATTTTGCGCCGCCTATGCATTTGAGAGACGCGCATTATAAAGACGCGAAAAAATACGGGTTCGGTATAGGTTACGTATATTCACACGATGCTCCCGATATCGAACAGCAGTTTTTGCCCGATGAACTTGTCGGAAGAAAATACCTAAGGGATTGAAAATTTTTAGAAAATTCGTTATAATAATAAATATAAATGGAGGATAAAAGTATGAAAACTGTTGATATGACTGGATTTACGGGGTGGGGGGCTTGGTAGTTTAAAGCTATTGGCCCGAATTATTGGGGCTCGCCCCGCAGATGGCGGGAACGGGGCCGGAGTAACGTCTGGCTCGACCAGACGTGCTGGGTCTGGCCTCTCACAAAATGATACTCAATCATTTTGTTCGGCAGAATGTGACGCGGCGCACTACCCAAAATTCGGTTTTACATTAGCTGAGGTATTAATTACATTAGGCATTATTGGAATTGTTGCGGCAATGACTTTGCCCGCGCTTGTTCAAAACTATCAAAAACAGGTTATAAAAGAACAATTTAAAAAATCATATAATACAGCCTCAAACGCCTATAAAATGGCAGAGGCAGTATTAGGATTTCCTCCTCAGTGCTATTATGGCTGGGATAATTATGGGGCACCGTGTTTGGAAAGAGATGAGCAGGGAAATTGTATTAAATACGGTGAATATGTTAATCCGACAAATCAAACTTCGGATTGTGCAATATTAAAAAAGACATTAAAGAAGACTTATAAGATTGCAAAGATTTGCGAGGGGAATGCTCTGGAACAGGGTTGTATTCCTGAATATAAAGGGAATGACACTATCTATAAAGAATCAAATGATACGGATGATGATTATGCAGCAAATGTTGCAACATCAGGCTATTCAGGCTGGAGGGAATCTCCTATACATAACGATAGAGAAGTTTGGGATCTTGTAGACGGGACTATAATTTTATGGTACTCAGATAAACTTTTTGCTCTTGATGTCAATGGAATGAAAAGACCTAACAAGTGGGGGTATGATTTGTTCCCGTTTATGGTTTACAAACATAAAAGCGGTGCATTAAAACTTCAACCAGGAGGCTGCCAGATTACTGACAAAGGCGGCGTTTCAACCTCTCAAATGCTTTATGAAATATATAAGTAAATTTAAATAATATTAAACGGATTGTTTTTTGCAAGAGTTTTCAATTTTTCAAGCCGTGCTTTGACAACAGGGGCTTTATGCGAATTAGGCTTTTTCAGAAGAAATTTTCTGTAATACCTCTGCGCCTCAATTCTTTTCCCCAGTTTGTCAAAACACGTTCCTATACCAAGATAGGCTCTGTAAAACTCGGGGTTGAGTTTAATTATTTTATTATAAAGCAGGCTTGCTTCTTTGTAATCGTGAAGTTTTACAAGCAGGTCGGCTTTTTTCTCGTAGGCTTTTATATATTTAGGCGAATTTTCAATAAGTTTCTGGTAAATCATTAACGCCATATCTGCTTCGTCACACATTTCATGTGCCATACCGAGATGTAAAATCGCATCAGGCTTTTCAGGGTTAATCTGAATAGCCTGAACAAAACTTTTAATTGCACCGCAAGGGATGCCTTCTGCCAGGTGGCAGAGTCCGAGTTCGTAAAACGCTTCATAAAAATCAGATTTAATCTCGGTTGCTTTTTCAAGATATTTTATGGCTTTTGTGTAATTTTCTAATGCTTTATAGCATAAGCCGAGGCCGTAGTAAGAGTTTTCGTCATCACGGTTAATCAAAATCGCATTAAGATAATGCGAAACTGCTTCCTGATAAGAATTTTTCTGTCTTAAGATATCTGCAACCTTACAGAAATCTATTTCTGCATGTTTACTGGTTTTATTGTATTGTATCGGTTTTGTTGCCATTTATCCTCGCTTTACATCTTAATTCTACTTTTTTTTATTGTTCCGTAGAACAATCCAAGGATTTATAAGCATATCAATCGTTGGATTTATTATTTTGCTTATGGTATAACTTTGATATGAGATGGCTTTTTATATTCATGGTTATGATATGCGGGATGTGTGTATTTGCGGAATCCGATGAGGTTTCCCTTGACGGTGTGCAGCCCGAAAAAATTGAACTTCCGAAAAAAGACGTTAAGATGAAAAGTTCTTTAATTCTGAATGACACACAGGTCATGCAGGAACTTGTCAAGATGCAGAAAGAAAAAGACCTTGAAGATATCGAAAAACTCTGGAAAGGTACTGTTGAAAATAATCAGGTTATTGAATTTGCGCTGAAAAAACTGGCAACTCCGGAAAGCCAGAGAAGAATACATTCTTCTCTTATGTCAAAAACATTGTCTGCACTTGTTGCGGGCGCTTCTTTTGCTCCGTCTATGATGGGAGCGGATTATTTAGTACAAAGCAGCGCATTTGCGGCAGGTCGTCTTGCGCAAAATCTTATTAACAAAAAAAATCTGCCGACAGAAGTTCCTATTACCGATACGGAATTGATTGAACTTGCAGGGTTGATAGAAAATTTGCAGGATAAAATTATTAATGCATATTACAATTATAAGGGAGCGCTTTCACAGTTAAAGGAAACCCGTTCTAAGCTTCTGCTTTATAATAAAAATTATACGAATGCCCTCGATAGAGATGATTTGCTTGAAATAACTATTTCTTCATCACTATACGATAATATGGCGCTTGAGGAATTTTATTATTTGCAGCTTGCCAAAAAATATCACATTGAACTTCAGCGGCTTGCAGGTAAAAAAGTTGTTGAGGGCTTGAATATGTATCAGTATAACTATAATACCACTCTTTTTAAGGGAGGTGACAAACAATGAAAAAGTTCATGGCGTTGTCACTTGTTCTAAGTTTTACTATAATCCCGGCTCTGTCAATTACTTTGGATGATTTGGAATTGCAGGGGCCGAAACCGCCGGCGTATCGTGTCGGGCTTACAGACACTCCGGAAAATCCTTACGTGGAGGTAAAGCAAAATATAGAGAAAAAAGAAGTTAAAACCGATATCGAAAATATTGATACGGGTGAATTAACTTATGCAGATTTGAGCATTAAAAAAATGTCCCTTGAAATTTCCAAGGAGTTGGAACTAGAAGAAGAAGATATGATGGGAGATTTATCACTTTTGTGGCAAGGTGCGGCTTCTAAAAGCGATACTATAAGTTTTGCACTCTATAAACTTGCAAATCCTGATGAAAATAAACCTGATGAAAAATCTGTAAAAAAAGTTCTTATGAATATCGCGAGTATGTCGACCCTCGTGGGTGCAGGTATGGGGAATCCTATGCTTGCAACGGGTTCAATTCTGGGCAGCAGTGTGTTGAGTATATTTGCTCAGGATACAAAAGCTCTGAATTATAAATATACGAAAGTTACAGACGCTGATATGATTATTCTTATCCGAAAAATTGAAGATTTGCAGCAAAACACGGTAAACCTTTATTACGACTATATGACAGCCAAAAAGATGGTTGATTTACTCGTAAAAGTTGCGGAACAACGCAAGAAAAATTACGATAACGCGCAGGAACAGTCAAGAGAGGTAATTTTAATTACAGACGCATACTATAGGACAGCAATAGACGATTTAAATAAAGCCCGTGCAAATTTTAATTCAAAACGTGCTGCACTCGAACAGTTCGTCGGTAATGATGTGTTTACCCAGTTTGAAAAAGCTCTTGCGGAAAGAGATAAGAAAAATGATTAAATTTATTCCCTATGAAATTTTGACAGGGAAAGAAAATATGCAAAAAGACAGCGATTTACTGGATTTTGCAATTTCAAAAAAACTCGATTATCCGATATTCAGACTCTATGGTTGGCGTCCTGCCTGCATTTCGCTGGGCAGAAACCAGCAAGATTCTTTTATAGATAAAAAGTTTCTGAAAGATACTAATATAGATGTGGTTAAAAGGCTTACCGGAGGTCGTGCTCTGCTTCATGATGACGAAATTACTTACAGTTTCATCTGTCCTGTTTCTTATCTGAAACACGGTGAAAATGTTACAAAATCATATATGGAAATTTCACAAATTTTAATTGATAGGTTTGCAAAACTCGGGATTGAATTGGATTTTGGAGGTTCGAAATCCGTTAATACAAAATTTGATTACTGTATGCTTATATCCACAGGAGCTGATCTTTGTTACAAAGGGAAAAAACTTATAGGTTCCGCCCAGTGCAGAAAAGAAGGATATATTCTCCAGCACGGTTCAATACTGTATGATTATAATAGGGAACTCCTGGAGAAAATTTTTCACGAAAAAGTTTCAACTGATAGTATAACCTCAATTAAAGAAATTGACCCGAATCTTTCAAAACACGATATAATCAATGTTTTGAGTAATTTTTAACGAATAATTATCCAAATTGTAACAAATGTTAAGCATTTTAATTTTAATCATGCAATTTTTACTGCGTAAAATTCTTTATATATATACAGGGGATTAAAAAAAATAATTCAGGAGATTTAAAAAGGGATTATGTTTAACGGGGTAACAAATATACCGAATATGGTTGCGTTTAATTTTCTCAAGCCTTGGTCTTGGACTTCGAACTACGGCAATCAAATTCAATTTAATTATCAGGATATGGATGTTCCTCCGCAGATTGCATATATGGCACAAAATGCAATGAACCCTGTATTCTGGGCAAATTATAATCTTGCTTATACATCTCAGCCTATTATGCCGTTTACTGCTACTGATACTATGAATCAGCAAGCGATTAATAATGCTTATCAACAGGGATACCAGCTTGGTGAACAGTTAAAACTCCAGGGTTCTCTCCAAACAGCAAGCGGTAATATTAATAATTTAAAACAAACCGTAGAAACATTGCTTGCAAAAAAAGACTTGCCTGCTGACAAAAAACAAGAGCTTGAAAATATTAAGAAACAAATAGAAAAGCTTGAAGAAAAATTTAATCAACTTTCTAAAAAGGCACAAACTCAAGAACTAAATAAAACAAAAGAAGAATTGGAAGCAATTCTCGGGGAACTCTTGGAATTAACGAATAAAGCAACAGAAATTGCAAAGAGTCTGCCTGAAGCAACTGAAGCAACTTCCCCAACAGAACCTACGGAAGCAACAGGTGCAACTTCACCTACAAGTCCTACAGAAGCAACTAATGCAACAGAGGCAACTGGCGCTACTGATGCAACAGAACCGACAGAACCGACTTTATCTGATGAAGAAGCAGCAAAAAAATACCAGTTGAATCAGGTCTGTCTGATGCTGGATAAAGCTATTGACGGTCCGGGCACTGATTACGACGGTGAACAGGGAATGAAAACAGTTCTTGAAGCGTTTGTAAATGCTGATAATGTTGTAGAACTCTGGGATCAATGGGATAAGACTTACGGTCAACAGGGTGCCTATAAAGATGATGAGGACGGATTTATTGAAACCTTGATGGATGAATGTGAATTCGGGCAGAAGGAAGAAATTGCAACAATTCTCATCAATGCACTTGAATTAAGAGCTCTGAAAAACGGAATTAATGTTGATACAGAACTTGCAGCTGCAAGACGTGCTGCAAAATCCAACTGGCTTGGCTGGAGTGACAGCGACGCAATCCAGTCAACCTTAAAAGCTCTTTATGAAAAAGTAAAAGCTAAATAATAATCAAGACTAATTTTCAGATACAACGAAAAGTTTTATTTTTAGTAATTCCTCAATTTGTTAAAAGGTGAAGCAGCTCATGCTGCGGTAAGTAGTGTAGGTTATCATATGCCTCCTTGAGTTTATCGGGGAGGCGTTCTTTTGGTTCAGGCATAAGAATGCGAGCGAAGCAAAGTAAAAACGTGAATGGTGAGTGGTGAGTAGTGAGTGGTTCAATATAAAGCAGTTTAAAAGATGAAAAATTTACTTATTTTCTATCACTCAAGGGGCGAGGGTGAAATCAAAACCTCCTTTGAAAAGTGAGGTGACGCGCAGCGCCGTAGGGTTCCAAGTCCCCTCACCCGCCCTGCTGGTACTTAGTTTAGTAGATATACCCAACCGACAATTTTTCCTGTATTGAGTCTTTCCCTCCCTCTCCCTATGGGAGAGGGGCAGGGTGAGGGGGCGGTACGGAATCGCATAACCGCCGCGTGCAACGACAAAGAGATTCCGTGGATTATTGTTGGGCAGGTATGCCCAACCGACAGTCCCCCGGAATGACGTCAACGGTGTAAGAGAAGATTTTCAAAAACGTCATTGCAAGCGGTAGTGAAGTAAAAAGTGAGTAGTGAATAGTGATAAGATTTATTATTGTTGAACCATTCACTACTCACTATTCACTTCTCACTTTAAATAATTTTCAAGTTCTCCTGATTTATACAATGCCTCTAAATCGGTATATCCTCCGACATATTTGTCGTTGATGATTATCTGCGGCACGGTTGATATTGAACGGTTAAATCTTTTGCCTATTTCATCACACATTTCATCAAAAGAATCTTCCACGTTGTGTTCAATGTAATCAAGTTTTAGCATTTTTAAAAGTTTTTTCGCTTTAACGCAAAAAGGACAAAGTTCAGTTGTGTATATCTCAATTTTATTCATAAAAACTCCTTCTCTATGCACTTTTTGATTATACTACAAAAACTTAAAGAACTTAATGTATTTTGTTGAAAATAAACTTGTTTATGCGATAATTTTAATGAGGCTAAATGTAAATAGCAGAAGTACACAATTATATAAAAAAGGAAAAACAAAATGGCAAGAAAAACTCCATTAGAAAAAATCAGAAACATTGGTATTGCCGCTCACATCGATGCAGGTAAAACCACTACTACTGAGCGTATCTTGTTCTACACAGGTAAAACCCATAAAATCGGTGAAGTTCACGACGGTGCTGCCGTAACCGACTTTATGGAACAGGAACGTGAAAGAGGTATCACAATTCAATCAGCTGCAGTTACCGCTGAATGGAAAGGACACCAGATTAACATTATTGATACTCCGGGGCACGTTGACTTTACTATTGAAGTTGAACGTTCTTTGCGTGTATTAGATGGTGTTGTTGCAGTATTCTGTGCTGTAGGCGGTGTTCAGTCCCAATCAGAAACTGTTTGGAGACAGGCTAACAGATACGAAGTTCCGCGTATGGTTTTCGTTAACAAAATGGATAGAACAGGCGCAGACTTCTATAGAGTAGTTGACCAGATTAAAACAAGATTAGGCGCTAATGCTGTTCCTATTCAGCTTCCTATCGGCGCTGAAGATAAATTCACAGGTCTTATCGATCTTATGACTATGAAAGCCGAAATCTATACAAACGATTTGGGTACAGATATCAGAGAAGAAGCTATTCCTGCTGAATTGGCAGATAAAGCTAAAGAATACAGAGATGCAATGGTTGAAGCTATTGCTTCCGAAGATGACACTTTGATGGAAAAATTCTTTGAAGATCCTGAATCAATTACGGTTGATGAATTGAGAGCAGGCTTAAGAAAAGCTGTTTGCGAAAACAAAATTGTTCCGGTTTGCTGCGGAACTGCTTTCAAAAACAAAGGTGTTCAGCTTCTTCTTGATAACGTTGTTTACTATATGCCGTCACCTGTTGACGTAAAAGCTATTGAAGGTGAACTTGAAGACGGAACTAAAACTCAAAGACATTCATCTGATTCAGAACCGTTCTCAGCTCTTGCTTTCAAAGTTATGACAGACCCTTACGTAGGTCGTTTAACCTTCTTAAGAGTTTATTCAGGTGTAATCACATCCGGTTCTTACGTTCTTAACGCAACAAACGGTAAAAAAGAACGTATCGCAAGATTGGTTCGTATGTATGCAGACCAAAGACTTGAAGAACAGGAAGTTTACGCAGGCGACATCTGTGCTGCAGTTGGTTTGAAAGATACAACTACAGGCGACACTCTCTGTGATGAAAAAGCACCTATTATCTTAGAAAGAATGACATTCCCTGAACCGGTTATCTCGGTTGCAATTGAGCCGAAAACAAAAGCCGACCAGGATAAAATGGGTATTGCACTTCAAAAACTCGCAGAAGAAGATCCGTCTTTCCGCGTTAAATCTGATACAGAAACAGGTCAGACCATCATTTCCGGTATGGGCGAACTTCACCTCGACATTATTGTTGACCGTATGTTGAGAGAATTCAAAGTTGAAGCTAACATCGGTAAACCTCAGGTTGCATACCGTGAAACCATTAGAGGTACAGCTGATCAGGATTCTAAATTTATTCGTCAGTCAGGTGGTAAAGGTCAGTACGGGCACGTTAAAGTTAAGATTTCTCCGGCAGAAGAAAATGCAGGATTTGTCTTTGAAAACAAAATCGTCGGCGGTGCTATTCCTAGAGAATACATCGAACCTGCAAGAAAAGGTATGGAAGAAGCTCTTGAAGGCGGTATCTTAGCAGGATTCCCGATGATTGACGTTAAGGTTGAACTTTACGATGGTTCTTACCACGAAGTCGACTCTTCTGAAATGGCGTTCAAAATTGCTGGTTCTATGGCAATCAAAGAAGGCTGCCGCAAAGCTCAGCCTTGTATTCTTGAACCGATGATGAAAGTTGAAATCGAAATTCCTGATGAATTTACCGGAACAATTATCGGCGACATTTCAAGAAGACGTGGACGTATTGAAGGACAGGAACCTCAGGGTAATACCGGAAACGTTATTATCAGAGCGATAGTTCCGCTTGCAAATATGTTCGGTTACGCTACTGACTTGAGAAGTAATACTCAGGGTCGTGGTACATTCTCTATGGAATTTGATCACTATGAACAGGTTCCTCCGAATATTGAAAAAGAAATTATTGAAAAGTCCGGAGTATCTGCAAAAGACTAATTCAATACAAAATAAAAAAGCTCCCGGGAAATCGGGGGCTTTTTTTTGTATATGAAATATGTTATAATAAAATATATAAACAATTTATAGAGGTGAAAATATAAAAACGCTTGATATGACTGAATTTACGGGGGGGGGGGCTGTCCTTCTGCCGGTAATAGACGGGGGTTTACGCTTGCTGAAGTTTTGATTACACTGGGTATAATAGGGATCGTGGCAGCGATGACACTGCCAACGGTAATCAATAAATATCAAAAAGCTGTTACAATTACAAAATTAAAGAAGATATATTCATTATTAACAAATGCAACGCTTCGTGCCGAAAATGATTATGGTCCTTCAGAATACTGGGATTATCCGATAACAAGTGCTGAGGATGGTATTTTGCTGCAAGAAATAGATGTTAATACTTTTTATGATAGATATTACGCACGATACTTGAAAATGTCTAAAAATGTCAAGAATACTATTGGTAAGTATAAGATTACTAATTTAAACGGCAGTGATACAAATATGAAGGATACAACACATGCTGTTAATCAAACTAGAATTAATAGTGTAGAAGGTATCTGTATAAAGCTATGGTCCAACAATCAGTTTGTAGTATTAATGGCTGATTTAAATTGTGAAAAGCCGCCGAATGTACTTGGTAAAGATGTTTTTGATGTTGCTGAATTATATTGGGAGCGCCAAAAGCATCTTGCGATACCAAGATTATTTACAATCAAGGATGCAGAAACAAGGGCAGAAGCCTTGGATTTATGTAAAAGATTTACCTATGGAGATGGCGTACCTAATCCATGTTTTGCAGTATTTGTATATGACGGCTGGCAGTTTAAAGACGATTATCCGTGGTAGCAACTACTAATCCCCTCTCCCAGTGGGAGAGGGGTAGGGGTGAGGGTAAAGAGAGGATATGTACGAGCAAAACCCACCGTCGCTAGCGCGCCACCTCCCTTAGAAAGGGAGGCAAAAAGTCAGGCTATGTCGGTGTTCATACCTGCCCAACTAAGATACTTCTGCTGAGTGCTAGTATGGGGGCTGATACATTGGCTTTTTCTCCTAAATCTTGTATAATATGTATAACGGAGGGTCTTGTTATGGAAAAAATAGGTGTAATCGGTTTGGGGTTAATTGGCGGGTCAATTTTTAAAGATTTGAAACGTCTCGGATATGATGTTATTGCTGTTTCAAATTCCCAGAGCGGAGAGGAAATTTATAAAAACTATGAAGTTTTGAAAGACAGAGATATTGTTTTTATATGTTCTGCAATGAATAAAACATTGAAAATTCTGGATGAATTGGAAAATGTTTTGCCGCCGGAAACGGTAGTTACAGATGTTTGTAGTTTGAAGGAATTTGTCTGTGAAAAGAAACGTCCTTATAAATTTGTACCGTCGCATCCTATGGCAGGGACCGAGCATAAAGGGTTTGAAAATTCTTTTGAGGGGCTTTTTAAGGGGGCTAAATGGGTTGTGACACCTATATTTGGAGAAAGTGACAGGCTTATTTCCATAATAAAAGTTCTTGGTGCGGAACCTCTTATTACAACTCCCGAAAAACATGACGAGGCTGCTGCTATGATTTCACACATGCCTATGGTAATAGCTCAGGCGCTTTTTCTTGCCGCAAGCGATAATCCACTTGCGCTGGAGATGGCATCAAGCGGTTTCCGCGATATGACGCGGCTTGCCCTCTCAAATGAGGAAATGGCGTGCGATATGGTTTCTATGAATCATAAAAATATTGAACACTCGATTTTGAAATTATACAAATCCGTGGGTGATTTAATCGGTGTGAATTATCCTGAAACTATTGCAAAGATTAAAAAAGAACGTTCTAAGATGTTTTTACAATAGTGAATAGACCAGACTTTAATCACAGTAAAACGTGTAAGGCACAATAAATAAAGGCATTATTCCGGAAACTCGGTTCGCTTTGTCATTTCCACAATAAAAAAAGAAGCACTCGGTGGGAATGAATGCCTCTTGAATTTCAGAAAATAATTAATGCAAATTATACGTCTGATTTTAAAATGTTGTGTCCTACACCTCCGATAAAACCAACTACAGCGCCGGCTGCAATGAACCACGGTGTTGAACGTTTAGCCTTTACTACATCTTTATAAGCATCAGCGCAAGCTTTGTTGAAGTGATGAGCTCTTGCCTGAACTGCCGAAATTATATTTTTAAACTGAATAGAATCAGCTTCATTTAAACCTGCTTTTGCAAGGATTTTGAATGTATTTTTGGCCGTATTTGCTTTAGGATTTGCTGCTTTCAATGCGTTATTGGAGTCCACAATTTTTATAAAAGTATCCTGTGCAAGCGTTTTTTGAGGAATTTTTCTTATATCCTCAATAGCTTTATGTTTAGCTTTTTTGGATTCTTTTTTAATAATTTCCATAGCGCCTTTAAATTCTTCATCCATTTCGTCAGAAGTCAAAGGATACCATAATTTACCCAGATAACCTGCAGCGCCGCCTATTGCGGTTGCTTTTACTATTGTTGAAAAATTACTGTTGTTTGAATCAACTGCTTGTGCTTTCATAGTTAATAAACCCTTACTTAACTAAGTACCTCGTAAACATACACCTGCTCATTAAGACTTTTTGAGAAAGTCTCAATCGAAGTGTCTATAGGTGAATTTGCACTTAAATATTTTAAATAATTATCCTAAATAAATTAACTACCTAAAACTGAGTAATCAAATCCATCAAGTATGATAACATGACCTTATTTTTTTGTCAATACCTTGATGAAGTTTAGTAACAACATTACTACAACAATGGTTATAATATATGTAAAATAGTGTTTAATAGTACTTTCGCCCATAAGTAGAGACGCAAGTGCTCCTGCAATAATAGCCACTGACGTTAGGATTACTACAGTTTTTTTCTGCGAGAAACCGGCATGCAGTAATTTGTGGTGAATGTGTTCTGCATCTGCAACGAACGGTGATTTACCTTTTGAAATTCTGCGTAAAAAAGAATAGGTAATATCTATAATCGGAACTGCTAACACTACAAACGGCAGAAGGATTGCAAATGTTGCAGCTTTCATAACGCCTGTGATGGAGATGGTTGCCAGCAAAAATCCGGAGAATAATGCTCCGCTGTCTCCCATAAAGATTTTTGCAGGGTTGAAATTATATGTTAAAAATGCCAGCATTGAACCTGCAAGAATAAAACCTACAAGTGCAATAATAGGATTTGGAGGAGTCATTGCAACGGCAATAATAGCAAGAGTAATTGCGTTTACAGTTGTAACAGATCCTGCAAGCCCGTCAACTCCGTCTATAAAATTGAGGGCATTGCTTATCCCGACAATCCAGAGAATTGTAATCGGATATGACCATAATCCTAAATCCATGCCGCCAAAAAACGGTACCGTATTGATTTGTACACCTAAAAGATATACTAATGTTGCAATTGATATTTGTATAAATAGCTTAAATTTGGCATCAAGATTATAAATATCATCAACAAGCCCGAGAAGGAACATTAAAGAGCTTCCGAGTAATATTCCCGATAAAAGGCTTCCGTAAGGATAGTAGCTTAAAAATACCAGACATAAAAATGTCAGCATTGTACTTGTCCAGATTGCAACGCCTCCTATTCTTGATATCGGGGTTGTATGAATTTTTCTTTCATTGGGTAAATCTACAAGTCCTTCTTTTTTAGAAAAATTTATTACCAGAGGAACAAGAAATACACCGAAAATGTATGCAATAATTGTCCCGATAATATGAGCATGCGTTAATTTAATAATCATCCCTGATTTTTCCTTTATTAATCTGCGTAAAGCGGATATTTTCTGCAAAGTTTTAGAGAACGTTCTCTAAGGTTTTGCAATCCCTGTTCATTATCCGACGAAAAGATTGCAGATGCAATAATTTTTGCAACTTCAATCATATCATCTTCTTTAAAACCTCTTGTTGTAACGGCCGGAGTCCCTAGACGTATACCTGATGTGACGAAAGGACTCTGCGGATCATTTGGAACTGTATTTTTGTTTGCCGTAATCCCGACTTTTTCTAAGACATTTGCCATATCTTTACCGGTTTTGCCGGTTTTTCTCAAATCAAGCGTCATAAGGTGGTTTTCAGTCATACCGCCAACAATGTCCATACCTTCATCCATAAGTCCCTGAGCAAGAGCTTTTGCATTTTTAATAATTTGCTTTGCGTATTCTTTGAATTCAGGTTTAGAAGCTTCAAGAAGTGCAACAGCCTTTGCCGCGATAATATGTTCTAAAGGACCTCCCTGCATTCCCGGGAAGATAGCTTTATCAATCCATGCTGCATGTTCTGCTTTGCACATTGTAATTCCGCCTCTAGGTCCTCTTAAGGATTTGTGGGTTGTTGTTGTGACAAAATCGGCATAAGGAGCAGGCGACGGATGAAGTCCTGTTACAACAAGACCTGCAATATGTGCGATATCAGCTAAAAGATATGCCCCAACTTCGTCTGCAATTTCACGGAACTTTTTAAAATCTATTATTTTTGAATAATTGCTTGCGCCGCAGATGATGAGTTTTGGTTTATGTTCAAGTGCTTTTTTTCTCACATCGTCGTAGTCAATATTCCCATTTTCGTCAACTCCGTAACTTTTTACATCAAAGTATAAACCTGAAAAATTGACAGGCGAGCCGTGGGAGAGGTGTCCGCCATTTGATAAATCCATTCCGAGCACTCTATCTCCGGGTTTCAAACAATACATAAATACTGCCATATTTGCTTGAGCACCGCTATGAGGCTGAACATTTGCATGATCCATGCCGAAAAGTTCACAGGCACGTTTTTGTGCAATTTCTTCAATCACATCGACATGTTCGCAGCCATTATAAAATCTTTTGTGAGGTTTTCCTTCTGCATATTTGTTTGTCAAAACACTTCCTGCAGCTTCCATTACAGCCTGCGACGTAATATTTTCACTCGCAATCAGTTCTATTGTTTCCTGTTGTCTTTTCAGTTCCAATTCAATCTGTTCAGCTACAGCAGGATCAACTTTTTTTATATGTTCTAAATTCATGTTCACCTCACATTTCCCTCAAAAAAATTATAGAGGAAATAAATTATTATGACAATATTTTTATATTTATTAAAATTTTCAGTTATAATTTGCAAAAATTCATGATATCTGTTAGCATGTTTTTAGTTGAATAGGGGATATGAGAAATATGGACATGAAAAAGTTTTTGGTTACGGCAGCGGTATTGTTTCTGTTTTCAGGGCAAGGTTTTGCAAAAGAGGCATGGGTGAATAATCTCCGGACAAATTTTCAAAACCACGCAACAACTATTTATGCTGTGAACCTTAGAAATTTTAATGCTCAAGATACAAATAAAAACGGTGTGATTGATTTTGACGAAGGTGAAGAGAGCGGAACTTTTTTAAATGCCATAGCAAGATTAGACGAACTGCAGGCAAATAGCATTACAGCAGTTCATCTGTTGCCGATAACTCCTGTTGGAAAAACAAAAGCGTTAGGCACAGCTGGATCTTTATATTCTGCTGCAGGTTTTAATTCTCTCAATCCTCAGCTGAAAAGCGATAAAACAATTTTGACAATTGAAGAGCAGGCCAGAAAGTTTATTAATGAAGCTCACGAGCATGGTATTGCCGTAATTGTTGATTTGCCTGCATGCGGCTCTTATGATTTTTATTTGCAACGCCCTGAGCTTTTTATCAAAGATAAATCCGGACAGCCTGTAATTCCTGCAGATTGGACTGATGTAAGGCTTTTTAACAGCGGAACCGAAACCGTTATAAATCGGGATGTTTTTAATGTTTATAGGGAATTTGTCGATTATATGATGGATTTGGGTGTTGACGGAATAAGAGCTGATGTCGCACACAGCAAGCCTGCAAAATTCTGGAAAGAACTTATTGATTATTCTAGACAGCGGGATCCGCAAATTCTCTGGCTTGCAGAATCTTCAAATTCCTGGAAAGATGCAGTTTCTGAATATACCGTCTATACTCCGTATGATAAACTTCTGGAAGCCGGTTTTGACGGATATTACGGAAGCTACTTTAACATGAAGAATTGGAAAACCGCTAAAGATTTAATGAATCAGGTAAACCTTGATTACAATCTTGAAAATAAATTTTCAGAACCGAAAAGTGTGATAGGCAGTTTTACAACTCATGACGAATTAAGTCCTATTCTTGTTAACGGTCCTAAATACAGTAAAATGATAATGTGGCTGAATGCTACACTTCCTGTAAATGCTTATTTTCTCGACGGTTTTGATACAGGTGATAAGTATGTTTATTTCTGGGCAAATAAAAAAGCAGCGAAAACTTATACTGACGATGATTTTTACTTTGTTCACAGAGGCAAAATCGATATCTTTAACTTTTCTGCGAAACCGGGTGGTAATGATTTGATATTACTGAATGAATTCCGCAGAGCAAATGAATTTAAAAAGTATGTAAACGGACTTTATGCTGCCGGACGTTTCAAACCGCTTAAAACAAATAATCCGTATATTTTTGCATATGCAATTTCAGGGAATAAAAGTACTGTTATTGTCATAGGAAATATAAATTTCCGCTCAACAGAGCAGGGAAAGGTATATGTTCCGCGATTTAGCCAAGAGCTTGATGTTGTTCCTATAGTAATGGAGAGTTCTCCTGTAACTGAAAGAGGTAAAATTAAGGTAGATATGATGGCAGGAGAAGTTCAGGTAATGCAAATTGACGGATTTGAGCTAAAATAGCAAAAAAGATACTGTTTGTATTTTATTTACATGCAAATGATAGACTTTCCAATAAATTCTGCATCACAAAATCATAGATATTTTATATCTCCGCCAAAAAGTGCGGAGCAATCTTTGGCGTCCAAAAATTCTGTAGCGGAAAATAAAGATGCAGATAAACATAAAAGGCAAATTACAGAGAAAATATGGATAGGTTTAGGTGCGCTCGCTGCCGCAGGGATTGCGTCTATCGGAATTTACAGGACTGCTAAAGGAAGAAAAAATATTCCTCCGGCAGTTTCTGATCCCACAATAAATTTATTGGAATTAAAAGCAAAAATAAAAACAGATTATCTCAACAAAAAAAATGAAATTTTGAAAACTTTCAATTTTGATGCAGATAATGACGAAATTCAAAAATATCGTAATACACTCAACAATGTCTCAGGTTCAGTTAAAAACAAATTACAAAATTTATCCGTAGACAGCGATTGGCTTGAACTGAGAAAAATTCGCAAAAAATTATTAAAAACTCTTAAAAATGAAAAGAACTCGGAGCTGCATGATATTGCTGACAAAAAGATTGAACTTTTAAACAATGTTTTAATCAGCAAAATTCATCCTGAAGAGGAAGAATCTTTTAAAAGCAGATTTCTTATGGATTTATCTGATGCCGCAGAACTAATAAAAAAAGATTTTACAACATTTGAAGAGTTCAAAAAAATGTATTCCGAAAAACAGAAATATGAATTTGAGCTGGATTTTAATGAAAAGTTATTTTTTAAAAATTCTGAACTAACATTAAGAGATTTGTTTCCTGAAGAAATGAAAGAATATGATTTTGCAAAAGCT
Source organism: Candidatus Gastranaerophilales bacterium (assembly GCA_944325635.1). GTDB lineage: Bacteria > Cyanobacteriota > Vampirovibrionia > Gastranaerophilales > Gastranaerophilaceae > Scatousia. Next base: position 17,915 of record CALVBD010000003.1, on the reverse strand, counting down.
AAGATTCGGGAATTGTATGATGAACCTAAACAGGCTCGCCTTGAAAAATTAAAATCACTTGCCAAAGAATTTCGTGTGTCCCAGGATATAAAAACTTTTAAAAAGATAAATGCCGAAAATGCGTAGCATTGCCTTATATAACCTTGACATCGCGCTTTCAGCAGATACAATTTACTTGTATATAACCGAAGGGAGTATAGAAAATGTTGGATCGTATACAAATTACAAAAGAAGTAGAAGAAATGTGCTGCGTAAAACGCGGTGTAAAAGGTGAACCTGCTCCTATCCCTCAGGAAGGAGAATGGACAAAATCTAAAGAAATTAAAGATATTTCAGGTTTGACTCACGGCTGTGGATGCTGTGCACCTCAGCAAGGTACTTGTAAATTAACATTGAATGTTAAAAACGGTATTATTCAGGAAGCCCTTGTGGAAACTCTCGGCTGCTCAGGTATGACTCACTCTGCTGCTATGGCTGCTGAAATCCTTCCTGGCAAAACAATTCTTGAAGCTTTAAACACAGACCTTGTATGTGACGCTATCAACGTTGCTATGAGAGAATTATTCTTGCAAATCGTTTACGGACGTACTCAAACAGCTTTCTCTGAAGGCGGACTTCCTGTAGGCGCAGGTCTTGAAGATTTAGGAAAAGGTCTTAGATCTCAGGTCGGTACTATTTTCTCAACTAAACAAAAAGGTCCTAGATACCTTGAAGTTGCTGAAGGTTACGTTCTTGAACTCGGATTGGATAAAAATGATGAAATTATCGGTTACAAGTTTGTTCACTTAGGTAAATTCATGGAAGCTGTTAAAAAAGGCATGGATCCTAAAGAAGCTCTTGAAAAATTCACAGGTACTTACGGCAGATTTGCTGATGCTGTGAAAAAAATTGACCCGAGAGTAGAATAGTTATTTACCCTCGCCCCTTGAGGGAGAGGGTGGGATGAAGTCCCGGGTGAGGGGTAAACCTCTATGTACCCAATTTTATAAAAATCAATTTGGGTAGCATGAATAAAAACAAGTAACAAATTAAGAGGAAAATAAAATGACAGTAAAATTTGAAGGACAAGACAGACGTCAGGCTAAATTAAATAAAGTTTTGCCTGAGTACGGTTTCAAATCTTTAGAAGACGCTAAAGCTTTATGCGATTCTAAAGGTGTTAATGTTGAAGAAATCGTTAAAGGAATTCAGCCTATCGCATTTGAAAATGCTGTTTGGGCATATACATTAGGTGCTGCAATTGCAATTAAAAAAGGTGCTAAAGATGCAGCAGAAGCCGCAAGCTTAATTGGTGAAGGCTTGCAGGCATTTTGTGTTCCGGGTTCAGTTGGTGATACAAGAAAAGTTGGCTTAGGTCACGGTAACTTAGGCGCTATGCTTTTGAGAGAAGAAACAAAATGTTTCTGTTTCTTAGCCGGTCACGAATCTTTCGCTGCTGCTGAAGGTGCTATCGGTATTGCAAGAAATGCTAACAAAGTTAGAAAAGAACCTTTGAGAGTAATCTTGAACGGTCTTGGTAAAGACGCTGCATACATTATCTCAAGAATTAACGGCTTTACTTCTGTTGAAACACAGTACAACTATAAAACAGGCGAATTAAAAATCGTTAAAGAACAGCCGTTCTCAGATGGTGAAAGAGCAAAAGTTAAATGCTACGGTGCAGATGATGTATCAGAAGGTGTTGCTATCATGATTCATGAAGGTGTTGATGTTTCTATTACAGGTAACTCAACTAACCCTACACGTTTCCAACACCCTGTAGCCGGTACTTATAAAAAATGGTGCTGGGAAAACGGAAGAAAATACTTCTCTGTAGCATCAGGCGGTGGAACAGGAAGAACACTTCACCCTGATAACGTAGCAGCAGGGCCTGCGTCATACGGTATGACTGATACTATGGGCAGAATGCACGGTGATGCTCAGTTTGCAGGTTCATCATCAGTTCCTGCACACGTAGAAATGATGGGTATTATAGGTATGGGTAATAACCCTATGGTTGGTGCAACCGTTGCTGTTGCAGTAGCAGTAGCAGGCGCTCTTGCTAAGTAAGCAGGTACCAGTAAAAATTAATAAAAAAGTCTCCTTCATATAACAGGAGGCTTTTTTCATGTAAAAATTCTACTCTCTCTTGCGCGCAGGACCATTATAAAAGAAGCCTTCCATAAGAAAAGAATTTATAAAAATTTTGGGCGTATGTTTATTTTCTCAACACTCTTCCGCATATGCTCTCGCTATCGTTTCGAAAACAAATACACCCAAAAGAATTTATTAAAGCAGAAATTTTATTCCCGTACAAAAAACTGAGCCATAGTCAAAGGTTCTGTCGGACGGTCTTTTGAATAAACTTTCATAACATAGGCTCCGGGCTGACCTATTACTATATAGTCGTCATAATAGTATACTTCTTCATCCTTTAATCTGACTGTATTTGCCCAGTATAGTTTATACCCGAGGCGTTCCATATCATTATCTTTTTTAATTATTTGGATGTAAATATATCTTGAATGAACTTTCTTCGGCATTAAGATAAGATAGTAAATACGGACATTCGGTTTGAACACGGAAGAATAATCCATTACGTTTTCTTTTGTAATCGGGTTTTTGTTAAAGAGGATTGCAGGCTTGTCGCCCATATCTATACATGCGGTTGTTGTAAATAAAGTTATTAAGGCTGTAAAAAGTAAGATAAATTTTTTCATTATTGTAATTTTTTAAGTTTATTTTGGACATCTTGAATTGCATCCTGATCTTTTGTATATTTCAAAAACAGGTTGTAATTTTTAACTGCTTCAGCGTTATTTTTTTCTGTTTCGTAAGCAAGTCCGAGCGCATAGTATGCATAGGCGTATTGCGGGTCAATTTTAATTACTTCTTCAAAACATTTTTTGCTTTCTGCAACATTTTTTTGTGAAGCGTAAACAAGCCCTAAATTGAACCAACCGTCCGTATATGAAGGGTTTACAAAGATTGCTTTTTTGTAAAAATCTAAGGCATTTTGTTCATCATCCTGAAGTTTATAGATATTTCCGATTTTTAAAAGTGTTACTTCATCAGAAGGATTTAATGCAAGAGCTTCTTTGTAATTTTTTATTGAAGCCTCATACTGTTTTGCTTTGTAATTTTCATCAGCAAGCGTTATAAATTCTTTGCTTTTTGCGATTTTTTCTTTTTCCGCGGTTTCCGCTTGTTGCTGCTGAGCTTTTTCAGCAGCTTCATCTTTTATTGTGACAGCCGGAAGAATTTCAGGTTCAGCTGACGATGTTTCGTTTATAGTAGTTGTCTTGGCCGGTGCGGATGTTTCTGCTATAAATTCTGCATATTCTTCACTGTAAATTGTTTTTTCGGGATCCATGGCAATCGCTTTTTCATAATATTCTGTGGCTTTATCATTAATTTTGCAGGCGCGATAGGCTTTAGCGAGTCCGAAGTATGCAGCACTGTCTTTTGTTCCGCGGGAAATTGCTTTAATAAATTCTTCAGTTGCTTTTGAGTAGTTGTGAAGATTTAAATCTTCATTTCCTTGGGAAACGAGTGCTTCTGTCAAATTATTTTCTACGACGTCACTGCTTTTGACTGTTAATAAATCATTGTATAAGGCAATTGCATCGTCGTATTTTTTCATTGCATGGAGGGCAATTGCTTTGTTTACTTTTACATCATAATTATCTTTGTCAACGGCAAGAACTTCATCGTAATATTTAATAGCATTCGGATAATCTTTTAGCATGTGATAACATCCCGCAAGATCCTTTTTCATATCAGCATCACTTGTATTCAGAGTGATGGCTTTTTCGTAATTTTCTATTGCAAGCTTATAATTTTTGGTGCGTTTATAGACAATCCCCATGTTTTTGTAAGCTCTGCCATCATTAGGGAAACTTGTAAGATATTTTTTATATTGCTCAATTGCTTCAGTGTTTTTCTCCATATCAGCAAGCAGGTTTGCATAATCAAATCTCAGAGATTGAAGATTTGGTTTTTGTTTAAAAATTACTTCATACTGGGCAAGAGCAAGGTCATTTTTTTCTAATTCCTGGTAAGAAAGCGCAAGGCTTACATGTGCAGAAGTGTTTTCGTTATCGCGTTCTATGGCTTTTTCAAGCATTACTGCAGCCTGCTCATAATTTTTTGTTTCAAAAAGCGCTGTTCCATAGTTATAATAATCATCAAAACCTTGAGGATTTTTCTGGTATAAAATTTCATATTCAGCAGCGGCTTTATCCGGATTATTATTTGCAAGATATGTTGCTGCAAGATTTTTACGGGCTTCCGCGTGCTGCGAGTAAGTGCCTAAAAACATATTGTAATTTTCTATAGCGCTTTTATAATCTTTTAGTTGATATTGAACATTTGCAATATTGAGATAGTTGAATTTATATTCAGGAAAAATCTGCAGTGCGCTTTTGTAAGCCCCGAGTGCTTCTGTGTATTTGCCTTGGGTTTCGTAAATATTTCCTAAACTTATATAAACGAATGCATCATTAGGACGGAGTTTTACAACTTTTTCATAAGCGGCTATAGCTTCGTCAAACTTATCCATATCCGTATAAATTCCGGCAAGTTTGGTATAAAGCATAGGGTCATCCCCGGCAATTTTAATAGCCTCTAATATCTTATTAACAGCGCCTTGCAAATCTTTTTGATATTCAAGAGTGCAGGCCTGCTGGTAGAGCATATTTGCCTGAGGCGTCATTGCCGCATAGTTTGGTAAAACAGTTGAACAAAGTAATAATGCCGATAAAATTAAACGTTTATTAATGATTAATTCCCCCTATACTTTTAACAGTATATTAGCAAAAAATCATATTTGTGTAAAGCTGTGGGAATATATTTTTTTGCCTGTAAGTATATTAGCTGTCTTGATTATGCGGGATTGTGTTTCGTCATTTTTATCATAATCTATCGAGTCAGTATCGGAAAAATCTCTTATCATTTCTGATAGTTTTATGTATAATTCATCAGTTGAATTTTGCGGATTGTTTTCTGAAAGCATTTTCATAATTCTGACAAGTTCAAAATCTTTTGCATCAATGATTGCTGCGTCAAGTCCTGCACCGTAAGCTAGTACTGCAAAAACACGGTTTATTAAAGGTCTTAATTCCTTTGGTGAACCGTTAGATATATTTGATAATCCGACGACCGTATTCACAGGAGGGTCAAAACTTTCTTTAATCATCTTTATTGTATTAATAGCTTCCATTGCCTGAGATTGCTCGACACTGACAGGTAAAATTAGCGGGTCAAAATATATTTTGGAAGCATCTATACCTTTTTCCAAACATTTTTCATAAATTTCAAACGCAATTTCCAATCGACCATCTGCGGTTTTCGGAATACCTGTTTCTTTTCCCATAGTGAGGGCTATTAAATTGCACCCGTATTCCGCTGCCATATCGGTCATATTTCCAAGCCGCGGCTCATCTTTTCCCGTACTGTTTAAAAATGCATTCTCTGTATTTTTACAAACCCGAAGCCCGCGTTCCATCTCATCTGAATTTGTTGTATCAAACGAGATTTTCAATTTTGAATTTCCTTCAACAAGTTCGCAGAGCCAGGGCAAAATCCCTTCAAGTTTTCCTCTCGCGGGTCCGACATTTAAATCCGCATAATCCATATTGCTTTGAATGTCGATTAAACCTTTAATAAAATCATCATTTCTGCATTCCAGTGCTTCTCTTACGGATTTTGAAATTATATGAATATTTTCACCTATTAAAATCATATTTAAAATATACCATAAAACTTGAGAAAGTGTAAAATTTACAAAAATTAACGCCTGAAACCTAATCCCTGAGAGTTAAAACAAAAAACTAATTCTTTTAGGTAGTAGTAAAATTTTCTATCACACGTTATAATAACAACATTAAACAGGGGTGTAAATGATATTTAAACTAATGGAAACAAAAGGAGAAGGTTCTATGGAAACAATGACAAAAACTGAAACAAGGAAAGCTAAATCAAAATTTAATGATGAGTTTGAAAAGTATTTGAAAAAGCAATGCATGAAAACAACCTTTAACGGAATTGAGCTGGAAACATTTACGTGGTATAAAAAAGTTTTAGGACTTGCATAAGGAAACGGGATTTATAATCCCGTTTTTTTATATGTTGAAATTTCCTTCGAAATAATTTATAATATAAATAAAAGGAGGATAAAAGTATGAAAACTGTTGCTATGACTGGATTTACGGGGGGGGGGGCAGCCTAAATCACAGCTCTGTCACGACAATATACAAAATAAAAAGTGCAAGATTTTTGAAAAATCTTTATTCATTGGGAACGCTTTTACATTAGCAGAGGTTTTAATTACATTAGGAATTATCGGAATTGTTGCGGCACTAACACTTCCGACACTTATACAAAAACAAAACGATGCCGCAATTATTGCAAGTTTAAAGAAAAATTACTCCATACTCGCACAGGCATTAGTCAAATCACAGGTTAAACTCGGTTTTTTTGAAACATGGAACATTGATATTTCGGACGGAAATCCTGAAGAAGGAGGTACTCCTGCTAATATGAAAAATGTATACAATGCCATAAAGCCAGAATTAAAAGTTTTGAAGGAATGCGAAGATACCGCAGGCTGCTGGCATAAGGGTATTACCAAAAATCTCGGAGGCGCAAATGTGGGACGAGATTCAACAGGAATAGGAGATGGGATTTTTATATTTAAACTTGTAGACGGTACTAATATATCTATTGATGATCACGGTTCCAGTTATGTGACTAACATGTTTGGTGTAAATTATAACAAATCAGCTTATGTTTTCTGGGTAGATGCAAACGGTGACAAAAGACCTAATACTGTAGGACGCGACATTTTTGCGTTTGTACTGACTAATAAAGGACTTATTCCGGCAGGAACTTACAGTAATGATTACTGTAATCCACAAAGCACTACACAATTCAGCGGAACTACCTGTACGGCAAAGGTGCTTGCAGAAGGTAAAATTGCTTACTAAAAAAGCGGGATTTATAAATCCCGCTTTTTATATAATCATTTTTCCGTTTTCATAAATCAACACACCGTCGGCGTAAATTTTGCCGCCGGTATTTTCCTTCGCGCCTTGCAGAGGAGAGCTGCCGGAGGCCGGATGAGTGGTCGGCTTCATATTTTTAATCAAATCCCAGTGAAGCCCCGAAACATTTTTACCGCCGGTTTCAGGGTATGAAGCACCTGCTGCCATGTGGATTGCTCCGCCGATTTTTTCATCAAAAAGAATGTTTCCGGTAATCTCTTGAATTTCATCATTGGTGCCGATTGCAATCTCGCCTATATATCTGGAACCTTCATCCATATCAAGCATTGCGTTTAAAAATTCTTCCCCTTTTTCAGCAGTTGCTTTTATAATTTTTCCGTTTTCAATTGTGAGGAGAACTCCCTGCGCTTCGTTTCCGCGGTAGATTTGCGGGAAGTCAAAATAGATTTCGCCGTTAATATCATCTTCCACAGGGGATGTGAAAACTTCTCCGTCAGGATAGTTGTTTAATCCCGAACAGCTAATCCATTTTCTGCCTTCTACACCAAAGGTTATATCGGTCTTTTCTCCGACTATATGAAGTTTTTTCACGTTGTTCAAATAATTTGCCCATTTGGTTTGTTTTTCATCAAGTTCTTTTAATTTTGCAACAGGATCGTCCAAATCCAGATAGCAGGATTTGAAAAGAAATTCCGAATACTCATCAAAAGACATTTTTGCTTCCTGCGCAAGAGCGTGAGTCGGAACATCAGCGATAACCCATTTTGCACTTCCTTCTGCAGAACGTTTCATCAAAAGTTCCGATAAAGCTTTTGTTGCTTTGCCGCGGCGGGCAAGTTTTTTCATATCAGCGTGCGCCATTGTTTTTGTATTCATAGGACCGCCGATTGAGATGAATTTATCGACTTTTTCGTATTCAAGTTTTGTAATCGGGTCAACGTAATCCAGTTGTTCGTCGCTTGCTAATTTTATAAAAGTATCGGACAAATCTTCGATGGAAGTTCTGACCAGAGGATGACCGCCGCGTTCAAGAACTCTTTTATAAACAGCTTTTACCAAATCTTTTGTGTAGACGCTTGTTCCTCTGATTTGGACAAGATCGCCTTTTTGAACGTCAACAGAATAGTCAACAAGAACTTCTGCGTATTTATCCCAGATTGTTTTCATTTTTGCTCCTCCCTTAACTCTATTATAACATGTAAAATAAAAAGTTGACCGTTAACTGCATTCGCTAGCAGCTTGTAATCAGCTCAACCTATGGCAAGTGAACTCGCTGACGCTCAGACAGCACTTGCCTTGAAAAAGTTTCGCTGAACAGCTGCTGCTCATTTCGTTGAGGCAACTTTTTACTTTACATGTTGATTTCTCTATGTATTATTCTTCACTTTCGAGTGATTCGTGACCTGATTTGTGTGATTTGAGAAGCACTCCGCGTTTTGAAGTCTTTATAAAATCAATCATTTTTTCAATGTATTCGTTCATCGGAATTTCAGCTTTAATTTTTTCAATAGCCTGAGTTGTGTTGTATTCTTCCGAAATCAAGAGTTTGAAGGCTTCATTTGTTGCAGTTCTTATTTCCTGCGGAACCCCTCTGCGTTTCATTGCTACTACATTTAATCCGCGCGGAACAGGAGGTCTGCCTTCACCCTTGGAGTATGGAAGAATATCCTGGCGGGAAGCTGAAAATCCGCTTATGATAGCCATATCGCCTATTCGGATATTCTGATGGAATACGCTCATTCCGCCGACAAAAGCGCCGAAGCCTACATGAACGTGGCCGCCCAGTGTTACGAGGTTTGCTAAAATAACCTGATCGGCAAGAACACAGTTATGAGCAACGTGAGAACCCACCATTAAAAGACATTTGTTGCCTATTCTTGTTGTAAAATCGCCGCAGGCAGCACCGCGGTGGATTGTGACGTTTTCTTTAATAATTGTATCATCGCCTATAACGACTTTTGTCGGTTCGCCTTTATAACCTAAATCCTGCGGCTCGGAGCCGATTGTGGCAAACGGAGAAATTGTACATCTTTCGCCGATTTCAGCATATTCAATATATGCATTTGCAATTACTCTTGTTTTGCTTCCTATTTTAACATTTTCTCCGATAACTACATAAGGTCCGATGATTGCATCATCTGCAATTTGTGCCGACGGATGGATTACGGCTGTTTTGTCTATCATAAATTACCTCTCTTTTCTCTGTTTCCGTTAGTTTAATTATATTACAAACCTGCTTCCTGCTCAAATTTTTAATATAATTTTAATTTAAAGTTGAAAAGTTTTTTAATTTATATATAATTTATAGCAAAGGAGAGATTAGTGAAATCAGGAATAATCGGATTTATTTTTGGAATTTTGGCTGTGGGGTTAGTTTTATGGGGACTGGCTTTACATTCGGGCACTAAGGTCGCAACAGGCGAAACCGTCAAATATAAGCTTACAAAAATCACTGCGCATTCAGAAGAAACTCTTTTTGAGTTTGATATAAAAAATAAGCCTAAAAAATTAAAGCGAAATGAGGTTGTAATCAGTGCGGCACCGCTTGGCGGCAGGTGTGTAATAAGGCTCGGAAATAAAAAATGTTTTACGGCACCTTTCACACCGAAACCACTAACGATGGCACAGTGTGAAAGACAAAAAGCAAAGTTAGGTATAAAAAATTGTTATTATCCTGTAGATTACTGGGCAGGTGCGGTCAGTAAGTGCGGAGGGGTCAAAAATCTCCCGTCAATGGAAGAATTAGGGCTTATTGCAAGTGCCTTTTATGTTGGGGAGCCGTATATAGGAGAACATAATTCCGTTGAAAATTTGAAATATAAATCTGATGTTGTTAATCTATTAGGATTAAAGGAAGATAATTTCTGCCTTTGGTCAAATTACGAGTACGGCAACATCGGGGTAAGCGCCTCCGGCAGGTGTTTTTTCCCTTCATATACTCACTATTTTGTTGACTACTACAGAAAATTCAACAGCATATCGGCGGTTTGTTTGACAGAAGAGTAGAAATTGCCTGAATAGTTTAGCAAAAAATGAGTTGCAATTAAGTGAATGGTGAGTGGTGAGTAGTTCAACAATGATTAGTTATTACCTCCCTTGTAAAGGGAGGTCGTGCGTAAGCAACGGAGGGTTTTCGTTTTCTTCCCTCTCCCTGCGGGAGAGGGATAGTATAAGGTGGCGGTAAAAAGTTCCTAAGGAAAATGTTGTGTCATTCTGAGGGCGAAGCCCGAAAGAATCCAGCTTTTTGGAAACGTGAAGAGTGATGTTTGAAGCGTGATGAAACTAATTATTGTTGAACCCTTCACCATTCACTCTTCACATTAAAAAAGGCTGGATTGCTTCGCTAACGCTCGCAATGACATGCTGCCAATCCCACTTACTCCCATTTACAAGGGGAAAGTCTTATTATCTTAAATTATCTCTCTGACATAAATCCTTTTACAAATTGAAATTTCTCTTTTTTAGGTTATAATGGTTGTGAGCAAAATTTATAAGAGAGGGAAATAATGAATAAAAATCAATCAGCAGGTATGTATATAGTTCTGGCAATCATCATTATGGTGTTTGTTTCATCAGTATTTATGTCAGGGCCTGCGACCAGTACGTCGGAATTGTCTTACTCTGATTTTATCCAGAAACTTGAAAGCGGAGAATTTTCAAAAGTTGAAAAGGCTGATGATTTTCTAATTGCAATACCGAAAAATCAACCGAAAGCAGAACAGGCTCAAAAGCAAACAGAGCCAAATCCGTTCGGAGTTGAGAAAAAGGCTCCTCTCGTTCAGTATAAAGTTTTGACTCCGAAAGATTCAAATTTAATGACAAAGCTTGAAGATGCAAATGTCCAGATTGAGGTTAAAAAGCCGAGTGAATCCTCACAGGTAATGGCACTTCTCGGGACACTGCTTCTTCCTCTTTTATTCATAGTTTTCCTTGTTGTAATGGCAAAAAGTATTCAAGCAGGCGGTTCGCAGGCTATGTCATTTGGCAAAAGCAAAGCCAAAATGCTTCTTGATAATAAAGTAAAAACTACATTCAAGGATGTTGCCGGTATTGATGAGGAAAAACAGGAATTAGAAGAAATCGTAGACTTTTTGAAAAACGGCGACAAATATATTAAACTCGGGGCAAAAATTCCGAAAGGAGTTCTTCTTGTTGGGCCTCCGGGGACAGGTAAAACCTTGATGGCTAAAGCTGTTGCAGGCGAAGCAGGTGTTCCGTTCTTTTCTATAAGCGGTTCCGATTTCGTTGAAATGTTTGTCGGTGTCGGTGCAAGCCGTGTTAGAGATTTGTTTGATCAGGCGAAAAAACATCAGCCTTGTATTATTTTTATTGATGAAATTGATGCGGTCGGGCGTCAGCGTGGTGCCGGCATGGGCGGCGGCCACGATGAAAGAGAACAGACCCTTAACCAGCTTCTTGTTGAAATGGACGGATTTGACGAAAATACAAATATTATCGTAATTGCCGCAACAAATAGACCTGACATTTTGGATAACGCACTTTTAAGACCGGGTCGTTTTGACAGACAAATTGTTATCAATAAACCTGATATCTTAGGCCGTGAACAGATTTTACAGGTTCATGCAAAAAATAAACCGCTTGATAAAGAAGTTGAATTGAAAATTCTTGCAAAACGTACGCCAGGATTTACCGGCGCAGATTTGCAGAACTTATTAAACGAAGCGGCACTTCTTGCGGCGCGCCACGATCAGAAAACAATTACTATGGATAACCTGGAAGAAGCAATTGATAAGGTTATGGCAGGACCTGAAAAGAAAAGCAGAATTATTTCTGATGAAGAAAAAGAAAATACTGCCTACCACGAAGTCGGACACGCTCTTCTGGCTAAATTATTAAAAAACACAGATCCTTTGCATAAGGTTTCAATAATTCCGCGCGGAATGGCCCTCGGTATTACGATGACTCTTCCTGAAAAAGACCATCTCACAATGAAAAAATCCCAGATTTTGGATAATATCACAATGATTCTTGGGGGAAGAGTTGCGGAAGAAATCGTTTACGGTAAAGATTCCATTACAACAGGCGCAAGCAACGACCTTGAAAAAGTTACGGCACTTGCACGCAATATGGTTACCAAATACGGTATGAGCGAAAAAATGGGCAACATGGCCTACGGCAAAGATGAACAGCACATCTTTATGGGTCGTGATTTCGGTATGAGACGCGATTTCTCGGAAGAAGTTGCTGCTGAAATTGATAAAGAAGTTAAGAAAATCGTTGATGAACGCTATGAAATGGCAAAAGAACTTCTCACCAAAAACCGTGATATGCTTGAAGTTATCTCTAAAGAACTTCTCGATAGAGAAACTCTTGATGAAAAAGAATTTGTAGAATTAATGGACAAAGTAAGAAGTGAGCGAGCATAGTATAAGAACGGTAGAATTACAAAGTCTTCATATCGGCGGAGAAAGTTCGCTGCAGTTCAAGCCGTTTTTTTGCCTTGAAGTTTCAATTTTCAATCCGGAAGAGAATTTTCAAATTGTAAAAGATTTTTATAAAACTTTCGACAGATTGAAACTTATTCAAATGGCACAGGAAACGGACTGTGATATCCTTGGGCTGAAGTTTAATATCAGTGATGTTTCAGAGGTTGAAGATGCCTGTACGGTTTTAAAAAGCCTTTTACCTGAAATAAAAAAGCCTCTTATGGTAAGAGGGGTAAACAATGATTCAATTGACAGCGAACTTCTGCCGGCGCTGACTAAAGTTCTCGACCGTCAGTCTATAGTTGCTTTTGCAAATGAAAATACCTATAAATCAATTGTGCCGTCTGTTGCTGCCGGCGGACACATTATCGTATTGAGAAGTCCGATTGATATTAACCTTGCAAAAGAACTGAATATTTTATCATCCGACCTCGGGCAGCCGCTTGATAAAATTTTAATTGATACTGATATCGGAGGGCTGGGCTACGGGCTTGAATACGGTTACAGTATTATGGAAAAGGTTAAACTGGAAGGATTTAAGGGGGATGATTACCTCGATATGCCGCTAATCAGTTTTGTGACGGAAGAATCTTTAAAAACCAAAGAGGCTAAGTCGGATAATTATTCCTCAAGCTGGGGAAATTTAAAAGAGCGGGCTGAGATGTTTGAGATTGCCTCTGCCGGTGCCGTTGCTGCCGCGGGCGCTAATATAATAGTGCTGAATAACCCTCATAGTGTCGGAATTATGAAAGGACTTTTTAACTAATGGAACTTTCCGGATTGCAAATTTTCAAATACTTACCTGCGGCCAAAAAGGCAGAAAATTCCAACTGCAAAAAATGCGGATGTCCGACCTGTATGGCGTTTGCCCTGAAACTTGCAAAAAAACAGGTTGAAATTTCAAACTGTCCTTATGCACCTGAGGATTTGAAAGAATTTTTTGCACAGAACAGCAAACAGCCGCAAAATACTGTTGAAATTAACGGTTTAAAAATAGGCGGGGAAAACGTTCTCTACCGCCACGAAAAAACTTTTGTAAATAAAACCGCAATTGCAATTTTAATTGATACAGAACTAAAAGGCTGGCAGGAAAAACTGAAACGTGTGCGTGATTTTGAGATTACAAGGGTCAATGAAACAATGAAAATTGACCTTGTGATTCTGAAAGGTGCAGTGCCAAACGACCTGACGGAAGGTTTGAATATCATTTCTTATGATGAATTTAAAGCGCTTCCGGTTGAGGTATTAGAGGATAAAGATTTTAAATCCACACGCGAAAAGCTCATTGAAATCAGGACAAAAGCAATCAAAGAAAAAGACGAAAAGTATGCAAAGCCTGTGTGTGTTATTATGCACGGGGAAGGCGGAGATTTGTGTGCCAGAGCGGCGTTTTATATCTGTAAATACGCAAATATGCTTATTTTTGATAAATTTGATGAAGCTTTGATTTCAACCCTGATGACATTGAGGCAGAATATTTTTACGGATCCGCAAAAACCTCTGCAGGTAGAGGCTAAAATATATGAATTTAACAACCCTGATGAAAATTCAATAATATTTATGACAACGAACTTTGCACTGACGTTTTTTGCAGTGGCAAATGAACTTGAAAGTTTGAATGTTCCGTCATATTTAATTGTGACACCTGCTGACGGGATGAGCGTTTTGACCGCGTGGTCTGCTGAAAAATTCACCGCACAGATGGTCGCGAAAATTCTTAAAAAATGGGATTTTGCAAACAAAGTTAAAAACAGGAAAATTATTATCCCCGGGCTTCTCGCACACATGAAAGAGGAATTAGAAGAAGAAATTCATAAAGCCGGCGACGATTTTGAAATTGTTGTCGGAACCGTTGAGGCATACGCAATTTCGGATTTTGTAAGGGAATATATAAAATAAAAAGTTTCTAAGGCGTTAGGGTACTGAGTGAAAAAGACGATAGGACCTTAAGACCTTAAGTGCAATTAAGAGAAGGGTGAAGTGACTAATTTTTGTTGAACCATTCACTACTCACCACTCACTATTCACTTAAAAAAGGCTGGATTGCTTCGGCTAACGCCTCGCAATGACGTCACAGCCCCTCTCCCCTTGAGGAATACAAAGGAAGCAGACGAGGTTTGTAGGTTGGGCATACCTGCCCAACTAATATGCTTAAAAAAACTACCTGCTGTTAAATTAATTTAACATGTATTTGCATGAGAAAATTGTTTATTTTAGAATTTTTCTGTAAGAGGAAATGGAGTGAATATCTCCAGCTGCTGCCGCAGCCGTAAAAGCCGGAACACTCAAGGAAAATACATTTTCCGCGTGCAGTCCGGAAATGTACATAAATTCTTTGAGTCCTCTATAGCAAAAAGCTGGAGGATTTTTTCATGTCATTTGCAGCCGTACAGGCAAATAGCGCACGGGGAGTCGGAACTTGTCCTCACGGACTTCCGCTCGGGGCTTGTCCTATCTGTAACGGTATGGGTGGCGGAGGCGGTATGAGAAAAGCCGATTTTTCCGCCAAACCCGGAGAAATGAGCTGGAATGAATGCGCGGCAATCGGCGCGTTTTTAAAAGCACAGCAAAATGCGAAACTTGCCCGCGAGCAAGACGCACAGAATTTTGCACAGCAGGCTGTTGCTTTTCAAAACGCAATGGCAAAGGCGTCAGAGAGAATGGCTGCCGTAACGCAGTTTTTCTCCGCAAATACTCCGGCAGTTATTGCAAAACCTGTTAACTTTGTCCTTAACACAGTGATAGGCGGTGCGGTTAATGTGTTAAGGAGTATTCCTGCCGCAATCTCAAATGCTATTCAGACTCTGGGGCAAAAAATTGCAGATATATCTGATAAACTTGCAGCAGTCTACGGAGAAGTCAAAACTGCAATCGCAAAGAAACTTTCCGAAGTTACAAATGAAATAAAGAAAAAGGTAAAATCCATCTTTTCTATTTTTAACCCGCAAAACGCGGACGATGACGAAAAACAAATTGATGAAACCAAAAAGGCTTTTGAATTAAAAACATTTATTCATGATTTATATAAAAAGCTTACAAGCGAAGACGAAAAGGATTTAGATGACAATTAGCGTAACACAATTCCATGACGGGGAAACACTCCGACAGCAGCGAAATCTTACCCGCCAGCAGAAAAAGAATAATTCGGACACTAAAGAAGGTGTTCTTGTGAATAATTTTATAAAAGACGGCACAAAAACGGAGCTTAACCTTGATGATACAAGGGATTCGCTTGTAATTTCCGACAATGTGAAAATGCCGGTGCAGTTGACGCAGTATGAACCCCCGAAAGAAAAGAGTATTGTGCCGATAAGTGCCGCGGCAATAACTGTTATGGGGATAATCGCGATTTTTACGGCATTTGTCAGACGCAGCGCAAAAATTAACAGCTCTACAAGCAAACTCGATCGTCTGCCCTCTACAACACGTAACGTTGCCATAAATGAGGAAACGCATCAGGCAATCTACAGAATGATTCATAACCCGACTCCAAAGACAATCCTTGCCGGCAGCGGAGTCCTTGCGCTTACTGCAATGGCTTTTATGGGAAAAACATTCTTTGACGGTTACAAAGAAGTCTGGGTTAAGAAAAAAGAAGCCGATATCCAGAAAAATCTTCAAGAAAGACTAATTTCAATAGAAACCCAATCCTTTGGCGGCAAAATCCAGATTATAAGAAGTATGCTTTCTGAAAAAGCTAAAGAATTAAACAGATTTGTCTCAAATGCAAAACCGTCAGATCCTTCTAAGGTTAGTAAAACATTCGGCGGTATAACGTTCGGGCATGGTAATGCCTCCGGCAGCACCGAGAGTGAAAGCAACCTGAAATATTTTCTTCTTGGTGCCGGAACCCTTGCCTCAATTGTAGGTCTCGGGTATTTATCCATGAAAAATCTTAACGCAGGCAAAAAAGAAATTGCAAAGTTTGTAAAAGGCGCTAAAAAATCTATTGATGAAATAGTTAAAACCTCTACGCCGCAAACTATCGAGCACGACAAGATTACCCTGAAAACCCTATTCCACGAGGCGGATTCAAGCAAAAAAGAAATAGAAGATGCTATAAGCGCTTTGAGGTGGGATGAAAATACCAAAAAAGATTTTACGCTTGAAGCCCTGAAAGCAACCGCTAAGGTAAATGAAGCAATGGGCGGCGACGGTACCGACAAAACGACCTTCTATTCACACGTGAACGATTATCGCGCGCATTTGTATAATTACCTTCTTGATACGGATAACAAATCTTTTAAACAGTTATTTTTCGGTATAACAGGACTTACCGCAATAAGTTACGGCGGAAAACTCGTAGGTGATGCCATAAAAGAAGTTCAGGTGAAAAAACTAAACGCGGAAACAGAAATTAATCTCCAGCAGCGGCTTGTTGCAACCGAACTCCGCAATTTTAAATCCAAAAAAGATGCCGCAATCCAGCCGCTTATTGATGAATTCTACTGGCAGGTAGCACAGGGTAAGCCTAAAGAAGAATTGAAAATTATGGCTGATAATATATTACTGGAAATCAAAAACGGTCCGCCGTTTGTATATTCATAAAAAGGGGGACGGATTAGATGTATATTAATAATATTGTAAATAGTCCGCGTCCTTGTCCGCAACCATATAATAATAAATGTGTTCAAATGCCGACACCGCAAAGAAATTACTGTCTGTTTAACCGGAATAAGGTTGATTTTTTTGTAAAACGTAAAGAACTCGCGCTTCCTTATTTGTCGGGAGTTCTGGCACGTTCAAACGACGAAGCTCAAATAACAGAAACCCTTTATATTGTTGACAGAATGATTGATAACGGAACAAAAGGCGTTGATAAAATGTATCCGATTCTCTCCCGCTTTAATATGACAAATTCGCCGAATATCCAGACCTTTCTGGCAGGAATTTACAGAAAAACACAAATTCCTGATGCTTTTGGACCGCTGGTTGCCATGTTAATCAGAAATTCTCTAAACCCGCAGCCGACATGTTTTGACCCGAATGAAGAGGTCGGAGGTGCAATATTGGCCTATCTTTCACCACGTTTTAGCTCTTAGTTGCATTTGCAACATGTTACAATTTCTTAACATGATTGAAGCAAAACTTAAAGTTTTTTCCCATGGTTGTCGTAATCTCATGTGTAAGTACAAAGTGATGAACTAAGAAAGGAAAGGTCGAACGTCATGGGAATGGCAGCATCACAAGCAAGATTTTTGGGTTTAACGGCTCGGAAGACGAACGTTGAATACGAAGGTCAACAGGTGAACCAACAGAGAACATCTCTGTCGAACCAGTCTGCCAACTATTACAACGACCTTTTGGGAATGACAGTACCGGTACCACCGTCAGTAGATGAATATACCAAGACAGTATATACATTTGAAGATGGGGCCTTAACGAACCAGATAACAGCGTTAATAGCGCAGGCAGACGGAATGTATACGGTAAGTTACCTGTCGCATTGGCAGGATGATTTTGCACCAGTAGCAGCATCGTCAAG